>NZ_JBHUIV010000010.1:22312-699561 GCF_042683085.1 Shivajiella indica | reverse complement strand
AAACATCTCTACAGTTCAGTACGAAAAAACAAAAGGAAAGAAATGCGGATTTAAAAATGAAGTTTAGTTAAAGTTAAAATCATAAAGTAGTAATTAAACAAAAAGCTGATTTTCAATTGAAAATCAGCTTTTTATGTTTTTAATAATTTATAATTTTAAATTAATAGTTGATAATTGGAAATTCTCACAGCTTTCTCACCCAAATATTTCTATAGCTGACCAAATCTCCATGGTCCTGTAGTTTGATCGGCATTTCAGCTGGATGGGCCTTGTAATTGGGAATTCCGATATATTCTGTAGGTCCTTTGATCTCCACATTATTCTGCACCAAAATCCCATTATGAACTACTGTTACCCTGGCCGGTGAAACCAACATGCCATCAGCATTGAATTTGGGAGCGGTAAAAAAGATGTCGTAAACATTCCATTCCCCAGGAGCTTTCATGGCATTCACCAAAGGTGGATGTTGTTTGTAAATACTGGCTGCCTGACCGTTAGAATAGGTTCTGCTTTCATAGGAATCCAAAACCTGAACCTCATAATGGGACATCAGGAAAATACCAGAGTTACCCCTGCCCTGTCCTTCTCCCTTGATCACTGTGGGGGCAGACCATTCTATATGAAGCTGCATGTCACCAAATGCCTGCTTTGTCCTGATATCACCTGTTCTTGGTGTTACGGTAAATGCACCATTCTCCACTTTCCATTCCGGAAAACCACCGGTTCGGTCACTGACAAAATTATTCAGGTTGTTTCCGTCAAACAAAACAATGGCATCAGAAGGTGGTAGGTTGTTCTGTGCCCCAGGTGTAACCTTTCTGATCACGGGTTCCCAAAATTCAGTTGCTTCCGGTGGGAGTTTAATGTCCTGTTGCTGTGCAATAAGTGGCAAGACTGCAAAAATTGCAGCAATGGTAAAGGCGCTTTTTAAAATGTTTTTCATAGGTTAAATTGGATTTGATTTCAAATCCCAAATTAAAGCAATTCCCTAGCTTTCAAAAGCCATTGGTGGATTTTCCTTTTTGAGAACCAGAGCATAGCTGTAATTTCCAAAAAAAATAGAAAAATGATTAAAAATACCTTATCCCTGCTTATGGCATGCCTATTTTTTCTCCAGGCCAATGCCCAAAAAGAATACTATTTTCCCGGGGAATCCTTTGATTCCCAAATTCCAAGCCCTGAATCATTTTTAGGTTATGAAATTGGCGAATGGCATACCCGATATGATAGATTGATTGCATATTTTGAGGAACTGGCGGAGGTTTCTGATATGGCAGAACTGCATACTATTGGTTATACCAACCAAAAGAGGCCCCTGGTAGTCTTGGTAATCAGCAATAGCAGCAATATTCAGAATCTTCAATCTATCAGAACCAATCATATAAAATTGGTTGATCCAAGCCAGCCTTTGCCGGATGTCTCCAATATGCCGGCAGTTATCAATCTGGCATACAGCGTCCATGGCAATGAACCTTCTGGTGGTGAAGCTTCCATTTTGACTGCCTATTGGTTACTTGCTTCCCAAAGTGACTTGGCCAAAGAAATCAGAGAAAATGCCGTTGTGTTGATTGATCCGGCCATCAATCCTGATGGAAGGGACAGGCATACGAATTGGGCAAATATGCATAAGGGATCTCCTCCTGTAGCGGATCCTTTGGACAGGGAACACAATGAAATCTGGCCTTCAGGAAGGGTAAACCATTACTGGTTTGACCTGAACAGGGATTGGCTGCCACTGGCCCAAGTAGAATTGCAAAATAAGATTGCCTGGTACCATACCTGGTATCCGAATGTGGTGGGAGATTTTCATGAAATGGGCACAAACAGTACTTATTTCTTTGAGCCTACCAAACCTTTTGGAAGTGAAAACCCAGTAGTTCCCCGAAAAAATTACGAAGATATCAACAGCAAATTTGCGGCTTATTTTGCCAAAGCCCTAGATGAGATAGGAAGCCTCTATTGGACAAAAGAAGTGTTTGATAACAGTTACCCAGGATATGGCTCCACCTATCCGGACATTCAGGGTGGTTTAGGATTGGTTTTCGAACAGGGTTCTTCCAGGGGTCATATTCAATCCTCGCAAAGAGGTGACATTACCTTTGCTTTTACCATCCGCAATCAATTGAAAACTTCCATCGCTACTATGGAAGCAGGCGTAAAGGAAAGGGAGTATATGCATCGGTACCTTAGAGAGTTTTTCCAAACTGCCCTGTCAGAGGCTAATCAGTCCAGAACAAAAGCATATGTGTTTGGGGATGAATACGATGAATCTAGGAACAGATTGTTCTTAAAGCTATTGTTAGACCATAGTATAAAAGTCGTTGAAAATGATAAAGATATAAGTATTGAAGGAAAAAATTTCAAAAAAGGAAAATCATGGATTGTTCCTACCTCACAACCACAGTACAGAATGGTACGGAGTATGTTTGAAAAGGTAACAGAATTTGCAGACTCAATCTTTTATGATGCATCTTCCTGGACCATGGCTTTGGCTTATGGAATGCCTTATGCCTCCCAAACTGCAATGGTAAATGGCAAAGAGGTAACAGCATTACCTGTCCAGGAACTTCATTTTCCAGTTGAAAATCAATATGTGGCTTACTTTGTAGATTGGACCGATTATTTTGCCCCAAAATTCCTGCATCATATTCTGGAAGCGGGGGTTCATGTAGAGGCCAATGCACTGCCCTTTACTTCCAATACTGATGTGGGATCCAAAGAATTTCCAGCAGGTTCATTGATCATACCCATGGCTTTCCAAAAACTATCTGCTTCTGAGTTAAGATCTGTTCTTCACAAAGCAGCTGAAGCCAGTGGGCAACATGTGTATGCAAGCACCACGGGGTTCAGTTTAAAAGGAATTGACCTGGGCAGCAACAATATCAGCGCTGTCCAAAAACCTAAAGTGCTGATGTTGGTCGGTCAAGGGACTTCTCAATATGAAGCTGGAGAAATATGGCACCTATTGGATACCAAAGTGGGCATGCCGATTTCCAAGGTAGACATTGGTTTAATTGGCAGGGTGAACTTATATGATTACAATACCCTGATATTAACCTCGGGTAATTATAATTCTATTGCCGGTCCGCAGCTCAACCACCTCAAGGATTGGTTGAACCGTGGTGGGACCATCATTTCCTTAAGAACCGCCAGTCAATGGTTACAGTCCCAAGAAATAGTCAAAGAGGAATACTTAAACACTGAAGCGTCAAAAGGGCCTGACTTTATACCTTTTGCTTCCAGAAGAGACTTTGAAGGTGCCCAGGCTGTCGGCGGAAGCATTTATCTAGCGACATTGGATAATACACATCCTCTGGGATTTGGGTACCGAAATCAGGAAATTCCTGTTTACAGGAACAGTACCATTTTCTTTAAACCTTCCAAAAATAAATACCAGACCCCTGTGCGGTATACGGCTAACCCACTTTTGGGAGGCTATATCTCCCCTGCTAACCTTGAAAAAGTAAAACAAAGTGCCAGTGTTCTGGTATCGCCTGTTGGTCAGGGAAGGGTGATTCACTTTATCGACAATCCTAATTTCAGGGGTACTTGGTTTGGGACAAACAAGATGTTCTTTAATGCCATTTTCTACGGGGATAGAATGTAGATAAAAAAGTAAGGAAAAAGAGCCAAGGCAAAAGTAAAAAGGTAAAAGTTCACCCTTTTACCTTTTTTTATTTCGGAAAATGAGTTGAAATAGGATTTGATTGGATGATAACTTATTCTTTAATTCAACGTTTAAAGAAAAAAGAAGTCACCATGAAAATATTTTTATACGCTATTCTTTTCTTGTTGGTATTGACTTCATGTGATAAACAAGAGGATAAGGGTCCAGAAATCGTAGTTAATGGTACATGGGAAATAATAGAAATTGTCTCCCCTTTGGAGGGAACAAGGCTGTTTAAAGATGAAATAGATTACACTGAAACTTATATTTTCTTAAATGGTGGTACTTTCTTAAAATTTAATTCCAAAACAGATGCCACTTTGTGGGGTACTTATAAAATAATTGAACCTAGTGAAATTCAGGTAAAAGAAATTCATGCTATAATCAGTTTGAATTTTGATTTATCCGAGTTAAGGTCAGCTGCCTCGCAATTTGAAGATGTAACTGATGAATTTTGTTGGACTTGTCCAAGCCTGGGATCCTTTGTTTACGGATGGGGCCCTACAGAAAGATTATTTCTTTACATAGATAACAGATTGTCCAATCCAGGTCCATGCTGTTTCAAGGATTTGCCAACTTATAATTACAGCAAGATAAATTAAACGGAAATATTTCAATTTTGACTTTTTATTTCCTCCTTTTGCCCTTCACCTATCATCTTTTGCCTTATACCTTATCTAAATTCCCGAATCTTTATAAAAAATCACCAAATTTGTAGCAAATTCAAATCCGGTGTCAAAGTCATCAATCCTTCTTTTAATCCCTCCGTTTACTCAGCTCAATACCCCCTATCCTGCAACAGCTTATATCAAAGGATATTTGAACACATTGGAAAGGAAGTCCTTTCAGTCTGATCTAGGCATCAAGGTTATCTTGAGGATTTTCTCAAAAGAGGGTTTAAAAAAAGTATTTGACACAATTAATCAAGCTGGAAAAGGCCATCTATCTCAAAATAGTCAGAGGATTTTTAAACTTAGGGAGGAATACTTGAACACCATAGATCCGGTTATCAGGTTCCTTCAGTTTGACAACCCTACCCTAGCCTACACGATCTGTGATGGGGATTTTCTCCCACAAGCTTCCCGTTTTGATCAGCTTGACGATCTGGAATGGGCATTTGGAACTATGGGGATTCAGGATAAGGCAAGGCATTTGGCCACCTTGTACCTGGAAGACCTAGGAGACTTGATACAGGAAGCCTTGGATCCTCATTTCGGTTTTAGTCGGTATGCAGAGCGGCTGGGAAGGTCAGCCACTTCATTTGATCCCTTATATGAGTCATTGGAAGGAGATTTATCCTTTACCGATCATTTTTTGTTGGAAGAACTTGAGAAGGAAATACAATTGAGTCAACCTTACCTGGTCTGTATTTCCACTCCTTTTCCCGGAAACCTTTATGGAGCCCTACGCTGCGGGGATTATATCAAAAAAAATCATCCTCATATCAAAGTGGCCATGGGTGGGGGATATCCCAATACAGAGCTTAGATCTTTAAATGAACCGAGAGTATTTAAATATTTGGATTTCATTACTTTAGATGATGGAGAAAGGCCTTTGACCTGTTTGTTGGAATTCCTGGATGGGAAAAGACCAATAGATTCCATAAAAAGGACATTTTCCTTGATTGATGGCAAGGTGAAATATCTGAATGGATCAAAAGAATCCGATATTCCTTTCAGTAAAATAGGCACACCTGATTATTCAGGATTGCCGATTCACCAATACCTTTCTGTGATTGAAATTGCCAATCCCATGCACCGTCTATGGTCAGATGGCCGATGGAACAAACTGACTATGGCCCATGGCTGCTATTGGAAAAAGTGTTCCTTCTGTGACATTACGCTGGATTATATCAAGAATTATGAACCCATCAGCGCTTCCTTGATTTGTGACAGAATGGAAGAATTAATTGCCCAAACAGGTGAAACAGGCTTTCACTTTGTCGATGAAGCAGCCCCTCCTGCCCTCATGAGGGAGGTAGCATTGGAGATTCTGAAAAGGAAACTGAAGGTCACCTGGTGGACCAATATCCGGTTTGAGGAGAGATTCACCTTTGACCTATGCCGATTGTTAAAGGCATCCGGCTGTATTGCTGTTTCAGGAGGATTAGAAGTAGCTTCTGACCGCTTGCTTTATATGATGAAAAAGGGAGTGACCGTATCCCAGGTTGCCCGGGTGGCGAGAAATTTTACCGAATCAGGCATTATGGTCCATGCTTATTTGATGTATGGTTTTCCAACGCAGACTGCACAGGAAACCATAGACAGCCTGGAAATGGTCAGGCAATTGTTTATGAACAATGTGCTGCAATCCGGTTTTTGGCATCTATTTGCCATGACTTCCCATGCTCCTATCGGTATTGATCCTGCTGCGTTCAAAGTAATAAAGACCGGCCCTGAAAAAGGATTGTTTGCAGACAATGACCTGAGTCATGAGGATCCTTTGGGAGCTGACCATGAAAAGTTCAGCGATGGCCTTAAAAAAGCGCTGTTTAATTATATGCATGGGATTTGTTTTGATTATAACCTTCAGGAATGGTTTAATTTTAAAGTTCCGGCCACAAGCATTCCCCCTAATTTTATCTATAAAGCGCTTCTAGAGAATCCAAAATCTGTTTTGAAGCCATCCACCAAAGTGGTTTGGTTAGGAAATTCACCTGAGTTGGTCCAATATTCCTATATGAAAAAAGGAAAAAAGATTTCCGCTTCAAAATTGGTCTTCGAGAATAAAATCCATAAAACTGAAATCAAAGTGAATCCTTTGGAAGGAAATTGGTTGCTCAAGATCATGGATCAACTTATACCCCAAAATGGACAAAAAGAAATTACTTTGGAATCCCTAAAGGAAAATTATCAGGATGCAGGTTTATCGGATTTTGAAAAATTCATGCAATCTCCTACCTGGACAAATTTGGTCGAAGAAGGTTTGGTTTTGGTTTAGCACAAGGAATGTATTAGGTTTTCTGCCCTTTCGGACCTATACTGGGATAGTACAACAAAAACTAATTCATAATTCGGGTTAAAAATGAAAAACCCAGCCTAAAAGACTGGGTTTTCACTCACTTTAACCACTAACAACCATAAAACAAATTCATCATGCTAATTGCAATCCGAACGATGAAAAACATCAATTTGTTGTAGTCGATACGGGAATCGAACCCGTGTTTTATCCGTGAAAGGGATACGTCCTAACCCCTAGACGAATCGACCATTATTTCAAAAAGAAAACACTGAAAGTTTTTCAGTGTTTCAGTAGTCGATACGGGAATCGAACCCGTGTTTCATCCGTGAAAGGGATGCGTCCTAACCCCTAGACGAATCGACCATTTTTGGTTTGGGGAAGCCGTTTTTAAACGGTGATGCAAATATAGAGGGTTAATTCTACAATGCAAAACATGACCAAAAAATATTTGGTTTAACTTTTCAAAAGTCTGAAAATTAGTGGAGAAATATTTTTAGCCTTTGGGGGACAAATTAGTAATTTCGCTTTCCATTTGAAGTAAGGACCAAATATGAAAAATAAGCGCGTGGCTATTAATGGCTGTGGAAGGATCGGGAGATTGACTATCAAACTGCTCTTGGAACAGGAAGGCATTGATCTGGTGGCAGTAAATGACCTTACTGACCCACAAACACTTGCCTATTTGATACAATATGATTCCGTTCACGGGAAATATCCATTTCCGGTCAAGGTGGTAGAGGGAGATATTTGGATCAAAGGCAAAAAAATTAAAATTTTTGCAGAAAAGGATCCTCAGTTGATCCCCTGGCGTGATTTGGATATTGATATTGTGCTGGAATCCACAGGAAGATTTACGGAAAGAAAACAGGCAGAAGGACATTTGAAGGCCGGTGCCAAAAAAGTCATCATCACTGCACCTGCCAAGGATGACCATGTTCCCACCATTGTACTGGGAGTTAATGAACATATTTTAAAAGGTGATGAGGACATCATTTCAAATGCTTCCTGTACTACGAATTGTTTGGCCCCAATGGTGAAGGTATTGGAGGATAATTTTGGTATTGAAAAAGGGTTTGTGTCAACAGTACATTCCTATACCAATGATCAAAACCTGCATGATGCTCCCCATAGGGATTTGAGAAGGGCAAGGGCAGCTGCCTATTCCATAATACCTACTACCACCCATGCTGCAAAAGCTATGGAAATTGTTTTGCCTCATCTGAAAGGGAAAATCGAAGCTTCTGCTATGCGTGTACCTGTTCCGGATGGCTCGCTAACTGATTTGATCGTGGAACTGAAAAGGGAAACTACCACAGAGGAAATTAATCAGGTATTTAAAGAAAGCGCCAGGAAGGAAATGAAGGGAATCATGGAATATACAGAAGATCCGATAGTTTCGATTGATATTATTGGCAACCCTCATTCCTGTATTTTTGATGCAGGATTAACTTCTGCAAAGGGCAATCTGGTAAAAATTGTTGGCTGGTATGACAATGAAGCAGGTTACTCCAATAGGTTGGTAGACCTTGTCAAAAAATTATAAATTATACCTAAGTCTGCTTTTAAGCTACTAAACAAATTATACGGTAGGTTTTTTGTGTCAGGTATTTATTGATATTGGATATTAATAGATATTTTCAGAAAAAATGAACTATAATTCATTCCGAATTTCCTTATTGGTTGGATTGCGAAAATGATATAAATTATTATTCCCCTGGTTTTGGTACATGGGGTTCAACATAATCTATGACTTCCTGAACCACATCCAGGAACCGGTCCAAATGTTGTAAAAATTCCGGGCCAAAGCCTTTTTCCTCAATTAATTCTTTCCCTTCATTCAAAAGCTCATTGAGTTCATTGATTTCAAATAAGGCAAGTGATGGTTTTACTTTATGCCGGATTTCCTGTATGGTATCTTCATTTTCCAGTGATGCCCCTTGTATATAGACATCCCGTAATTCCACTAAAGAATTAAAAATCGCTGATACCAACTCTGCCTTAAAATCGGCATCGCCATCAGTCATTTCATCAATCTTATCAAAATTTACAGGTGGTGTATTTTGCATGCTCAAAATTTGTAAACGGCATTCCTTCCAGCCAGATATCCGGTACTCCAAGCAGCCTGAAAATTAAAACCACCTGTGATCCCATCAATATTTAAAACCTCACCGGCAAAAAACAAACCATTGACCAGTTTGCTTTGCATGGTTTCAGGATCAACTTCATCCAAATCAACACCACCAGCTGTTACAAATTCTTCTTTGAAAGTAGTCTTTCCTTCCACGGTGACAATATAGCAAAAAAGATTCTGAACTAGTTTATTCAACTGTTTTTTTGCTATGTTTTGCCAAATACTTTCTTCAGAAATTTCAGAATTTTCTGTCAGGTGTTCCCATAAGCGTGCAGGCAGTCCGAACAAAGAATTAGTACTGATCTTTTTCTTTGGATGCTGATTCTTGAAATTTAATAGATTCTGAAGAATGAAATCTTCCGTCCAATCTGAATTCCACCTGATATGGGCTTTTGTTTTGTATTTGTGCTCATGCAACCATTGGGCTCCAAAAGCAGACAGTTTGAGGACAGCTGGTCCACTGAGTCCCCAATGGGTAATCAAAAGTGGACCTTGATAGGCCAATTTGGTTCCTTCTAATCTTACATATGCTTCAGGAACCGATATTCCCATCAATTTCCTTATTGGTTCATGTGGCGTATTGAAAGTAAAGAGGGAAGGAATGGGAGGTACAATCGTATGTCCTAATCCATGGATAAAGTTGAAACCTTCCATTTTTGGATTTCCTCCTGAACAAATAATCAATCGGTCAAAATCAATCTTTCTATCCTTGGAGAATATGATGAACCTATCTCCTGCTTTTTCAATCTTGTCAACTGAAAAATTTAACTGAATTTTAACATTCAGCCGAATTGCTTCTTTTTGCAAAGCATTAATAATGCTTTGGGAATTGTCACTTACGGGAAAGATCCTGCCATCTTCTTCTACCTTCAAAGGAACATTTCTGGATTCAAACCAGTCAATGGTATCTTTAACGGAGAAGTGTGTAAATACCTTTTTGAGGAACTTCTCCCCTCTCGGATAGTTTTTGACAAGTTTTGAATTCTCAAAAGCAGCGTGGGTTACATTGCACCTTCCCCCTCCTGAAATTTTCACCTTGGCAAGTGGTTTTGAAGTTTTCTCAAGGATGGTCACATCAACATTTTCCTTAGCCGCCAGAATGGCTGAAAAATAACCGGCTGCTCCTGCCCCAATTACCCCAACTTTGATTTTTTTCACTGGAATTACCTTTTCTTTCCAGAGACAGATCCCAAAATTCCCCTTGTCAATTCCCTGAAAATAGTCCTTCCAATCTGCCTGACCATCGTGTTTTTAGTCAGATCTTCTATCAATGAAGTTTCCTTAGGTGGCCTACCAGCACTTCTTCTCTGTGTATTGGAAGCTTGGGTACTCTGTTGGGCTGCAGCCTGCTCAGCTTTGGTGATTTTCTCATCCAATATTTCAAAGGCACTTTTTCTGTCTATAGCGGTATTATACTTTTTAACCAGATAGGATTTACTTACCAGTGATTCGATTTCTTCCGGGGTAAGAATATTCATCCGGGTTATGGGCGACCTCAATAAGGTATGGGCCAATGGAGTTGGAATACCTTTTTCATTCAGTGCAGTCACCAAAGCTTCCCCAATACCCATAGAAGTAAGCACTTCAGAAGTATTATAAAACGTAGAAATGGGGTAATTCTCAGCCGTCTTTTTTATTGCAGCCCTATCTTTTGCAGTAAAAGCCCTTAAGGCATGTTGGATTTTTAAGCCCAATTGGCCTAAAACCTTTTCCGGAACATCTGTTGGTGTTTGGGTGCAAAAATACACCCCTACCCCTTTGGAACGTATCAATTTTACAATTGACTCTATTCTGTCAATCAGATCCTTAGATGCATTGGAAAAAACCAAATGGGCCTCATCTATAAAAAGACAAAGTTTAGGTTTATCCGAATCTCCCTGCTCAGGGAAAGTTTCATAAACTTCAGACAATAAAGACAACATAAATGTCGAAAAGAGTTTAGGCCTGTTTTGAATATCAGTCAACCTGATGATCGAAATAACACCTTTGCCATCTATGGTCCTGACAAAATCATCTACTTCAAAGGAAAGTTCTCCAAAAAATTCCTCGGCTCCCTGTTGCTCCAATTCTATGATTTTCCTCATAATGGTATTGACCGTAGCAGGAGATACAGCCCCAAATTCCTTGGTAATTTCCTCTTTACCTTCATTCATGATGTATTGAAGAACTTTTTTCAGGTCTTTGAGATCCAACAAGGGTAAATGATGGGTATCACAATACCTGAATACCAAAGCAATCACTCCCCGTTGGGTATCATTCAGTTCCAAAATCTGTGAAATCAATACCGGCCCAAATTCTGACACAGTAGATTTTAACTTCACCCCTTTTTCATTGCTTATTGACATCAGTTCCACCGGAAGACCCATTGGCGTATATTCAATCCCTGCCAGGTCAGACCTTCTTTCAATATGGCTGTTCAAAGTTCCGGGTTGGGCAATTCCGGATAAATCCCCTTTGAGATCCATCAATACAGATGGAATCCCATGAAGGGATAATTGCTCGGCAAGTACCTGTAAAGTAACGGTTTTCCCTGTACCGGTTGCTCCAGCGATCAGTCCATGTCTATTAAGTGTTTTTAATGGGATTTTAATTTGGGCATGCTTGACAGGTTCCTGGTCAAGCATGCCTGTTCCTAAAATTATAGAATCACCTTTGAAAGTATATCCCAGGTCAATATGTGATTTGAATTCTTCTACTTTGGACATAACAAAAATTATTGTGGAATTTGAATTGGTACACAAAATAATAAAACATATTCAGTCCAAAGAATTAAATCCATTTTTAGATTCAAGAATTTTCGCATTATCTTCAATAAATTAATTCTCCCGGACATGTTTAAAAATCATCTCTTACCGGTTTTCTTTTCCCTAGCCTTCTTTGCTTGCAGCAGCCAGGGTTTTGAAAATCTGACTTCAATAGAACCTGTGAAACTTACACTTGAAGAAGCCAACCGATTGGCTGCCTTGCCCCTCCATTGTATGCAAGTGGAATATCCCAATAAATTAAACCAAACCTTGGAAAATGAAGCTTATTTAAAGGGTCCAAAAGAACTGCATCCGGCATTTTATGGTTGTTTTGACTGGCATTCAAGTGTGCATGGGCATTGGATGTTGGTCAGCTTGTTAAGGCAATTTCCGGATCTGGTCAAGAAGGAAGAAATAAAAAAGAAGCTATTGGAGAACATAAGCAAGGAAAATATTGAAGCAGAAGTAGCCTATTTTCTCAGTCCTCAGGAAAGTAGTTTTGAAAGGACCTATGGTTGGGCATGGGTTTTAAAACTGGCAGAGGAATTACATCTTTGGGATGATCCCTTTGCCAAAGAACTTGAAAGTAACCTTCAGCCTTTAACAGATCTGATGATAGAAAAATACCTGGATTTTCTCCCCAAACTGATCTATCCCATCCGTGTGGGGGAGCATTCCAATATTGCCTTCGGACTGACATTTGCCTATGATTATGCCAAAACCCTGAACCATATCGCTTTGGAAGAGACCATCAGAACGAGGGCCATTGACTGGTTTCAACAAGATGCAAATTGTCCTATGTCCTGGGAACCTAGCGGTTTTGATTTTTTATCACCCTGTTTTCAGGAATTGGATATTATGCGAAAGGTTTTGCCAAGGGATACATTTAAAGATTGGGTTAATCAATTTTTGCCAGATTTGGCTTCAAAGGACTTTACTCTTGAACCTGGAAAAGTGAGTGATCGAACCGATGGGAAATTGGTGCATCTCGATGGCCTGAATTTCAGCAGGGCTTGGGTTTTATATGGTTTGGCCAAAGATTTTCCTACAGAATACGGGCACCTGGTTGAAAATGCAAATGAGCATATCTTATATTCTTTACCATCTATAGTGGATGATAATTATGAGGGAACCCATTGGTTAGGCTCATTTGCTGTTTATGCCCTTCAGCAGGCTCCATGAAAAGAGGCTTGTCTAAATATTTTGGTCCTGGACCACTCATTGCAGCAGCTTTCATAGGTCCTGGGACGGTTACAGTTTGCACCCTAGCTGGGGTGAATTTTGGTTATGATTTGCTCTGGGCTTTGGTTCTTTCCATCATCACTACGATTATCCTTCAGGAATCCGCTGCAAGAATTGGTTTGGTCACCCAAGTTGGCCTGGCTGCAAATATTTCCAAGACAATTAGAACAGCAGGAATGAGATATTTTTCCATTACTCTGGTACTTTTGGCAATTGTATTGGGAAACGCCGCCTATGAGGCAGGCAATATCAGTGGAGGATCACTGGGAGCAGAATTATTTTTTGAATTAGGTTCAATTAGTTTTTTCAAACTGGAAATCAACCTGATGAATTTCTTAATTGGATGCATTGCTCTGTTTTTGCTTTTTAGTGGTAGTTATAAACTGATTACCAAAATTTTAACCTTATTGGTGATCCTGATGAGTTTGGCATTTTTGCTTGGGGCCTTAATGGTCAAACCCATGCTATTGGATTTGTTAAAAGGGATGGTTCCAAGGATAAAAACCGAGAACATCATTACCATTGTGGCTTTGATCGGTACGACTGTTGTTCCTTATAATCTTTTTTTGCATTCCAGTTTGGTCTCCGAAAAATGGAAAAGCATTCAGGACCTGAAATTTGTAAGATTTGATACGATGCTTTCAGTTATTTTAGGAGGTATTGTTTCCATGGCGATTGTAATTACGGGAGCGGCAGGTTCAGCAATGGAAGTAAGCAATGCCACCGATTTAGCCAAAGGACTGGAGCCTTTACTGGGTTCAGTTGCCAAGTATTTTTTAGCGTTTGGACTTTTTGCTGCAGGGATAACCTCAGCGGTCACCGCACCTTTAGCAGGTTCTTTGGTTGTAACAGGTTGTTTCGGATGGTCCTCCAAGATTAATGGGAAACCAATGAAATGGAGTATTGGACTTATTTTGGGGCTTGGATTGATGTTCTCTTCATTGGGAATTAAGCCTGTACAGCTCATTACCATCGCCCAATTGGCCAATGGAATCCTATTGCCCTTACTTTCCGGATATGTAATCTGGTTGGTCAATAAGAAATCCCTGATGGGTGAATTTCAAAACTCTTGGTTTCTAAACCTGCTGAGTGTAATTGTTTGGCTGATTACATTATTATTAGGAGCTCTGAGTGTCATGAAGGTTTTTGATCTTTTATAAATGATAATTTTTTTAAATAATCTTATTATTTTTAGAAACATTTAAATAAAATCTTATGAAAAAGCTACTAATTCTTGCTGCATTTGTTTTTGGAGCGTTCTTTTCCCAGGAGGTTAAAGCCCAAATACCGAGTATTCCCAAAATCGATTTACCTACACAGGTTCTTGGTGCCCTGAATACCTTTGAGGGATTAGGGCTTTCCTCCGATCAGGAAAGTAAGCTAAAAGCCAATAACCAAAGTTTTACCGATGACATTTTTAAAGTGTTAAACAGTTCCGCAACTGATGCGGTAAAGAAAAACCAATTCTTGGACCTTAAAAATACCAGACAAAATTTTTTGATGGGATTATTGGGACAACAGTTATTAGGAAAATATAACACCAATATTTCAAATCTCATCAAGCCATTTAAAAAACAGCTTGGACTTGCTGCCCTTGCATTTTAGATAGACTTGCAAGACATTTTTTACATTGCATTAATAAGCCAAGGAAATTTTAATTAATTTTCCTTGGCTTTATTATTAGGACAACTACATGAAAAAACGACTTCTTCCTTTATTCATTTTTTTGTTTACCGCCTGTGCAGAAAAAGGATTTGATGCCCAAATCTGGTTAACCGATCCATCAGGCGAAATCTTATTCCAGGAACAGGAAAAAATAAGTTTTGTAAAAAAGACTTTTTCAGGGCCTGTGATAGAAATCAATCCTGATATGAGGTATCAGGAAATGGATGGCTTTGGATTTACCTTGACTCAAGGTTCTGCCAAACATTTATTGGGAATGACTGCAGAATCGAGAGCTGATTTGTTACAGGAACTGTTTGGTGATAGGGAAAAAGACATTAGGATCAATTATTTAAGGTTGTCCATTGCCGCATCAGATCTCAACGATACTGTATTTTCCTACCATGATCTTCAGGAAGGAGAAGAAGATCCTGATTTAACGAAATTTGATCTGGGTCCTGATAGACAAGATGTTATTCCTGTTTTGAAAGAAATCATGGCCATCAATCCTGATATCAAACTGATGGGGTCTCCCTGGTCTCCACCTGCCTGGATGAAGGACAATAAGGATACCAGAGGTGGTAAGTTATTGCCACAAAACTATGATGCCTACGCCCTATATTTTGTGAAATATATACAGCAAATGGCCGAAGAAGGCTTTGAGATTGATGCTGTCACGGTCCAAAATGAACCCTTACATCCCGGAAACAATCCAAGTTTACTGATGCTTCCGGAAGAACAGGCGGATTTTATCAAGAATCACTTGGGGCCTAAATTCGAAGAGTTTGGAATCAAGACCAAGATCATCATTTATGACCATAATGCGGATAGGCCGGATTATCCGATCAGTATTTTGGATGATCCCGAATCAAAGAAATATATAGATGGGTCGGCCTTCCATCTGTATGGAGGGAATATTGAAGCCCTTTCAGAAGTACACAGAGCCCATCCGGACAAAAACCTGTATTTTACAGAACAATGGATAGGTTCTCCCGGTGATCTTTCCGGTGATCTGGCCTGGCATACCAAGAACCTTATCATCGGCGCCAGTAGAAACTGGGCCAAAACCGTACTGGAATGGAATTTAAGTTCGGCTCCTGATTTGAAACCTTTCACGGACCGTGGAGGCTGTAGTCTTTGTCTGGGAGCTGTAACTATAAAAATCAATTCGGTTTACAGAAATCCTGCATACTACATCGTAGCCCATGCCTCCAAATTTGTGGATGCGGGTTCTCTAAGGATTGAAACCAATGAACCTGAAGGATTGGCCAATGTGGCGTTTCTCAGGCCTGATGGTAAAATTGTGCTTATCGTATTGAATGAGGGTAAAGGAGCCAAAGAGTTTTCGCTTAAACATGGGGATAAATTTGGGGAGTATACACTCAATCAAGGCGCTGTGGCTACTTTTGTTTTATTAATTTGAGTCATTAAAATTGGTTTTGACAGACAGGGAATGGCACCAGTTTACCCGTCTTTCCGAGGCACGAGGGATCTCCAGCGGTTCAATTTCTATTTATATCTGTAATTTACTGATCCTAATGAGATGCTTTCTACGTACCATTGACAGATTATTGGAACCGTCAACCTGATCCTGATGGTTCGGGAGAAGGGTCTCAGAAAAAGAGGAGATCCTTCACCTCCGCAAGCCTGTCTGACGAACAGGCAGGCTCCGGTTCAGGATGACGTTCCAAAAGATGTCATTACCTTTTCTGAACATTTTCGAAATGTTGGCGACTCAGGATGACGTGTGCTCCTATTTATGTCACTGGTATCAAATGGGGATAATATTTCGGGGTGAAATCTTGGGAATAAAGGATCTCAAAATATATTTGGTTTCGGGAAGATGCTTGACCTTGGTAAGTGCTTCTAGGACTTCACCTTCATGGGAGAAAAAGTAACTGGTATCAAAAAAACCATAAGCTTTGAATACTCCATTTTCAAAATATAAAGCACAACTTTCCTCCGGGCTGATCCCTTTCTCTTTGATAAGGATTGCACCGGATTGGTTGTTGATAGATTCCAGGAAATCATTGACCCGTAAGTTGTAATCAGTAACAGATTCCTTTCCGCAACAGGCTCCCAGACATTTATTTACCATATGGTCATAGCAATGGGAAGGAGTTTTTTGAATTCCGGTCAATTTAGGGCAGAGCTGAAATGATTGTGTTTGCTCTGTGATAAATTTCCAAGCTTCAGAATGGTTGTCAAATTCATAAACCGGCTTGAGTAAGCCTGTACTCTTGCTTACCTGAAAGCGGATATAACCGTTATTGTCTTCATATTGAAATAAACCCCAATTACTGCTTTTATATTTTAGTGCTCTATTGAATTTGGGCCAAATACGCTTGATTTCAAGAGCTTCCAATAAATAAGCGAGAAATTCTGACCCTGTCAATTCCCAACTGATATCATGGATTTCGGATTTTAGTTTTAGTTTTTCCTGAGAGTTACCAGAAAAATGACTTTTAAACCTGCTTCTGATATTAATGGCTTTTCCCACATAAATTACCTGACCTTTTTGGTCGTGGAAATAATAGATCCCTGTTTTTTCAGGAATCTGAAGGTATTTCTCTTTGGAAATATTGGGGGGTAAAAAAGTCTCTCCATTATTCTTTTTCAGGGTCTCAAAAATAACTTCTGGCTTGGTTCGGTAAATTTTATCAAATAAAACAGTTGTGGCTTCTGCATCTCCAAATGCCCTGTGCCTGTTTTCAATTTTAATTGACAATTGCTCACAAATTCTGCCCAAACCATAGGATTTGAATCCTGGAAAAACTTTTCGGCTCAACCTTACCGTGCATAATTTTGGTTGATTAAATTCCAATCCCCTGGTTTTAAAAGCCTCTTTGATAAATGAATAATCAAAATTGACATTATGGGCTACGAAAACCCTGTTTTCTAAAAAATCATATAATTCCTGTGCTATTTCCCCAAAAGTTGGTGCCTCAGCAACCATATTCTGGTCAATACCCGTCAGACCGGTGATAAAATTGGGTATATATCGCTCTGGATTGATCAAAGTATGGAACCTGTCAATAATATTGCCGCCGTCGAAAGCTAATGCAGCAATCTCGGTGATGCCACCCTGACCTGGGTTTCCACCCGTGGTTTCAATATCAACAATAACAAATTCCATTTCTTTAATTATAATCCAATGTTAATCAAATTTTGGAAAAATATATTTCCTTTCCTGACTGAGTGTCATGTATTGTCCGGATTTAAAACAATTTTTCTAAAATAATCATCCAATTGAGGATGATATTATTAAGGCTTTGATCTAAAAGTTTTTATATTAGAAATCTCAAAAAATGACCAATTCCATTGAAAAGAAGAGATTTTGTAAAATTAGGCACATTATTGTCGGCTGGATCAATCATGCCGCTGTCCTTTTCCTCAGGATTGAACTTTGTTCAAAAAGATCAGGTATTTACTATCGGAATTTTGGGCTATGGTGACAGGGGTTCTGGACTTCATCAGGTTCTGAATAATATGCCGGAACAATTTCAGGTCAAAGGTATCTGTGACAATTTACCCCTGAGGTTGGAGTCTGCGAAGAAGAAATATCCTTCAGGCATCCAATTTCATCAGGATTACCGTTCCCTATTGGACCAAAAGGATTTGGATGTCATTTTGATTGCCACTCCCTTATATCTCCATTTTGATCATGCCAAAGCAGTATTGGAGTCAGGGAAACATCTTTTTTTGGAGAAAACCATGGTATTTTCCATTGATCAGGCCATTGAACTGAATCAACTCAGCAAAGAATATCCAAACCAGGTCATTCAGATCGGGCACCAATATCGATATTCTCCCTTGTATTTTAAAGTGAAAGAAATGATCCAAAGTGGCTGGCTCGGTAAAGTTACGCAAGTTGAAGCAAGATGGGACAGAAACCATAACTGGAGAAGACCTCTCCCCTCCCCGGAATTGGAGCGACAGATCAACTGGCGTATGTACAAAGAATATTCCGGTGGATTGGTAGCGGAATTGCTTTCCCATCAAATGGATTTTATCCATTGGGCTTTTGAAACCCAGCCAAGTACCGTTTATGGGGTGGGCGGCATAGACCATTTCAAGGATGGCAGGGAAACATTTGACAATGTACAGGTGACCTTACGTTACGAAAAAGATGATATGATAGGGAATTTTGGAGCCACCTGTTCCAACCAATTTGATGGCTATTCCTTTAAAATAAAGGGAAGTAAGGGTATGGTTTCCTTATTGACCAATGAAGGTGTTTTTTATCCTGAACCTGATGTAAAAGTGGAATTGGAACAAGTAGATGGGGTTTCCGGAGCCACCCGCTTATCTTGGTCTTCGGATAAACGGGGAGTGAAAATTCTGAATGAGCCGACAAAAGATGGTTCCTATTATGCATTGGAGGATTTTTACCGTTGCTTGATAACCAAAGACCTTCCCCATTCCAATGTGGTCAATGGTGGTAAATCAGCCATTGTTGTCGCTTTGGCCAATCAATCCCTTTATAGCGGAGAAAAACAGGTCTGGAAACCTGAGTTTGATTTGTGAAAGGAAATACATTTTACCACATAGTCACATAGACCATATAGTTTGTGAATTCTGAATACTTTACTTTAGACTGGGCCATTCTATGTGAACTATGTTGCTATGTGGTGATAAAATTAAGAGAAATACATTTTGCAAGTTGTTAGCACTTTTGCATTTATCCCAAGAAAAAAATCCGGTACAGAGCAGGATACCGGATTCATAGTGTTTAAGTTTAGTAAGGATCAGAAATATTTTTAAATCATAATCTGATTCAGCTTCAAATTTCCCCAAAAAGTGAAGTAATTAAAATACCACTTTTGTGGTATTTTTCAGTTACATGATAATAAAATCAAATGTCAAAGTACACAATGGTTGGAGCAGCTGATAGCAGAAAATTCGCTTTTAAATTGTAGCTAGTAAATTACCTCACAGTGATATATTTTTCAATCAGTTTCTCAGCACAACGCTCACCGTCCATGGCAGCTGAAACAATTCCCCCTGCATAGCCGGCTCCTTCGGCACATGGATACAACCTTTTCACAATAGGATGCTCAAAACTTTCCCTGTCTCTGGGTATTCTGACCGGAGAGGAGGTCCTACTTTCTACTCCAATGATTTGCGCTTCATTGGTTAGGTAACCTTTCATTTTTTGACCAAAGTTCAAAAATCCTTGTTTTAATCTCTCTGCGATGAAATTTGGTAAAACTTCATACATATCTACTGATTTCAAGCCAGGTTGGTATGAAGTGTCCAAAAGGGAGGAACTTACCTTTTTCTGGGTAAAATCCACCAAGCGTTGGGCTGGAGCTGTTTGTCTCTCCCCTCCCAATTTCCATGCTCTTTGTTCCACTTCTGCCTGGAACATCATGGCCGCCAAAGGACCGTATTTTTTATATTGTGGTAAATCCTCCAATTCCACCGCTACGACCATTCCTGAATTGGCAAATTTGCTATCCCTTCGGCTTGGGCTCATGCCATTGACCACTATTTCTCCAGGTGATGTGGCGGCAGGAACAATGAACCCACCAGGACACATACAAAAAGAGAAAACACCCCGCTGCTTCCCATTCAGGTAGGTCTGATTTACGAGGGCGTAAGAAGAGGCCGGTAAATAGGGGCCCCTATCCACCTCACAATGATATTGAATCCGGTCAATCAAATTTTGACTGTGTTCAACCCTCACACCCAAAGCAAAGGGTTTGGCTTCAATAAGGATTTTTTTATTTTGTAACAAATGGAAAATATCCCTTGCTGAATGACCTGTGGCCAGAATGACGCCAATGCCTTTTATTTTTTCGCCATCTTGAGTAACTACCCCTTTCATCTCATTTCCTTCAAGGATAAAGTCAACTACTTTGGTTTCAAAGAGAACCTCCCCTCCTGCCTGTAGGATACTTTCCCGTAATTCAGCTACCAATTTGGGAAGTTTGTTGGTTCCGATATGAGGATGGGCATCTACCAGGATTTCTTCGGTAGCTCCATGGGCCACCAAGATCTCCATGATCCTTCTAATATCTCCCCTTTTTTTGGAGCGGGTGTAGAGTTTTCCATCAGAATAGGTACCAGCCCCCCCCTCCCCAAAACAATAATTGGATTCTGGATTGACGATATGGTCTTTGTTGATAGCAGCTAGGTCCCTTCTTCTTGCTCTAACATCCTTGCCCCTTTCGATCACAATGGGTTTAATTCCCAGTTCAATGGCTCTTAAGGCCGCAAAAAGTCCTGCAGGACCTGCCCCCACGATGATGAGCTGTTCTTTATTGGAGACGTTTTGATAAGCTTTTGGGGTTTGTAGTAAAGGTGTTGGCGGCTCATTGATAAAAACTTCAGCAGTAACATTGACCCTTACCTGTCTTCCCCTGGCATCTATGGACCTTCTGATCTGGCGGGCTATTGCCTCCGGGCTTTCAGAAGAGAATCCGGCTTTTTCCAGCGCGACTTGCTGAAACAATAGGTCATCATAAGCCTCTTCGGGGCTCAGTTGTAATTGCAGTTCTTTTTTCATTGGGTAAGGTATTTATCCTTAAATATTTTGTTGTACCAAGTACCAAGTACGATGTACCAAGTAAATGCGAGAATAGGGAGGTTAGACTTAAGATGTAAGACTCAAGATACAAGACTCAAGACTTTTGATGTCGGAAGTTTGATTTCGGGGTTTTCACCATTAAGGAATTAAGGGAGTTTAGGAATTCATTAAGTCCTTAATGAAAACCTTAATATCTTAATTTCTTAATGGTTCAAAATCTCCAATATCCTCCTCTCGAAATCCGAATTAATTCATAATTCCTAATTCTAAATTCTTAATTCCTCATTCGTCACTCCCAAACACTTCCTTCACCACCCAACCTTTGCCCCATTCATCCATTTCTTGCTGGCTCCAAAGTTCGGGAAAGAAAATGACTTTTTGGAAACGGGGCGGCAGGTATTTCTGCCAGTTGGTTCCTCCTGTAGCAGCGATATCCTGCGGATCGCGCTGTAAGTACCTGACGGCACTCTTGTAATGGGCCAAGGGCCAGAATACATTGGCTTTCAGGTCCAAGGATCTCATCAATTGTTTCAATTCTTCATCTTTATCTTTACAATCCAGGTACTTTTTCCAAATATTTTTGTTTTGGTAAGCTTCAATCAATTCCTTAAGCTCTTTGCTATATTTTTTTTCAAAGGACTTCAGCGTCAGGGTTTTTTCTCCGGTGGCCAATTCTTTGGCCCCATGCTGCCAATACAAGTTGTCAAAAATCACATCTTTATCTTTCTCCTCCTTCAATGCTTCTCTCCTATCCATTTGGACAAGATGATGCACATCGGTTGACTGTAGTTCAATTACTCTGTATTGGGCACTTTGAAAACCACTGGATGGCAATAAAGACATACGGAATTTCAGAAATTGCTCTTTTTCCATTCCTTTCCACATCACAGCAAATGAAGCGATCAACTGGTCGAAGTACATATTAACTCTCTCCAACCTTTCCTTGAAGAATTTGGCATCTATTGGTGATTTATCTGCAATCTGTTCCAGTTCCCATATTATAAGTTTAAAATATAGCTCTGTGATCTGATGATAAATAATGAAGATTTTTTCGTCTTTGAAGGAGGTTCGGGGCTGTTGAAGGGAAAGTAGAATATCCAGATTGATATAATCCCAATAGGTCATGTAATCTGCATATAATAAGCCTTCGAGGTAGGAAGAAAGGTCCTGTCCGGATGCCTTGAATTTTTCCTGAAGTAGCTCTATTTTCTCTAAAACGTCTTTTGGGTATTGTGCTGGGCTCATGTGTTAATTTTTTGTGCGATAAGGTAGTTTTTTAACCCGCTTCTTATTTATTTCAGGGCAGGAAAACAGCATAATCCGGGTTTTCGGCTGTAAAATTCCGTTTTAATTAGCAATAAACCAAAACAGATATGGAGCATACTTCCACAATTCAGAAATCAATGAAACAAGACCTTTTCGAAGGAGTGGATTTTTATGGGGTTGACGACCTGTTGACGGAGGAACATAAATTGATCCGTTCTTCCATTAGGGACTTTGTTAAAAAAGAGATCAGCCCTTATATAGAAGACTGGGCGCAGAAAGCCCATTTCCCCTATGAAATCGTCAAAAAATTTGGTGAAGTAGGTGCCTTTGGACCTCAGATTCCTGAGGAATATGGAGGAGGTGGACTGGATTACATCGCCTATGGACTGATTATGCAGGAAATTGAAAGAGGTGACTCAGGTATGCGTTCCACCGCATCTGTACAAGGTTCCTTGGTCATGTACCCAATTTATAAGTTTGGCTCTGAGGATCAAAAGAAGAAATACCTTCCCAAATTGGCATCCGGTGAAATGCTGGGCTGCTTCGGCCTGACCGAACCTGACTTTGGTTCAAATCCATCCGGCATGGTGACCAATTTCAAAGATATGGGTGACCATTATCTCTTGAACGGCGCCAAAATGTGGATTTCCAATTCTCCAAAAGCGGATATCGCCGTAGTATGGGCAAAGAATGAAGCAGGCAGGATACATGGTCTGATCGTGGAAAGAGGGATGGAAGGTTTCTCCACTCCGGAGACCCATGGCAAATGGTCTTTAAGAGCCTCGGCAACAGGTGAATTGGTATTTGATAATGTAAAAGTACCAAAAGAAAACCTTTTACCGGGAAAATCAGGCTTGGGAGCACCGATGATGTGCCTGGATTCTGCCCGATATGGCATCGCATGGGGAGCAATCGGGGCAGCCATGGACTGCTATGATTCTGCGAGAAGATATGCTTTGGAAAGAATTCAGTTTGACAAACCCATTGGTTCTTTCCAGTTGATCCAGAAGAAGCTGGCCGAAATGCTGACTGAAATTACCAAAGCCCAGTTGATTACCTGGAAACTAGGTGTGATGAAGAATGAAGGAAAAGCTACAACTGCCCACATTTCATTGGCCAAGCGCAATAATGTGGCCATGGCATTAGAGATTGCCCGTGAAGCAAGACAGATCCATGGGGGAATGGGCATTACGGGTGAGTATCCTATCATGCGCCATATGATGAACCTGGAATCTGTGGTTACTTATGAAGGAACCCATGATATCCATTTGTTGATCCTGGGGCATGAGATTACGGGGATAGCGGCGTTTAAGTAGAGGAAAAAAAGTACCAAGTACCAAGTACAATGTACCAAGATTGACCGCTGAGGGATAGGAAACCTTGGCGGTTTTTTTTATAAAATAAAATTTCAATTCATTTGGTTGAATCTAGAATAGCAGACGATTGGTCTAATACTATGATCTAGTTTACCTTTTTTAAAATTCTTTAATCTTCCTGTCGGAGATTTTAAATCTCGTGGCATAAAATGTGCATTATCATAAACAATATTCATTCGATCTCTTTGATCAAAAGTAAAATTGTCTGGAGTAACAATATAATCCATAAAATTAGTAGATATAAATCCTTGTCCTTTGCAGTCAAATCTTAAATTACTTCCTAAATAATCAGTATGTGCACGTGTATCTTCAATATAATCTCCATCAGAACAACCTAAAAACGTATGGTGTAAACCAAAATAATGTCCTAATTCATGTGCAAAAATAAATCTTGAAAAATATTCATCATCAAGAGCTTCAGGAGCCAATGATATTGAATATGGAAAATTCAACTCAATTAATTCTGGATTAGATTGTAAACCTCCCAAAACAGCATCTTTTAAAACTGGAGTGAATGCTGAACCCATTACCCCTAGAACTGTTAAACCGTCATCTATAAAAACATTAATATATTCGGTAGGATTCCAAAGTTCAACGAATTTAGTCCACCAATTTTGTCCTAATTCATTCTGAAGTAACTTTTTGCTAACCTTATTATAACCTGAAATTGTCAAAAAGTTACCTTCAGGATCTCTGTTAGCAGCTTTAAATCTAAAGTTAACGTTAACTGCATTCATATTTCTTTTAAAATTTGTATTAACTCCCCCTCCAAATGCCATATTTGCTTGCATTATTTGCTTCTCTATTTCTGATGATGAAATGTCAGTGCCTTCAACAAAAACATGAAATATAACTTGAAATTCTTTAATTGGAAAAGCTTTTTCTTTCCTGGAATTAATTCTTAAAATGTTACTTTTAATCCCAAAGGCAGTAGCCTGAACTTTTAATATACCAATTTCTTCAATTTGAATATCCTCTAATTTATTAATTTTACTGTTTCCGATTTGAAGCTCAAGATTTCTTAAAATTTGATCTTTAATGTCAGGAATCTCTCCATTTTCCCCATATGCCGTTATTGTAAAATCAAACGTTCCGTTTTTTGCCACAGCATATTCATTTCTCGTTTCATCAGAAAAATCCAAAACCAAATTTGAAATAATACTTGGATCAACCACTTCTACCTCAATGGCATTACTGAAAATACCTTCTCTTGAAGGTAAAAAAGCTCTAACTTTATATTTACCGGTTTTTGAAAGATCTAACAGTGAGGATTCAATAATTGAATCTCCCAAATATATTTGGAGAGGTAACTCTAATTTTGTATCCGTTAAAATTGCTCGATTTCCATTATCTAAGAATTTAAACGTTAATTTTAACTTCTCTATATTATTATCAGCAATTAAAAACTTGTTTTCAATTGAAAGTTCAATTTTTTCAACTTGGTTCAAATAAAAAGAATTCTCTACTTCATTATCAGTAATACAAGAGTTAAAAATAAGTAACACTACAAAAACCGAAAGAAATATTACATTTTTCATTTTAATATATCAGGATAAGTTGAATTTGATTAATGCTGTTGGGAACTTTTGAATTGGACACAAATTCATTTAGCCCTTGATAGTATCTTATTTCAATCAATCTCTTCCCAAAATATGTCCCAATTCCGTAATTTATGCCTACAAGTAAATTATTTGTATTTAAAGAAAAATTGTAAATTAGATCTTCATCAAGTGTAGTTTCATGCTTGGAATTGAAGATATACTTAATGTGCCCTCCAAAAGAGACTTGAGGTTTAATTCTTCCCCCAAATTTTAAAACTAACGGTATTGCATCCAATCCGATTCCAATATTTCTAAACCTAGTCTGTATTGGTAGATTTGAAGTGGTTGAATTATTTACCAAATTTTGTAGTTCCAGATAAGGTTCCAACCTTATATTATTATAGGGGGAAAGATTCCAGTCGAAAACTATTCCAAAAGCTGTTCCTATCTTATAATCATCCCTAATTCCCACAAATGGTAGATTTCCATAATCAAAAAAATTAAAGCTTGGAGAAAACCGAACACCTATTTTCATTGGGTTTTCTTTAACAATAACGCTATCCGCTAATGGAAAAGCTTTGTTTAATGCTGCAAAAGTCAAAAATAGAAAAATAAATAAATTAAGTATTTTCATGTTAGTTTTTGTTGCTTAAGCCTTTTTTAATAAATGTATTTCTTGAATTTATCTTTCAATAATCTAGTTAGTCAGAAACTATGGCATCCCCATTGGGGATTTCATTATTTCGAATAGGAAATAATTTAAAAGAATTAAGCTATGAAGGATTTAAATGATTGTCAATCACCTTTTTGGGGGGTATTTAAAAATCAGTCCGGTATTCGGGCAAGATAGTTTTGGTAAAATTCTAGTTCTCCTTCCATAAAAAAATCTCTGACCAGAAAAAAAGAAATCAGCTCTTCCCAATGTAATTTTTCATAACTTGGAAATTGGTGCGTACTACTCTCATTAAGAAGAAAAAACAAAGGAATTACCCCATAATCCAGCTCATTTTTTTGAACATCATTGAGCTTATCGATGTAAATTGAAGATAAATGATTTTCATTAGTCAATAGGCCATATTTATGAAAAAGAATAACATTTCTTAGAACGGAATCCTCACCACCAAAGCAGAAATAAGGATGAAATTTTTTAAATCCTACTCCTGCCCCAGTCAAATGAGAAGAGCTAGTGTCCCCTGATCCTGTGACGGAATTGGCCTGAATAGTAACATCTTTCCAACCCTCTCCGATATAAATACCATTCACCCTGCCTGACTTGATCTGATTACCTTTGATCAAAATATTTTCCGATTCTCCATGCTTTTTGATATCATCAAGGAAAATACCTATAGTATTCGTTAAAACGCCTTTTCCAAAGCTATTAACCCCTATTTTATTTCCGAGAATAAGTGTTTCGAAGCAATCTTGCAGCAAAATCCCAGCTTCCTGATTTCCTGAAATAAGGTTGGCTTCTGTTGGCTTCATTCCCCCAATGATCACTCCTCCCGTATTCTTGACCACAACCCCATATTGATTCCCCAATGAATGAGTTCCCGTTACATCAGTCCCGATTTTATTAGATTGGATCTCAATGTTTAATAACCGATCTCTAATCTGTTCCGCGGTAGCAACAGACCCACGCATCCGGTCTATAATGATACCAACTTCATTTCCGGAAATTAAATTACCCAATTCTGGTTTTCCAATGGAAGAATTATTGCAAGAAAAACCAACCAAAATGCCAGTATGATTCCCAACTATTTTTTCACCTGTTTTGTCAGTGCCGATAAAGTTATTGTAAACACTATTTCCCGAACCGTTAAGAGAAAGTCCTACAGTATTGCCGGAAATTATATTTCCCGAAATAAGGGTGTTGGTAGCCAAGGCATGAACTTCTATTCCGGTACTATTTTTTCCAATACAGTTGTCAATGGAATAGTAGCCAATCTCGTTTCCGATTATTTTATTGTTGTCATTTGTCTGAATTACCAATGCTGTTAAATTACCTGAAAAATAATTTGATTCGCCTTCAACCAGACCACCTATTAAATTATTCCCTCCAAATACATACAACCCTAACCTATTTCCTTCATGAAAATTACCTTGGACAGACCCAAAAATATTATTTTGAATGGTATTGTTTTCTGAATCAAGGTAAAGCGCTCTAAACTCAAAAGACTGAAATATAAGCCCGTTTATGGTACTTCCACTGCTTTGATCAGACAAATAAAGTCCAGCTCTTTTTTCAGCCGAATATCGATCTTTTTCATAAAATATTTCGATTTCGTTTCCATCTAAGATAATCCCATTAACAGGATCAATTTTTTCTTCATTCTTCGTCCCGTATATTTCAATAGGATAAATTACTGCAGGCAAGGACTCTTGAAGTACAATTCTTTTAGTAGTACCATCCTTTACATCAAATTGAATGATATCTTTGAGTTTCGAGGCATTTGCATTTTGAATAGCCGCTCTCAGTGTGCAATTACCATTTTTATCAGCACATTTCTTATCAGATAAATCCACATCTTCAAAGTCTTCAATACTATTTACGGTATAGGTTCTTTGGGCAAATACTAAAGCATGAAGACAAAAAGTAAGTATCAGAATACCTATAATCCTCAAGAATTGGTTAATTCTTTTGAAAGAAGTTTTCTCTGGTCTTTTCATAAATTACAATTTTGTCTCTTTCTTAATCTGACTCTTGGGAATCATGCACGTATCAATTGGAGGGCCTCGGCAAGCTCGGCCACCGGAACTTGAATTAAATTCCGGGGGGAGGGAAGAAATGTGGCAAAGCCGCATTTCTTCCCTCCCCCCGATTTTCCAAACCTAAATTCCGTTCCCCGAGCTTGCCGAGGGGTTCTTTAACCAAATTAAATTCTACTACGTGTATGATTACGGATACTCAGACTTTCTTAATCTGGCAACTTATCTATCTCTCTTTGTAACTGAGATATCGTAGTTGAATCATATTGAAATTTGTTTATTCCTAATTGTAAATACTCCTTTTCTGCTATTTTAAAATAATTACTAATGAAACTTTGCATAATAAATTCTATACTATCCTCTGAATCTAATTCCTTTACATTATTAGAATTCTTCAAAAATTTGTTTTTCCTCATTACAGGATCTTGTAAATCAGAGGACATTATTGTTATAATGCCAATATTATGATTAGAAAAAATGTTCTGATTTTGGCCATATTCATCTCCCAAACAAATACCTATAATTGAAGAGGTGTTAACAATGCCAATGTTTTGGTTTTCAGAAGGAAAGTCCAAATCCACTCCTCCACAAAAGATATTTGAAATAATATTTAGTTTTTTCACTTCTTTTCCAATATAAATTCCAGAATTTATATTTCCACTGATCAGATTTCCATGTATGACATTATTATCCGAAAAACTTAACTTCTCTTCATCATAGATTCGGATTCCTACTGCATTAGGAATGGCATAATTACCTGAAATATCTGTTCCGATTTTATTACCGGAAACCAGATTTTCAAATGAATCAATCAGCAAAATCCCATTTTTCAAATTACCGGAAATTATATTTTCCAATCCTTCCTGAACACCTCCAATGATTATTCCTCCTGAATTTCTTAAAACAATTCCATTTTCATTTCCCAATGGAAATTGTCCTGAATAGTCTGTCCCAATCAAATTACCTGTTATTTCGATATTCAAAAACCTTTCTCTAACAGATTGAAAATTAGCCATAGACCTAATTTTTGTATCAATTAATATCCCCACCTCATTTCCGGAAATTAAATTTCCCTGATTTATTCCTCCGATGCTGATTAAGTGCGATGATGAGTTTACGACAATCCCAACTTTATTTCCTATAGTTCTGGAACCATAATAATCCGTACCTATCTTATTTTGAACTACTTTATTTCCAATTCCCCATATCTCCATTCCCATGGTATTTCCAGATATCAAGTTTCCAAGGATCAGATTGTCCTGACTGGGAAATCCCAAAAAGACTGCTATGACATTGCCACGGATTTGATCTTTTTTTGAATCATATCCAAAAATGTTTCCAATGATTTTATTCGAAATACCGGTTATACAACTTACACCATTAGAATTTCCAAAAAAATAGTTGACCTCATTCTCTGATTGACCTCCAATTAGATTATTTTTCCCCCAAACAGAAACTCCTGCCCCGTTTCCTTTTTTGGGATCTTTCTCAAGTGATCCGAAAATATTGTTTTGAATTACTGAATTATGAGAATCTATCTTAATGGCCATATTTCTTATTGATTGAAATATAAGTCCATTTATAACACTTCCACTGCTTTTTTCGGCCAGTAAAAGCCCTGTACTGGCTTCAGGTACTGTTCGAATTATTTCAAGGTCAAACCCAATCCGACTTCCATCTATAATTATCCCATCTCTAGGATCAATTTTCTTTCTGTTATTCGTTCCATAGATTTCAATAGGATAAATAATGGCAGGTAGAAAAGTTTGTAATACAATCCTTTTGGATTCATATTCGTTTAGCTCAAATAAAATTTTATCACGAAGCTTTGAGGTATTTGCATTTTGAATAGCTGCTCTAAGCGTACATTTTCCATTTTTGTCTGCGCATATCTTATCGGACAAATCCACATCTTCAAAGTCTTCTGTAGTATTAACTGAATAGGTACGCTGGGCAAGCACCATTGCCTGACAGCCCAAAAAAATCAACAGAACAAGTATGAAATTTAAAAAAATAGCATTTGAACTTATAGTAGATGTTTTTTTATTTTTCATGTCCTACTAATTAAAAGTCCAAATCTTAGATAGCCTTTTAAAAAAATTAGACCAAAAATTTTTCATGACTGAAGCTTTATCCAAAGGAATTGAAATCTTCACCGTGGTACCTTCCATCAACGATGAATTTAAAGTAATTTTGCCTTTATACTTATCTACTCTGTACTTCAGAATTTTCATCCCATTCCTTACAGATAGGGAATTCGGGTCAAAGCCAATCCCATTATCTTTAACCTTGATCAGGAGGAAATCTTGTTTTTCTTCAATACTGATAATTACTTTACTCGACTTTGCATGTTTCCTGATATTATTGATCAATTCCTTTAAAATCAGAAAAATATCTTTTCGTTTAGATAGTGAAATTGTCAATTGATTGAAATTTTCTGAAAAATGGATCCGGTAACTAAGATTAGACTGGTCCAATGATTCACTGGCATATCTTCTTAATTTGGAAAAATAACCTTCCAAATCATCCTCTTTCATTTTAATGTTTCCTACAAGTTCATGAAGCGCTTCTGATGAATCATGGATTTCTTGATCTATATTCAAAAGCAACTTCTCCACCTCCGGCTGATCCTTAAACTTGGTCTTGTTTATTGCAGATAGCAGTTGAATCGTGGTTAATCTTGCCCCTAAATCATCATGCAGGTCAGCGGAAATTTCTTCTTTTATATTTTGTAATTTCAAAAGGTGATTAATTCTCAATCGGTAATAAAAGTAAAAAATGGAAAGTAGAATTATTACTACTAATAATTTAAACCAGATCGTCTGAAAAAAAGTCTCGTGAATAGTTATTTGAAAAGATTTTACCGGTGCTCCTTCAAAATTATCATTTGTAAGTTTGACATTAAAAGTATAGGTCCCAGGGTCCAGGTTGGTATAGGAAGCATAGCGCCTATTTCCTGCCTTTACCCAGTCTTTGTCATAACCTGACAATTTATAACTATAATTTAGATTATCAGGAACGTTTTTTGAAATAGCTGTAAAGAAAAACTCCAGGGAGTTTTCATGACTTTTCAAATCAAGGTTGTCCAGGTAATGTATGCCGGCAAGTGATTCCACTTCTTGGCTATTCACTTTTACCTGCGAAAATAAAATTTTAGGCTGGTATTCATCCTATGGATAATTTTGTCCTTCCAAACATAGAATCCCCCTGTCAGAACCAAAGCATATTTTCCCCTCTTTGCTTTGATATGAAAAATCAGGGAGAAACTCATTGATTGAAATTCCGTTACGGTGGTTTAAGTATAATATTTCTTCAATGCTGATGGTTCCATCTGACTTGATAAAATTCAATTTGAAAAAGCCATTATTGGTACTGCACCAAAGTGTTCGCGTGTCTGCAAACTCCATTCCCATAATAAAATCGTTGGGAAGGCCGGTTTCACTTGTTAAGTTTACCAAGGTCCCATTTTCAATATTCAACAATAACAAACCATTGCCAAGGGTCCCAAACCAAAGCCAGTCATTTTGATACTTCATTGCCTTAATGTCCAAATCCATGGGGATGACAGCCTTCAAATATTCCTGCTGCTCGAGTTGGTCGTTGGAGAAATCATATACCCCGATATTCCCATTGCTGAAGTGAACTGCCAATTTCTTAGAATTAATTGTCCATAGATGAGAAACTGCCTGATCCGAAATTTTGAAAAAAGTTTGATTGCTCAGATCCAGTTTAAACAATCCTTGCTCAATTCCGATAATTAGTTGCCCTGGAAATTCTTTTACTTCTAGAATAACCGTACTTTCCTGATTTACACCAAAATTAGATAATGCAAGATTGATCGATTTATCCAGTTGATAAATTTCTTGGTTCGCTGGGTTATAAATCACACTTCCCCGATGTGGAGATGAAACTAAAAAACGACCCATTCCTAGAATTGGAATAATCCTATCCATTTCTAAAGTTTCTCCCTCTTTGAAAAAATCAGTTCTTTTTGCTCTCCCTTTCAAGGAAAGGTCCCGTTCGTAAACAAATATTTCTTCTTTTTGAGAGATATAAACAAAGTCTTGATCTTCTGCTAGATTGAATGACAGCTTTTCATCAGGATCCAATTCCTCAGGTAAGTACCTAGTCTCTAAAGGTATGACAGGATCAAGGGAATAAACTCCATATTTTCTCGTACCTACCCAAATTTTTCTACTTTTTGATCCATAAACGCAATAAATATCTTTAGGATCATGATCCAATTTAACTTTTACGATTCGGGAATCCATTTCATCAACTACTTGAAGCCCATTACCAATCGTTGCTATCCAAAATCCCCATTTATATGTAGAATATCTTCTATCATGGAAGATTTTGGAAATTTTCAATAATCCTTGCCTTATAGAATCTTGTTTGAAAGGCAAATAAAAAGAATTATCCGAAGGTGATTTACGCCAAATTCCACCTGAAAAAGTAGAGAGATCCAAAATTCCATTGGAAAAACTTATTCCATCTGTAAATTCCATTGTTTCACCATATTTAGACACAATACCCCAGGTAATTTTGTTTGCTCCTTGATCTGTAAGTACCCAAAGGTCTTGATCATTTGGCTTGAATATATAATTGACAGAATTTGAACTGAGGGCTTGACTACTCGACTCATGGTAATGACTGATCATTTTAAAATCTTGATCAACAATAAATAACCCTTTGGCTTCTGTGCCTAAGTAGATTCTATTCTGTTCAAAAAATAGAGATTTAATATTTACAATTTCTTCCCCAGTAGCACTAAATTGAGTGATGGGATAAAACTCTTCTGTTTTCAGATCCATATACTCCAGTTTTCCCCCTTTCACAATCATCCAGAGCTTATCATCCACAATGTATAGCTTGCCCAGCTTAAAACTGGATTCATCCACTTGATGATCAAATGATTTTCGGAACACCTTAAAATCATTTCCATTGAAACGGGTTAGAAAGTTAGGACTGGCTATCCATAAAAAGCCAATTTCATCTTCCACAATATCCAGGATAGTATTTTCAGGAAGCCCTTGTTCGATAGTATAGTTCTTCATCAGAAACTCCACTTCTTCTTGAGAATAAGCTTTGTAATAGAAAAATAAATTGATGGATAACAGAAGTACGAAAGTATATTTCATTCTTTCTCACTAATTGTATTAAAAATAAAACCAAAGAATTCGAAAGCATGGCGCGAAAGATCCACTTTAAATAAAAAGTCCATCATGTCAAACTTTCTCCTTAGCCTGAAATTGAATTATCAGGAGTCCCTTTACTCCATTTTTCAAGGATTGGTTGGGTTGAATTTTTGTTCCAATCATGAAAACCGGAACTGTTACGATTAAAAATAATTAATTATTCTGGTATATAAAAAAAGCTGCTCTTGAAAAAAAAGCAGCTTTTTTCAACTAAACTTCAATTAAAAGGTCAGTACCACCTCATTTGAACATTGATTTGTCCCTGAAATACAGATCTTATAAGTTCTAGGAGCTAAATTTCTTCCAGAAATGAATCGAAACCAATATCCATCGCCTATTAAGTATCCATCATCTGTTGAGGTTATTTTCAATCCATTCTCATAAATATCCACTGTCCCACTTTCATTTTTAATGGGTTGCCAATTAAGAAGAATTTGATATTCATTTCTTTTCATTGGACTGACTAATCCAGTTAAATCCATTACATGATTTACCCGATTAGGGTCAATACTTCCAGCTCCATCCATGCTCATTCCACTATACAGCAAATGATTATTTACCGAATTAGAATAGCTTACCACATTCTTGGTAGAGGTGTTTTTGAGAAATTGATATACTTCAGCTGGTGAAGCCATAGGATTATTTTCCAAAAATTTAGCGGCCACACCAGCAGCCACTCCAGCTGCAACAAAATTGGGATTCATATTAAATCCATCTCTCCAAATCTCTACGTATGCCCCATTTGCGTCGAACCAATCGGTGGTCGTGGTAAACAAGTCTATGCAATCACCATAATTACTTGATACTTGTTTTCTGTCCTCTATGGTGGCCAATCCCACAGTGAATATGTAGGGTTTATAAGAACTTCCCCAGGTACAAGCATTTTCTTGCCAAGCTCCTGAACTTGATATTAGGGAAAAACCTGCATTATACAAGTTCTCAATTACTGTAAAATATGCTGTATTTTCCAAAGGCCCAACTAGCCCTACTAGAACAATACCAGGCCTCTGACCATTTGCCAAAATCCAATCATATCCAGCTAATAAGGAAGACAAGTAACCTGTTTCATCACAACAAGAATCATTTGTCCTAACTCCTACCAAATTCACTCCTTTGGCAGGGCCATAGGTTGTTCCCCCGACATTCAATGCTACATTAGTTGTGGATCCATTAAGTTCCTCCCCTTCACCTATCAAATCAATAGTGACTGCCCTATTCTCAAACTCTTCTGGCATATCCCAAATTCCTCCAACAGGAATATAGGCTGTTACCCCGCTACCTGTCTCATTGTAGGTGTAAGTACCGCTGAATGGTAATTGGCGTTGATCTATTCTATCCAGATATTTGGGAGCATCAATTTGAATAGTCCCCCCAGTTCCTGGATCGGAAGGTTCGCCACCATCATCACCTCCTCCATCATCACCAGGTTGATCTTTTCCAGGAGGAGTTTTTCTTTGATTGTAGGATTCCAATATATAATTGTCTGGTTCAATAGATTTCACTTTAGGATCACTGCTCAATCCCCTAAATTCTTCATCAGTAAGTTCCAAGGTAAATCCGGTAATGGCATGTCCGTATACGGCCTTAATTTTATCATATTCAACATCATATTTTATTAAGATGTCCTGAGCCATTTTCCTCATTCCAGCCTGTACATCCTCATACTTATCTGATTTTCGGAAATTGATCTCATTGCTGTGTAAAGTGACTATGTACCTTCCCGGCACCACATTTGACAATGAATTGTCCGATTGCGATAAATCATTCAATTTTTGGTCTTCCATATTTATATCCTGACAGGAAAAGACCATTAAAACCACCAATACCCCCCATATGGGTAATGTTTTTTTTAGCTGAAAATTTTTTAATGCAGACATTACATAAAAGGTTTAAGTTTAAAATAAGGTTCTAATTCCATAAGACCTAGAATTGGTCTTTTGAAAATAATTAGATTTCAAAAGAAATTTACTTTGATTATAATTACTTGTCAATCACCTTTTTTGGGGGGGACTGGCCGTTTAGAAAATGTCCCTTTGGACATTTTTAGGCCAGGGCCAGCCTGCAAGGTTGGATAAATAATGTAGAATGAAGAATTAAATGAAAAACTGATTATCAATCCAAAATAATCCGCTCGGCCAGGACCTTGGCTATGGCTTCCTTTCCGCAATTGACATGCAGTTTGGTATATATGTTTTTCAGATGGGCCTTGCAGGTATCATAAGCGATAAACAACTCTGCTGCGATGTATTTGATGCTATATCCTTTGATCAATAGCTTCAATACCTCGATTTCCCTTGGTGTCAAATTGTACTTTAGGGCATTGTTTTGGGACTGATGAAATGATTGCAATACCTTTTTGGCTATAGTTGGGGATAATGGCGCCCCTCCTTTTCTTACCTCTTCTAAGGCCTGGAATAATACACTTGGTGAAGTCTTTTTAAGGATATAGCCATCTGCCCCTGCACAAAGGCTGCGGAATATTTTGTCATCATCCTCAAACTGGGTATACATGACGATAGAAATTTCCGGTTTGGTTTCCTTGATGTCCGGAATAACTGAAATACCATCCTTTCCGGGCATATCAATATCCAAAATCACCATATCAGGATCTAAAGCTTTTACTTGTTTTGCCGCCTGCAGGACATTGGGAAAATCTCCGACCATTTGGTATTCTTCACTGCTCCCCAGCAGCACCACCAAGGATTTCCTGAGGTTTTCATTATCTTCAAAAATAACCAGTTTGGTGTTCATATTTCAATTAAGCTATTCTAAACAGAAATTACAATACCCTAAAAGGGGGGGATGAAACACGAATTTGAAAGATTTCTAAGTGGTTAATCCCTAAAGGGATTTATGCCATGACCAACTGACAACAATGACAACAATGACAACCAAAAAAATAACATCCCTATTCCCCCAGCCACTACTCACCCCCTATCCAACTCCTCTTTCAGTAAAAAAACAATCCCGGCAAGGCTGTGTACACCGAATTTGCGGTAAATATTTTTTCTGTGGGTTTTGACAGTCATTGGGCTTAAATGAAGTTCCTGGGCTATTTCTTTGTTTTTCTTTTGATCCAATAGCATATCTAGAATTTTAACTTCTGACCTGGAAATTTCAAATTTCTTGCATAATTTCTTGATGGTCAGATCTACCCGATCAAAAGAACCTAAACTTTTTCCTTCCTCGGGGAAATAAAAATCTCCATTCAATACCTCTTTTACAGCCAGCAACATTTTTTTCAGGGAACTATCCTTTGCTATAAATCCATGTGCTCCAAGTTTTCTTGTCAAAAATATATTGGTTTCCGAAGGTTGCATACTGGTTACTAAAATTTTCATTCCTGGTCTTTCTTCCTGCACGTATTCCAAAAATTCAAGACCATTCATTTGGGGCATATAAAGATCCAGGAGAATCATGTCTGGATTTTCTCCTGCTTTTAAATAGTTCAACGCATCTTCCCCGTTTCCAAAACTTGCTTTAACCTCTAGGTTTAAGTTGCTCTCCAATATCCGCCTGATGCCATCGCTGAAAATTTCATTGTCTTCTACGATGATGATTCGGGCTTTTGTGAAATTACTACTCATTTTTCTTCTATTTCTAATGGAATGCAGATTAAAATTTTTGTTCCTAAAGGGCCACTGTTTATTTCGTGTTTTCCCTTAAGATAGGCTATCCTGTTTTCCAGATTTTTAAGTCCCATTCCTCTATTTACTTCTTTAATTTTTTTATAATCAAATCCCTTTCCGTTATCTGACATGATTACTTTAATTTCAGCGTCATTATAATCAAAATAGATTTTGATATCTGCTTTTGTGGCATTAGCATGTTTAATGGTTTTGTTAAGCATTTCTTTAATGATCCGAAATAAATTGGTTTTATAATGTCTTGGTAAAATGGGTAAATCACCTATTTGGTAATTAAAATCAAGTTTATCCTGCTTTTCCATCATGGCAAACAATTCCGAGATCATGGGTTTGAACCTCGTATGTTCTATGTCTGAAGGCATAAGCTCATGGGCGATAAACCGGATATCCTTTCCTGCCTTTTCAATGAGTTTTACCGTTTCAGCCAGGTTTTCCTGAACACTCCCGTCTATTCCGTTCAATTTAATTTCAGCATCTTCCACTTTTAGCCTTATCATAGCCATCAATGCACCTAGGTCATCATGGAGATCTTTTGCGATTTTTTGTCTCTCTTCTTCCTGGATCTTGAATTTTTCTTCCAAACGTCGTTTTTCATTTTCAGCAAGCTGGAGTATCAGAGAATCTTTTTCCTTTCTATCCTGATAGTTACGGAAACTAATTCCACCAGTAAAAGCAATGACATTGACCAATATTCCTACCACCATCCCGTTGGGATAGAATGGATTTAAGGAAGTCATCCCCTGACTGTTCAGGAAATAGATCGTCAATCCAATAACCAAAAATAGGTTGGCTACCAATATGTACCTGGTCAATTTTTGATTGAGTTGAAAAGCATTGGTGATGATCACCAAAACCACACAAATTATCCCTAAATAATGGGCAGTACGGTTAATGACATATTGAAGGGTGTAATTTTCTATAACGAAAAGACTGCCAACCAAAACCAAGCACCAGGTAATTGCAATGTAATACATGGACTTGCTCGTATTGAACAAGATAGGTTTATAGGTTTTGGTTTCCAGAAAAATCAGGTTGAAACGTAGGAATAAAGCACAGGTCAACAATCCGAAAAGCGGAATCCCTATCTGTGACAATTGATGAAAATAGCTGCCGTAAAACCAATCATAAGCATATCCATCTTCCTCTAAAATCAAAAAAAGACAGGCGAGAACATATCCTATAAAAATAATGTAAATCCTTTCTTTATGATAAAAAAATAGCAAAAGCGCAAACAGAGAGGCAAAAAACAAAGTGGTACTGATTCCTCCATATAATGCTGCTCTATTGACCTCAAATTCCCAATAGGAGTCAGAATTATCCAGAAAAAAGGGCATGTAGATATTTCTCCCCCTGGCATCAGTCTCCAACAATAAAATGACTTTTTCTCTTGGGGCAAGAATCACCCTGAATGAATTCAGTCTGCTGTCCATATCTCTGACCTTACTGGGTATATCATAGCCGCTCACCAAAATCTGACCTATTTTCCCGGATTCATTTAATAAATATAAATTGGCCTTTTTAAGCGCTGAACTTGCAGCACTAAAAATCACTGTGTTTTCCTGATCCAGTTGGTTTTCCAATGCCATAGCAAACCACCAAATGGATTTATTGAAGCCTTTGTTGAATAGATAAGGATGATCCAATAGTTGGAAAGCATCATTGGATAAAGACTCTATGGCCCAGTCAATGCCCGAGTTTTGTGGGTCTTCAAGGGAAAAAAAATATCCCTCAAGTTCGTAATCTTCTCTATTTTCGATCTGAATAAATGGCAGGTCAAAGGTAAAGGAATTTGCATCCCAAGGAATTATAATTAATAGGGCCAAAATCAAAAAGCAACCTGAATTTTTCATGGGTTTCTCATTGTTCTAAAAATATGGTACCAATGGTTTATAAAAAATACCCTGTACAGGGTATTTTTTGGTATTTCGAACAAATAACTGGTTGAAAAAATCAGTATTTGGTGTTTTTTATTACGGATTTCCTGATTTTTTGATAGATAATATATGGTGAGAGATTAGAAAGGATTAAGCTAAGGGAAAAGTAAAATCAGCCAAGGCTAAAGTAAAAAGAAAAAGACTCAAGAGTGTAAAATCCTGAAAATTGAAAGATAAATTTTCACCCCCTAACCTTTCCTATCTTTTTCCAATTCTTCTTTCAAAATAATGAGAATACCGGCAAGGTTTTGAACCCCGAATTTACGGTAAATGTTTTTCCTGTGGTTTTTTACTGTTAAGGGACTTAAATACAGCTCATGGGCAATTTCTTTGTTATTCTTCCTATCCAATATTAAATTCATAATTTTAATCTCGGAACGAGAAAGTTCAAACCGCTTGCATAAATTCTTGATCACCTCCTCCATTATGTCCAAGGATCCCCCCAAACTTTTCCCTTCCTCCGGGAAATAAAAATCCCCTTGAAGTACCTCTTTAACTGCTATCAACATGTCTTTCAAATTACTATCCTTTCCGATGAAACCCTTTGCTCCAAGTTTTCTTGTAAGAAATATTTTGGCGTCTGATTGCTGATTACTGGTTGCTAAAATTTTCAAACCAGGCTTCTCCTCTTGTAATAGCTCCATAAATTCCAAACTGTCCATTTGAGTTAAATTGAGGTCTAAAAGTATAAGATCTGCTTGCCCCACTTCCTTGAAATAATTTAAAACATTTTCCCCATTTAAAAACCGATATCTAACTTCCACATCCAAATTGTTTTCCAGAATAAGTTTGATACCTTCTGCGAAAATTTCATGCTCATCAAGTACCAATATTGTTGATTTGCTTTTGTCGTTGTTCATAATCCTATTTATAAAAATCAAAAAAAGCTAAAACCATAGTTCTGTTTGGTCAAGTTTTTATTCTGTTATTATTCCATTATTTTTTTTACATTAAAACCTTACTTTTCTTGGTTTTAAATAGTCAATCCCTTTTAGAAGTAACCCTAATCAGATTGACCTGAAGTAGTCTTTGTTATTTTGAATTTAAGAGAGTCATTTGTCCTAAAAAATAAAAGGAAAATTGCGTAAATCAGGTTTGTTACATATTGTTACATATTATAGTCGGATTGAAAAAACGAGTGGGGAAATTGGGAAACCTTAAAAAGGCAGAAGTCGGAAGGCGGATTTCGGAATTGGTAATTTGGAGAATTGATTTTTACCACATAGTCACATAGACCACATAGTTTTTAATTTTAGAAGTACATTATTTGAGGCAAATCCATTCTATTTGAACTTTGTTTATGTGTGGTAAAAAAATTGTCAAAATAAGTCCAATCTTTTCTATGGAATAAAAGGAAAATCGGTATCCAAATCAATTTCTGATTGATGGCTTTCATCCATCTCAAACTTTTTGAAAAATCGGAGTAATTCTTCCTCAATAATCTGAAGACCTGCCTGATCGTCCTGATTAAATCTCAGTTTCCTTTTCACCACCAGGTTAAAAATAGGTACACCCAATCTGCTTATCGGAAATACAGGTTCATCGTAATTAGGATTTTTTTCATTCAATAGCAATTGCAGCCCCTGTTCAGTAAGTACAATAAACACAATCCTTGCATCTCCCTTTACACTGAAGCATTCCACCGATTTTGCATCCCAGAATAAATATGGTTTGTCAAAAGATTTAAAAGTTACTTCCTCCTCTTCCAGGTGACTTTTACCTACAAAAAACTCAAAGGGTTTTCCCAGAGGTACAGCCAAAGAAACACCGCTCTCGTAGGTTTTGACTACAATCTCATGGTTTTCGTCCTCTGCATTTACTAAAAAATACCCCGACACAAAAGAAGACAGTTTGGTGTTCGGAAGCAATACATCAGTATACATTCACTAAGGGCTGTTAGAAATAGAAAACAATATTAAGAATTTTAAGCAAGTTAAAAATAAATTCAGGTATGAAAAATACCCTAAAGAGGGTATTTTTTTCTTATTTTATTGAATAAGCTCCATATTAATCAGCACTGCTACAAATATTAAGTTAAATTAAGATTTTTTAATTAAACTTTATTTGCGATTGTGGGTTAAGCTTAATTGGGTATTTTAGGTGCCATATTGCTTATTTTCACCAATGATTAAGCACACGCAAGGTAATTTTGTTCGAGAATATTTTCACTCCATCAATCTGTCTCTTGGGTTGATATTTTTCCTCTTCTTTTCCTGTGATTTACCAAAAAGGGAAACGCTTACCTATTTTACAGAGAAGGCCCTTGGCCAATCTGTTGCCGAAGCTTGGACTACCACCGATTCCATTTATGTTTCAAATGGAAAATTCAATGCGGGAATTACACCCTATGCCTGGTGGATCCGAACCAGCATTTCCAACCCTAACCCCTTTCCCAAACAATACGTTTTATTGCTCAATAATCCCCATATCAATCAATTGGAAATTTTTTTTAATGGAGAAGACAAAGCCAGGTATATAACAGGAGATTATTTCCCTTTTGAACAAAGACCATTTTTGGATAGAGGCCTGGTGGTACCTTTGGATTTGAAACCCAAAAGTACCATAGAACTATTACTTTTAGCCGACAAAAGGGGAGAGACATTCCTGATTGAACCCCAGTTGGTAGACATTAATTCTTTTTATGAGATACGGACCGGTGAAAACCTCATTATTGGCATTACCTCAGGCTGGATGTTAATGATACTGATCTTTACCTGTTTTTTTGCCTGGGAACTCAAGGATTCCACCGCCATATTCTATGCCTTATATATAGTTTCCCTCTTATTTTGGTTGATCAGTCATTGGGGACTGGGTTTCCAATATCTATGGCCTCAAAGTACGGTTTGGGCCAGTAATTCGCGACCTTTTTTTAATTTGATGACCAATGTCCTTTTTCTGGTTGTCGTTTTAAAGTTTTTTCCCCCCATAGGAAAAAGTAAATACCTTGGCTATGCTGTGTGGGCTATCATCATTTTGCAGATAATGCTGCTGATTAACTTTATGATGTCAGAACCCAGCAGCATTACAACACAGGATAAAATGATTTTCCTCTATTTGACAATTATAATTTCCATTGTTGTTACCTTTTTGATCCTCTACTATTTGTTCTTGCAATGGAAAGCTGAAGTGCCTTTTGTAGGCCTTTATTTAGCGGGTATAATGGTGCTTTTGTTTTTTAACGTGGTGATTCAATTGAATCAATCCGGTATTTCATTAGGCCTTCCTCAATTTCTTTTTAATTTCGGAAGTGCCTTTGGACTTATGGGTGAAACGGCATTCATCACCTTGGCGTTTGCGAGAAGAGCCGGAACTTATAAAAGGGAAAAAGAAAAACTGGCCATTGAAATCCTTCAGAAAGAAAAGAACATTGCCGATCAGATTATCAGGGTGCAGGAAGAGGAACGAAACAGACTTGGTAGAGATCTTCACGACAGTATCGGAGGGATGTTGGCCAGTATCCATATTCAGGCTGATAAAATTGCAGGCGAACATCCAAATGCCCAATCAGTTGGCAAATTAAAGGAAATGGTGGCCAACAGCATCCAGGAAGCTAGAAGCCTAAGCCATAACCTTACCCCACCCCATTTGGATGATCTTGGTTTGGAAAAAGTACTTCAGAACCATGTCAATATGATCAGTGAAAACCATCATCTGGCCGTAAATTATTATTATGATATTCCTATAGATTTACCAAAAGCATTGCAATTGATGGTTTACAGGATTTGTAGTGAATTGCTTCACAATGTGATCAAACACGCCCAGGCTTCAGAAGTCATGGTCCAATTGATACTCCAGGAAAGTAATTTGGAGATTATTGTGGAAGATAATGGAAAAGGCATGTCAGGAACAAGAAAAATAAATGGGATAGGTTTGAAAAACCTGCAGGATAGGGTTTCTTATCTTAAAGGTGAAATGCACATTGATTCAAATGCTGGAGGAACCACTGTGATAATAACCATCCCGGTAAAAAAAGATTGATTTATGAAGAAAAAAGTACGCATTTTACATATTGACGATCATTTGCTGTTTGTTCAAGGGGTATTTTCCCTAATCGGTGAAGAAGCTGGAATATCATGGTTGGGCAGTGCTTCAACAGTGCATGAGGGCTTGAAATTGGCCAAAAAGCTCAAACCAGAGGTAGTCTTACTCGATTATTTTCTTCCGGATGGAAATGGTCTGCAAGTAGCAAAGGAAATGATTGCTATGAATCCAAATGTTCATATCATCATGCTGAGTATGGAATCCAGTCCCCATGTTATAGACAAATGCAAGGAAGCAGGTGTAAAGGCATTTTTGCCCAAATCCATCGATAAAAATACTTTAATGGAAGTAATACTAGGAGCAACGGAAGGTAGAACCAGTTTTCCAGAGATTAATAAAAACAGTTTTGTCGCCAAGCCTTTGGAAAATAAATTGGATATCCTGAGCAAAAGGGAAAAAGAGATTGCTTTATTGATTTCCCAGGGATTTACTTCGGCCCAGATTTCAGAAAGATTATTTCTAAGTCCATTGACTGTCAATACACATAGGAGAAATCTGTTGAATAAACTGAAATTGAACAACACTGCCCAGCTATCCGCGGTGATTTCAATAGCTGTTATTGATGATGAAAAAAATAAAAAATAAAAGGCTGTCCCAGTACTCTAAGACAGCCTCAGCATTTGCATTCCGGATTATCTGGTTACCTTATCAACCTCTGCTTTTGCCTTCTTTGCCAATTTGTCAACTTCTGAACTGACATCGTTTACCTTTTTGGTCAAATTGTCAAAAAAGCTGTTCAGTTTTCCGGTAACTTCATCCAGGTATTCACCACTTTTTTTGGTGATTTTTTTTCTTGTATTTTCACCCTTATCAGGGGCAACCAATATGCCTATTTGTACACCTATTGCTGCACCTACTAAAGCGCCTAATATAAATTTTGTAGAACTCATCGTGATTTTGTTTAATAGTTAGAAATAAAATAAAGTTTTGGCGATTTACAGGTTGTTTTATCACCGTTTCTACTGGGAATATACTCAACAACCATACCATTTATACGTAAAAAATCAAAAATCTGTTCTACTTAATGTTACTTTTTATGACAATTGTTCTAACTGGATTGATAGGGTCATTACTGAAAATGGTTATATGTTTATGGTCAATGCCCCTACGTCCTTTGGGGTCAAATTCAATATCCAGACTGGCCCTTTCCCCAGGTCCAATCTCCGTCTGAGCGATACTCAAATCAATGCATGAACAATTTGAAGCCAACTTTCTGATCTGTAAATTTTCCTGTCCCAAATTGCTAATCATGACGCTCTTAGTAACTTTTCGACTGGAAGGAATTTCCCTGAAGTCAATATCCGATTCTGAAAGGCTTAATCTTGGCACTATCTTTTCCATGCTTTTTGGAACAGGCTTGAAATATTCATAGACTACAGACATCATGCGGATTGTTATCTTCTCCTCATCTAAAAAGCTTAAAGTAATGTGTTCATCAAAATAACCTAGATCTCCTTTTTTTTCACCATCATAGGAAATGACCAACAACCCCCTTTGGTCAGCCTGCAATGGTGAGGGATCCATATTGACCAGGAGATAATCCGGAAGAGATTCCTGATCGCTTGTTAATTCCATGGCTTCACTTCCAAAATTGTGGATTTCCACATGTTTGACCTTGGGTTCATTGGTAAAGACATTACCCATATTTACAGCAGATAGTCTGAATCCCAGGTTTCCGATTCTGTGGGGATAGGCCATTTCTTTATTTTCAGGTAAAGGCATATTGATGCCTTCCAGATACAAAGTGTCCCCATAAATATCTTCATTTGTCCTGACAATGATCACTTTTGAAAATTCACCTCCTCTATGGTCAGGATCAAAACGGACTTTAATGGAACCGATTTTATCCGTGGCAAGGGTGTCTTTGGTGTAATCAACAGTTGTACAGCCACAATCAGTCACCACATCCGTAAGGATGATATCTTCCCTGTTCAGGTTTAAACCATAAAACTCTGCTTCTACAGCCCCTTTTTCTTCCATAACCGCTCCTATATTGATGGTTTTCCTTTCCCAGGTCAATAATTTTCTGTCAAGTGTTTGTGCTTCAAGCTGTATGGACATCAGACCAAAGAAAATGATAAAGATGAGGAAGATTTTGCTTTTGTTCATACGGGCAAATAACGTGAAAAATCCAGCGAATTGTACCCTGATGTACATTGAATTATTTAATTTGCGCCAAATTTTAGAATAATGGCTAGAGTACTGACCGGTATACAAAGTTCCGGAAAACCCCATATGGGTAATATCCTTGGCGCAATTGTTCCCGCAATTGAATTGACCAAAAAAGAAGATAACGAATCCTTTATCTTCATAGCAGACCTGCATTCCCTGACTTCTATCAAAGATGGGAACCTGAGAAAGGAAAATACTTTGGCAGTTGCTGCGGCTTGGTTGGCCTTTGGCCTGGACATTGAAAAAACAGTTTTTTACCGCCAATCCATGATTCCGGAAGTCACTGAACTGACCTGGTATTTGAATTGCTTTACCCCCTACCCTATGTTGGCCAATGCCCATAGCTTTAAAGATAAATCTGATAGGCTCGCGGATGTGAATGCCGGTCTGTTTGTATATCCTGTCCTGATGGCTGCTGATATTCTTCTGTACAGCGCCAATATTGTACCGGTTGGAAAAGACCAGTTGCAACATCTGGAAATGGCCAGGGATATAGCCAGTTCTTTCAATCATAAAATGGAAGAGGATATTTTGACCGTGCCGGAAGCGAGAATTTCTGAAGACGTGATGATCATCCCGGGAACTGATGGGCAGAAAATGAGTAAATCGTATAACAATTACATTGATATTTTCCTTCCTGAAAAAGAGTTGAAAAAAAACATCAACAGTATTGTGACGGATTCTACACCCCTGGAGGAACCCAAAAATCCGGATACCTGCAATGTTTTCAAACTTTATTCCCTTGTGGCTACGGCAGATCAAACTGCTGCTTTACGCGAAAAATACCTGGCAGGTAATTTTGGATACGGCCATGCCAAAAAGGAATTTCTGGATTTGATTTTGGTAAAATATAAAGAAGAAAGAAAAGCTTTTGATTATTTCATGGCCAATCCTGCTGAATTGGAAACCAAACTTTCAGAAGGGGAAGCCAAAGCAAGAATTGTGGCCAGTGACATTTTGCAAAAAGTAAGGAAAAAATTGGGATTTGATTAATTTGTTGTCGTTGTTGTCAAGGTTGTTATTGTTTTTTTCAACCTTGACAACCTGACAACATTTTCTATTTCCTCCCTACCCACAGATCTTTCATAGATTTACCATTGATTTGAAGCACAAAGCGAGCAGGGTTGGGGACCAAAACCAAACGTACATCCATCTTGTCAAATTGCTCAGATTCCAAAGGCACCCCTTCCCTACCGATTACTTCATAGGTGACTTTTCCTGATGCATCAGGCATCATGGTGTGGTATTCATTGGCCAGATAAGCTGAAGGAAGTAAGACCTCATTGTCTGATTTGAGCTGATCGTAAATTTTTTCCAAAATAGACTCCAGTTCATCACCATATTCTTCATTGAAGTCATCTTCGAGGTCATGCATCTCTTCTTCTATATCATCATAAGCCTCATTATCATATGAAATTTTACTCAATGCAATTCTTTTTTCCACAATTGCAGTCAGATCCTCATCCAGTTTTTTGTAATCCATTGTTTATGTTTTATTGAAAGTTCAAATGGTTTGGGAAATTGTTCTACTGTAGAACGGTTTTCCAAACCGTTCAATTTTTGCTGGAGGTTTTAAGTAAAACCATCATCCAAACCGCTTCATTAATCACGAAGGTATTGAATATGATTTCAGATTCCAAAAATCATGAAATCATATACTTTTCAAAATCAAAGGACCTTTATTGGGTAAATAAGTGTACTGAACGAATTTCCCGGAAGTATCTTCCTGAAACTTAAGTTGTGACTCCTGTCCATCCTGAACTACAAATATTTTTTCCCAACCAAATGGTATATAAGTTTTTAATGTCAGTGCCTGATCATACCAATAAGGATCAAGTTCTGTGGTTAAATTGACTTTTATTGACTCTGATGAAACTTCCATATCAACCCGGGAAGCCATTCTCTGTCGCATATATTTAGTCACTTCTGCAAATGTTCCCACCCAAATATCCTGAGACTTGGAAGCAATATATTCAAAATAGGTCCTAATCCTTTCTTCCGGAATCGCTTCCCAACCTATTCCTTCAATACCGTGAAACACCAATACCAACCAGGTATCATCTCTGGTCAAAATATCATCTACCCAGGATTTCATCAATTCCGGACTGGTTTTGGAAAGTGGACCCCTCTGCCATTGGATATATTCTTTCCCAAAGTCTTTGGTAGGATCAAAGGAGGATGACCTATTGAACTCTTCCATATATGGTTCAGGCATCCTGTTTCTTGTTGCAGGAAACATTTCTAATGCATATTCCATCACCCGTTCATTTTCAGTCCCAAAGGGGCATTCAGCAGAAAAAAGGTATTTTTTCCCCAGTTCTCTTTCGATATCTTCAGCACACTTTTCCAACTCATAAATTAGGTTTTCTTCATCCAGAACAGCCAACCTAGGATGGGAAATGGTATGGACCCCAAACTCATGGCCATTCCCAGCGAATTTTCTCAATTCTTCCCAGCCTAACATTGGTCCGTCAATGATTTTCGGAGGAGTCAACCTGTTTACTCCCATTGCCCTTGCCTGGGCAAAACCTTCATCCAAAATGCGATATGCTTCTGTTTTTCTTCCCTGTTCATAAGCAGCACCGGACCTGTCATGAAAAGATACCGCATTGGGCATGTCCAAAAACCGGATCAATCCGGCCCTTTCAAAAATATTGGCCTGGCTTGTGGGGAAATATTCCGTTTCCGCAAGAATAATTTCAGGAGATCTTCCAATGAATTTGGCTTCATTTTTTTCACCGGGAATTTCCCCTGTATTGATATAGAAGGTCCCTCTCATGCCCAATTCTTCCATAATGGGTAAAGCCACTTTAAACTGATTCAGCGTACCATCATCATAAGTCATGGAAATGGCTGCCTTTTTACCATCAGGCCACTTGAGAATTTCGGTCTTGATTTGGAAAGTCTGCGTCTGGGAATATCCTTGCAATGCCCAAAAACAAAGGATAGGGATGAACAACTTTTTCATAATTGGAAATTAATCAATATAAAATAAACAGCATCAATTGTTTTTGATAATTGGTCACATTCCGCCTAAATTGTGGCCTTGATTATTTATGAAAAATATGCAGAATTATAAAAACCATGCCCGGTATTATCCTTTTCACCATTTTATAATCACCCCCTTGACTTTGGTTTATCTGGGTTGGACTATTAGCAATCTAGTACGTTCAATTAACTCGGGAGAAGTCATTTCTATACAGGTTTACCATCTCATTGGAGCGTTTATTCTGTTTTTACTTCCCTTGTTGGCCAGAATTTATGCGCTTAAAAACCAGGATAGGATAATCCGGTTGGAGATGAGACAGCGTTATTTTGAACTAACGGGAAAATCTTTTCAGGATAAAGAGAAAAAATTGAGATTATCGCAGATAATTGCTTTAAGATTTGCTTCAGATGAAGAACTCTTACCTTTAATGGAAAAGACAATTGAAGAGAAACTACGGGCAAAAAAAGTCAAACAATTGATCAAAAACTGGCAGGAGGACAGAAGGCGTGTTTAGATCAGGCATCCTTTTTTTTCTCTTTACCTTGTTGAGCAGCGCTGCTTTTTCTCAGGAAAGTATAGAAGAAATTGCTCAAAAGCTGGCTCAAGAACAATTGGATGCCTATAACAATAGAGATATTGAAGCTTTTGTTTTACCCTATGCGGAAGATGTAAAAGTATACAGGTTTCCAGATCAATTATTGTATCAAGGAAGGGACGAATTGTACGGTCTATATGGAAGAATGTTTGTAAGGACCCCGGATCTGCATTGTAAACTGGTGAACCGAATCGTACTGGGAAATACAGTGATTGACCAGGAAGAGGTCACTATACAAAAAGGTGAGCCGCCCATGCGCGCGATTGCCATTTATATAATCAAGGATGGTAAGATTGCAGAGGTTTATTTCATACAAGAAGAATGAAATTACAAATTAGCCAATTACCAATTACCAATTACCAATTAAGGAATGAACGATTATCGGTTTTTGTGTTTCTATAAAGGTTAAATGGTGAAAATGTAACTATAGTGAAACTTTGTTGACTTTTGTGGTTCGAAAAAATCCTTAATGAAAACCTTAATTCCTTAACTTTTGAATGGTTAAAAAGCTCCAAACTCCACAAATTATCATTTAACCAATTACCAACTTTCAGCAAATCCGTTATCCAGGATCCATAAAAAAGGGCTTTTGTGGCCCTTTGTGTCTTTGTGGGAAAAAAATATAGCCCGCAAAGATACAAAGTTCCACAAAGATCAATCACAAATTTTGGTGTCCTAAAAGGCTACGAGGGATCCATTTTTTTCGCTCTCTGCGAGAAAGTTTATTACCCGCAAAGAAATCCAAGGGTTTGAAATTAACAATTAGCAATTACCTAATAATCAATTCCTGATAGTTCTAAAACTATTACTACCAGTGCCCTCGAAGCACTTCAATACTATGGTTCATGGCCCGAAATTGATGGTAATTTCCTTTCCAGATATGGCCTTTATCCGCAGTTTTCAACTGGGGCTGTTTATCCAGTCCACCGGAATACCAATCTCCGTGCTCATGGTCAATCAGGTAATCCTGGATATATTGCCAATGTTTTTGAAACTTTCCAAAATAATCATTGGGATCTTCAGGGAAATAGGTGGACATGACCAGTAAAGCATTCATCCCTTCTGCTTGTGCCCACCAATTCTTGGAATCTTTGATCACTTCCGGTTCATCACTCCCCTTGAAATAATAACCCTCATCATAAAATCCCCCCACTTCATTGTCCCATCCGAATTGAAGGGCATGATCGATCATTTTTTTGCTTTGTTTAAGCGTTTTTTCATCATCCCCCCACCCAAGGACATGGGCGCTTTCTATCATTAAAAAGGCAGTTTCCACATCATGCCCATAGGAAACATGGTCCAGGCTTTTATGCCTAAGAATGGTTTCCCTGTCTTCCTCTTGAAAAGAAACAGGTGTCCAATCCGGATAGAAAAACAACACCAAATAGCCCTTTTCATGGGTAATGGTATCTCTGACCAATAACAGCATTTCCTCCAATCTTTCTTTCAAAAGTGGATCTTTCCATACCTGGTACAATTCCGTAAATGCTTCCAACAAATGGATGGAACTGTTTTGGTCTTTATATCCTAGGTCAGAGGTGGAAGGGGTATCGGAAGGCCGGACAATTGGATTTCCCTTCTGATCCATGTGCTGGAAATAACCTTTATAAATGGGGTCATGGCTATGTTCTTCCAACCAGTGGAAAGCCTTAATTGCCAAATCCAAACCAGCAGAATCCTTTGTGGCACCAAAGTAAGCAGCAAGGGAGTAAATAGCGAAACTTGTTCCATATGCCGTTTTTAACCCATCTCTTTCCAATAAAGCATTACCTGACCTATCCACTAATTGGAAGAAACCCCCATTTTCAATATCCCACATTTTATTCTTCAAAAATTCAAATCCATGTTTAGCGGCTTTTTGGTAATGTTCCACCTGAGGATATTTTACTGCTGCTTTGGAATTAGACCAAAGATGTCTGGATTGGGTCACAATCATCTTATCCTGTCTGCCTTCTTTCAGCTGAAAATCATAAGTGAAATTGCTGAAATACCCACCTGAATCCCAATCAACCGCTTTGGGGTACCAGGTTTCCAGTAAGTTTTCCTTCAGGGATTTTTCAAGTTCTTCGGCTATTTCCTGATAAGGATCTGTTTTAACTTCTTTGGTCTGACAGGATGATAGCCAAACCAATAGTAAAATGGGGATGATGGTTTTCATAGGCTTTGTTTTATGGTTTATCGTTTAAAATCAAATCTGATGCTTTCTCTCCGATCATAATGCATGCGGCATTGGTATTTCCGGAAATGATAGTGGGCATGATGGAAGCATCTGCAATTCTCAGCCCTTGTATTCCATGAACTTTGAGTTCCTCATCCACCACCGCCAATTCATCCTGACCCATTTTGCAGGTCCCTATAGGATGATATAAAGTTTCCAGACTTTTTTTAATATGGATTTCCAAACTGTTATCATCAAATTCCTTTGGAAAAGAAATGTTTTCCTTTATGTAATTCTTGAAAGATTTTGTTTCCAATACTTCTTTTGCCTTCAAAATTCCTTTTTTTAGAGTCTGCAGGTCATATGGGTCAGATAATAAATTGGGCTGGATCAATGGAGCATCCAAAGGATTGCCGCTTTTAAGGCCTATAAATCCTTTACTTTTTGGACGGATTAAAATAACCAAAATACCGAATCCGCTTTTTCTGGGATAGGTCTTTAAATCATAAATATCCGTACTGTAATCTTCTTTGACTGCCGAAGGGGCAAAATGAAACTGAAGGTCAGGTCTTTTTAACCCTTCTTCAGAATACAAAAATGCATTGGCAGTCAAGGGACTATTTCCCAAGGGTCCTTTTCTAAAAATCAAATGCTGTATTAAGGATGCAACCTGGTTCAGAGGTTTAAGGGTATCATTATTGGTAGGTACATTGGACCAAGCAGTTACTCCAGACCAAACATGGTCTACAAGGTTTTGGCCAACCCCAGGAAGGTGGTAGATGGTTTCAATGCCAAATTCCTTTAAATAGGATTGATTTCCCAAACCGGAAAGCATCATGATCTGTGGAGAATGAATAGCTCCTGCGCTTAGTATGATTTCCTTTCTGCAAAGAATCTGTTCTTTGATGCCATTTTTCCCTATGATTTCTACCCCTACTGCTTTTTTTTCCTGAATGATGATTTTGGAAACGAAACTGGAGGTTTTTACGATGAGATTTTCCCTATGCAAAACCGGTTTCAAAAATGCCGCAGCAGTACTATGTCTTTTGTTGTTTTTGATGGTGAACTGTAGCATGGAAGCTCCAAACTGTTCTTTACCATTATATTCTTCATTGTGTGGAATTCCCTTTTCAGCACAGGCATTAATGAAGACATGACCCAATGGATGCGGCTGTCTGGAATATGCCACATGTAAAGGACCATCTTTTCCATAAAAATCCCCTTGGAAATCTTCATTATGTTCTGATTTAATAAAATAAGGCAATACATCCTTATATGCCCAACCCTTATTGCCAAGCGCCGCCCATTCATCAAAATCTTCTCTGTTTCCTCTCACATAGGCCATGGCGTTGGTACTGCTGCTACCCCCTAAAACTTTTCCCCTCGGAATAAAAATCCTTCTGTTGTTTACCTTTTCCTGGGGTTCTGTCCAAAATGCCCAATCCACTTCAGAACGGTTCAATTGGGAATAGCCACCGGGAATATGTATCTCTAGCTTTTTATCCTTTTCACCGGCTTCTATTAGCAGAACTTTATTATTGGGATTTTCGGATAGCCTATTTGCTAAAACACAACCTGCGGAGCCTGCTCCGATGATGATGTAATCAAAAATCATAGGTAATTGGGTTTATTCAATCAAAAAATAATCATAAACTTTTTAATTTTTGTGCTTTGAGGCCAGAATTTGATAATTGGTTTACAAGTAAAACCCAAATACTTAGGTAAATGATTTGTTTTTTCCCACCAAGGCACCAAGAAACACAGAGATGGGTGTTTTTTATTTGTGGTACTTTGTGGTTTTGTGTGAAATTTTATTCAGACCTGAATTTTGGATCATAAAAAAAACTCCCATTAAAAAATTAAAGGGAGCTTCTAAAATTAGATAGAAAGTGAATTCAGATCATTTTGATTGAAATTAAGCCTGTTCCACTTTCTTTTCATGCATTTCCTTAATCTTTCTTCTCAGGATTTTGCCCACATTCGTTTTGGGCAATTCATCTGTAAAATAGACTTCTTTTGGCACCTTGTAATTGGTCAGTTCTTCCCTGCAATGGGAAATGATTTCTTCGGCAGTAAGAGATTTGTCCTTTGGTACAATGTAGGCTACAACTTTTTCGGTTGATTTCTCATCAGGCATTCCTATTACACCAGTTTCAAGAACTTTAGGGTGCATGGCTATGGCATTTTCCACTTCGTTCGGGTAAACGTTAAAACCTGAAACCAAAATCATTTCTTTTTTTCTATCCACTATTTTGATAAAACCGTCATCATCGATTACTGCAATATCACCGGTCTTGAACCATTCCCCATCCATCACCTTGGCAGTTTCATCAGGTCTGTTCCAATAACCTTTCATTACCTGAGGACCTTTGATGCAGAGTTCCCCCTTTTCCCCTGTTGGTAGGTCATTTCCATTATCATCTATCACCTTAACATCCGTGTTTGGCACAGGGATACCAATGGTTCCGATTCTTTCGGTACCATCTATAGGATTACAAACTGCAACAGGAGAGGTTTCTGTTAATCCAAAACCTTCTGCCAGGGGAACTCCTGTTATCTTCTGCCATTTTTCAGCCGTGGCTTTTTGTACTGCCATCCCTCCTCCTACCGAAACCTTCAATGAGCTGAAGTCCAGTTTTGAAAACTCAGGATTATTCATCAAGCCATTAAATAGGGTGTTTACCCCTGTAAATAAAGTAAATTTATGTTTGCTTAATTCTTTGATAAAACCAGGGATATCCCTTGGGTTGGTAATCAATACATTATGGGCTCCAATTTTCATCATTGCCAAACAATTGACTGTTAAAGCAAAGATGTGATATAATGGTAAAGCGGTAATGACTACTTCCTCTTTCTCTACCAACTTTGGTTTCATCCAAGCAGAAATCTGTTGCATGTTCGCCACAATATTCCCATGTGTCAATTCTGCTCCCTTAGAAACCCCTGTAGTTCCTCCGGTGTATTGTAAGAATGCAGTATCCTCCAATGTCAATTCCATTCTCTGGAAAGTGGAAGATGCTCCTTTAGACATCACAGTTTTCCAATTTACTGCCTTGGGCAAATTGTAAGAAGGAACCATCTTTTTCACATGTTTGACCACAAAATTGACGATCATTCCTTTGAGTCCCCCTAGCATATCACCCAATTCAGTCACAATGACGTGTTTTGCTTTGATTTCATGTCTGATTTTCTCCAGGTTACTCGCAAAGTTGGCCATGATAACGATGACTGAGGCTCCAGAATCCTCAAATTGATGCTTCATTTCCCTTGGGGTATATAAAGGATTGGCGTTCACTACCACCATCCCTGCTCTTAAAGTTCCAAATAAAGCGACAGGATATTGAAGGCAGTTGGGCATCTGTATGGCTACTTTGTCCCCTTTTTTCAATTTCAGGTCATTTTGAAGGTAAGCGGCAAAATTTTTGGACAATTGATCCACCTCATTGAATGTCAGTTTTTTACCCATACATTCATAGGCAATAGCATCGCCAAATTTTTTTACACTTTCTTCAAATAAGTTGACAACAGAGCTGTAGGCGGTTACATTAACCTCTGGATCTACCCCTTCCGGGTAAAATTTAAACCATGGAAAATTATGCATAAACTTTTCAGTATTTTGGGTTGACAAACAGTTTTCATTTAAATGTTGACTAATATAAAGGAATAATGTTTGTTTCTAAAAATAAAACTATTTTTCAAGGTTTCAATGCGGTATTTATCCCAGTAATTTTCTTGCAATCAACTCCTTCATAATTTCATTGGTACCAGCATAAATTCTTTGTACCCTTGCATCCGCAAATGCCCTGGCAACCGGAAAATCCCACATGTAACCATATCCCCCATGTAATTGAACACATTCATCTGAAACAGCACATTGAAGTTCCGTCAACAAGTATTTCGCAGAAGAGGCCATAGCCGAGTCAACTTTTTTATCATTGTGCAACATGACCAATTGATCGGCGTATATTCTTCCCTGTTCCAATTTTGCCCCCATCTCTGCCAATTTGAACCTGGTATTCTGAAATTCTGAAATGCTCCTTCCAAATGCCTTTCTTCCTTTGACATACTCCACGGTAGAAATGAACGCAGATTCTGCCAGGGCTATGGCAGCCAATCCTACAATCAACCTTTCCTGTGCCAATTCAGTCATTAAATATTTAAATCCTTCCCCTTCTTTTCCCAAAAGATTTTCTTTAGGCACTTTGACATCCTCAAAAAACAGTTCACAGGTATCTTGGGCATGCAATCCCACTTTTTCAAATGGAATACCTTTGGAAAAGCCTTCCATGTCTTTGTCCACAATGAAAAGGCTGATACCTTTTGCCCCTTGATTGGGATCTGTTTTGGCGGCAACTACCACCACATCAGAAAGGTAACCATTGGTAATAAAGGTTTTAGAACCATTGATCAGGTAGTGATCGCCCTTATCCACTGCAGTAGACCGGATAGCCTGAAGGTCACTTCCTGCTCCAGGTTCTGTCATGGCTATAGCAGAGACAAAATCTCCAGAAACCATACCGGGAATATATTTGGATTTGGCTTTTTCAGTTCCGTAATGCAAAATATAAGGAAAGACAATGTCACTGTGCAATGGATAACCTATCGCAGGTCCGGAACAACCCGATAATCCCAACTCTTCGATAAAAATGGCATTGTATCTGAAATCCTTAATGTCCATCCCCCCGAACTTTTCCGGTGCCTGTAAACATAAAAAACCATTTTCTCCTAATTTCTTCCAGGAATCCCTGGAAACCATTTTATTTTTCTCCCATTCTGCATTGTAAGGTGTGATTTCCTTTGCTATAAAATCCTTAACAGATTGTCGGAATAAATCATGTTCTTCATTGAAAATAGTTCTTCTGACCGTATACATCGTAATATCTGGGTTTATTGAAATTCGAAATTAAATCCTGAAATTAATAGAAAACATATCTTTTTATGTTATAAAATTAATAAAATTATCCGTATTGACCACCAATTATTTGGAAGTCATTACAGTTAAGTCTAGAAAATAAAAAGGAGCCATTAGGCCCCCTTTTTATTTTAGATTTTTATTAATTCCAAGGTTTCCTGGGAAGTTTTTCATCCCTTTGTGCGGTGTTGTAAACCAAAGCAGCTATGATGACCGCTGCTTGGGTCATATCCGAAAGCTGCATCCTCTCATAGACATCCATATTGGTATGGTAACCTTTTCCATAATCTATAGGATCTTGTATAAACTGAAATCCCGGAACACCTACCGCATCAAATGCCACATGGTCTGTGGAACCAGTATTTCTTCTGGTTATAGTATTTGCCCCGAGTTCATGAAATGGTTCGAACCACTTTTCAAAAACCGGAACTACCATATCATTACCTTCCAGGTAAATACCCCTAATTTTTCCGGAACCATTGTCCAAGTTATAATAGGCTGAAATTTTATCCCATTCTCCTTTTTTTTCTTTGGTATTCCTGTCGGCAACATATTGCTGAACGTAACCTCTGGATCCATAAAGTCCCTGCTCTTCTTCACCCCAAAGTGCAATACGGATCGTTCTTCTTGGTTGCACTCCTATCGCTTTCAGAATTCTGATGGCTTCCATCATGACTGCAACTCCAGCTGCATTGTCATTTCCACCTGTTCCGGCATGCCAACTGTCCAAATGGGCACCTAACATCACCAATTCAGGTTTCATGGTTTTGTCGGTACCAGGAATTTCGGCCAAAACATTATATCCTCTATAATCATCGTCCAACCATTCTACTTCCACCTCTGCCTCAATTTTTACAGGTTTACCGTTTTTTAATAACCTGTAAATCCTCCCATAATGTTCTGCTGCGATTTCCATCTCTGGGACAGTAGGATTTTTTTCAGTACTATATGATCCTGCTCTTGTATGGAAAACTGTTCCAAAACTTCCCCTTGTTCCAGTTATCCTAAGACCTACTCCTTCTTCCAGTAAGAATTGTGTCAATTTTTGATCCAAAGCCCTTTGCGCCCTTAATTGGGCGAGTAATTCGGGCGTATATCTTCCAACATTTCCACCTATAGTAATGGTTTTTCTTTCTTCCAGTTCTTCCTCCGACCATCGCTTTGCTTCTGCTTCAAAAGCCGGATTTACGGTGAGATTTGCAGGAGTCAGTACCACTTTTCCTTTCAATTGCCCTTTGTATTTATTAAAATCCTCTTCTGAATTTATCTCCAATAGCATAACTTCAGAATTAACCAATCCGTTTGTGCCATCTGTCCAAGCTTTTGGGTAACCTATGATCTGGGCATAATAAGGATCTTTCATGGCGATATAGGATTTTTTTACATTCCAGCCCCTACCGAACTCGCCATAGGAATCAATTCTTACATTACTCAAACCCCATTCTTTGAACTTATCAGCAGTCCAAGTCCTGGCATTTCTTAAATTGGTGGACCCGGAAAGTCTAGGACCTAAAAAATCGGTTAAGTGAAATGACAAATCCTGAATTTGGGAATTCCCAATTCCTTCGGATTTGATCTTATACATCATTTCAAGGTCTACCTTTTCTTGGGCCAGAACATTTCCGTACCAAAAGAAAAAGGCTAATGCTATGATAGTCAGTTGGTTTTTCATTTTTTATTCCTGTTGATAATTAATGATTTAATAATGTTCAAATTCATGGATAATAACCGATGGTCAAAAATGTCAAAAAAACTGAACTGATTTCAGCCATTGATGTAATTTTAAGCAGTTAAAAATTTAAAGTAAAATATGATATTACAGGAGCCTCTTGATAAAGAGCAGGAAAAATGGATAAGAAATCAAGAATTAATTCTAGCCAATGAGGAGATTTTAGATTATAGTAAGGCAGGTGAAGGTAACATGAATGTGGTGATCAGGGTAAGAACCAATCTCAAATCATTTATTTTAAAACAATCCAGACCCTTTGTAAATAGATACCCACAAGTTCCTGCTCCAAAAGAAAGGATTTTGACTGAAAGATTTTTTTATAGATCAATTTCCCATAACAGGTTACTGGCAGGGTTTTCTCCCAAAATGATTGATTTTTTTGAAAAACATTTGGTTTTGGTGTTGGAGGATTTGGGGAATACCTCAGATTTTACAAATATTTACCAAGATCCTTCTCTATTTTCTATGGGTGATGCTGCAAGTTTGATCTTGTTCTTAAAAAATCTTCATAGCATCAAAATCAAAGATTTTCCGGATAATTCAGCCATGAAATTTCTCAATCATGAGCACATTTTTATTTTTCCCTTTGTGGAGGAAAGTGGTTTTGACTTGGATCAATTACACCCCGGCTTGCAGAAAATAGCTGATTTTTATAAAAATATTGCAAGTTTGAAAAATGCAATTGAAGAATTGGGCCAAAGATACCTCGCCTCAGGTGAATATTTACTTCATGGTGATTTTTATCCAGGTAGCTGGATGAAGGTATCAGAAAATATTAAAATTTTAGATCCCGAATTTGCATTTCTAGGAGACAGGGAGTTTGATCTGGGGGTGATGTTCGCCCATCTTAAACTTGCAAAGGTTCCCCAAAACATGATTGATGAATCTTTACAACTTTACCAAGACAATAATATGCCACTGGATACCAAACTTCTTGATCAATATACAGGAGTTGAAATCCTAAGAAGATTGTTGGGCTTGGCGCAGTTACCGATTATACTAAGTTTGGAGGAAAAAGAAAGACTCTGTCAGGAAGCTTCATCCTTAATTTTATGAAAAGTACCTATATAAACTTAATTATTTTTCATGTTGTAATTTTCATATTGTTTTCCTGCAAAAAAGGTCCGGAAATAGTGGAACCATCTTATCAGGCACCTGAACTGAGCCTTTCTGAAGGAGAACTTTACGATAAAGTTTTGGGTATGTTGGTTGGTTCTGCTATTGGTGATGCCATGGGGGCCCCCACTGAAATGTGGAGTAGGGAAAATATCTACAGTGAATATGGTTTCGTTACGGATCTGGATACAATGATCAGAGAAGTATCCCCTGAAGGTATTTGGAAACCCAATTTACCGGCGGGAGGCACTACGGATGATACACGATGGAAAATTCTAACAGTAAATTATCTTTTTCAAGAGGATACTCATTCCCTCAAGTCCGATAATTTTGCCGCACATATCTTAAAGGTTTACCAGGAATACCTTCTGCATCTCAATTCAATTGACACCCTAGATGTTGAAGCTTATGAAAATGCACTTTTAAAGGTCAATTGGCTTAAAGAATGGGCCAAGGTTTCTAAGCCCTATATTGAAAAAGACCTTTATGGATTTGAAAAAAGACTATCTACATTTTATGGTGGCGAAATGGTTTGTGGGGGATTACTATATGGACCGGTAATAGGGGCATTTTTTCCGGAAGATCCACAAAAGGCTTATTCGGAAGCCCATAAGTTGGCCCTATATGATATTGGTTATGCCAAAGATATATCTGCTCTTTCTGCAGCTATGACTTCTGCTGCTATGTCCCAAACCAGTCAAAACACAGATTTGATTGAAGTTCTCAGGAATATTGATCCTGAAGATTATTATGGAAGCAGATTGGTTGGTAGGACTTCTTACCGGATACTCCAAACAGCTTTCCAAATTGTATCTGAATTTAAAGAAGAAAGGTCAGTTTCATCCCAAGAAGTCCATTTGGACTATGGAGAAATGAAATGGGATGAATCCAGCCTTAAACCCATATTCCTAAAACTGGACCTACATCTTCAGGATATGCCCTTTCATGCAGGGGAAATTTATCTACAGGTATTGACTGCCATGATTTTTGCTGATTTTGATTTTGAAAAAACCTTGATTTTTCTTGTAAATTACGGAAGGGACAACGATACGACTGCGGCTATTGCCGGTGCAATTTTAGGTGCTTATTATGGATTTGATAAATTGCCGGTATCCATGAAAAGACAGGTTTTGGAAGTAAATAAAAAAGAACTCAATATAGATTTGGAAAAAGCTGCCAAGGAATTGTCTCAAAAAATAATGAGCCGTTACCCATAAAAAAACCCGGGCAATTTACCCGGGTTTAAAATTGTTTGTGGTTAGTTAAAAATAGAGGTTTTTTACTCTTCCTTTATTATCTGTTACAGTTATGGAAACATCTTTTACATCAATGTTTTTAAAACTATAAACTCTTGAAAATGCCTCAGGCTCATCAATTTTATCTATATGAAGGTTTTTGCCTTTAGAATCTGTGATCTCTACTTTTACCCCTGGTTCTTCCAATCCAATAACCGTTAATTTGATTGAGTCATCATCAATGGCTTTTCCATAAGCCATCAAAGGCAAAACATCTGGCGCAGACTTTGTTTCTACCGTAAACACCTCTTTTTCTGAAAAAGATTGGTTAATATTACTTTCAATCATCACCTTGTATTCACCGGCAGGTAGTTCAGAAAGATCATAAGGAACCCTAAGGTCATTTTTAACATGAACAGTTTGTTGGTGTAACTTTTTACCATCAGTATCGAGAATGGCCAATCGGACTTTTCCTGCACCTTCCCTTAAAGTGACACTTACCTTACTGTCTTTTGCTCTAACTTCAGCAAGAGCTTTTTCATTTGATTCGTTTGCATAGCTTGATGCACCTAGTGCAGCTGCCAATGCCAATGTCAATAATGTTTTCATAATTGTGGTTTGTTTAAGTTGGTACTCTCTTATACCCATCTTCTGTACCAAAAAAAGAATGAGCGAAAAATTGAATATTGATTTTGGACTAAGGATTTAAAAAAATGTTAAAATGCTCAACTACAGGATGATATTGATTTCATATAGATTTACAAAAACTGTTTCGATATGGAACGTTTTTAAAAATTTCTGTTCACAAACCGAACAAAAATAAGGTCAATTTGACTTATCACTAAAAAACTCAAGGTTGCTTTATTTCAGAAAAATTAAAGAAATTTAATTTCAAATAATTTCTAACTATTTCCAATCCTTTGGGATAAAAAAATAAACCTGTACGGAGATGTACAGGTTCTGTATCATTTCGGTCAGAAATTAATCTTCCAGCAATTTCATTTTAAGCATCTTTACCCTTTCACCAATAGTCATTTTGGATATATCCAGGTTTTCAGTGGTTGCTTTCAAAAAATCCAATATAGCGCCCTGATGATCAGTAGATATTCCTTCTTTGATAGTAACATATCTCATTGTCGTCCAGAGAACAGTTTTAAGTTCCTTTTTTGAATCATCGGTCATATAATATTCCAGCACGACTGTATTATGATTAAACCAAAGAAGGCGGCTCATAATCCTGACCCACTCACCTACTCTTGCCGGCCTGACATAGGAAATGTTGTGGTTATATACCACCCAGGCCGCTTTGTATTTTTGGATCATATCAATCATCTCCACCCCATATAACTTAGGAACCTGGTCTTCCCTGGCATTGAAGAAATAATCAAAGTACTTGGCATTATTAAGATGTCTCAAAGGATCACAGTCCTGAAACCTGATGACTACACGGCTTTCTGTTTCCTTTGGATAGTGTTTTTCCGGATTGTATTCAAACATGCTGAAAAAGGTTAGAATAAGCGATTTATTCCAAATTTAGAAATTAGTTTCTTAGGTATGGCCTAATCACTAATTAATTATAATGAAAATACTTCTATCATGCATGGTAATTTGATACTTAATATGTTGCTGCAATTTGTTTTTCTGGAACTTTGACATCTTTAAGTGAAAGCTTAGCAACCGAATAGAAGTAAACCATCCAAAGTAATATTCCAATCATCTTTGCACCATCTTCGTACATGACAGATTCTAATCCTCCAGGAAAATGGATTTTTATTTTATGCGGGATTTTATCAAGCAAAATGGATAAAGCAAAAAAACAATAGGCCAAGCCCATTAGAATGTATTCAGTTTTTAAAACTACTTTGAAATAAATTATCAGATATAAAGAAACAATTATCATATAACTAAATATAAAAATATTTTCATGAACTCCCCATAATGGGAAGATTTCATCATGAAACATAAAGATATCATCCATTCCCAGAAATAGCGTTAGAAAAAAGGAATAATATAAAAATCCTTTAATATTTGGAATTGGATGTTCAGAAGAAACCAATTTTGCACTTACAAAACAAAAACCGGCTGCAATTGACCAAAACATAACCCCAAGTTGGGAAAACCAACCCACATAAAATTCTCCATTTAATACCACAACAGGATCCCTTAAAAAATCACTGTATGGAATTTCAAAAACATTTGAAGCTAGTACTGTTGCTTCAATAATGATAATAGAAAGGATAAAAACAACTTTTAAACTAACATTACTTTCTTTAGTTTTAATTAAAATAGACTTAAAATTAAACTCGCCGTACAAAGAATATCTTTTTTCCATTTTTCTAAAAAATTAAAAATTAATCAAAGAGAATTAATTGATTAATAATTTCAAAATAAAATTAACAAAAAAATAACAATTTCTTAGTATTAAGGGTTAATAATAGGTAGTTTTTACCAGTTCCCTCCTGATTTTCATAAAGCTTTTTCTTATTTTCACCAAGTGAAGAACATTATTGATATCAACTGTGATCTTGGTGAGGGCATGGGGAATGATGACCTGCTTATGCCTTACTTGGATAGTTGTAATATTGCCTGTGGGGGACATGCGGGGGATGAGCAATCTATCAGAAAGACTATCAGGTCAGCAAAAAAATACGGTGTTAAAATCGGATCCCATCCCTCCTATCCTGACCGGTTGAATTTTGGCAGGAAAGTGATGGAAATTGATAGAGAGACACTTAAAACTTCCCTGATTTCCCAACTTAAACTTTTTGAAAAAGTTTGTAGGGAAGAAAAGGCAATATTCCATCATATCAAAGCCCACGGGGCTTTGTATAACCTTGCTTCGAAAGATTTTGACACGGCTTCCTTGATCATTGAAATTATAAAAGGATATTTTCCTGACCTTATCTTATACTGTCCTCCTTTTTCTTTGATGGAGGATATGGCAACAAAAGAATCCATTCGGGTTTTTAGGGAAGTTTTTGCTGACCGTTCTTATCAATCAGACCTTTCCCTTGTGGATAGAAATCATCCTCATGCCTTACTTACTGATCCCATTGAAGTACTTGACCATGTGAGGATGATGGTCGAAAAAAAACAGATTAAAACTATAGAAGGTGCAATAAAACCTATTGCCGCTGAAACCCTTTGCATTCATGGGGATAATCCCTCCGCATTGGAAATATTGAAAACTATCAAAAAATACTTTAACTTTTAGTCAATGGAAATAAGCTATTTTCGGATTCATTCCAAATTATTTGAAATCATCTGGCCAAAGGAAATTTCGCAGAGCATTCTTAAAGAGCAACTGCGGGTCAAATCTTACTTGGAAAATGAATATGCTGAGGGCATTAAAGAAATCAGAATGGGATTCAATACCCTATCCTTAAGATTGATTATTGATATTTCAGATAAAGAATGTTTTGAATTGATAGAGGAGATCAAAATCCAGCCATTGAAAGGTTTTGAATATCGGTCAAAAACCTGGAGGATCCCAGTCTGTTATGATGAGATTTTTGGAAAAGACCTAAATCAACTTTCCAAGACCCATCAAATTCCCGTTGAAGAAATAGTCAGATTGCACTATTCCTCTCCTTATTTATTGCATTTTTATGGTTTCCTTCCTGGTTTTATGTACCTAGGTGGGCTGGATGTCAGGTTACATAGCCCAAGAAAAGAAAAGCCGGAGAGATTAATCCCTGCAGGTACTGTGGCCATTGGGGGTAAACAAACAGGGATTTACCCCTCAGACAGCCCGGGTGGTTGGTATGCCATAGGAAAAACTCCTGTCAATCTTTTTAATATCCAACAAGATCCTCCCTGTCCAGCCCATATTGGAGATAACATCCACTTTGTACCCATTGACAGGGAAGAATTTTATCAAATTCAGAAAAAAGTCCAATCCGGTCAATACCATTTGAAACATGATTAAGATACCCTCTTACATCTATTTTATCCAACCAGGGTTGATGACCAGTGTCCAGGATCTTGGAAGGTTTACCGGTGCACAATTTGGTATTCCCTACTCAGGGGCTATGGACCGATACGCATTGGCTCAAGTGAATTTTATATTGGGAAATCCAAAAGATGCAGCAGTATTGGAAATGGCCCATATAGGACCTGAATTGGTTTTTGAAAGAGCTACAAGAATCGTGTTTGCTGGCGCTGAAGCTGATGTTTACTTGAATGATAAGCCAGTTAAATATGGCCAGGTGACTGAAATTAGGGAAGACGATCATTTGGCTATCAAGAAAATCCGAAAGGGTCAATGGGTCTATATGGGTATTCAGGGAGGTTTTGAATCCGAATCTGTCAGCGGCAGCAAAAGCTGGTATAGAGGAATTACCCCAAGAGATAAAGTGGTCAAAGGAGATTCTATCTGCTACCTCTCGGAAGAAGAAAGATTTTACCCTCCCGTCGAAACCAATGCCAAAATCAGATCAGATTGGTTCAGGCTAAACCAGATCAATGTTTATCCTGGACCGGAATGGCATAAACTTTCATCCCTTCTTCATAATAGGATCTTAAAAAAAGCATTTACTATTTCTGACCTTATCAACCGAATGGCGTATCAATTGGAAGAAGAAATAGCCAACGAACTTGAACCTATCCTTACTGCACCTGTTTATCCAGGGACCGTTCAACTGACTCCATCAGGTAAAATCATTCTTTTGATGCGCGACGGTCAGGTTACAGGAGGATATCCCCGAATTTTGCAGATAGATAATATTTCCCTTAATATTTTAAGCCAGAAAAGACCTGGGGATAAAATCAAATTTAACCTGATCTGAGAAAGGTCGAACATTGACTTTTTTGAATTACAGTCAATCCTGAAAGCAAATTCCCAAGATCAAATACCAATTTGTTTTCCTTTTGTGAATTTTTTATTCAAACTGCCTTGATTTTTCTTTTCTAAGCGGTTTCCAATTTCTATATTGTTATTTTTAAAACAATAAACACATGACCATGAATGCACAACTTGAAAAGCAGATAGTTGACCAAGGTATGTCCCTTGAAAAGGTAAAAGAACAATTGAAAAATTTTAAGGAGGGGTTTCCATTTTTACCCATCGTAGAAGCTGCCACCATAGGAAATGGCATTAAAGTTTTGACAGATGAAGAGATCAAATATTTTCAGGAAACATACCCTACCAAAGCAGCACAAAAAAAGGTTATTAAGTTTGTTCCTGCCAGTGGCGCTGCCTCCCGGATGTTCAAGGATCTTTTTGCCTTTTTAGAGGGGGAAGGAGATATTTCCAAAAGTCCTTTTGTCCAAAAGTTCATGCAGAATATTGATAAATTTGCTTTTTACGATGACCTGGACGCCAGTCTTCGCAAGGCAGGTTCAAGTATTGCCAAGGCATTGGGAAATAAGCAATATCAATTGATTGTGGGTCATTTATTAAATGATAATGGACTTGGTTATGGCTTATTGCCAAAGGGTCTATTAAAATTCCACCATTATGCAGATCATGATAGAACTCCTACCTATGAGCACTTTATTGAGGGAGTGATGTATGGCCTTGGCACAGGTAATAAAGTCAGATTGCACTTTACGGTTTCCCCGGAGCATGAAGAAAAATTTAAAGCTGAAGTTAAGCAGATACAACCAAAACTTGAAAGAGAGTTCAATGTCAAATTTGAGGTGGCATATTCCCAGCAAAAAAAGTCAACAGATACCATTGCGGTAAATATGGATAATACCCCATTCGTTGATGAAGATGGCAGTATCCTTTTTAGACCTGCTGGGCATGGTGCTTTATTGGAAAACCTAAATGAAATCGATGGAGATATTATTTTTATAAAAAATATTGATAATGAAGTTCCTGATAGATTAAAACCGACCACCAAAGATTATAAAATTGCAATTGGAGGTTTGTTATTGGATATTCAGGAAAAGGTGTTCAGCGCCTTAAAGAAATTAGATGCCGGGACTAGCCAAAATTCAGTTTCCCATGCTGAAATTGTTTTTACCAAGGATCTGGGTGGTAAACTTCCCGACTTTTATCATTCCTTAAGTTTGGAGGACAAAGGTAAATATCTTCATAAAAAACTTAATAGACCGATCAGGGTCTGTGGTATGGTTAAAAACACAGGAGAACCCGGAGGCGGCCCTTTTTGGGTAAAAGAAGATGATGGATCTCTTTCCCTGCAGATTGCAGAAACTGCCCAAATCGACCTAAATGATACCAAACAAAAAGAAATATTTCAAGCTTCCACACATTTTAACCCAGTAGATCTGGTCTGTGCTACAAAAGATTACAAAGGAGTAAAATTTGATTTGTTGCAGTTCAGGGATATGAGGACAGGATTTATCACCGAAAAATCTAAAAGCGGAAGGGATCTTAAAGCACTTGAACTTCCTGGACTTTGGAACGGAGCTATGGCAGGATGGAATACCATCTTTGTGGAAGTTCCTTTGATTACATTTAACCCCGTAAAAACAGTAAATGACCTATTGAGGGACGAGCATCAGGAATAAAAGTAAGTGGGATTTCGAAGGCTGGATTTGAGAAGTTGGATTTCGGCGAATTTGAACCATTAAGGAGTTCAGGGATTAAGGATTCCATTAAGATATTTTGGATCCTGAATATTGATAATTGGTAATTGGCTAATTAGTAATTGAAAATTTAAAAGTACCTCGCTTTATCCAGCTGTTCCTTTAAATACGCCTTCAACTCCTCCCCTTCCAGAACCTTTATTTCTCCCGGTAAACCTAGAATAAATCTTGCCAAACCTGGTAATTGTGGGATTTTTCCCTCAAAAAAGTATTGGTTTCTATTCTTAGTATAGGTAAATGGTTTGGTATCAGGAAATTCTTCCATCATCAATTGGTAGGCTTTTTTACTCAACTTCAGGTGAACATGGAATTGGTTTTTCCCAGAGAAACCAAACAATCCCTGTTCCAAAGGCTTGTGCAAAGTCTGGTATTTGAAAGGCTTAGAAGTCAACAATATTTCCCCTATTCTTTCAATTTTAAACATCTTCATTTCCTTGCTTTCCACTTCCAGGGCATATATGGAATCAAAATTGGTGTTGAAGGCAACTGGTTCGACCAATCTATCTGAAATGGAATCTGAGCTTAAGGAATAATAATCCTGTAAAATTACCTGGTTTTGATCTTTGATGGCCTGGGCAATCAGATCTACATAAATACCCAAGTTGGCATTAAAAAGTTGATTCACACTTTGCCTGAAATCCGACCTGATATTGATTTTTTGAAGGATGGAATCTTTCAGGAGATTTTTTTTGCTGCTTTTAGAAATCAGGTCATTCATGAACTGTATCTCCTCTTCATTAAAAGTACCAAAAGCGTATTCATTCGGATTCTCTACCCTGTCAATGATCCTGAATTTGGAATGCTTCTTCTCTATTTCAAAACCAAGTGCTTCCAATAGCTTGAAATATCGGTAAATAGTCCTTGGATCTGTTTGAAGGGATTCTGCTAATTTATGCACAGGTTTCCCAATATTGCTCCTTAATAAATTGATCAGTTTAAATACCCTAAGGATTTTTTGTTGCTCTATGCTGTTTGACTTTGCCATGTAATGTTAACAAAGCCAAAAGATACTAATTCAAACTTTATTAAAACATCAAAAGACACAAAATGTCAGGAAATGTCAATTTAATTTGACTTCTTTTTTATTCCAGTCGCAAAGACCCTGTTTACATTAAAACCTAGTCGGAATTTTTCTCCAGGAACACCATTTCCTCCTGCCAGAAGATATTGTTCATTCAACAATTGGGAAGTAACAAAATACATCTGGAAGACATGACCGCCTGCCTCCAAATCTATACCTACACCAAGATTGTTCCTTAAATCATTGTTTAAATTCGGGATCCATTGCAAGGTAAAAGAACTTTTTCCTGAAAATTTATATTTTCCACTGAAACCTAAAGCAAGGTAAAGGTTTTGATCACCTTCTATGAGGAAAATAGGATTGGGATCTATAAAATAGGCCAACATGGGTGAAACCTGAAAACTGATTTTATCAGAAAATTTCCGGGCTGCCATGACCTGAAAAGCAAAGCTGCTCCTTTCAGCAAAATTAGGATTGTCTTCCGCAAGAAAAGAATAATCTGAGGTATTCACACCTGCTCCTCCCATAAAGGAAAGAGATATGGGTATTTTATCATTTTGGGTTTGTTTTAGTAGGTGGTATCTACCATATAGATTGTATATTTTATCCCTACTTTGCCTGGCTGCACCTAATGAAAATTTGTCACTGAAAGCATATTCAAAACTGAATTGAATTACTGCACTATTATCCAATCCGTATAAATTTCGAATCCCGCCATCTATGGTTCCAAATGTATGCATGATGGCAAAATGAAGAGTTTTCTTATCTAAAGGCTCAACCGTAAGTAGGTTAATATGTCTGGGGGCATGAAATGTCAAATCAATTTCCTGAGATTCATTGGCAAGTTTCCTTTCCAACTGGGCAAAAGCAGTAACTTGAACGAATAAGAACAGGAAAAGGAATAGTATTGAATTTTTCATAAATGCGGGTTTATTTTTCTATTAAAATGGCCGAAATGCTCACTTCCTGCTCTTCAGCCAATTCATAAAACATGACTTTGGGAATGTCGATGTTATAATCGCTAAGCTTTACTTTGAAATTGGCATTCAACTCCAATTGTGAGTTTCCTTTTTTTATTAAAAATCCCTTCACTTCCAATTCTCTCTCCACTCCATGGATTTTGAACTTACCTTTTGCCAAAACTTCCACTTTTTTCCCTTCGTCCAATTGGGGAACTGTATCCATTTTACCTGTGAATTCTGCAAAAGGATATTTTTTTGTTTCCAGGTAATTTTCCCTCATATGCCTGTCCCTTAGCCCAATTCCTGTTTTTAGGGTATTGAGATCGATATAAAAATCCAGAAGATTTTTCTCTATATCTACTAGGCCATTCAACTGATCAGATTCACCCGTAAATTCGCTTAGGGATGCTTTGGATATGAATATAACTTTACCGTCTTTGGTCAGGAATTCCTGGCCAAATGAAACATTTTGAAGCAAAAGAATGCCTAAGAAAAAAATTAGTGATCTTTGAATTCTCATCCTAAGTCCACCGTGAGTATTCTACCGTTTACTTCTGTTTGGTAACTTCTCAAGGGTTGTAATGCCGGTCCACTTAGTACAGATCCGTCTGTTGAGAAACGGGAATTATGGCACCTACAGGTAAATACATTGCTGCCAAAGGCCCAGTTATTATCGCATCCACTATGGGTACAGATAGAAGTCAGTGCATTAAATCTACTACTGCCCACATTGACAATTAACACCTTGGCCTGACTGACCAAAGCCCAACCTCCTGTATTAGCCAAAGCCGTAGCTACATCAAGATCCACTGTGATTTGGTTCCCGTTAACTGTGATTCCAGAACTTCCCGAAGGTGGATTGGTGTTATTGCCACTCGGGGTTTCATCCTCTGAGCAGGAGGTGAAAAAACTTACCCCGAACATGGACATGATGGCAAATGCACCTGATTTTCTTAGAAATTCACGTCTTTCTGAAGAAAGATTTCCTGTTTGAATGTCTTCTAGAGATATCATAATAAAAAAAACAGTTTGAGTTGATTTATAGAAAACAAACTGAATTTCCAGTCCTTTGTTTCAATACCAATCAAACAATTGTATAAAACAATGGAAAAAAGCGATTAATTTTTTAAAAATGCTTTCTGTTTAAAATTTCACTTAAAATAATGGCATCCTTCACCGATTGGGGATTTCTCAGAAGATTTGCATATTTATTCTCATGCCTCTCTTTTTCCAATAATTCTGTCTGAAGGGAGGATTTTATTCCTTCGATGGATCCTGTAAGTCTTACCTGTTCGTCTAAGGTCAGTAATTTAGGTCTTTCCCTTTCTGCTACTTCCCCTTGAAATTGTTCATATGCTTTTGGCTGCTTTACTTTTTGGGGTTGATAAGTTCTGGGATTGGTTTCAAATTGCCTGACCTGCCTTTGATTTTCCTGGACTTCTATTGGCTTTCTTTGCTCTGTTGGCTGAAAATCACCTTGACTTCTTTGCTGCCCCTGACGTATCTCTTTTAACAAATCTTCAAATGACACAGGTTTTCTTTGCTGTTCACCTCTTTCAGGTTTATCCATATTTTCAGGCAAACCTTCATTTTTCCCTTTTTTTACTGCGGTGTAAATGAAATAGATGATGATTGCTATGAGATATATAATATTACCTGCGTCCACTTTTGAATTATTTTACCGGTCTAAGATAGATAAAAATGTCAACTCTAACCAATCCTTGGTATATTTCTGAAATAGCTTAATTTTGTTCGATATTCAATTCAATGTAGGATGCTGCTGAGTAAGCTTGAGATAAAAGGATTTAAAAGTTTTGGTGACCGTATGGTCATCCATTTTGATAAAGGGATTACGGGTGTGGTGGGACCAAATGGTTGCGGGAAATCAAATGTGGTGGATGCCATTAGGTGGGTATTAGGAGAACAAAAATCCAGGATGCTCCGCTCAGATAAAATGGAGAATGTAATCTTCAACGGTACCAAAAACCGTAAACCTACCAATATGGCTGAGGTTTCCCTGACTTTTGAAAACACCAAAAACCTGCTTCCTACTGAATATACCCATGTGACGATCACCCGACGTTATTATAGAAGCGGGGAAAGTGAATATCTTCTCAATGGAATAGCTTGCCGACTGAAAGATATCACTAACCTCTTTATGGATACGGGCATCAACTCCAACAGCTACGCGATCATTGAATTGAAAATGATCGATGAGTTACTGAACGATAAGAACAATTCCAGGAGAGAACTTTTCGAAGAAGCAGCAGGTATTTCCAAGTTCAAAACTAGAAAAAAGGAGACTTTAAGAAAATTGGAAGATACTGATGCGGATCTCGAGCGTGTTGAAGATGTCCTTTTTGAAATAGAAAAAAACCTGAAAAGCCTTGAAAAACAGGCCAAACAAACTGCCCGGTATTTTGAGATTAAAAAGGAATACAAAGAAGCAAGTATCAATCTGGCCAAGAAGTCGGTAGAAAAGCATGCAGTTAACCTGGTTTCTTTGAGCCAAAAAGTACAGGAGGAACAGGATCGGAAGTTGGCTCTCAATACACAGGTGTTGGAGAAAGAAGCATTTTTGGAATCCAGCAAAGCTGAACTTATCCAAAAAGAAAAACTGCTTTCTTCCAGGCAAAGGACTTTGAACGAACATGTCAATAAGATCAGACAGTTTGAAAGTGACAAAAAAATTAAGAATGAAAGGCTGAGATTTCTGGAGGATAGGTCGCAAAAACTTAGGGAACAGATTGACACGGATAAAAAATCCCATGACAGGGCAGGGTTCAGTATCCGGTCTTTGGAACAGGAGAAAGAATCTGCCCAAAAGATCTTGAATGAAAAGGAGTTGATCGTTGAAGAACTTAGGGCGGCTTATGAAGCGAAAAAGGCAGAACAAATAGAAATACAGGAAAGACAGAAGGTACTTTCAAGGGATTTTTCCATCAAAAAAGACCGGGTTTACCAACTTTCCAAAGATCAGGAAATCAAACAGATACAGCTTTCCACCTTAAAGCAGGAATTGGAAAAAACTGCTACTGCTGATAGCAGCCAGGAATCCAGTCTGGCTGAATTTGAGGAGAAGATGCTGAGACTTAAAGAGGAACTGGATATCAAAATCCAAGAACTGACTAAGCTCAAGAATAAAGAAGAGGATCAGATCCAAAAAATTGAGGAAGCCAACAGGATCATTGAAATGATCAGGGAAGAAGTGACGCTTTCGTCCAGAAAACTGGATTCCAAACAAAATGAGTATAACCTGACCAAATCTTTGGTTGAAAATCTGGAAGGTTTTCCGGAAGCCATTAAATTCTTAAAGAAAAATTCAAATTGGGCGAAGGAAACTCCATTGCTTTCGGATATCCTGACCACAGATGAAAGATTCAGGGTAACGATTGAGAATTACCTGGAAAACTACATGAATTATTATGTAGTCGAAACAGAAGCTCAGGCCATTGCTGCTGTAAACTTGTTGAGTGATTCAGCTAAGGGTAAAGCAAATTTCTTCGTGTTGGAGCATTTTCAAAATTTCCATCCCACTCAGACCAAGTTATTTGAAAATGCCATTCCTGCAACGGAAATCATTGAATATGATGCGAAATATGCCAAACTGATTGGGTTTATACTCGATGATGTGTATATCGTCAAAGGGGAATATCCGGATTTCCCTAAGTCCCAAGAAGCCATTTTCATCACCGAAAGTGGAAAGTTTACAAAAAGAAAATTCAGCATTTCCGGTGGATCAGTGGGTCTATTTGAAGGTAAAAGAATAGGACGTGCCAAAAACCTGGAAAAGCTTGAAAAGGAAATCAAAGAACTGAATAAAAAAGTTTCTGCTGCCCGGTCCAACCTGGACAGCAAACTGAGTGATTTGATGAAATTGAAGGAAGTCTCTTATAAGTCCTCTATTGAAAAACTTCAAGAGGAAATAAATGTGATTAATCAGGAATACATTTCCGTCAAGACAAAAAAAGAGCAGTTAGGTGAATTATTGTCTTCCAATGCCAACAAAAGGGAAGACATCATTGACAGAATTGAATCCATACAAATCAGTTTGGAAACTATTTTACCTGAACTGGTCCATGAAAAAGCTGCCTTTGAAGCATTGGATTTGGAATTGGAGGAAATAAATCTCAGGTTACAGACAGAAAGCGAAAACCTCAGTCAAAAATCAATTGCATTTAACCAGGAAAATATATTATATCATCAGCAACTGAATAGGGTAAACAGTCTGGAACAGGAAATTGAGTTCAAGCAATCTGCATTTGAAAGCAGTAAAGAAAGGGTTGAAAAATCCCAAGTTGAACTGGCTTCCATTGACCAGGAAATAAAAGCCTTATTGGATAACAATGAAATCAAAGATGACGAACTCGTTGAGCTCTATTCGGAAAAGGAAGGTATTGAAAAAGGGGTGAATGAAGCCGAAAAAGAATACTATTCCTGTAGAGGTCTGATTGATGAGACGGATAAAGAAATCCGTGAGCTGCAGAAGCGTAAAGAATCCATGGATACCCTGATTCAGGAGATGCAGCAATCCATCAACGAAGTAAAGTTAAGATTGACCGGTCTGAAAGAAAGGCTGAGTGTGGAATTCGAAATTGACCTGGATCAATTGATGGAAGAAAATCCGGAACTGGATGAGGCATTTGCCGAATTTTCTGAATCCGATATTAAGGACATAGTGCAATCGGCAAAAGATAGGCTGGAAAAAATCGGCCCTATCAATCCCATGGCCATGGAGGCTTATAATGAAATCAAGGAGAGGTACAATTTTATCATTACGCAGAAAGAAGATCTTATCAAAGCCAAAAATTCTTTGGTGGAGACAATCAAGGAAATAGATCAGGTGGCCAAAGACACCTTTCTGGATGCTTTTGGAAAGATCAAAGAAAACTTTGTGAAGGTTTTCCGCTCCTTATTCACAGCTGAAGACGATTGTGACCTCAAGTTGATTGATCCTGAAAATCCTTTGGAAAGTCCTATTGAGATCATGGCCAAACCAAAAGGAAAAAGGCCTTTGACCATCAACCAGTTGTCAGGAGGAGAAAAAACCCTGACAGCCACTTCCCTCCTCTTTGCCATATATTTATTAAAGCCCGCTCCATTCTGTATTTTTGATGAAGTAGATGCTCCTTTAGATGATGCCAATATTGATAAATTCAATAATATTATTCAGACCTTTTCGAAGGATTCCCAGTTTATCATCGTTACCCATAATAAACGTACCATGGCAAGCACCGATATCATTTATGGTATTACCATGATAGAGGCCGGTGTTTCAAGGGTAGTTCCTGTAGATTTGAGGGAATTGGCTTAAAATAAACAATCTTAACCTTTTTAACTTTTTTTAAGTCAGTGATGATTTTTTATACTAAATATTTCGTTATATTTAAACGACCTATATTTTAAGTTGTTGACTTGATATGTATCAATTTAATATTATGGATCTTAAAAATTTAACTCCCTCCACCATGAAAAATTCTATTCTTTTGATTTTTATCATTTCCATTTATTTCTTTTCCTGTAAGCAGAAAAATGAAGAAAAAGACAGGAACATCATCATCGCAGGAAAAATCGAAAACCTGACCCAGGAAAAATTTCAAGTCATTCTTCATGATGAAGAACTTCTGGAAAGCCAAGTGCAAGATGAGGGATATTTCCACCTCAAATTTGATTCGGATGAAACGGGAAATTATTTGGTCCAAAATGGTGACTTGAGATTTACCCTTTACCTTGAGCCAGGTGACAGCATCTTTATCAGGGCAGATAACCAGGATTTTGGGTCAACATTTGAAGCCGAGGCTGATAAATCTTTGGAAAATATCTATTTAAGGGAAAAGTGGAAAGTGCTATATGAAAACCTCTATGAAAATATGATGGAATTGATGGGCCATCCCAGAGAGATTTATTTTGGTAAAAAGGATAGCATTCTCAGTTTGGTTAAAAAACCTCTGGTAGATTTGAAAACAACCGAGAAGGTAAACAAGCATTTCTTAGATATGGAAGAAAATTTCTTCAAATATCAATCCCTTAGTTTGGATAATATGTATCCCAGGTATCATTCGAATATTCATGAAATTTCCCAAGAGGAGGTTGATTTCCCAGTGGATAGCATTCAATATCTCATTTCACAAATTCCAATGGATGATCCTAAACTTTTGGAAGTTGAATCTTATAAAAGTCTACTTGAAAGTAAGCTTAACAAATTAGCTTCTGATTTAATTGAGAATGATTCCACTTTAAAATATCAAGATGCTTATTGGATGGCGATCGAAAAAATGCTGTCCAACCAGGAAATGCAGGATTTTTTCAAATTTGAATCGGTTTATTATGAAATTTATTTCTACGGTCCTGTTGGTTCCCAAGCCCAGATTGATAAGTTTTTAGCTGAAAACCAGTCTCGTAAATATGCGGTAAGGCTTGAAAAAGCAATAGCCAAATGGGAGCCTATCAATCCGGGAAAAGAAACCCCTGATTTCACATTTACCAATCTTGAAGGAGATCAGGTGAATCTGAGCGACCTAAAGGGGAAATTGGTTTACATTGATATTTGGGCTACCTGGTGTGGACCTTGTATTGCAGAGCACCCGCATTGGGATAAGCTGAAAGAGGAATTCAAAGACCAACCCATCGCTTTTTTGACCATCTCAATTGATGATACCCGTGAACCTTGGGAAAAAATGGTCAAAAACAAAAAAATGACAGGCCTTCAGTGGTATGCGGAAAATGCCTGGCAGTCAGAAATCGCCCGGCATTTCCAAATCAACTCCATACCCAGGTTCATTCTTTTGGATGAAGAAGGCAAAATTATCAATCCATCAGCGGATAGGCCATCAGGATCGATTAGAGAAACTTTTGAGAAACATTTGCAAGGCTAACAAATTTTCCCATTAGAAACTTTCATAGTTGAAAGAAACTCCTCCCAGTGCAAGCCAAATCTTGGAATTGTTTCTGACATTGACAATTTTAATAAGTTAGAGTTTGATCAGTTGCTCGGAATATCTTTTATTTCCATTGGAAACTACCAATACAAATCTTCCTGGGGGATAAGGGCTTATGTCAAAAATTCTTTTAAATGAGTAACTGCTTTCAGCTCCTTCAAAAATTTTTCCGGAAGACCTTCCGCTCATGTCCACTATTTCAACCTTGACCGGTCCTGGCTGTATGTCCATTTCCAGGGTGAAAAAATCCTGGACCGGGTTAGGAAATATTTTAATCCGAAGCTCTTCCTTGGGATTATCCGTTGCGTTCAAAGCATTTTTGATCACAGGTACCTGTTCAAATGTTTTATTTTGATTAGCAGACATACTCACTCTAGCAGTGGGATCAAACCATTGGCTTAAGATGGAAGTATAAATCTGTCTGAAATCAAACTGTAGTGGAAGGTTATCATTATAGACTTCATTCCCTCTAATGGTAGGTGAATTTCCCAGGTATTTGCCTTCTGACATATTCCCAAAAATAAACATTGGGGCTGCCGAACCGTGATCAGTTCCCAAGCTTGAATTGGATACAATTCTTCTTCCGAATTCAGAGAATGTCATTCCCATTACCCGGTCTGCTGTGCCCTGATATTCCAGGTCCTTCATAAAGGCCATGATGGAGTCATTGACCGTCTGAAGAAGATTGGCATGTCTTCCCAAAGTCCTGTCGGAATCTTCCACCTGATTGTCATGGGTATCAAAACCACCCATTCTGACTAAATATAGTGGTGTCCTCAATCCGCCCGCAATCAATCTGGATACTATTTTTAGCTGGTTAGCAAGCCTGTTGTCCGGATAAGGTCTTTGATAGGTAATACGTTCGGCAGCATCTTTAACAATCCTGCCATATTTTTGGGATTGCTGTGCCATCAGCCTAATATACCTGATTTTATCTCCTACTGGTCCTTCAGGTGCCTCATCTACTTCATTTTCCAATAACTCGTAAAATGAATTAACATTGTTCAATACCATGCTAAACCCGATTTTTTCACCTTGAAAAAGCATAGAAGCGCCCAGACCTATTTCTATAGCCAAGGGATCAGGATAGGCTTCATTTGGATATTCTTCGGGAAATTCGGGGTGTTTACCTTCCAAATATCTTCCCGTCCAACCAGAGTTTACAATTTGGTCGGCATCAGATCCGCTCATCCATATATCCATGGACCTGAAATGTGAAAAATTTTGCTGGGGATAACCAACAGAATGGATTACCTGTAACCTCCCTTCTTCATATAATGATTTCAAATCACTGAGAGCGGGATGAAATGCAAAGTCAGTATCCGGAATTTCAAGCAATTGTGATTCCTGCATCACAACATGGGGCCTTACATTGGTCAATGCCCCGTAATTGCCTAAAGGAATGACTGTATTCAAGCCATCATTTCCCCCCTCAAGGTAAATCAGAACCAGAGCTCTGTCGGTGTCATTTGCCAATCGGAGCAGGTTATCTAGGGTCCTTCCAAAACCTGTAGTACTGAAACTGCCTAAAAATCCGGGGATGGCAAGACTATGGGCAACATGTTTTAAAAAAGTCCTTCTTTCCATTTCTCCTTACATTAATTGTGTTTCCGCTAACTGTAAAAGCCGTTGAAAGGCAGGATTTAGCCTGTTCAATACCACATTTTTACTTTCCAGATCTGAAGGATTGTCCATATAGGACAACCACGCTCCGGTCCAATAATAATCCATATCCTGACCACTCAATAATATCTGCTTTACAAGATTGATATAGCTTTCAGTAAGTTCTACCCCCATAATGGTTACTGATGCCTCCTGAATTAAGGCATTGGGGTCTTCCGGTTTGTCCAACTTTTTGACAAACTCCAAAATATCCGCTGTAATAAATTGGGAATTGCTCAGCCTATATCCCCAAAAGATCATTGCATCGCATAAAAATATCCTTTTGGCTATGGTGTCTGTGTTTATCCATATTTTATCATACATGGGCGTTTGGTAATAAGGTGTCCAACCGGCTACATTGGGCGGATCACCAATCTCCATCCCGATATTGGCGGTTTGCCATAGAATTCCACTGTACATTTCTTTTTCCTCTTGGAAATTACTTGCCATTTTCATTTCAAAAATCTTCCAAAAACCCAAGGTAAAATCCAAGGGATTTTTAATCATTACCCCTATAATATAGGGATGGTAAAAATGGGCGGAACTGAATAAAACCCTGAGGGCAGGCTCAATATCATAATTATTCTGTCTGATAACTTGGGATAGTGGTGTAATCACATTCCTTTCAGCACTTTCTGATATTTCTGTAGATACAAAAAAAGCATATATTTTTCTAGCGATATGTTTGGCACATTCTGAAGTGGCAAAAATCATATCCAATAGTTCATCCAACTCCTGAGCCCCATCCGCTCCTTCCCTACCTTGAATCACCTTGTTTCCATAGAATGCAGAAAATCTTTTTTCACCGGTATGGTGCATTTCAGGATCAAAAATGGACTGTGGGGCACCAGTGCTATGAATACTTTCCCAATCAATGGTCCATCCTGTCAGGACTCTTGCCACCATACGGACATCCTCTTCGGTATACCTTGCATCTTTTCCTTTTCCCACACAAAAAAGCTCCTGAAGTTCTCTTGCAAAATTTTCGTCAGGGGTATTCTTGTTATTGAAAGCCCCACTTAAAAAAATCAACATGGCAGGGTCTATGGTCAAATCTCTGATCAACTCCTTGAAATTTCCCAAAGAATGCTTTTCAAGCATTTTGAAATACCTGTAGCAATTTTTTGATATAAAAACATCCCACATTTTGATAGGAAGGTAACTCCACCAAAACAAAATCATTTTTTCCTGAATACTGCTCTGGGAATTCAGAATCCTTCCAATCATCCAGGCCTTCATCGAAACAATTCTATCTCCCTCAAACTCATTGTCAAATTTTGCCAAAACAAAAGATTCCCTTTCAGGTACTTCCGGATCAATATTGTCGGAATCCATGTTGTAATTGTTGACCGGTTCAGGATAATTAAAATTATTGGTAAAAAAATGATCTAAAACAGATCCAATTCCACTATTCCTAAACCTGTTCAATTCATCAGGCTTTACTCCAAAACTTATCCTTTTGATCAAATGTGCAAGATGCCTATCTGTAAATTCTCCGGAAAATGGTTCCAATCCGGCTTCAATTTCCTGAAGTCTTGCACTGGCAGCAACATCCCTGATGACTTTGCCATTTGAATTTTTCGCTAATTCAATTGGAGCTACTTTTTGATACTTGGGAACAAGGTGTCTGTATTGACCCGGCCTGATTACTTCCATATGCTGTCAATCTTGTGTAATTCCCAGAACCAATACTGATAAAATAAGGTGAATTTTACCTAAAATCAGTAAATTTTTAGTCTGAGGTAAATCAAGAATTTTCTTATTTTTAGTTGAATTTCAATCATTTAACCTTGAAAAAATAACAATAAAAATCATTTTAATGCCAAAAAAAATCAACTATTTTTTCATGATAAAAATTTTGTTTTATACGGAAGAAAAAAAGCATTTAGTCTGCTTTATTTTTTAATTTATAGTTTAAAACACTCAAAAGACCTCTCATGAAATTGAGAGGTCCTTAGGTTCTATATCAAAACAATCCCAATTGTTCATCTTCATCATCTTTCTTAATTTTAAACTCAACTGTTGAACCTATCTCAATATCATCATCAGTTGAATCAGAAGATAAATTCCCACTTTCTTCTTCTTTTTCGGAGCTGCTGTCCAGTAGTTTTACTTCAAGGACTTTATGAGAGGAGAGCTTATTTCCAATGGCTTTCCATCCTTTGACATCGATCAACATATCCAGGTCATATTCTACTTCTTCCTGCTCTTTACCTTTGGCCAAAATTACCTTCACCTGTGGTTGTTTATCAGAAGATACTATCAATAGTTGTGACTGTTTATGGTCTGAGATCACATTGAACTTCTTATTTAAGGTGGTAGTTTCTATTAGGAACCTCTTTACAAAATGATTTTTGCTGGTACCATCATAATAGATGACCGAATAAACTTTTTGAGGATCAAATTTTTCAATTAAAACTACCGAATTGGCCTCATAGCGGTTGGTCAATTCAAAGGTGGTCAATTCGTAATCTCCATTTTTATAAAAAACAATGATCCGGTCCTCTCCAAGGAAGTTTCCTATTTTTCTTCCCCTCTGATCTGTATTCAATCTTCCAATGGAGCTGTCATAATAAATATCCAAGCCCCCAAGGGTGGATACCCCCTCCATTTTCAACTGAATTTTTCTAACCGGATATTTAGTCAGAATGTTGCCACCTGCAGCTCTTCCTTTAATTTCAATTGTACTGAATTCGAAATCAAATACTTTTATTCTGGCTTTGGCACCCTGTGTAAGATATACTGTTACTATTTCTGCTTCCCCGTTAGGATTTGCTGTTAAATAAAGAACCTTGGAACCTTTGGTTCCTTTGGTCAGGTCATATTCTCTATCTCTGGTAACAGCCAAAACCTGAAATCTTTTGACCATTGCCTTTCCTGAGCCTCCATCAAGGTAAATCAGGTTGTAAACCATCCTTTCATCACCTTTTCGAAAGACAGCCGCATGGATAATATCTTTCCCAACAAAACCTTTCTCCTGTATTTTGGTGACCACACATTTTCCGTCCCTTCTGATCACAATAATGTCATCAAGGTCTGAACAATCGCAAACAAATTCATCCTTTTTCAAACCATATCCTACAAAACCATCTGATCTGTTCACATATAATTTGGCATTATTGGCTGCTACAACAGTCGCTTCAATTGTATCAAAAGTTCTGATTTCTGTTTTTCTCTCCCTACCCTTTCCGTATTTAGCTAAAAGGTTTTCATAGTATTTGATGGCATATTCTGTCAGGTGCTTGAGATTATAGTTGACTTCCTTCAGTTCATCCTGTAGTTTTCGCATCAGCTCATCTGCCTTAAAGGCATCAAACTTTGAAATCCTTTTGATTTTGATTTCCGTCAGACGGACAATATCCTCTGTGGTTATCTCTCTGTAAAAGTCAGGTTTGAATGGATCCAGTCCTTTATCGATGGTTTGGATTACAGCCTCCCAGGTTTCACATTCTTCAATATCCCTATAAATTCTGTTTTCAATGAATATTTTTTCCAGTGAGGAAAACAGTAATTTTTCCATCAATTCACCTTTCCGGATTTCAAGCTCTCTTTTCAGGAGCGCTTTAGTCTGCTTGGTGTTGTACTCCAGAATTTCATTTACAGAAAGAAAAACCGGTTTTTCATCAATGATAACACAGGCATTTGGGGAAATACTGACTTCACAGTCTGTAAAAGCATAAAGGGCGTCGATGGTCATATCCGGTGATTGTCCCGGTGCCAACTGGATCTGTATTTCCACATCTTTTGCGGTGTTGTCCACCACTTTTTTAATCTTTATTTTACCCTTATCATTTGCCTTGATGATGGATTCAATCAAAGAATTTGTAGTTGTTCCAAAAGGTATATCTTTGATCAACAGGGTTTTATTATCCTCTTCTTCTATTCTGGCCCTTACTTTTATTCTTCCTCCCCTTAGCCCCTCATTGTATTCTGAAAAATCTGCCAGTCCTCCTGTTGGGAAATCTGGAAGAATATTGGTTTTTTCCCCATTTAAAATCTGGATCGAACCTTCAATTAATTCACAAAAGTTATGGGGTAAAATCTTGGTGGATAAGCCAACAGCGATACCTTCGACCCCTTGGGCCAATAACAGCGGAAATTTTACAGGAAGTGTTACCGGTTCCCTTTTTCTTCCGTCATAAGAAAGCTGCCATTCCGTGGTCTGAGGATTGAAAACCACTTCAAGAGCAAATTTTGATAGCCTGGCTTCAATGTACCTAGCGGCAGCTGCACCGTCACCCGTGCGGATATCTCCCCAGTTACCTTGGGTCTCTATTAAAAGATCTTTTTGGCCGAGATTTACAATGGCATCCCCAATAGAGGCATCTCCGTGGGGATGGTATTGCATGGATTGGCCTATGATATTGGCAACCTTATTGAAACGCCCATCATCCATTTCTTTCATGGCGTGAAGGATCCTTCTTTGAACCGGTTTTAAGCCATCTTCAATGGCTGGAACTGCTCTTTCCAATATAACATAGGATGCATAGTCCAAAAACCAATCCTTATACATCCCGGTTACCGGGATAGAGTCGTGCAAACTCTCTTCCTTTTCTTCAGGTTTATTATTGCTATTGTCACTCATTTACAAAGTATCTTTTATTCACTTAAAGTGAAATCACCCAAACAAGAGTGAATGGCTGATTTAAATTATAGTATCTTAGAAATATGAACTACAATTAGGCTGCTTCAACTTCCTCTTTTTCTTCGTTTTTGGCAGGATCATCAAATACAATATCTTTTTCAATTTTTAAGTTGTCAATGATAAAATTTTGACGGTCAGGGGTATTTTTACCCATATAGAAATTCAATAAGTCTGCAATTTTGGTTTCCTTGCTCAAAATAATGGGGTCTAAGCGGATATCCTCCCCAATAAATTTTCCGAATTCATCAGGAGAAATCTCTCCAAGACCTTTGAAACGCGTAATCTCGGCAGATTTTCCAAGTTTGTGAATCGCTCGTTGACGTTCCTCATCCGTGTAACAATAAATGGTCTCTTTTTTATTCCTAACCCTAAAAAGTGGGGTGTCAAGGATGAACAAATGGCCATTCTTAACCAAATCAGGGAAAAACTGTAGAAAGTAGGTCATGATCAGCAACCTGATATGCATGCCATCCACATCAGCATCTGTAGCAATGACGATTTTCCTATACCTTAATCCCTCAATTCCATCCTCTATATTCAGGGCATGCTGAAGCAGGTTGAATTCCTCATTTTCGTATACTACTTTTTTGGTCATGCCAAAACAGTTCAAAGGCTTGCCTCTTAGAGAGAAAACGGCCTGAGTCTGCACATCCCTGGATTTGGTAATGGAACCTGAGGCTGAATCACCCTCAGTGATGAACAACATGGTTTTGTTTTTTTGTTCATCATCCCCTTTGGGGTCATCATAATGAACCCTACAATCCCTTAGCTTTTTATTATGTAAATTGGCTTTTTTGGCCCGTTCATTTGCCAGTTTCTTTATACCGGAAATCTCCTTCCTTTCTCTTTCGGATTGAAGGATCCTTTTTAAAAGGGCATCAGCTACTGAAGGGTTTTTGTGAAGGTAATTATCAAGTTCTGTTTTGATGAAATCATTCACGAAAGTTCTGAGTGTTGGCCCATCCGGCCCTATGTTCTGTGAACCCAATTTTGTTTTGGTCTGGGATTCAAAAACCGGTTCCTGAACCCTCACAGCAATAGCTGCGACCACACTTTGGCGGATATCGGAAGCATCGTAATCTTTCTTATAAAATTCCCTGATGGTCTTGACTATGGCTTCTCTGAAAGCGGCAAGGTGTGTTCCTCCCTGAGTTGTAAACTGTCCATTGACAAATGAATAGTATTCTTCCCCATATTGATTGGAATGGGTTAAGGCCATTTCAATGTCATTACCTTTAAGATGAATAATGGGATATCTAACGCTGTCTTCATCCACTTTTCTTAATAAGAGGTCATATAATCCCCTTTCGGAAAAGTATTTCTTCCCATTGTAATTGATGGTAAGACCTGCGTTCAGGAAAGCATAGTTCCAGATTTGGTTTTCAAGATATTCGGGAATAAAATGATAATTTTTAAATACTGTACTGTCTGGGGAAAAGACCACTTTAGTTCCATTTCTTTCAGAGGTTTTTTCTATTTTTTGGTCATTGACCAAGATGCCCTTTTCAAATTCGGCCATTTTTGTTTCCCCATCTCTAAAAGACTGGACTTTGAAAAAATCGGAAAGTGCATTGACTGCTTTTGTACCTACGCCATTTAAGCCTACTGATTTTTGAAATGCGCCGGAGTCATACTTGCCCCCGGTATTTATTTTGGAAACACAATCGATGACTTTTCCTAATGGAATACCACGGCCATAATCCCGTACTTCAACCTTATGCTCAGAAATTTTTATATCAATGGTCCTTCCATAGCCCATCATATGCTCATCGATACTATTGTCGACCACTTCCTTTACCAACACATATATACCATCATCCTGTGCACTTCCATCACCCAATTTACCGATATACATACCCGGCCTAAGCCTGATGTGTTCCCTCCAATCCAATGACTTGATACTGTCCTCGGTATACTGTACGTTTTCTGCCATTTACTTAATCCTTTAATTTTGGTGTTTAAAGATTTACTTTTCGGTAGTCTGTATTGAAGTGAATTTTTTCAACAATATCCTGAATAATCCAATGATCCAAACTACAAAAAATATTGGAATCAGATAAAAGAAGAAAGCAAAACTTCCTGTGCTGATTTCATTTTGGTTATTGATACTGTGGACAAAAAGTCCCAGGATACTTAGGGATAAATTCACGATTCCGACAAATGAATAAATCCAGGTCAGCATGTAGTCTCTGAATCTATCCCCAATGGGAAATAATCTTTTAAGATTTTTTGTGCTTTGCTGCTCAATTAATTTTGCAGGGGTCAATAAAAGAATATTCAAAATAATGAAAATAATAAGTCCTGTGTAAAAAAAGGCGTTTTTACCCATACTTTTAACAGCAACTCCCTCATCATTGAATTCCAAAACAACCAATTCAGAAAGTGATGAATAGGTGTATAAAAAAGAGAAAATAAATAATAGAACTGACAGGAAATGGAAAACTTTTCCGAAACGGTAATACATAATCAATCGTCGTTTTGCGCGCTAATATAAATATTAAAAAGGAGACTAGACTGAAACTGTTTTTCCCTTTTTTGGTTTTTAATAAGGACTTGGTCTATTAAAAAATGGAAATGCCTGAGATCAAGTCAATTTAAGTTAATGGGCAGCAGTAAAAAACAGGAAATTTTAATTTAGTTTTGCCCCTTGTCTGTTTTATGGGTTTGTATTTACCATTTATTCACCAGAACTGATGTTTAGGATTCAAATCAAGAGCTTAGCGGGCTTTATTTTATTCTTTTCACTTGTAATGGCCTGTTCTTCAAAAGTAGAGGTTAGAGGAGTGAACCTTAGCAATTGGAAAAAGGATAGGAACGGTTGCCTTGGTTTAAGGGCAAATGACCTTGAAAATTTTCGTGCGGTTAAAAATGACCTGCTTGGTAAAGACAACCAGGCATTGATCAAAACTTTTGGAAGGCCGGATAAAGTGGAATTGGCTGACCGGAGCCAAACATTTTTCATTTATTTTATTGAACCGGGTCCGGGCTGTGGGAATGAAAACATAGAGGAAGAGCCTATGAAGGTAATTTTCAGGCTCAATGCCATCAGCAGGGTGAGCGAGGTAACAATTAGCACCCTTAATCCTTAATTGAAAGTTTTTATTATGATAGTTAATTATTTTGACGCTGGTCAAAAAAATAATGATGTTCAAAAAATGAATTAATTTTTAAATAAAAGACCATTTTTTGAACATTTGAAGTGGTTTTTCTTGACTTGGACAAATGTGACATGAAAAAAGCCTGACCAAAAATAAGGGCAGGCTCTCATTTAAATCAAAGTTTTTTCAATCCTCCAAAAAGCACAAGGCGGCCGCACCAAGAGTACCGGCATTATTTTCTAAAGTGGCTTTCATCAAATTCAGGTCTTTCACATAATAAGGCGTAAGGAACTGACGGACCGTTTTATCCAAAGAAGGCATCATAAATTCAAGTCCTGCAGAAATTCCACCTCCGAAATACACATTGGTGACATCCAAAATCCGGATGGTGGATACAATAGCTTCTCCAAGAATTCTTCCAACTTCTTCGAATACCATCAAGGACACCTCATTACCTGCTTTGGCAGTATCTACCAATAAATGGGTTCCCAGTTCTTTATCTATTAATTCACCTGCCAGTCTCGGATATGCCTGGATAAACCTTTCCATAATTTTCAGGATACCATTTCTACCGATTAGTTTTTCAAGACCTTCGTTTCCTCTGGAAAGCATATGACCCATTTCCATCGCGTTTCCTCTGGCCCCTTGAAAAATCGCTCCATCCAAAACCAAAGCACTTCCAATTCCTGTTCCCATAGTAATAAAAAGGAAATCCTCAGGTGGATTGTTTTTGCCAAACCGGTACTCCCCTATGGCAGCGGCAGCCGCATCATTTTCAAGGAAAAATGAAACGCCCGGATAGGTTTCCTTTAGGGCACCTTTGAGGTTAAAACCATTCAAACCGGGAATTGCCGGGATTTCCAAAGTCGTAGTCCTATCTTTGGATATCAGGCCAGGAAGTCCTATACCCACTTTGGTTACTCCCTGATATTTCTCAAGTATTTTTCCCATACCATTGATAAACCTATGGTTGAAACCTTTAGGATCATCTCTGTAGGGTGCAGTATCTATTTTCTCAAATGAAAGAATTTCACCTTGCCTGTCTACCAGGCCGATTTTCAAATGGGTACCTCCCACATCGACACCCAAAAAATGCTCTTGGTCTTTATTCATGGTTATTTTTAATAGGTTTAAGTCACTAAAATAGTAAAGAGATTTGCTTACTTCCTAAAATCTTTGCCAATGTCTTGAAATATTTCATATACAGCAGGGCAAATTAGGGAATTTTTTAAGGTTAAATTCAAAATTCCATGCATGTTTTTTCGGTTGGTATGGGGATATTCCCTACATGCTTTGGGCCTTGCCTCATATACCAAACAAGTGTTGTCTTCATTTAAAAATGGGCAAGGAGCAGAATTCAGTACAAAATCGCCTTCTTCATCCCTATGTAAATATTGATCCATAAAATCAGCACTTTTCATTCTGAAAACCTTTGCCAATCTGTCTATATCAGTTTTTAAGAAAATTGGACTTGTGGTTTTGCAGCAGTTGGCACATTCAAGACAATTGATTTTGCTGAAAGCAGTATCGTGGGAAATAGAAAATATTTCGTCGAGGATTTTACCCTTAGTTTTCTTTAATTTCCCTACCAGCTTTTTGTTTGTAGCATATTCGGTATTAGACCTGTTTTTAAAATTATCCAAATCCATTTTTCATAATATTCAAAGTAAATATAGGTCAATAACTAATATATATTTATTTGGTTTTCAGTCGTTTAATTAGTAAATTAAACAACCTAAACCTAAGCCACTATGAAAATGCACCCCAATGAGCTGTTTTTCTACTTTAACCCTACCCATTCTGTAGACAAACAAATGAGGGCTTATGCCCAATCCATTGCCCAGCACATCAATGAGATCAACATCGAAAAAGAGCGCATCACATTGACCGGTTGGCAGACCATTCTGGAAAAACTCAACCTCAGACCTAAAGACCTATTGAACAGGGCGCATCCGGATTATCAAAGTAAAATTGCAGGGAAAACTTGGGACGAAGAGGGCTGGTTAAATATCCTGACCAGAAATCCCCATCTGATCAAAGCACCCATTGCCATTAAAAAGAATAAGGCGGTGCTTTGCATAACACCCAATTCCATTCTGGAATTGGATTAAATCAGTTCAATCCCGTTTTCTTTGATGGCAATCTTTCTTGCTTTGTATAATTGACCGATCGACTGCTTGAAATGTTTTTTACTCATTCCCAGTAATTCTTTAATGGACTCAGGGGATGATTTATCATGAAGGGGCAAAAATTTCCGGATTTTTAAAACTTCCAGGATTTTTTCAGCCCCTTCCTCGTATTTTTCCCTTCCCCTTGGTAACAGCTGTAAATCCAATTTTCCATCTTCTCTCCTTTTTTTTATGAATACCCTGATTTTATCGCCGATTTCCAAAGGTTGAAAAACCTCATTTTTATAGAGAAGGCCTTCAAAATTCCCTTCAATAAGGGCTTTGTAACCAAGATCCGTTTCTTCAAAAATAGCTGCCTCAGTTTCCTGTCCCTCTTCAAATCCACGGGTATCTTTGATCAGGAAATCCTCATATTTGGAAACCCCGATCAATCTATCCGTTTTATAATCCTTGCAGATCCTGACCAGGTATTTTTCTCCTTTGATCATTGGTTTTGCCATTTCAGCTTTCGGGACAAAAAGATCTTTGGGAAGACCCCAATCCATAAATGCGCCGAATTTTGTTATTTCTCTTGCCTCCATTATGGCAAATTCATCCAATAAGGCCGTAGGTTTGTTGGTTACCGCAACTGGACGGTCTTCACTATCTGTATAAACAAATACTTCAATTTCATCACCTTCTTTTTCAGTTCCTTTTAGATAACTTTTTGGTAATAATACTTCCCCTCCTTCCCGTAAAGCCAAATAAGCTCCATTTGGTGTAAATCTATTGACCAATAGGCTGTTAATTTTTCCCAATTCTTTCATGCTCCAAATGTAACTATTTTATACGATTAGGAATTGGATTTACTTCTGTTTCGGTTTAGATTTGAAGCCTGCATGGATGGGAAAATTCCAGAACCATTGGCCAGGTTTTTCATTAATAAATAAAAAATCAGAATATTTAACCCAAATAAGATGAACAACATTTCAGTGATAGGATCAGGAACCATGGGAAATGGCATTGCCCATGTTTATGCCCAAAACGGCTATAAAGTTGCTTTAATTGATGTACAGCAAAATGCCCTGGAAAAAGCCCTCGCTACTATTTCAAGAAATTTTGACAGACAAATTTCAAAAGGGACCCTTACAGAGGATGACAAAGCGATGGCATTAGGTAGGATAAAGACCTTTACCAATCTGGAGGAAGGGGTGAAAAGTGCTGATCTGGTAGTTGAAGCCGCAACCGAAAATATTTCTGTTAAACTGGACCTTTTCAGGCAACTTGATCAAATATGCAAGGAAAGTACCATTTTGGCTACCAACACTTCTTCCATATCCATTACCAAAATTGCAGCAGTAACAGGTAGAGCGGATAAAGTCATTGGCATGCATTTCATGAACCCCGTTCCGGTCATGAAATTGGTGGAAGTGATCAGAGGATATGCGACCTCAGACGAAGTCACTTCCAAAATAATGGATCTTTCCAAAAAGCTGGATAAAGTGCCGGTTGAAGTGAATGATTATCCTGGATTTGTGGCCAACAGGATCTTGATGCCTATGATCAATGAGGCCATTTATACATTATATGAAGGGGTAGCTGGGATTGAAGAGATAGATACCGTAATGAAATTAGGCATGGCACACCCAATGGGCCCTTTGCAGTTGGCTGATTTTATTGGGTTAGATGTTTGCCTATCTATCCTAAGGGTGTTGTTTGATGGATTCGGTAACCCCAAATATGCTCCTTGCCCTTTACTTGTGAACATGGTGGAAGCAGGCTTTAAAGGGGTGAAATCAGGTGAAGGTTTTTACAAATATACCCCTGGAGTAAAAGAATTTGTTGTTTCTCCTCAGTTTAAGAAGTAATAAAGTAGTTTATTTTGGAAATGGTATGGCGAAAATTCAGCCATATATTTCTACTAGGTAATCAAAAAATGCATATAGCAGTATCAGGAAATATAGGAAGTGGAAAGACCACTCTGACCATCAAATTGGCAAAACATTATGGTTGGAATGCGGAATTGGAAGCAGTGGAAAATAACCCCTATTTGGCAGACTTTTATGAGGATATGAAGAGATGGTCCTTTCATTTGCAGGTTTATTTTTTAAACAGCAGGTTTAATCAGATCAAAAGGATCAGGGATAGCGGTCAATCCGTCATTCAGGACAGAACAATTTATGAGGATGCCTACATATTTGCTGCCAACCTCCATAAGTCAAAGATGATTTCTGACCGGGATTATGAAAATTACCTCAATCTATTCCATTCTATGATCAACTTTGTAAAACCACCGGATTTATTGGTTTATCTAAAAGCTGATATTCCAAAATTGGTTGGTCAAATAGAAAAAAGAGGGAGGCATTATGAAAATTCAATCCGAATAGATTATTTGAAGAATTTGAATGCCCACTATGAAGATTGGATTTCCAATTATGATAAAGGAAAGCTATTGGTGGTGGATGTCAATGACCTGGATTTTGTAGCACATCCGGAAGATTTTTCATCCATTGTTGAGCGGATAGATAGGGAAATCTATGGTCTATTCGCTTGAAAAAAGCCATCAAATTTATTTGATGGCTTTTTTATTCCAATTTTCTTAAGAACCAATTTTTGATTCCCTGTTCCATTTGTTCGGTAGGCCGAATCAATAATTCGTCAATCTTCTTGAGGCTTCCTCCAATCATCAGGTTTTCATGCATCGGAATCCTGATGATTTTATACCCATGTAACCTGCTCAGCAGATCGTATTGGGCATCATTATAGGCATTGAGTTTCCAACCGGAAGAACCATTACCAATCAGTTCCCCAAAGGCCTCACTTTTCCCAAATACTTTGGTAGCCAAAGGCGGTCCGTTCCAAATGCGTTCCTGGGAACCGGATTTTTGACATTCTTTTTCAAAGGTTCTGCAAAGCCGTAAGTATGCATCTCTCCATGGATAAGAAAAAGTATTATAAATCTCTGATTTTAAAGAAATTAACCTATATCTATTGAAATGGACTTCATCGTCATAAATAAAAAGAAAACGGTTGATCTTAAAATCTATTTTAATTCTTTCCAATAAAGGGGCTGGTCCATTGCCTTCTAATTCCTGAAATACATCATTTAAGAGTTCCTCTCCTTTTCCTTTTAGATAACCTTTATTGACCTCCAAATTGAAGTCAATTTCAATGGGAAGTTCAGTTGTTTGAATGATGTCTATAAGCTTTTTGACTTTTAGCTGACGCATAAAATGGTTATTTACCCTTTACGAATTATTTCCCAAGTGTGGTCGGCTAAGAGTTTAACTTCAGCAAGAAATTTTGAAAATTTTTGCTTTCTTCCCCACTCTTCAGGAGCTACTAAACTCAAAAAATCAGTTCCATCTTCCTTTTCATACAGAAAATAATGGTGGTTGATCAAGGGTTCAAAATTCATAGGGGTACGGTAAATCCTTTCTGAAATTTCCACTCTTTTCTGGATGGATTTGGCCTGTTCTGCCAACAAATGCATTTGTTGGTAGATCTGTGCCATCTGCATATCTGTTTGGGAATGCATGGCAGCTACAGCCCTTCCTGTAATTTTACCCTTATCTTCCGGCTTGATGACGGCACTTCCACTCTGATGGGCATATGGTAAAAGACCAGGAATTTCAGTGGTCTTTTCCTTCATTTTTTCCAGGTCCAATTTGTCCACTTCTATTTTTCGTCCGCTTGCCATTTTATTTGATTGTATCCGATGGTGCTATTCTTTCTTTTAGGTTTCCTTTTGAACCGGGAAAAGTCGTTCTTTTGGAGATATCTATTCCAATCCAGATCATGGTGATTAGGAAAACCGCTGCAATAATCAGAAAGATCAACTTGTTTTTATTCATAATCAGTAAGCTTAACCAAGTTCCCAACAAAACAGTTTGAAAAACATCCAAAGTTAAGGTATTGATACGCAATAAAAACCGTAAAAAAAATTAAATTTTGACATAAAGTACAATATAAATCATCAAACTATTTTTGTCTATTTTGTGGAAAACACTTTTTTTATTTATTTGAAATGCATAAACTTGTGTAAATTATGCAAAATTGTGCTAAAATAGATTTTTATGTATCAGCTGATTAGTCCGCAGACCATTATTCAGTATTTTGGTGATGACGATAAAGAAATGCTCAGGGAAATGGTTCAGATCATTTTGGATACCAATTTGAACGATTTGAAGCATTTACATCCATTATATGAAGCCAAGGATTTTGCTACCATCAAAAAGAAATGCCATAAAGCCAAACCTAGCATGAGCTATGTGGGTGCTGTAGATACCAGGAAAATTCTGGAAGCAATAGAAGCTGATCTGGAGAATTCTGCGCCAAAATATGAAACACTCTTAAAACATATTGCTATAATTGAGGATGAACTGGAAAAATTTTTGAAGACAATTTAATCTTCCCATTTATAGTACTCTCATGTAATTTTTTTATTCTTTTTATTTTTTTGGGCACATATTTGAGAAAATTCAAATTTTATGAAACGCCTAAAATTTCTATTATTAGTCCTTTTAATTTACAGTCATTCTAGCTATGCCCAGACCTTAAGTGTAGAGAAAATAATGCAGGATCCCAAATGGATAGGGTACTTCCCTTCAAATATCAAATGGGATGACAAAGGGGAAACCATCTATTTTGATTACAACCCAGAAGGCAATCCGGCTGATTCCCTTTATAAAATAAATATTAAAAACCCTTCCCAAATTGAAAAAGTCAGTGTAGCGGAGAAAAAAGGAATCGTACCGGCCAATGCGGATATAAATATGGCCAAAACGCACAAAGTTTTTGGGAAATCAGGTGACCTTGTTCTTTTTGATATACTTTCCGGAGAAAGGAAAACGCTTCTCTCACTCGGTGACAGAATTAATAATGCGAAATTTTTGGCAAATGATAGCAGAATAGCTTTCCAATCTTCCAATAATATGTATGTATATGACCTTAAAGTCGGGAAATTGGAAAAAATTACACAGATCAAATCCGGGAACAAACCTGAAGAAAAAACCGAAAAATTGGAAAAAAGGGAAGAATGGCTGAAAGAGGATAACCTGGCATTGCTTCAAATAGTAAGGGAAAGAGAAGAGAAAAAGGAAAAAACCAAAAATTACAATGAAGCAATATCAGACCCGGAACCATTTACATTTTATACAGGAAATAAATCTTTGAGTAACCTTCAATTGAGCCCTGATGAAACCTTTGTTACTTTCAATCTGATTTCAAGGGCCGATAACAAAAGGACTGACGTTCCGGATTATGCCCACTTTTCCGGTTATACTACAGACCTTCCCGCCAGATCCAAGGTGGGTGACAAACCCAGTAAAGTGGAATTGGCGATTTACGATTTAAAGAAAGATACAGTATATTTTGCGAAAACCGACAATCTTCCCGGAATTAAAGATTTGCCGGATTATGTGAAAGATTATCCTGAAAAAAAATGGGAGGCAAAAGAAAGGGAAGTTATTATTTCAGCACCGAGTTTTTCACCGGATGGGAAATATACCGTGGTAAATATCCGGTCAGTGGATAACAAAGACCGTTGGATTTCACTGTTGGATTTGAAAACAGGAGAAATAAAAAATCTGGACAGGCAAAGGGATGAGGCATGGATTGCAGGTCCTGGGATAGGATGGAATATGGGGGGCAGCACTTTTGGTTGGCTACCTGATAACAGACATATTTATTTTCAGTCAGAAGAAACCGGTTATTCCCATCTATATATTCTTGATGTGAGCAATGGCCAAAAGAAGCCATTGACAAAAGGTAATTATGAGGTTTTCAATCCTAAAATTTCCAATAATGGAAAGTTTTGGTTCCTCAGTACCTCTGAGGTTCATCCTGGTGAAAGACATTTGTATATGATGCCATTGATGGGTGGTAAAATGGAGAAATTGACCTCAATGGAGGGAAATAATGAAGTTTTTTTGTCACCGGATGAAAAGCATTTGGCCATTTTGTATTCTTATAGCAATAAACCCTGGGAATTGTATTTTCAGGAAAATCTTCCAAATTCAAATCCTGTGCAACTTACCCATGGCCAAAGTGCAGAATTTAAATCTTATCCTTGGAGAGAGCCGAAATTGATTTCCTTCAAAGCAACAGATGGAGCAATGGTTCCTGCCAGACTTTATGTTCCAAAAGAGGATAAGAAAAATGGTGCTGCAATCATTTTTGTCCATGGTGCCGGTTACCTTCAAAATGCTCATAAATGGTGGTCAAGTTATTTTAGGGAGTATATGTTTCATAACCTTCTGGCAGATTTAGGATATACAGTGCTGGATATTGATTATAGGGGCTCTGCAGGTTATGGAAGAAATTGGAGAACGGGAATTTATAGGCATATGGGAGGAAAAGACCTGTCTGACCAGGTAGATGGTGCCAAATATTTGGTAGCCAATTATGGTGTAGATGCAGGTAGAATAGGGATTTATGGAGGCAGTTATGGGGGATTTATTACCCTTATGGGGCTTTTTACCGCACCGGAAACATTTAAATCCGGAGCTGCACTTCGGTCTGTTACTGATTGGGCCCACTATAATCATGGATATACATCCAACATTTTAAACGAACCATTTAATGACCCAATCGCCTATAGACGCTCCTCTCCTATCTATTTTGCTGAAGGATTAAAAGGAAATCTATTGATTGCCCATGGTATGATTGATATCAATGTTCATTTTCAGGATGTGGTGCGTCTCGCACAACGACTTATTGAACTGGGGAAGGATAATTGGGAAATGGCTATTTATCCTGTGGAAGACCATGGTTTCGTTGAGGCCAGTAGCTGGACTGATGAATACAAAAGAATTTTGAAACTGTTCAATGACACTTTGATTGATTGAAAAAATGTTGGATAAACTAAAATTAAGCATCGTATTTGGAATTTTTTTCCTAGTTTTTTCCTGTGGGAAAAAGGATGTGATATCTACAGAAGGCCGTGGTTTTTTATCTGAAAAAGCCATGGTGGTTACAGCAAGAGCAGAAGCATCTAAAATCGGACTCTTAATGATGGAAAAAGGGGGGAATGCTTTTGATGCGATGGTAGCAACCGAACTAGCATTGGCAGTAGCTTATCCTTTTGCTGGAAATCTTGGAGGGGGTGGTTTTATGGTTTATAGGTTGGCAGATGGAAGCTCAGGTTCCATTGACTACAGGGAAAAGGCACCATTAGCAGCCACCAGGGATATGTATTTGGATGAAAAAGGGGATGTTATTCAGGGACTGAGTACTTTAGGGGCTTTGGCCGTAGGGGTACCAGGTACAATTTCAGGTGTATTTGCTGTTCATGAAAAACTGGGGTCTTTACCAATGGAAGAGATTCTTGCACCGGTAATAGAATTGGCAGAAAAGGGAGTAATCGTAACAGAAAACCAAGAAAGAAGACTATCCAATTCCAGACCTGATTTCATCAAAGTAAACGGGGAAAACACCCTATTCGCCAGAGAATTTAAAGCAAATGATACCATCAAATATCCTGCCTTGGCCCAAACTCTAAGAAGGATAGCAAAAAATGGGAAAGAAGAATTCTACAAAGGTGAAACAGCACATAAATTGGTAGATTTTATCCAATCTAAAGGAGGAATCATTACCTTGGAAGATTTGGCCAGCTATGAAGCAAAGTGGAGAGATCCGATTTTGTTTCAATACAAAGATTATCAATTGATTTCCATGGCTCCACCAAGTTCCGGAGGAATTACCCTTGCCCAGATTTTAGGAATGCTGGAGCCATTTGATCTTGCAGGAATGGGCCATAACAGTCCTGACTATATCCAATTGCTGACCGAAGCTGAAAGAAGGGCCTATGCGGATCGGAATTATTATTTGGGTGATCCAGATTATGTGGAAATTCCGGTCAGCCAACTTTTAGATAGGGATTACTTAAAGTATAGGATGGAATCTTTTGATTCCGAAAAAGCTACATTATCCTCTGAGATTTCCCAAGGGCAGATACAGTTTGTAGAAAGTGATGAAACTACCCATTACTCCATTGTGGATCAATTCGGAAATGCAGCGGCAGTTACTACCACCCTGAACGGTGCCTATGGCTCAAAACTGTACAGTGATGAACTGGGTTTTTTCCTCAATAATGAAATGGATGATTTCAGTGCAAAGGCAGGTGTTCCCAATATGTTTGGACTTATTGGAGCTGAGGCAAACAGTATTGCTCCTGGAAAAAGAATGCTCAGTTCCATGACTCCCACAATCGTGGAAAAAGATGGGGAGCTATTGATGGTTGTAGGAACTCCAGGTGGTTCAACTATCATCACCTCAGTGTTGCAAACCATCCTAAATGTTGTGGAGTTTGGGATGACCATGCAGCAGGCAGTCAATGCGCCAAGGTTTCACCACCAATGGATGCCAGATTACATCAATTTTGAACCGGAAGGTTTTGATAAGGCTACATTAGAAGCTTTAAAACAGAAGAGCTATATTATTAATGAAGGATACACTCCGATACTTGGAAAAGTAGATGCCATTCTGGTTTTACCAGATGGTAAGCTTGAAGGAGGAGCTGATCGAAGAGGAGATGATGTGGCGGTTGGATTTTAAAATTTATGGATAGGGAAATTTTAATGGATCTGGTTACCAAGACCATGCCTTTTGGGAAGTACAAAGGAAGATTGCTTTGTGATATTCCGGAACATTATTTAGTTTGGATGCATAGGCAAGGATTTCCTGAAGGAAAGTTGGGAATGTGGCTTCACACCCTATATGAAATCAGAATTAATGGTTTGGAAGGGATATTTGTAGAGTTGAAAAAACAGGTCAAAAAATAAAAAAGGAACTGGATTTTTCCAGTTCCTTTTTTATTTTCCTTTGACTTTAACGGGATATGATTAGATCTGCATTGCCATCAGGATCCTGACTAACCGTTCCAGAGCTCTTTGCACTACCTAATAACAATACTCCTGCAGCATGTGGTGCTGCCATTGAAGTTCCACTGATGGTATTGTACCCGCCTCCTTTCCAGGTTGATTTGATACTCACACCTGGTGCGCAATAATCAATAGGAGGATTTCCAAAATTTGAGAATGAGGCAAATACATTGGAACTGTTCATGGCTGAAATGGTCCAGATATTGTTACCATTTGCCCTAGCAGGAGAATAATTATTGGCATTTGCACTACTGTTTCCAGCTGCAATCACAAACTTGATACCTTTATTGGATGCTGCTAAAACAGCATCATCCAATGCTTGGGAAACAGGACCGCCCAAACTCATATTGGCAACATCGCCTGATTTGGCTTTTCCTCCTACCCAGTCAACTCCGGCTATTACACCTGAATATGATCCGGAACCTCTGGTATCCAAAACTTTTACTGGAACAACAGGTGCTCCAGCAGCAACACCCACAACTCCAATACTGTTATTAATTGCAGCAATTGTACCGGCCACATGGGTTCCATGGCCATTTCCATCGTTTAAGTTTGCATCCCTGCCAGAAGTAAATGCTGTAAATCCATCGGTTGAACTCACATTGAGATCCGGGTGGGTAAGATCAATTCCTGTGTCAATTACCCAGGCCACATTATTGCCGCTATAATTGACGGAACCACCCACACGGGTGATTCCCCAAGGAACTTCTTGGCCAGTGGATCCACCACCTCCTCCACCACCTCCAGGTCTATTTCCCTGGGCAATGCTCATCATACGGTCCGGTTCAATGTATTTTATGGCCGGATCATTTTTAATCAATTCATATTCATCCTTAGTTAACCTTAATGAGAATCCCTCCAAGGTAGATGCATAAACATGACCTAATTTCTCTTCTGAAATCCTATATTTTGACAAAAGCTCATTCGCTATTACACGCATGGCACTTTGATTCACTTCGTAATTTCCGCCTTTTCTAAAAGTAATATTATCAGGGTTCAATACAATGATGAAACTTCCAGGGATGATGTCCCCTTGTTGGTATCTTAAAAACTGATCCTCCGTTTCTAAGACCGGAATTTCCTGGTTTTCCTGACAGGATAGTGTAAGTAAGCTAATAGCAATTGCAGCCATACCTATAGGCCTTTTAAGGAATTTGTAATAAGGTTTTAGCATAATAATAATTGTTAGGGTTTTTAAATGATGCAAAATTTAATTTGCTGTTTTTAAATAATGCAATTAATTCCATTTTAACAATATTGTGCAAGAAATTAAATTTAAAAAACATTTTTTAGTTTAGATTTTTATGCTTCAAATGAGATAATTATCAATAAAAAACTCACTTTTTCCTGCAAACTATTTATCCCTTCGGTTTAATTCTCTCTTTTAAATGAAACAAAGTTGCATTTTTTATTGGGTGTATCCTCATGTTTCCTTATTTTTGCAACATAGTTTCATTTATGCTCCAGGCAAGTATTTCTTTCATTATTATTTTCTTCCTCATGCTTACCTCTTTAGAGGCACAGGAGCCATGTAACCTTAACATCAGAGGAAAGATCATCCATTTGGAAAACAATGAACCTATTGAAGGTGCTTTTATTTGGCTTGTCGAAGCCGAAAAGGGTTCCATTTCAGATGCCTTAGGAAATTTTAGAATACAGAATGTCTGTTCTGGGACAATTACCCTGAAAGTACAGTATATGGGCCATAAGGAATATTTGGAACAAATTTCACTTAATTCAAATACCAATTTGACCATTAGGTTGGTGGCTGAGGATATTGATCTGGAAGGTGTGGATATCCATGGTCATCAGGATGCCTTATTGACTTCCAATGCAGTATCCGCTTTATATGGCAATGTCTTAAGGGAAAGTAGAGGACAAAACCTCGGTGAAACTTTAAAAAGAATTCCTGGAGTTACAAGTTATGCTTCAGGCCCCAGTATTCAAAAGCCTGTTATTCATGGACTGCACAGTAACCGGATTTTGATTTTGAACAATGGGGTAAGACTGGAAGGTCAACAATGGGGTGCTGAACATGCTCCTGAAATTGACCCATTTCTGGCAAAAGAAATTGCTGTAGTTAAAGGGGCCGAATCTGTCCGTTTTGGTCCTGATGCCATGGGCGGTGTCATATTGGTCAATCCCGCCCCATTACCGGTAAAAGCAGGATTTAATGGTGAAGTGGATTTGATTGGATTTTCCAATGGAAGAGGTGTTAACGGAGCGGCCTATATTACAGGTGGCTCTTCCAAAATTGCAGGATTGGGATACCGATTTCAGACCTCCTCCAAAATATCAGGAAATATTCAAACTCCGGATTACATGTTGGATAATACCGGGGTTAGGGAATTTAACCTTTCCGGCGCAATGGGGTATAGCAGCAGTAAATTGGGTACGGAGCTGTATTTTAGCCATTTTCAAACGACTATCGGAATTCTTCGGGATTCCCATACAGGAAATTTATCTGATCTGGAAGAAATTATTGAAAATGGTAGACCATTTAGTGATCCGGATTTTACATATGATATCACCAATCCCAAGCAAGAAGTCGGTCACCAGCTTTTTAAAGCTAAAATACATTACCATCTTAATGATGGTGCAAAGCTTAATCTACAATATGCCTTTCAGAGAAACCATAGGCAAGAATTTGACAGGCGAAGAGGTGATCTTAATGAAAGGCCCTCCCTTGACATGGAACTGTTCACCAACACCCTGGATTTTACCTATACCCACCAAACCAGGAAAAACTGGGATGGTTCTATCGGTTTGGGTTTGATCCAACAGGCAAACTCCAATATCCAGGGAACGGGTGTGGTTCCTTTGATTCCAAATTTTGATATGCTGAATATTGGCGCCTATCTTATAGAAAAGTTTACAAGTGGTCCACTAGAGATTGAAGGGGGATTAAGATATGATTATAGATGGATAGAGGCCGCCAGAATTCTATCTGGGGAACTTCAGGAAAGAAGTTACCAGTTCAATAATTTTTCAGCCTTTTTAGGAGGAATGTATGCATTTTCCAGGAATTGGACATTTAATTCCAATCTGGCAACAGCTTGGAGACCACCAAATATCAATGAGCAGTTTAGTCAAGGACTCCACCATGGTCTGGCAGCCATAGAAATTGGTGATCCGGATTTGGAAAGTGAAAAATCTTATAAGTGGCTGAACAGTCTTAATTATGCAGATAGCAAGTTGAATATAGAATTGACTGCCTATACAAATAGAATCAATAATTATATCTATTTGAACCCTGTTGAAGAGCAATTGATCACCATAAGGGGAACCTTCAATGTTTTTGAATACCTTCAGACAGATGCCGGTTTTTGGGGTACTGACCTGAGTGCAGTTTGGGAGATAACTGATAGATGGGAATTTTTTAACAGATCTTCTTTGGTCAGAGCTGTCAATTTAACAGAAAATTCCTACCTACCATTTATCCCTGCCGATAGAATGGAAAATGGGCTTTCCTTTCAATTGAAAAAGGAAAGAGGAAAGTTTAACTCAAAAATATTCCTGAGCAATTTAACTGTCGCCCAACAGACCAGGGAACCTGATTTTGATTTTGCTCCTGCTCCCCCATCCTATTCCATTTGGAATTTGGGAATTCAGAGCAGTATTAAAACCAAGGGAAATACCCTGAATATCGGTCTCCAAGTTCAAAACCTCTTTGATACTGAATATAAAGATTATATGAACCGCTTCCGTTACTTTACCCATGAAATAGGAAGAAATGTATTCCTTAAACTCAATTATGAATTCTAAATAATTAAACCAATTAAATTAAATAAAAATGAAAAATTTCAACATCAAACCACTTCTATTGTTATTCGCAATTGTATTTGTTTTTTCTTCCTGTTCCAGTGATGATCCGGTACCGGAAAATGAAGAGGAATTAATCACTGATGTGACGCTCATTTTTACAGAGCTTGATGAAAACAATAATCCCATTGGAACGCCTCTGGAATTTAAGGCATCTGATTCCCAAGGCTTGGAGTTAGGAAGCAGCCCAACTATTGAAACCATTGCCTTGAATACAGGTAAAAAATACCTTTTGGAGATTGAATTGTTCAATAGTGTTGAAAATGAGGATATTACTGAAGAAATTTTGGAGGAAGCAGATGAACATCAGTTTTTCTTTCTAGGAACTGCTTTTATCAGTTCTCCAGTTCTAACTTATACCTATGACGATGAAGATTTAAATGGAAATCCGGTTGGATTGAGAGGCTTTGTCCAAGTATCTCCGGCCCCTGGATTTAACAATGCCCAGTTCAGACTTATTTTAAGGCATGACCTGAACAAAGACTTCACTGGAGCAAACAACCCAAACTGGGAAAATTTCGTGCAGGCAGGAGGAGAAACAGATTTGGATATTACCTTCCCTCTGGTATTAAATCCTTAAGAAATAGCAAGGCTACTTTTAAATTAAGTAGCCTTTTTTTATATATTTAGGATCAATAATTATTCTATTTATATGAAAAGTTCTAAAATACTTATTTTATCGCTCTTGATCTGTTCCACCTTGTTTTCTTGTTCCGGTCATAAACATGAACATAGAGAAATTACCCCAGAACTAGAAGAGGCCAACAGCATTCACCAAAATTCCCTTGACTTAAGAGAAGAAATAATGGATTTTGAAAAGTCTCTCAAAGAGGCCGAAATAGAGTATACTGATCTCAAAGATGAATTAAAAATCTGGGATAAAGACATTATTGAAGTTCCCGGATTTGAACATTCACATGATGATGAGCACCAAAGGAAATACCATGTACACAATCCAAGTAAACCCTTTAGTGATGCCGAACATCTGGAATACCAGAAAGTCATGCATGATGAAATTGTAGCAATTCACGGAAAAATGAAGGTCTTATTGGCCCCAAAAGTTATGGAAGAAGAAGGGTGAGGAATTGTCAATAATAAATTACCAATTACCAATTACCAATTACCAAAATCCAAAATACAAATTCCAAAATTCAATAATTGAAATAAACCTGATTGATTGAGAGGTTTGGTAATAAAAAATGCTGTCTTTTTCGGACAGCATTTTTTTATATTAAAAGTATTACTTGTATCACAGAATCCTGAATTATCCTAGTAATAGGGAGAACACATGGTCATGTTTTCGATTTTGAAAGCTTGTGGACTATTGTCATTTTTTCCGATATTCCCTACAGATAAAATGATTTGATACTCCGGTCCAGAATCGGCAAGATGTACTTTCACATGCCCATCAAGATTTTTGAATTCATCAAAACTTAACTTTCTACCATCGGACAAATTCCCTAAAATGGTGATACTTTTCAGATCTCTTATGTCCACTGGATTTAATAAATAAGCGGTAGGAGAATCCTGATAGTCATAAGATCCAAAATGAAGATGGGCTGGGAAATAATAAGGATCTGTTTCTTTTTTCCCTATCAGTTCCACGGTGATTTCAATATCTCCATTGGCCATTTCCCTTGCATTGACTTTTCCGGTATAATCGAAGTCAGAGCCTTGATAAAGGTTGTAGATGAGCTCATTTCCTGTATAAATACTTTCTTCTTTTTCCTGACAGGAATAGAAGGCAATAGCAACAAGAAATAAAATTGCTAACTTTTTCATAGCAGTTGTGTTTTTTTAGTAATTACGCCCTCAAAGGGCATGAAGTTTTAATTCTTGGTTGAAATATAAATAATTTATTTTCCAATAAACGTGAAGCAAGTCACATATTCCCGTTTCTATCAAAAAACTTAATGTTTGTATGAGATTGTTTGCCGAATTATTTCTCCATCTGGATCAAAGCAATAAAACCTCAGATAAATTGGAGGCATTAAAATCTTATTTTTTGCAGGCAGATGATGAAGATAAATTGTGGACCATTGCACTATTTTCCCATAAAAGGCCCAAAAGACAAGTCAGTACAAGGTCGTTGAGAACATGGTGTTGTGAACTGACAGGGATTCCGGATTGGCTTTTCGAGGAGTCCTACCATACGGTTGGGGATTTAGCAGAAACTTTGTCCCTGTTATTACCTTTAAATGAAGGAGTTCAGGACCATCCCCTTCATTATTGGATCAATTATTTGATGGCATTGGACAATCTCAATGAGACCGAAAAAAGGGAAAAAATTATCCAGGCTTGGGTTTCAATGCGAAAGGAAGAGATTTTTGTGTTTACAAAAATCATAACAGGTGGTTTTAGAGTTGGTGTGAGCCAAAATCTGGTTACCCAAGCTGTAGGGGAAGCTTTTGGAATGGAAAAAACTGAAGTGGCCCATAGGATCATGGGGGATTGGAATCCTTCTACCATTAGCTTTGAGGAATTGATTTTATCAAAAAATAAGGCAGATGATCTTTCTAGACCTTATCCCTTTTATTTGGCCCATGCGTTGGATAAAGAATCTTCTGAACTGGGAACTGTTGGGGAATGGCAGGTGGAATGGAAATGGGATGGAATCCGGGGACAGGTCATCCAAAGGAAGGGTTCTGTATTTATTTGGTCCAGAGGAGAGGAACTGGTTACAGAAAAATTTCCGGAATTAATGGATATGGCTTCCCAATTGCCCGATGGAACGGTCTTGGACGGAGAAATTCTTACTTTCAAGAACGGTAAACCCCTCCCCTTTTCTTTGCTCCAAACCAGAATTGGAAGGAAAAATTTAAGTAAAAAAATCTTAGTGGATGCCCCTGTCAGTTTTATAGCCTATGATGTACTGGAATTCTCAGGGAAAGATTTAAGGAATATCCCTATGAAGGAAAGAAGGTTGATCTTAGAGCAAGAAGTTTTTAGGCTGAACCATGAAAAACTGATCATCTCTCCTCTAATTAGGGCGGAAGATTGGGAGGAACTTCAAAAGATCCATTTAGATTCCAGAAAAATGATGGCTGAAGGTTTTATGCTGAAAAAAACCGATTCTTTTTATGAAACGGGAAGAAAAAGAGGAAATTGGTGGAAATGGAAAATAGATCCCCTGACCATAGATGGTGTGATGGTTTATGCCCAAAAAGGACATGGGCGCAGAGCAGATCTCTATACAGATTATACCTTTGCTGTTTGGGATTCCGGTCATCTTGTGCCATTTGCAAAGGCCTATTCGGGTTTGACTGATGAAGAAATAAGGGAGGTAGATAAATATGTCAAGCAGAACACTTTGGAAAAATTCGGTCCAGTGCGGACCGTAAAACCAGGACTGGTTTTTGAAATTGCCTTCGAAGGCATACAAAAGAGCCCCCGGCATAAATCAGGAATTGCTTTACGTTTTCCAAGAATTCAGCGTTGGAGAATGGATAAACCCATAATTGAAGCCAATACGCTTGATGATTTAAAGGCATTATTGTCAGCTTATGAAAAATGAAGAACTGAGGATTGCCTTTGACTATTTTGAAAGGAAGGGATGGAAACCTTTTCCTTTTCAGATCCAGACATGGAATGATTTTTTGGAGGGGAAATCAGGTTTACTCAACGCGCCAACCGGGAGCGGTAAGACCTTTGCTTTATGGATCCCCGTTCTTTTGGAATACATTGCCCAAAATCCCAAAGACTGGCAAAGGCCCAAAAACAATGGCATCCAACTTATTTGGGTTACTCCTCTAAGGGCATTGGCCCAGGATATTCAAAAAGCCATGCAGGAAGTCTGTTACAGTATTGGTTTACCCTGGACAGTTTCTGTCAGGAATGGAGATACCGATTCCAAAGAGCGGCAATCTCAGAAAAAAAAACCTCCTGAATGTTTGGTGACCACCCCTGAGACTCTTCATATCCTTCTGGCGCAAAAAGATAACCAACTGTTGTTCCAAAACTTGAAAGCCATAGTTATTGATGAGTGGCATGAATTGATGGGAAATAAAAGGGGGGTACAGGTTCAATTGGCTTTGGCCTATATCAAAACCATTTGCCCTGGAAAATTCAGACTTTGGGGTATTTCAGCAACCATTGGAAACATGGAGGAATCCTGTAGGGTTTTGCTGGGAAAGGAACTGCCCATTCATATCGTCAAAGCGAAGGTCAATAAAGAGATCCATTTAAAAACAGTGTACCCGGATGAGTTGGAAAAATATCCTTGGTCAGGTCATTTGGGAATAAAACTGATTGATAAAGTCATCCCAATTATTGAATCGCATCAATCCCTTTTGCTTTTTACCAATACCAGGGCACAGACAGAAATTTGGTATCATCATATCATGGCCAAAAGGCCTGATTGGGCGGGATTGGTTGCATTACATCATGGGTCATTGGATCAAAGTGTTAGAACATGGGTTGAAGAAGCATTACATTCCGGTAAATTGAAATTAGTGGTGTGCACTTCCTCTTTGGATCTCGGGGTGGATTTCCGGCCCGTGGATGCGGTCATCCAGATAGGTAGCCCAAAAGGTGTATCAAGGTTTGTGCAAAGGGCAGGAAGGTCAGGGCATCAACCAGGTCTTCCCAGTGAGATCTATTTTGTCCCTACCCATTCACTGGAATTGATAGAAGCGGCAGCATTAAGGAATGCAATGGAAAAGGGAGAAATGGAAAGTTTACATACCCCGACAATGACTTATGATGTGCTTATCCAATTTTTGATCACCTTGGCTGTGGGAGAAGGATTTCGTCCCCTTGAAATATTTCAAGTTATCAAAAACACTTATACTTTTGAACATTTGAGCCAAGATGATTTTGATTGGGTTTTATCTTTTATCACAGAAGGGGGGAAATCTTTGGGCAGTTATGAGGAATTTTCCAAAGTTGAAGTTGATGAATCAGGGCTGTTTAGGGTCAAGGACAGAAAAACTGCCATGAGACACCGGCTTTCCATGGGGACCATTGTCAGTGACCCTATGCTTAAGGTTAAGTTTAAAAATGGTACTTATTTGGGGATGATTGAAGAATATTTTTTATCCCGGTTAAGACCTGGAGACCGTTTTTTCTTTTCAGGGAGAAATCTGGAGTTTGTGGCTATCAGGGACATGAGCGCAATTGTCCAATTGTCAACCAAAAAAGGAAATAATACCCCATCCTACATGGGTGGGAGGATTTCATTAACTTCAAAACTTGCGGGGAAAATCAGGGAAATCCTGGAAAATGCCTCCAAAGGCGTTTTTGAATCGGAAGAAGTGGCCTATATCGCTCCCCTATTAGATTTGCAAGAAAGACTTTCTTTAATTCCTGATAGCCAAACTCTTTTGGTGGAGAAAAATATTTCAAGGGAAGGATACCATGTGTTTTTTTTTCCATTTGAAGGGAGGATGGTCCATGAAATTCTCGGTGCCTTGATTGCATACCGAATCAGTGTGACTTATCCAATTAGTTTCAGTATAGCCATGAATGATTATGGATTTGAATTATTGTCAGACGCTCCGATTCCCATTGAGGATATTCTTGAAGAAGATGTTTTTTCAGAGGATAATTTAATGGAGGATATTTTGGTCTGTATCAATGAAAGTGAAATGACCAAAAGGAGATTTAGGGATATTGCCACCATTTCAGGATTGATTTTTCAGGGCTTTCCGGGTAAGCCTATAAAGTTCAGGCATCTTCAGTCCAATTCAGGTATTTTGTATGGAGTATTTGAAGACTATGATCCGGATAATCTTTTGCTCAAACAGGCGCATAGGGAAGTATTGGATATGCAAATGGAAAAAGATAAAATTCTGGAAGCCATCCGAAAAATCAACAGACAGCAAATCATCCTGAAAGTTCCGGGACAATTCACGCCCTTTTCTTTCCCTATTATGGTAGACAGATTGAGGGCACAGTTATCTTCTGAATCATTGGAAGATAGAATTGCAAAAATGAGAGCCCAAATGATTGAAGGATAAATTAATTGGCCCTCCAAAAGAAAGGGGTGAACAGGACCAAAATCGTAAACAATTCCAAACGTCCAAGCAACATCAAAAATGACAATACCACTTTTGTAAAAGGATCAAAGAAGGCAAAATTATCCATTGGTCCCACTTTTCCTATTGCAGGGCCAACATTACCCAAACAGGTTGCTACAGCTCCAAAAGAAGTCAACATATCATAGCCCATCAGTGCCAATACAATTGAGCCAAAAGTGAATATCATGAGATAAATCAACAAAAAGTTCATGATATGTGTGATGATTTTCCCTGTGACCCTGTCTCCATTTATTTTTAGAGGGACAACTGCCCTAGGGTGGACAATTCTTTTAAACTCCAGCCAGGAATTTTTGAAAAAGGTAAGATGCCGCACAAATTTAATTCCTCCAGCTGTGGAACCTGCTGATCCTCCAATAAATAACATCATGAAGAACAATAAAGTTAGCCCAACATGATATCCGGTGTAGTCAGCAGTAACGTAACCTGTAGTAGTTATCAGGGAAATTATCTGAAAAAGTGTATCCCTAAAAGATTTTTCCAATTCTTGGCCTGAATAATAATAAACAGGTATTGTTAGCAATAGGGCCAACAATATGATTACTGTTGCATAGGCTCTGAATTCATCTGATTTCCAGACTCTTGTGAATTTACCGGTTAATCCAAAATAAATTACTGTAAAGTTGGTTCCAGCCAGAAACATAAACAAGATAGCCGTATACTGAATAAAGGGGGAGGTATAATAGGCCATACTGGCATTTTTGGTTGAAAATCCTCCTGTTGCCAGTGTGGTGAGTGCATGATTGACGGCATCATAAAATGTCATTCCACCAAGATAATATAGCAATCCTGCAAAAAAAGTTAGTCCCATGTAGACAAACCACAATCTTTTGGCTGTTTCTCTGATCCTTGGATGTAGTTTGTCTGAAGTAGGACCTGGGGATTCTGCCACAAACAATTCTATACCACCAATTCCTAAAAGAGGAAAAATGGCAACCGTCAAAACAATAATTCCCAATCCTCCTATCCATTGTGTCATGGATCTCCAAAATAACACGCCTTTAGGAGTGGCTTCAATATCGTTCAGGATTGAGGCTCCTGTGGTGGTTAGTCCTGAAACGGTTTCAAATAGTGCATCGCTGAAATTGGTAATGGTACCACTGAAAATAAAAGGCAACATACCAAAAATGGACATTAACAACCAGCTTAATGACACAATCATGTAACCTTCTCTTTTTCTAATGTTTTGATCCTGTTTGGAGAAAGAAAAAAATAAAATTCCACCTGTAGAAAGAGATGCCAAGGCAGCATAGAGTAAGGCTTTTTCATCTCCACTTTCAAAATATAAAGCAAATGCAACTCCAGGAAGCATCAATAATGCAAGGAGCATCAATAATGCTCCCATAACTTTACCTATGGCTTTGAAATGGATCATATCAATGGAACAATTTTTCCAATGCAGTTTCTGCACCGGGAAGAGCCAGGACAATTACCTTATCATCCATTTTTAAAATAAAATCTCCGTTTGGAATAAAAACTTCTTCACCCCTGATTACCCCAGCCACAATAGCAGTATTGGGGAAGTATAGTGATTTTAATGGATTTTTTGTCACCCTATTGTTTTTGGTGATCACATATTGTATAATTTCTGCATCCACTCCATAAATACCGGATACAGCTTCCACGGTTCCTTTCCGGAAATACCGGGTTACCTGATTTGCCGCAACCAGTTTTTTATTGATCAAAGAATCCACACCTATACTATGGGAAATATGAATATACTCCCTGGTATCCACATGGGCAATGGTTTTATATACCCCATGGTTTTTGGCTGAAAGTGAGGTAATGATATTGGTTTCTGAGGATTCTGTCAAGGAAATAAAAGCCTCCATTTCTTCCAGTCCCTCTTCAATCAAAAGGTCTATGTTTTTGTAATCTCCATTGATTACCAATGTGTTATGTAACCTTTCAGAAAGCCATTTGCATCTCTCCTTATCTTTGTGCACCAGAGTGACTCGGTAATCATTTTCCAATTTTAAGGCTGTGGTAAATGCCATGTCATCCCCACCTATGATCATGACATTTTTAATGGTAACTTTTTGTTGTCCTAAAAGATCCACGATGGAGGAAACAGCCTTTTTATTGGAAATAAAAAATACATGATCATTATTTCTTATGACCGTATTGCCCCTAGGAATGATAGTCATTTGATCTCTGACAATGGCTATGATTTTGACATCTTCAAAAATTGGATCATTTTTCATTTCTGAAATTTCTTTATTGACTAAAGAACAGGATTGGTCCAAAGTGATGCCAACAACATTTAACTTTCCACCCTCAAATTCAAAGACATCAGTAAAAGTTGAATTTTTGATCATTCTAAAAATCTCTCCACTGCAAAGCATAGTCGGTGAAATCAGGTTGTCTATGCCTAGATTCTGAAAATAAATTTTGTTTTCCTCCGCCAAATAATCATGATTTCTAACCCTTGCAATGACTCTTTTTGCCCCCAATTGTTTGGCAAGAATAGCAGCAAGAAGATTGGTTTTTTCAGAGGTAGTGACCGCCATGAACATACTTGTACCTCTGATATTGGCTGTCTTTAGGATTTCCAGGGAAGTAGCATCACCCAATATGGTCATCACATCTAAATGGGATGATACATTATCCAGAACATCTTTATCCAGATCGATCATGGTAATGTCCTGGTTTTCATAACTGAGTTGCTCGGCCAAATGGTAGCCCATATCACCGGCACCCGCTATAACAATATTCATAGTGAAAGTTTATATAACTTATCAACTGCCATTTTGAAAAGGAATGGCTTAAATCTCCGAAAAGGTAGGATGTTTTATAAGTATAGTCAAATAAACAAACGAAAATTATTGGCAAAAAGACTGTATATATCTTGGAGTCTGTTTACTGCCAAGTTCAGTAGCCATGGACCAATCTGTGCATGCTGCACTTTGATTATTTGTTTTATAATGGCAAAATCCCCTGTTGGTTAGAATATCTGCATTTTTGGGACTTAGTGCCAAGGCATAGTCATAATCTAAAATTGCTTTGCTATGTTGGTTTGTTTTAAGAAAACAATTCCCCCTATTAAAATAATAGGCCCAAACCAATGGGAAATCCTCCCCATTGATTTTGCTATAGGCTATAGCTTCTGAATATGCTTTAATGGCCTCGTCGAATCTGTTTTCTTTTTGGAGAAGGTTGCCCAAATAATAAGCCATTTCATCATCTTCCTTAAAAATTTCAAGTCCTTTTCTCAAAACCAGGATAACTTTTTCTTTTTTGTCATCCAATTGACTTCCTGCCCTGTAATAATTCAAATATGCAGCATGAAAAGAAGGATCCTCTTCAATTACTTTTTCCAGAATCCTTGCTGCAGATGCATAATTTTCCTTAGCTATCATGTCCACCGCAGTGTTGTTGACTACATATGAATTTTCCCTGACCTCTACATCTACTTCATAAAATTCCTGTGCAGAAGCGAAGTGAATGTAAAAAACATACGGGATAATCAGAAAATATTTCATGTAGGGAAATTGTGGTTAAATTAGTAATTCTAGGAGAAATGCTTATTCCAATAGTTTCTGACCCTCCTCCTCAGGCAATGCTTCTACCTCTTTTAACTTTCTTTGAATCACTCTTGTTCTGGTTCCAATCAAATGATCCAAATCCGTATGGGCTTCTGAAATCTTCTTTTGAGCCTTACTGATCAAGTCACCGAACTTATTGAATTCTGATTTGACCGCTCCCAATACTTTCCAGACCTCTGAACTCCTTTGCTGAATGGCAAGCGTCCGGAATCCCATCTGCAGGCTATTGAGCATGGCTGCTAAGGTGGTGGGACCGGTTACAACTATTTTGTAGTCCCTTTGTAAAGACTGGGCCAATTGGGAATCCCTGATTACTTCGGCATAGAGACTTTCCATGGGTAAAAACAAGAGCGCAAAATCTGTGGTATAAGGTGGATGTATATATTTTTGACTGATATCCAGAGCAGATTTTCTGATGGCCTTAAATAATTCCTGTCTTGCAGTTTCAATTAATATCTTATCACCCACATCATAAGCATCCAATAAGCGGTAATAGGTCTCTTGGGGGAATTTGGCATCAATAGGCAAAAATACGGGCTCATTTTCCTGACTACCTGGCATCTTGATGGCGAATTCCACCCTCTCAGCATTTCCCTCCTTTACCGAAACATTGAATGCATATTGATCCGGAGAAAGTACATTTTCCAATATCCCCTGTAATTGATATTCTCCCATTACGCCTCTTGATTTTACATTGCTCAGCACCCTTTTCAGATCTCCTACCCCTGTGGCAAGGGATTGCATTTCTCCAAGCCCTTTCTGTACGGCCAATAACTGCTTACTTACCAGCTCAAAAGACTGACCCAGTCTTGCCTCCAAAGTTTTTTGGAGCTTTTCATCGACAGTTTCACGCATCTTGTCCAAGCGCTCCTCTGTAGAGGCAAGCATTCTCTCTTGCTTTTGGACCAATTCCTGAAATTTTTCTTTTTGCAGTTCATTGAATTCCTGCACATTTTGCCGGAACAATTGTCCAAAATCTTTTAATACTTCAGCCTGATCTTTCGCATTGGCACGGAGTGATTCAAATACCAGGGAAAACTGCTGGATCAAGCCTTGTTGAATTTCTGAACGGTTGGCCTGCATCTGTTTTTCCATCAGGGTTCTGAATTCCAAAAGCTCATTTTCTAATTTACTGCTATTGCTTGATTTTTTGAATAATTGGAATATCAAGTAAAGAATCAAAATGAACTGAACTCCCAATACAATAAATATAACTGCTTCAATGGACATGACTGTAAAATTTTGGAGCTGAAAAATAATCCACATCCAATTGAATACCTAAAAATGATAAATAATCCAGGACAGTCTCTGTCGGGATTTCTTCCATAGGGACATGTCCTGCATTCTCATAGACTTTTAATATGGATTCTGGAATAGCATCTTCCAATTTTTTTCCATTTTCAAGAGGAATCCAAGTGTCATGGGCTCCCCACATGATCAGTACTGGCATGTTCAATTGACTGAAGTCAATATCAAAAGGCCTTCTGACTGTCAGACGATCCAAGGTAGCTTTCCTGTTTCCTTCTCTTCTAAGTAATTGATAATACCTGGTAACTTGTTCATCAGTAATTTTGCTGTCATCATAATAGACCTGACTCATGTTCCATTTGAAGACCCATTTTGGAGTACATTTGAGCATTAGTTTATTAAAAAAAGGATTTTGCGCTACTTTAAAAATTAAGGCTCCGGAATTACGGGATGGAGAACTGTTTTTACCTGTTGATTCAACTGCTTTTATCGGTGCTCCAACAGCGTCAATCAGGTTAAGTGTTAAAACTCTTTCAGGATGATCTGATGCCAGTTTAAGGGCCACTCCCCCTCCCATACTGTTTCCTGCGATATGGAATTCTTCAATGCCCAGTTCGTTGGCAATGCCAAGGACCAAATGTGCATAATCGTTTATGCCGTATCGCAATTGAGGATCAGGGCCTGTTAATCCATGTCCAGGTAAATCCATAGAAATGGTCATGAAATATTGGCTCAAATCCTTTTCCCAGTTTTCCCATGTATGTAGAGAAGAAAAACTGCCATGGATTAAAAATATAGGTTCTCCCGATCCCCGGACTCTTATATGCACTTTGATGTCATCTACCTTTAGAAAGTAGGAATTCTCATCCATATATTCTGAAGTTAACTTATCTAAAGGCAAGTCCGATCGGAAAGAAAAAATCAAAATAATTGAAATCAAAACAATAAGGACCAATGTTGATTTCAGGATGAGTAAGAGAAACTTTTTCATGGGCTGAATATACAAAAAGAAAAAAACCTGAATGTAGGGCATTCAGGTTTCATCTGTTGAACATGCTTAACTTAATGGGTAACCTTAGGCTCCATTAATTTGGCCTGATTGATGAAGTCCTCAATCTGGGATAATGCAGGAACAGCACGGGTCAATTTCTTCTGTTCATTGGTTTCTACCAACATCTTATGAAGATTGGCAGGATTTCTCATTTTTAATTCTTTAACCGTATCTACTCCGGTAGCTTTTAAAAGTTCAGCAAATTGGCTGGCAATTCCATTGATCCTGAACAAATCGGCCATATTGACCCATTTAAGGATTCTTTTTTCACTGATTCCAGTGGCTGCGGAAATGTCTGTTCTTCCTTTTTTTGCACCACCTTTTTCTAATAGGGCTTCTACACTGTTTATACCTGCTGCTTCTAATTTGGCTTTGTAAGCAGGGCCGATACCCTCAATCATTGTTATTGCTTTTGGCATAATTATAAAATTTAAATTGGTTGATGAGTTTATTTGAATAAGTTTCCTAATCCTCCTTTTAAGAGTGAACTTGCCTTATCTCCCAAAGATCCCCCTGCTTCCTGTCCGATCATTTTGATCAGATCTGCCTGGCCAAAGCTTCCACTTTTGCTATTGGTTAAAGTAGAAATAATTTTTGGTAAAACAAAGGAGGTTACCATACCGGCAATTTGAGGTGAAAGTCCAATCTTTGATATATAATTTTTGGTAAGATTGCCTGCTATAGAATCAAAAAGTGGAGATTTTGAAGCATTAGCCCCTGCATTCAACATATTTAAAATCCCATCAAAGTTTCCCGAAGTAACTTCTTTGCTGAGACTATTGACCAAGCTCTCTTTGGTAGTATTCAAGGCCTCATTTGCTTGGTTAAAATTCAATCCCACTTGATTTGTCAAACCGCTGATCAATTCTGGTGATAAATTTTTTAGGATGTCCTGAATCATTATATATTATTTTAAAATAGTAGAAAATTATATGGGTTGCCATTTAAAACCAGCAAGTGAACAATCATTTGAACCTTAAATCCTTTGTGAATTGTTAATATACATATTAAGCATAAAAGAATAAAGAGATAGTTGGATTTTTTCCACAGTTTCCTGAGATACAAATACACTTTGTATTTTAAATCAAAGGTCTTTACTTTGCTCATTAATAAAACCTAAAAAATGCCTCAGTTATCTTGATACTAAATTTCAAAAAGTCATTTCTGTCTATTATTTTATCAGTATTGACGCTATTATTTCTTTCTTCAGTCTCTTGTGCCCAAGTTGGCCCTTCTTTAGGGGGATCATCCCGACTTTTTAATAGTGCCAAAGCAGAAATGGAGAAAGGGGACTTTGAAAAGGCGAATACTTATTTTCGCCAGATCATTGAAAGCAATCTCCCCATTTCTCCGGAAATGCCCTATTATTTTGCTGTTACCCTATATGAATTAGGACAATATGATAACAGCCTTAATTTTATCCGAAGATATCTTCAAATCAATGGACGAAATGCCGAAAAATATGAGGAAGCCAAAGATTTGGAAAAAAAACTTCAAGAGCCGATAAAGGCGATCCTTGCCTGCGAATATTGCAATAACCAGGGATACCGTATTGAAAGTTGCCCCACTTGTGAAGGCAAAAAACAGATCAGTCAGGCCTGTGGCCTTTGTAGAGGAAAAGGGATGGTAGGATGCAACCGTTGCTTTGGGAAGGGGTTGTTGACCAAAAGAAATGTTTTCAATCTGGTGGAATACCATGAATGTGACAAATGCCAAGGAGAGGGGAAGCATACCTGTCCGACCTGCGACGGTTTATTGAATGTCATCGCAGCTTGTAAAACCTGTCAGGGTCAAGGCGTAGTTCAAACCGAAGAAATCTGTAACCACCAGGCTCCACCCAGACACATGTCCATGGCTTTTGAAAGGATTAAAGCTTTGCATGCTGAAATGGATTGATTTAAGGTTAAAGTTTTTATTCAATCACTGCCTGAATCGTTTTTTTTAAAAAACGATAATTCCTTATAGCGGCAAGAATTATTCTACCCAATATGAATGGGGGATTCAATAAACAAACATCCTGTCACTATCAACAGATAACTGAAGCAGTACATTAGGCATGGCAAACTCAGCAGGCTTGTCTTTTAAATCTGCTTCTGAAAGACCACGGGACTTGCTGGACATTCCTGATAAATAGAATTTTACACCAGCATTTACAATGGTATCATAATGTGCTCTCAGTTTACCGGTGCCAAGTCCTACCAAATTATCAAGTACATCATTTCGTAGTAACTGAACTGCATCTCCTGCCAGGAACATGGATACCGAATATCCTTCTTCAACAGCAGTCTTGGCCATAAGGAAACCTAATGCTGCTTTTGTGGGATTTTCAGGCCCACTGGTAATATGGATGAGAATTTTCATTTTTGATTCATTAGAAGTTCTTGTTTGAGCAAGTACATCGGAAGCGCCCAGGATTATCGTTGAAATAAACAATGCATGAATTAGCCATTTCATATTTCTTGGTGTTAAAGTGAATAAAATTATGCCACTGCTATAAAATAAACACCATAATAATAAAACAAGATTTCGAAAAATATATGTATCAAAAGATACATTTAACAAAATAAATTTCTCAAATCGCCAAAAACTCAATAGAAATATTGGTAATCAAATTCAAGAAAAAGTACTCAGGATATAAGTTCTATATAACCTCGATGTAATTTGATGAGGTTTTCTTGTTCAAATTGTTTCAGAATTCTTGAGATGACTACCCTAGTGGTCCCAAGTTCATTGGCAAGGCTTTGGTGAGAAATTGGGACTTTAGAAGAACCATTGCTTTTTTGGTAGCCAGAGAGATATTCTTTTACACGGACATGAACGGGTTTAAAGGCAACATTTCCAAAAGCGGTTAGCAATTCATCATATCTGCTTTTGAAAGTCGTGATGATAAACCTGTTCCAGGAAGGGTATTTGAGTTGCCATTCAGCAATCAAATGGGCCGGCAAAACAAGGATTTCTGAAGGTTCTACAGCAATTCCGTTGGCAGTGCTGTAATAATCAAAATATGCAGATGATAAAGACATCATGCAGGTTTGCTCTGGCCTTACATAATAAAGCAGTATTTCCCGGTCCTCGTTCTCTTGGTACACCCTCAGTAGTCCTTCAATGACAATTGGTAGGAAATTCAGGTATTGACCTTCTCTGACCAGGATATCCCCTTTGTTGGCTTTAATTAATTTCCCATGCTTCAGTATTTCCTTTTGAAGTTCAGGTTCTGAAAAAGATTTCAATTTTTTAAAAAGTTCCTCAGGTTTTTCCATTGCTAAATTCCTATTTTATTTTCCAATTTGATGTTATACTGTTTTCTAAAATGGGAAAATATCGATTTGCAAATATTTTATTGGAGAATTGACATTAAATTCCTGTGAGATTGGCATCGCTATATCTTGTAAAATATAAGGAAATTTCACAAAAAAATACAACCTTGGGTGTGTTTTTGGCTAAATTCCTCATTCACAATACCCTTTAAGCGGTATTTTATTTTGCTGTGATGAAGAATGCTACTATTTAAAAATATCTGTTATTTTAAACTTTTAAACCCATTCCTATGAAAAAACTTTCCTTCCCCCACCCCATGATCATTATGCTGGCTTTTGTAGGTCTGGCTACTTTAATGACCTATATTATTCCCGCGGGTTCATTTGAAAGGGTGATGGATAAGCAAACCGGTAGAGAAATAGTGGTGCAGGGCAGTTATCAAAAATCAGAAAATAAGCCAGTTGGTATAGGAAAAATGTTTCTGAGTGTGCCGGAAGGAATTATAGAAGGTGCAGAAGTGGTGGTGTTGATCCTGATTATCGGAGGGGCATTTTATGTAGTGGATAAAACAGGAGCTTTTCAGTCCGGATTGGAATCTTTGATTCACCGCTTTAGAAAGGCAAAGTCCTTTCTTCTGGTTATTATTGGTATTTTATTTGCCACAGCAGGTGCCTTGAATGGGCTTCAGGAAGAAATCATTGCCATGGTGCCGGTATTGATGATTCTGAGCCGAAAAATGGGCTATACTAAAGTGGCTGTCGTAGCGCTTTGCTTGGGGGCAGCTATTATTGGTGGGGCATTTGGTCCAACAAATCCATTCGGAGTGATCATAGCCCAAAAAGTAGCTGAAGTGCCTTTGTTCTCAGAGGGCCTATACCGTATGGTATTTTTATGCTTTGCGCTTATCTTATTAATCTTTTATATCATCAATCAGGGCAAGGATCCAAATGCGGATTTGGGAACAACAGAAAAAATTCCCGATAAAATGTCCAGAGCCCATAGTTTCATTCTTTTTTTGGTGGGACTGACTTTTGGTGTGATGATTTACGGATTGACCAACTGGGACTGGGATTATAATGAAATGTCAGCCATTTTTTTTGCTATGGGATTATCAGTCGGTATCATTGGAAAGTTGGGCATCAATGGAACAGCAAAAGCGTATTCAGAAGGTTTTGCCGAACTGGTTTTTGCAGGTATCATTGTGGGCCTTGCCCGAAGTATTTATATGGTCTTACAGGAAGGTCAGATTATCGATACCATCATTTATGGCCTATTCCAACCTTTGGAAAACCTTTCTTTGGGCTTATCTGCCTTTGGAATGATGATATCCCAGGCAATTTTGCATATCCCTGTTCCCAGTACTTCCGGTCAGGCCGTCCTTACCATGCCACTCTTAACACCAGTGGCGGATTTGATAGGGATGCCAAGACAGGTGGTCGTATTGGCTTATCAATATGGGGCAGGAATTATGGACCTGGTTACCCCAAGTAATGGGGCATTGATGGCAATTCTGGCAGCAGCAGGTATTTCTTACAAAGATTGGATTTCCTTTGCCTGGAAACCTATTTTGGCAATTTTTTTGGTTGCTGCTGTTTCTGTGGTAGCAGGGGTGTTTTTGATTTAAAAAATACAAATTCCAAAATTCAAACTCCAAACCCCAAGCTCCAAAATTAAAACTCTAAACCCCAAGCTCCAAAATTAAAATTCCAAACTCCAAGCTCCAAAATTCAAATTCCAAGAGATTAAACTCCAATGGCACTTATTGAAAATTTTGATATAATAATTGCCAATAGATATAGTAGTAGACATAAAAGGGAATTGATCTTGAAATTGAAGACTGAATTATGTGCGTTCTATTAATCCAGTTAGGAAATATTGTTTAAATTAAGGTCTTCTAATTTTCATTTGAACACCATAAATTTTTAAGCTCATGGGAAAGGTTGCTATTATATCCATCGATGGAGGAGGGATAAGAGGAATTATTCCAGGTACAATTCTTCAGATAATAGAAGAAAAAATACAAGAACAGACCAAAAATCCCAATGCCAGGTTGGTGGATTATGTAGACTTTGTTGCCGGAACAAGTACAGGTGGGATATTGGGTATGGGCATGTTGCTGCCGGATCCTTCAGATCCCAATAAACCAAAATTCAGGATGGAAGAAGTTGTTGGACTTTACCATCAATACGGGAATGAAATTTTTAAAAAAACATTCAGGCATAAGATCAGGTCTTTTTTTGGAATAAGGGAAGAAAAATATCCTAATGAGAATCTGTTAAAAGCTTTGAAAAACTATTTCGGGGATATTTATTTAAGTGAACTCCTGAAACCCTGTATTTTTACAGCCTATGATATTGAAAACAGAAATGCCTTCTTTTTTAAACAGGTCAAAGCCAAAGCTGACCCTTCATATGATTTTTTTGTCAGGGATTTGGCACAGGCAACATCCGCGGCTCCCACCTATTTTGAAGCAGCACTGATCCAATCAAGATCCAGTGAACAATTTCCTTTGATTGATGGAGGGGTTTTTGCCAACAATCCGGCCATGTGCGCTTATGCTGAGGCCAGAAAATATACATTCGGCTCCATCCAAAATCCAACGTCCAAAGATATGCTGTTGATTTCCTTGGGAACAGGATCAGTAAAAAAGTCATATCCTTATCAAAAGGCAAGAAAGTATGGACTTGTACAATGGATAAAACCTTTGATAGACATTATGATGTCCGGAAACTCTGAGACGGTTTCCCATCAGTTGAACTGGTTATTTGATGCCAGTGGCAATAATGAAGGGTTTATTCGGATAGAACCTGAACTTCAACCTAAGAATTCCAATATGGACGACGCTACAGAAAGTAACTTAAAAGCATTAAAAGAGGCTGCTATCAAATTTGTGGAGAACAATCCGGAAAAAATCAATAATCTTGTAGATAAACTCATTTCCAATAAATCAGATAACCATGAGAATTAACGATCACCAACCATTATCAACTTATGTGGCCAATGAAGCCCGGTATGATAAGATGGCGTTTAGAAGATGTGGAAAAAGCGGTATTTTATTGCCCCAGATTTCTTTAGGTCTATGGCATAACTTTGGGCATAATGCAGATTTTAAAAATGCAAGGACAATCCTGAGACAGGCTTTTGATTTTGGAATCACCCATTTTGACCTTGCCAATAATTATGGCCCACCCTATGGTTCTGCAGAAGAGAATTTTGGAAGAATCATGGATAAGGATTTCAGACCGTATAGGGATGAACTGATCATTTCCACCAAAGCAGGTTGGGATATGTGGCCCGGTCCTTATGGAAACCTGGGTTCCAGAAAATACCTGATCGCTTCTTTGGATCAAAGTCTGAAAAGAATGGGATTGGACTATGTGGACATATTTTACCATCACCGTCCTGACCCGGAAACTCCATTAGAAGAAACCATGGGTGCTTTAGACCATATTGTCCGATCGGGAAAAGCACTGTATGTTGGAGTTTCCCAATATTCTGCGGATGATACCCTAAAAGCATACAACATTCTCAAAGAGATGGGAACCCCACTGTTCATTCATCAGCCTCGCTATAGCATGTTTGATAGGTGGGTGGAAAAGGGATTGCTGGACGTTTTGGGAGGAAAAGGTATTGGGTCTATTGCCTTCTCTCCCTTGGAGCAAGGTGTACTGACCGACAAATATCTTAAAGGAATTCCGGAAGACAGCAGAATTGCCAAAGATGGTAGATACCTGAAAAAAGAACAGATATCAGACGAGGTAATTGAAAAAGTCAGGGCTTTGAATGTTCTGGCCAAAAAAAGAGGTCAAAGCCTTGCCCAAATGGCCATAGCCTGGTTACTGAAAGATGAAAGAATTACCACGGTCTTGGTTGGTGTAAGTAAGCCTGAACAACTGGCGGACAATGTAAAAGCCTTGGATAATATCAGCTTTACCAAAGAAGAACTGGATGCAATAGAAGGTATTTTAAAAGCTTAAAATATAGCATTTACTAAGAAGGCAATGACATCTTGTGCCGTCATTCTGAGAATTTAACATCTATGTTAAAGTACAGAAAAGAGGATGACATCAGGTGAACCGTCATATTAACCACAAAAGTCAACAAAAGTCACAAAAGATAAAGCTGGGAAACCGAGCCCTTCTTTCAATAATATTTGATAATCTTCTTTAATGGGTTTTATAAAGAGGTTAAAAATTTAAATCTTCAACTTTTGTTCACTTTTGTACCTTTTGTGGTTCATAAAAAAGAACCTAATTTAATTGTAAAACACCAAATGAAGGGCTATCTCTACTCCATTCTTCTATCTCTTTTATTTCTTTCCTGTGCTAGAAAGGAAGAAGCTCAAGTTCTCCAAGTAGGGGTATCAAAAGCTGTTATTAATCCTCCTATGGGCGCTTTTATCGCAGGAGATAAACAAAACAGAAGGTTTACAGGGGCTTTGGACAGTTTGTATGTAAAAGCAGCGGTCTTTCATGATGGCAACGAAAGTTTTGCCTTGGTGACGGTGGACTGTATTGGCTTACTTTACCAAGACCTGTTGAAAATCAGGGAAAAAGTTGGCACTATGGATTTGGCCATCCCCTTTTCTCCCGAAAATATCGTCATCAGTTCAACCCACACCCATGCAGGACCGGATGTGGTCGGCTTATGGGGGGAAGATTATACCCAAAGTGGTGTGGATCCGGATTATTTGGACTTTCTGGTTCTTACCACTGCACAACAAATCCAAAAAGCAGCTGTAAATATGAAAACTGCAGAGGTTAAGTACGGAATCACAGAGCATGGACATCAATGGGTTGCTAATATTTGTGAGGAAGAAATTGACCGATCGGTGACAGTACTTCAATTTGAGGATGCATCAGGTCAAAATATTGTATCCTTGACCAATTTTGCCTGTCATCCCACTTATTTAGATGCGGTTTACAATGAGATTTCATCGGATTATATTGCCGGATTTTATCAGCAAATGGAAAAAGAACTGGGTGGAGAACATATTTTCCTTCAGGGTGCTATTGGAGGTTGGATTCAACCAGTAGATAAAGGAATTCCTTATGCTGAGGTCCTCCAAAGAGGTACTGGATTGGCCAATGCAGCCATTTCAGCCCTTAAAGAAGGTCAAAGACTTGGATCTCCCACCTTGAATTTCCGAAAGCAAACAATTCAGCTTCCTGTTGAAAATGAGGCTTGGAAGCAATTGGCAGCTGGGGGTATCATTCAAAGAACAATTACTGATGTGGTAGAAACAGAAGTGGTCTGGTTTTCCATCGGTGAAGCCACATTTGCTACCCACCCAGGAGAAACTGCACCAATATTTGGCCTCCAAACCAAAGCCTTAATGCCTGAGGGGCCGAAGTTTGTGCTGGGATTGGGACAGGATGCATTGGGCTATATTGTAAAACCTGAATATTTTGAGGATCAATTCCTTCCTCACGCTCATTATTTAACCAGGATGTCTCTGGGAAAAGGTACAGGCAAAGATTTGATGAAGGTTTTAGAAGAACTTTCAAAAAAGGGTGAATGAAAGTATTCTCCAAAATATTTCTGAACTTTAAATTTTAACATAGAATTCAAAAGACATGAATTGGGAACAAGAATTGGATGAAATAAGTCAAAAAGTGAAAATTCAGTTCGGTAATTTGGAAAAAGAAAAGCTGTTCCAAAAACCTAATGAAAATTCCTGGAGCATAGCAGAAAACATCCATCATCTTATTCAGGTCAATGAAAGTTATTTTCCGATTTTCTCCCGCTTACAAAAGGGTGATTTACCTCAAGCTTTTATTGGGAAATTCTCATTTTTCAGAAACTTATTCGGTAATATGATCTATCAATCTGTTTCTGATGGAGGCAAGAAAAAAGTAAGAACTTTTCCTTTATGGGAGCCAAAAGCAACTGAGCAGTATGAAGATATCCTCCAAAAGTTTTTCGATCAACAAGAAGTATTAAAGCTCTGGATAAGACAGCTTAAGCCCTGGATTGAAAAAGAAGAGGTTATCCACTCTCCTGCCAATAAAATCATCGTATATACCCTCCCAAAGGCCTTAGATATTATTGTCGCCCATGAGAAAAGGCATCTGGATCAGGCGTTGAATGCTAAAGTTAGCTTAAACTGATTATTCTTGACCCATATCCAACATCAAAGCTTGAAAAAATACCAATCATGAATTTTTACTCCAAAAAGGACTTGCAATTCCAGTTGTTTGAAAACCATAAGGTTTTGGAATTGACAAATTATCAATACTTCAAAGACCACACAACTGAAACCTTTCAAATGGTATTGGAAGCTGCTGATAAGATAGCCAATACCTCTCTTAGGCCTTTGTTGGTAGAAATGGACAGAAATGACCCTCAGCTGGTGGATGGAAAAATCAAGGTACATAAAGGGATGAGAAAAATTGTACGCCAGTTTGGGGAAGATGGTTGGATCAATGCGACCTTTAGTTATGAGGAAGGTGGGCAACAACTTCCAAATACCTTGCACATGGCCACTGGTTTCATCTTTCAGGCTGCCAATTATTCTGCCTCAGTTTATCCTTTTTTGACCACTGGTGCCGCCAACCTGATCCGTACTTTTGGAAGTCGGGAATTGATGGAAAAGTTTACCCCTGATATGTATTCAGGCAAATGGCAGGGAACCATGGCCCTGACGGAACCGGATGCAGGATCATCATTATCCGACATCACCACTACTGCCTTTCCTACGGAAAAAGAGGGTGTCTATAAAATCAAAGGCCAAAAAATATATATCTCATGTGGAGACCATGATGCCTGTGAGAATGTTATCCACTTAATGTTGGCAAGGATCAAGGGTGCTCCTGCCGGTGTTAAAGGGATTTCTTTATTTGTGGTTCCCCAGAAAAGAGTGGAAGATGGAAAGTCAAATGATGTCCTGACGGAAGGTATTTATCATAAGATGGGTTACAAAGGAGCTCCTATAGCCCATTTGATGATAGGTTCTCATGATGGCTGTGAAGGATATTTGGTTGGAGAAGCCAATAAAGGCCTTGCCTATATGTTTCAGATGATGAATGAGGCCAGGGTTGGAGTAGGAATGAATGCAGCGGCTATTGGTACTGCTGCCTATTATGCATCTTTATCTTACGCAAAAGAAAGGCCTCAGGGCAGAAAAATAGGTGAAAAAGACCCATCTAAACCCCAGATTCCAATCATTCAACATGCGGATGTGAAGCGCATGTTGCTTTTTCAAAAGTCCATCACTGAAGGAGCTTTGTCACTGCTTTTGTATTGCTGTAAATTGGGAGATATTGTGCATGCCGCCTCAGGAAAAGAAAAAGAGGATGCTACCTTATTGCTGGACCTTTTGACTCCAATAGCCAAATCCTATCCCTCAGAAATGGGTTGTCTTTCCACTTCAGCTGCTGTTCAGATTTTAGGCGGGGCCGGATATACTACTGATTTTCCTGTGGAACAATACTATAGGGAAGCCCGAATCCACCCCATACATGAAGGTACTACCGGTATCCATGGTCTTGATTTATTGGGAAGAAAAGTGCCGATGAAAGAAGGCAAAGCCCTTCAATTGTTTGGAAGGGAAATAGCGATCACCATCTTCCATGCCAGGGAAATTAACAGCCTCTCAGCTTTTGCAGAAAAGCTTGAAAAATATTTGGGCAAAGCACAACAAACTACCCAGTACCTGCTGTCAAAGGCAACAGATAAGACAGATGAATTTTTGGCAGATGCCACATTGTATTTGGAGTATATCGGTATTTTGACTATTGCATGGCAATGGCTGAAACAGGGAATGACAGCGCAGGAACAATTGGAAAAAGGCCCTTCAGAACAGGAATTTTACCAAGGAAAAATCATGTGCCTTCGGTATTTCTTCGAGTACGAACTGGTCAAAATGGATGCTTTAGGAAAGCGTTTGCTTTCCACTGATATGCCTACCTTGGAGATGAAGGAAGATTGGTTTTAAATCCATTTGAAAAAAGAGGCTCGAATACCTTTTGAAAAATTTTAAACAATTAAGATTTGTCATATTTTCCTTACAATGACCTTTCCGAAAATCAATACCACTTCTCTCTTCGGTACATCTTTTTCTTGGCCACCCTCTCCCGGTTGGACATTCTCAAAAAGTCCCCTTCCTGCCGCCTGACCCTGTATCCCAATAAATGGAAGAAGGGTTTTGCCAAAAAAAGAGCTGTTTTTAGGTTGACTTTTAGTACCATTTTATCCTTCTCCTCCCAACTCACTCCGGGAAGAAACGTCAGCAGGTTATCGATTTTCAATTTTCTCAAAAAAGCTGAAAGCTTCAGAGCAAAGTAGGGAATCCTGTGGATGATAAAGAACCCATCACTCCCCTGACTTTGGTATAAGGGCATGAAAATTCGTCCTGTGTAGGGTGATTTAACTATTTGATCATTGTGCATAGCCAGGTCCATTCCTTTGCGGATTACCTGGAAACTCTCAAAACCCACATGCATTTTGAATCTGTCCCATTGACCGAACTTATGGAGATAAACGATTTCAAAAACCTTATGCAGTGCCCCTGAACTTTGCTTCAGTTCATCAAAATTCCGAACCAGGTTCGGAAAATTTTTCTTTTTAATACTGCCTGTAAAATTCAATGTCAGGTAAATAAAAGCCTCCGTATGACTTATTGACCTTTCATCCTGATGCTGTCCGGCTTCAAAACCAATAGCTACATACCCCTTTTGATTGATGTAGCTGAGCATAGGTCCATCCAGGTATTCCTCTATTCCAAGAACTATGGGAACAGGAAATCGTATGGCAAATTTCCTATTGATCAGGGCATCATTGATGGTAATGAAGGGATAAGATTTGCTGGATGTAGTATGGAAATCAATAAAATATAAAGGTCCGGAAGTTTTTGAAATGATTTCATTGATCAATTGGAGCAGTTCCTTCATTTCTTTTTCTTCCTCCATAAGCGTGGTTTTTTCTTCCAGCTTATCCATGTAAGCGCTTACCCAAAGCCTATTGAGATCCTCGTCAATATATCTCCTTTCCTGGGAAAGGGCAGGTTTGTTTCCAATTATTCCGTAAATACTTCCAGAAATATTTTCCTTTTGTTTTTCTAGGGCCGGCAACACCTTCTTCAAGGCCAAAACACCAGCCGGTTCATTGCCATGAATTCCTGCAAAGAATAAAATTACAGGTCCTTTTTTACCGCCTTCTATTTGATGGATGATCCGATCAGAATGGATGTAATCTTTCATTTTTTGCAACGAAAGTTCCATGATTAAATATCGTTGGATGTGACAATCCCAATTAATTTATTCCCTTTTGTCACTGGAAGACAATTAATTTGATGCTTAGCCATTAGTTCTTTGGCATCATCCACTTTCCTATCTTGGGAAATGGTGATTAAATCCACCTTCATGATATCTTTTACACATAAGCAGATTTCTTTAGGCTGATCAAAAAACCCTTCGACATCGGACCATGTTAGGAGTCCAATAAGCTCCTTATCTCCTTTCACTACAGGCATGTGATGGATATTTTTCCATTTCATGATGTGGATTACCAATTCAACAGGATCATTTTTTTCCACAGAAATGATGGATGTATTCATTATATGCATCACCCTCTTTTCAATATTGAAGGTTGTTTTTGCATTGGATGGTAAAACTTCCCATTCTGAAACGGGTATATCTTTTTCCTGATTGAGGTAGAGGTTGGCAGTTAGTACCTGATTGGCCTCATTCCTTTTCTTGGATTTGAGGAGGTTTCGGTAACTGTCTATCATCCATTGGGAACCAATTCTCGAAACTACCCTATTCCTTATTACGGATAAATAGAGGTCTATATCTTCTTGATCTATTCCAACTCTTTGTAAACCTATTCTGGCCATTGGAATCAACTCCTCCAAAATCAATTCCCTGCTTGGAACCATCTTGTTATTCCATGTAAATTGGCTTGCCATGCCATACCTTGCTGCCCGGTAAAAATTAGCTTTGATGTCCTTAAAATCGAATTTTTCATGGATATTTAAGTGTTCTTCCCTCCTTCCTTTCATCAAACCCACCCAAAATGCCATATTTGAAACCTGATCTATCAGTGTAGGACCAGAGGGAATATATCTGTTTTCAATCCTCAAATGAGGCTTGCCATCTCCCACACCATAACAGGCCCTATTCCAACGATAGACTGTGCCATTATGTAAACACATCGCTTTAAGTTTTGGAATTTCTCCCATTTTTAGCATCTCAACACTATCTTTTTCAAATTCAGCCGTCACCAAACTCCTGAACCTTGAAATGTTATCTTTAAAAATGTCAGTAATACTTCCTGTTTGCCAATGATCTTCAAAGCTTACTCTTGACTGACTGTCATTCAAAAGAAATGAATTGGTCCTCACATCCACACTTTGTGTGAATAGTGCAATCCTTGTTTCATTCCATAATTCTTTCCCAAACAAAAGAGGTGAATTACAACATACCGCTAAAACCGGCCCGGAAATTACCTGCGCCCAATTGAACATGTCTATAAATTCATCAGGATCTATTTGAAGATGCATTTGCCAACTGGTGTTACAACTTTCCAGCATCACTGAATCATGAAGCAGGTTGAGTTCATCAACCCCTTTGATATGAAAGCTGAAATCCTGCCCTCTGGACTCCTTTGCAGCTTCATTCAGTACAAAATACCGCTTAATGGGTGTCATGTTTTCCAAGGTGATGTGGTCAGGAGTCAATGTAGGTAAAATACCTGTTATGATAATTTTTGAGTTATTTTCTGAAGCAGCTTCCTTTGCTTTTTCCATCAGGTTTTTCAAATCCTCATGCAAATTTGAAAAGCAATTACCCTGAAGAACCTTTGGGTCCAAATTAACCTCCAGGTTAAAGTTCCCTATTTCAGTGGTAAAGTGTCTGTCGTTGATCAGATTTAATATTTCAAGTGAATTATTGTTTGGAAAAAAATCCTCTTTTACAATGCAAAATTCCTGTTCGGCACCAATCCGGATCGGTCCTTTTTCTATCATGCCTTCAGCCAGCATCCAATCCAAGGCCTCCAGATCTCTTATCAGGTGGTGAAAATAGTTTGCTTTCTGTGTTTTTCCGGCCAGTTTTGTGACATTAAGTGTTCCCATAGCATTTTTTTGCATGAGAAAATTAATGATAATCAAAACCTTAAAACATGACCTGGGTCAGTTAGTTAGCTAATTATAATCGGTTAATTGGCTATTAATACTGAAATTGGAGTATGTAATTACTTCCTTTTTGCTTTTTGTCAGTATTGAAATTTTTTTGAAAGGTTTCGTCCAATAGATATCAAGATCGACTACTGGAACTGAACCACTACCTTCTATTTTGAATTGAAGACCCAATCACCAAGAAGTTCTGCGTTGAACAGGTTTGCTGAGGTGCAATTTTTTCTACAATTTAATGATGTTAAACTTTTTTAATTATGAAAGCATACACGTATATCTTACTTTGTTGCAATGGTCAATACTATGTTGGAAGCACCAAAAATCTCGAAAAAAGAATAAATGAACATCAAATGGGATTTGGATCCAATTTTACCAAAAAGCACCTTCCTATAAATTAAAAAACTCCGGTGGCCGAGCTTGCCGAGGCCTAATAATAAATATGGGTAACATTCGGAATAGTCTGGTTTAAAAATTCAACATTCTTTATTATATCCTCGCCTGATACGTATACAATTGAAAATATCTCCCTTTTTTGGCGATCAGTTCCTCATGTTGTCCTCGCTCCACAATTTCTCCATTCTCAATGACCAAAATCTGATCAGCCTGTCGTATGGTACTCAACCTATGGGCGATGACAAAGGTGGTTCTTCCCTGCATCAATTCCTTCAAACTAGCTTGGATCAAAGCTTCACTTTCTGTATCGAGGTTGGAAGTAGCTTCATCCAAGATCAAAATTCTTGGATCGGCTAAAATTGCCCGGGCAATGGCTATCCTTTGCCTTTGTCCCCCGGAAAGCTTGACTCCTCTTTCTCCAATCAAGGTGTCCAATCCATCCTCAAACCTATCTGTGAATTCATTGACATATCCAGCCTTTACTGCTTCCATCAATTTTTCATGGCCTGCATCAGGTCTTGGGAAAAGGATATTTTCCTTTATGGTTCCTTCGAAAAGAAAATCATCCTGCAAAACAACCGCCAATTGAGAACGAAAACTTTCTAAGGTAACCTGTTGCATGTCTACCCCATCAACAGTAATGGTACCGGATTCAGGATTTAAAAAAGAAGCTGCCAATCCTGCAATCGTGGTTTTTCCTGAACCGGATGTTCCGACCAAGGCAGTAACTGAACCTTCAGGTGCCTGAAAAGAAATTCCTTTTAAAACCTCTTTTCCTTCCTCATAAGAAAAAGAGACACTCTGAAAATCAATATTTCCCTTGATGTGCGGGATGGTGATGATTCTCCTATTGGAAGCCCCTTCAAGAGGCATATTCATTATTTCTTCCGTTCTATCCAATCCGGCAAATGCCTCCGTCAATTGGCTTCCTATGTTACTCATCTGGACTATAGGTGCAATCATAAAACCTAAATACAGGGTGAAAGCAAGGAAATCACCAAAGGTCATCTGAGCATCCATAATCATATAACCGCCGATTCCCATGATGCCGGCCGAGGCAAGTCCCAATAAGAATGTAGCAGCGGATGTTACAAAACTTGTGGCCGTCAAACTTGCCTTTACATTTAGAAACAACCTTTCTACTCCTGCTTCGAAGGTTTTGATTTCCTGCTCCTCAGCATTGAACCCTTTGATTACCCGTATTCCTCCCAATGTTTCAGTCAACCGTCCGGTTACCTCAGCATTGATTTTTCCTCTTTCCCTGAAAATGGGTCTTATTTTACCGAAAGCTTTTAAAGAAATCAATCCAAAAATGATGACGGGTACTAAAACATACAAGGTCATCAATGGACTGATATAAATCAATAAACCTAATGAAATCAAGGCAGTCAACACCCCACCTATCATCTGGGCAAAACCTGTACCTACCAAATTCCTAACTCCTTCCACATCCGTCATAATTCTAGATACCAGTTCTCCTGTCTTGGTATTGTCAAAAAACCTTACCGGTAACTGGATAATATGGCGCTGAACCTGCGACCTTAATTTTGAAATCAAATGCTGGGCTTCCACACTCAATATCTGGGTCAGGGCATATGATGTAACTGACTGAATGGTGATGGCAGCAACAACAGCCAGGACCAACCATTTGAGAAGTGTCAGGTCATTCGAAGGAATTACATCATCTATTAAATATTTACTTGCCCCCGGTAGAACAAGGCCTGACAATCTTGAAATGATGATTAAAAAAAGGCCTAAAAATAAATGTCTTCTTCTTGGCCAAATGATTGTTTTGAACACATGGGCCATAGTAACCCTGTTTTCGGTTTTTTTTGCTTTTGCCATAGTTTGAAAGTATGGTTTGTAACAAATTTAGCATGTGATTTAGTTCGGATTAATAATTACCAATTTCCATTGAATCAATTACCAATTAAAAATTTTCGCCGTTTCACTATTCTGCTTCTCAAGAAACAGAGACTTATTGAATACCCTTAAATTTTTGTAGTTCTTAATCTTTGAGTTAAAACCAAAGTTGACCATTCCTTTTAATCTCTAATTGCTAAAAGCTATATTTGCACCTTTCGAAAAATATACCAATACATGAATAATTTTATAGATGAATTACGCTGGAGAGGGATGCTTCAGGATATGACACCTGATATTGAAGAATACCTCAAAAAAGGAATGGCCTCGGCATATCTTGGTTTTGACCCAACAGCAGATTCATTACATATCGGACACCTGGTCGGTGTTATGACTTTGTTACATTTTCAAAGAGCAGGACATAAGCCCTATGCCCTTGTCGGAGGTGCCACAGGGATGATCGGAGACCCTAGTTTCAAATCAGCAGAGAGAAATCTGTTGGATAAGAAAACACTTGACCATAATGTGGAATGCTTGAAAAAGCAATTGGCTAAATTTTTGAATTTCAATGAAGGGGATAAAAATAAGGCAGAGCTGGTCAATAATTATGATTGGATGTCCAAATTCAGCTTTTTGGAATTTATCAGGGATGTTGGAAAGTACATTACGGTTAATTATATGATGGCCAAAGATTCTGTGAAAAGACGTTTAGAAGAAGGTAGCGGGCTTTCCTTTACTGAGTTTTCCTACCAACTGATTCAAGGTTATGATTTTTACCATCTTTGGAAAAACCATGGAGTAAGCATACAGTTGGGAGGTTCAGACCAATGGGGAAATATCGTAACAGGTACTGAATTGATCAGAAAAATGGAGGGAGGTTCAGCATATGCGCTGACTGTTCCTTTGATTACCAAAGCAGATGGGTCCAAATTTGGGAAAACTGAAAGTGGTTCAGTATGGCTTGATCCAGAAAAGACATCTCCTTATGCATTCTACCAGTTCTGGCTTAACGTATCGGATGAAGATGCGGCCAAGTATATCCGTATATTCACAGTTTTGGATAGACAAACCATTGAAAACCTTGAAAAAGAACATGGAGATGCCCCTCATTTGAGAATTTTGCAAAAGGCAATAGCCAAAGAAGTGACCATTATGGTCCACGGGGAACAAGAATATGAAATGGCACTTAAGGCATCAGCTATTTTGTTCGGGAAATCTTCCACAGAAGATTTAGCCAGTCTGGATGAGAGAACTTTTCTACAGGTCTTTGATGGAGTACCCCAAGCTATAGTGTCCAAAGAAGAATTTGAAAAAACTACCAATATAGTAGATCTGCTTTCTGAAAAAACAGAGGGAATGATTTTTCCTTCTAAAGGAGAAGCAAGAAAAATGATTCTGGGTGGTGGTGTTTCCATCAATAAGGAAAAAATAAGTGATCCTAATTCACCCCTTTCTTTTACCCTACTACAAGGGAAGTATCTGCTTGTACAAAAAGGTAAGAAGCAATACTACATTATTTCCATAATTTAGAGAATGAGAGGAAGCTGTCTCATGATTCAATTTTAAGTATTTGAAAATCAATATTATATATTGAAAATTTAAGTAAAAAAATTGAATCAAAAAGACAGCTTTTTTTTTGGTATATTTTTTGAATTACTCATTTTTCTTCGCTTAATTTCGATAAAAACAACCCTTAATCCATTATGAAAATCCATTTAAAAAGTGCCCTAGTGATGATGGGAATTGTGGCCATGACCCTATCCTGTCAGGAAAAAAATGATGAAAATCCAGTTAAAATTGCAGCCCAGGTCGACGAGGTGGTCAATATTTTAGCGGATGAATTCTTGACCCTTGAAATACAGGGTGGTGATGAAAACCAAGCCTTTGGTCTCAGGATCATAGAAGAAGAAAATGGAACCTTCAGTTCAAAATTAGAAACTGAAAAGCCAAATCATCCAAAAACAAATTTGGAAAACTGTATCAATTCTATTGAATTGACTGAAACTCAGACCCAGGAAATCAGAGAAACCTTTATCGGTCTATTTGAATGTAGGTTGGAGAATTTTCAGGCCTTCAGAGAAGATGTTTTGGAAATTATCAAAGCCCTGGAAGCCCATAGATTGGAAATGTTGACCAAGTTATTCCGGGAAGAAATCACAAGAGATGAATTTAAAAACAGCATGTTGGAATTGAAAGAAAGATATAAAGGTGAATTGGAAGAAATCAGAGATAAACATAAAGAAAACCTTAAACCTTGTTTGAAAGGATTTGTGGAGAGCCTGAGAGAAACCTTAGGTCAGGAGGATTGGGAAAAACTGGTTTCTTGCCTTAAAAAATAAATCAAATAGAAAGCCCTTTTCGGGCTTTTTTTTTTGAATTTTTACTGGAAGATTTACTCTGATTTATTTTTGTTTGAAGATCAAATGTTTGGGTAATTTTAAATTATCAATGCTTAATTATTCAGCCATCATTTTATATATTTGAACCTTAGTCAAAATATAATAAATTATGGCAGTTTCGGCAAGGGAGAAAAAAAGTAAGTTAATCTTAGATGTAGCCATCAAACTTTTCACCTCTAAAGGCTATGCAGGAACCACAATGGATGAGGTGGCAAAAACAGCTGGAATTAGTAAAGGACTTACCTATTTTTACTTTAAAAACAAGGAGGATCTTTATATGGCTGTTACCAAAAAGGCCTTTGATGAATTGAAGAGTGTATTCCGGGATATCATAAAAATGAAGGGAAAATCCGGTTTGCAAATGCTGACTGAATTGACCCACCTTTATTTTGAATTTGCAATGAAAAACCGAATGTACAATGATGCAATTCTAAACTTTATGGGAATCCTTCAGTTGTACAATAATATTTTGACCAGAGGTCAGATTCATCCTTTGATTTTGGAAAGTGAGCATTTTCAAAGATTATTGGAAATCCATCATGACTGTGGTAAGCTTGGGATACAAATGGTTTCCCTTGGAATCAAGGATGGAAGTATTCGTCCTGAACTCCAGCCTGAAGTGACATTTTATACGATTTGGGCCATGATAATCGGATATGAAAGATTGACCGGGCCAGTTGGATTCGAGGAAAAGGAAATTAAAATACATTTGGACAATTGGAGGCCTGGATTTGTCAAACTGATGCAGGATATGCTTAAAGGTACCATTCAGGCACAAAAACCACAGATAGTGCAGACTTCCCTTTTTTAGGGGTCAGAAAAAAATCAACCCGGAAAGCCTCAAAGAAACTCTAAGTTTTAAAGTATTTTGTGCTGCTTAGTGTCTTCGTGAGATATTATTTTCCCACCAAGCCACCAAGAAACACTAAGTTGTAGCATCTTTAAATCCAGTTAGGAAACCAGTAGGATCTTTCCATTCCTACCCCCTTTTTCATAAGCGACCAAGGCATCTTTATACTGCTCTAAGGGATAAGTTGCTTCAATGTCAACTTTAACTTTTTGGGATAATAAATGGGAGAATACTGTTTTGAATGCTTTTTGGCTTTCTTCCGGGCTTAAACCAGCCATCCAGGTCGTCAACCAAAATCCTTCTACCTTCAAGTTTTTAAAAATCAATAAACCGGAATTGAGGGGAATATTTTCTAAACTCAACAATCCAAAAACCATCATTTTCCCGCCTGCCTTTAAACTTGCCAATGCCCTAGCCCCCAAAACACCACCCACTGCATCAAAAACTACGTTCACCCCATCCCCTGTTTTTTCCAAAATCACTTTTTGAAGCTTTTCCTTTTCGGTATTAATGACCATATCAGCACCCAATGCATATAAAGTATCTTTTTGTTCATCCCGTCTTACAGTGCAGGCTACCTTAATCCCCTTTTGTTTGGCCATTTGGATTACTAATTTCCCATAGGCAGAAGCCCCTGCTGTAACTAATACCCATTCTCCCTCTTTGAGACCACTTGTTTCCAACATACCATAAGCTGTCAATGGATTCACAAAGGCCTGGCAGGCGACCTCATCCGACAAACCGGATGGGCTGGGAATGACCATATGGGCAGGTACACATACATATTCTTTCCATGTACCAATGGCAGTAAAAATTACCTTTGTTCCAACCGGAATGGAATTACTTTTATCTGATTGATCAATAATTCCTACGGCTTCAAATCCCGCACTGCTCGGAAGCTTAGGGGTGATCCCATACATTCCTCTGATAAACATGATGTCAGAAGGATTGATATTCCTGGCTGTTACTTTAATCCTTACCTCATGTGGTCTTGGTGAAGGTATATCTACTTCTTCCAATTGTAACACTTCCTCTGGAAGGCCTGTTTGATGAAAAACAACTTGTTTCATGGATGATTTTTTAGTGTTAAATTATAGTTTTCGAATGGGAAGATATAAAAAATACTCGGTATGCATAACATTTTTCCCAACATCAATTGCCATTCAAAACTTAAATTCTTATTCTTGTTAAAGGACATCAAATTACTCGCATATGGATTTATCTACATTATTTTCATTAATGAACAAGGTGGCACTGATCACAGGGGCAAGCAAAGGTATAGGTTTCAGTATTGCTGAGGTATTTGCGGCTGCTGGAGCAAAAGTTGTCATCAGCTCAAGAAAACAGGATGCATTGGATGAGATGGCAGGACATCTCAGACATAAAGGTTATGAAGTAACCGGCATCGCCTGCAATGTAGGAAATCCGGATGAGTTGGAGAACTTGGTAAAAAAAACAGTTGAACTGTATGGACAAATTGATGTTCTAGTTAATAATGCAGCTACCAACCCAGTATTTGGACCCGTACATGATACCAGTCTGGATGCTTATGACAAGATCATGGATGTCAATGTAAAAGCACCCTTTCACCTGATGAAGCTTTGTTTCCCTTATTTGATGGAATCATCTAATCCTTCGGTTATCAATATTTCTTCCATTGGCGGAATATCTCCTGAACCGGGATTAGGAATTTATTCAGTAAGCAAAGCGGCATTGATTTCCATGACAAAAGTATTTGCCAAAGAATGGGGAGACCACAAAATCAGGGTCAATGCCATTTGTCCCGGCTTGATCAAAACCAAATTTTCCGAGGCCCTTTGGAAGAATGATCAGATTGTCAACCAAATAATGAAAATGATGGCCCTGAAAAGAATTGGCAAGAGTGAAGAGATTGGGTCAGTAGCTCTCTTTCTTGCATCACCTGCTTCATCTTACATGACAGGAACAATATTGACCGCTGACGGAGGCTTTACTATTTAACTGAACATCCATGGAATTGATGGCTACCGGTAGTTCTGAAAAATTAAAGGATATTCTTCCTTTATACGAATCTTTTTTGAAAGACCTTATTTATCCAATAGAAAGGGAATGTGTCTATGGATCTTTCAAAGCTTCCTTGCCCAAACTCAAAGCTTTGAGAGAATTGGCAAAGGAAAAAGGGCTTTTCGCTCCTCACCTGAAGAAAGAGGAAGGAGGACTGGGCTTAAGCTTATCCGAATTTGGGAGAATTTCTGAGGTTTTGGGAAAAAGTCCTATCGGGCATTATGTTTTCAATTGTCAGGCACCTGACATAGGCAACATGGAATTGATGCATCAATATGCAAGCAAAGAATTAAAGGAAAAATACCTTAAACCTTTGCAGCAAGGAGAAATCAGAAGCTGTTTTGCCATGACAGAACCACAACATGCAGGAAGCAATCCAGTCCACCTTTCCACTACAGCAATAAAGGAGGGTAATGAATATGTAATCAATGGTCATAAATGGTTTACTTCCTCTGCGGATGGGGCAAGTTTCACTATTGTTATGGCTGTTACCGACCCTAAAAATCCCAATCCTTACCAAAGGGCTAGTATGATTTTGGTGCCTTTGGATAATCCTGGATATCGCTTAATAAGAAATATCCCCATTATGGGGGATGTTGGGGAAGACTATATGTCCCATGGAGAGGTGATGTTCCACAATTGTAGGGTGCCGGTTTCTAATCTGATCGGCGAAGAAGGTCAAGGATTTGTACTTGCTCAGGAAAGATTGGGACCGGGCAGAATTCACCATTGTATGAGATGGATCGGGATTTGCGAAAGGGCTATAGAAATGATGTGCAAGAGGGCTTTGAGTAGGGAACTTGATCCAGGAAAGGCGCTCGCCCAACAGCAGACCATACAGCAATGGATTGCAGAAGCTGCAGCAGGGGTTATGGCTTCCAGGCTAATGGTTTTGGCCACTGCTCAAAAAATTGATCAGGAGGGGGCAAAAGCAGCGAAGGAAGACATTTCCACGATCAAATTTTTTGTTTCTGATGTATTGATGAAAACCCTGGATAAGGCGATTCAGGTACATGGTGGATTGGGAATTACCGATGATACCCTACTTTCATTTTGGTACAGACATGAACGGGGAGCCAGGATTTATGATGGTCCTGATGAGGTACATAAAACTGTTTTGGCAAAAAGGATCCTGAAAAAATTTGCTGAGTGATGGTCAATAAAGAACCTAAAGGGGTTGAAAATATTTTTCCTTATTTGGCTGGTACCTTAGGGCTTGACCCCAGTTCAACTGTTATTATCCAATTTAAGGGAGGATATTCCAACCTGACCTATCTGATTACTTCTACTGATGGGGAATTCGTCTTAAGGAGGCCACCTTTAGGTTTGAAGATAAGTAAGGCCCATGATATGGTCAGGGAATTTCATGTTCTTAAGGCTTTGGAAAAAGCAGGTTACAGTAAAGTTCCAAAGCCTGTTTTATGCTGTGAGGATGAACATGTTATCGGAGCCCCATTTTTCATAATGGAAAAGGTGAATGGCCTGATTTTGAGAAATAAGATACCGGAGGGAATGACATTAAGTCCGGAATTTTTTAATAAACTTAGCAGAAACACCATTGACGGTCTTTTGGAATTGCATAATCTGGAATTGGAAGATTCCGGTTTAGGTGCTTTAGGTAAACCGAAGGGTTATGTGGAAAGACAGGTTGTCGGTTGGTCTGAGCGTTATTTCAATGCTAAGACAGATGAACTTATTGAAATGGAAACAGTCAGTGATTGGCTTAGGAAACATATTCCTTCAAATGAAAATGTAGGTTTCATCCATAATGATTACAAGTATGATAACCTTGTTTTGGAAGGAAAGGACAATCCTGAGATAAAAGCCGTTTTGGATTGGGAAATGGCCACAGTGGGAGATCCTTTGATGGATTTGGGAACTTCCTTGGCCTATTGGGCAGAAGAAGGGGATCCAGATATCCTGAAAATGTTCAATTTGACTTACCCAAAAGGAAATTTTACAAGATCTGAAGTAATCAAATATTATGGATCCAAGAGTCCACTCAAGCTTGACAATATGTTGTTCTACTATGCTTTTGGCCTTTTTAAAGTTGGTGTTATTGCCCAACAGATTTATAAAAGGTATTCTCTTGGATTTGCCCAGGATCCTAGGTTTGCAGGTTTGATCCATGTGGTCAGAGCGTGTGGAAAAATGGCTTTAAAGAGTATTCAAACAGAAAAAATATAAATCATGAAAATCAAAAATGTCAGCATTCTTGGTGCAGGAACTTTAGGGACCAGGGTTGCCCTTCAGGCAGCATTATCCAATTATAAGGTTACTATTTATGATATCAATCCTAAAGCCTTGGAAGCCTCGAAAAAACAAATGGCAAATATAGTGAATCAATTGGCCAAAAGTAGCGGATTGGATCCTGAATCTGGATTGAATGCAATTCAAACCATTACATTTACGGATAGTCCAATGGTGGCTGTAAGAGATGCGGATATCATCAATGAAAGTGTTGTAGAAAATGTTAAGGTAAAAAATGAAGTATGGGAGCTGTTTGGGCAAATTGCACCTGAAAAAACCATTTTCACAACCAACACTTCTTTTTTACTTCCTTCCATGTTTGCAGAGATTTCGGGAAGACCTGAGAAATTCTGCGCATTACATTTCCATGATGTGTTTTATGCCAAGGGAGTGGACATCATGCCACATCCAGGTACTGATCCCTCTTTGATTCCTATTTTACAGGAGTTTGGAAGATCTTTGGAACAGGTTCCGGTTGTTATTCAAAAGGAAAACCATGGTTACCTTTTTAATGCCATGTTGGGTGCCATACTCAGTACTGCCGGGAAGCTTTTGGCCAATAAAATTGCAAACTTTGAAGATATTGATAAATCCTACATGGTGAATTTCAGAGTAGAAATGGGGCCTTTTGCAATCATGGACAGTATTGGATTGGATACGGTCTGGCATGTTACGGTCAACAATAATGAAGAAAGCTCCAAGAGTTTTGCAACAATTTTGAGAAAAATGTTGGATGAAGGAAAAGCAGGAGTAAAATCAGGGGAAGGTTTCTATAAATACCCCAATCCTGCCTTTAAATCCCCGGGATTTCTGAATTGATTAATTCCTTTCCTTCAAAGACAAAATAAAATTGGCCATAATTTTGGCATCTTCCATTGAAATATTGGGATGGGGGTCCATTACAGGATATCCCCAGGCTCCTGTACTACCTTGGATGATCTTTCTGGCCAAATGATCAATGTAAACCTGTTGAACTGGATATCTCTTAGCTATATCCTGAAAGGCAGGACCTTTGGATTTATTCTCAGTACTATGGCAATCGTAACAATCAGCATAAGCTATCAAAACCTCCCCCTTTTTGACCAAATCCATATCAAGGCTGTCATTTTCACCAGGAAGGGCCCGTATATAATCTTTGGATATTTTTTCCGTTGAATTTTCTGTCTTTTCAGGCTTTTGACAGGAAGTTCCCGAAAAACAGAAAAAAAAGCTAACAAATGCCAGGAACGATTTCATTTATTTATGCATAGGGATAAAACTAATTGGAAGTTGTGATAATTAGCAATGTTGCAGTAAGCAGAACAACGCTCATGATGGCCAATAAAGGAATTGAAGTCAGCACTCCCCTCCTATCTCTTTTATAATCTTTCTTTTTGACTTCTTTTATCGTATTGAAAGGGATTTCTACGGGTTTGTCGCTGTCTTTTTTTATGGGTATTCCAATCAGTCCCTGATCATTGATCTGAATAATCGCTAATTCAAGAGTTTCCTGACTTTGGGTTTTAATCTTGTATTCTTCCCCCAATTCAAGGTGTTTATTTACATCCGGATCAGTAAAATCAATAGGGCCAGAAATTCCATATGATTTGGAAAAATCCCTGTAAGTCACACAGGAAAAATGTGAAAATAATACTATCAAAACCAGTAACTGATTAATTTTCATGTAGGTTTTTTTCATTTTTTTCCAAGAGCTCTATTATTAAGCTTACTTTTCGGCAATAACCAGCATTTCAAAATCCTCTGTTGTTAAGTTATCATTTCTGGAAAAAGCACCTAAATGAGCTCCAAATATCTCGATTTTGGTAAATCCCAATGATTTAAGCAACCAGGTTATTTCACTTGGAACATAATACCTTTCATTACTTTCAATCGTTTTTTTATTTCCGGCATCATCTGTGAATTCAACAATGGAATGATATCTGAATGTCATTAAATCGAATGTATTGCTTCGGTAAGTGGTACTGTTTTCTCCACTCTCTTTATTGGTAAAAGCTTCCACCGAATGGTAAAGTGGAAATAATCCATTAAGCGTAGTAAAGATAAACTTGCTTTTGCTTTTCAATGATTTGGTAACTTGCTTTAAGATTTCAAAATTCATTTCATCAGTTTCCATCAAAGGAAAACCTCCTTCGCACATCATGATGGCCACATCAAATTCATGGAAAAATGGAAGGTTTCTGGCATCAGCTTGCAGGAATTTTACTTGAATATCCATGAGTGCTGCCTTTTCTTTTGCCCTTTTCAATTGGGATTCTGACAAATCAATGCCTGTGATATCATAACCTCTTTTGGTCAATTCAATACTATGTCTGCCTGTTCCGCACCCAACATCCAATATTTTAAGTGAAGTATCAAAATTCAGCTCTTTTTCCAAAAAATCACATTCCCCAACTGTTCCTTGTGTAAATTCCTCCCGGTCATATTGTTTGGCGAAGTTCTCAAACAGGACTTCATACCATCCTTTATTATTGCTACCCATAATTAACCTTAATCTATTTATGAATATTAACTAATTTAATTATTTGAAGAGATATAAAAAAATCCGGTTTTAGTGAATATGAATAACACACTAACCGGATCCAAAGCCTCATAATTATAATAATAATGGCTTATACCTTTTTTGGAGGAAGATCGAAGGCAACCGCATCATGCTCCAAATGTCCTCTATGGGATCCATCACAAAAAGGTTTGTTTTTGGAAAGGCCGCACCTGCAAAGACTCACCAAAGTTCTTCCCTGAAGTCCATATGTATTGCCCTGAGCATCCACAATTTCAAAGTCACCTTCTACTCTCAATGATCCATTTGAATTAACCGTAATTTTTGTTGTAGCCATTTTTTGAAATTTATTTAATATTTGAATTAATTATGATTTCGATATTTATATCCAAAAGACTATTCCATTAACCTGGAAACCATAATTCCCGATTGGGTTTTGTTTCCCATCAGATATTCGCTTAGGGGTTTATCCGAAATTTCCACTTTCATGGATTTGGAACTGGCATGTAGTAAGTGGATTCTTCCTTCTCTTTCAATCGCAAATCCAACATGTACAACATCCAGATTTTTCATGGAAGTGGTAATAGCAATCAGGTCTCCTGATTGGATATTATGCTCATTTTTTTCGATTTCTTCCTTGGGAATAAAATAATAGGTTCTTGTTTGAATGGCTGCCTCAGCCAATTTTATCTGATCTACATATTTCGGATTGCTTAGCTGGGCATAAAACTGAGGGTTGGATGACATAAAGCTGGGTGTATTCTCATAATACTTACCTCCTATTTCTTGGCTGATGTCCTTTAAGATACCCTTTTGCTGATTTTGATAAATCCAATCTGAGAAATAATGTAATCTGGATGGATATTCCAATCTCTTTCCATTTTGATATCTGATATATTCAAGTTCCCTCTCAAAATCCTCAAAAGTAAGCATTCCCTGTTTGGCCAATCTGGATAAAGTCACCACAGTTTCCAAATAGGTGGTACAATCCAAACCAGTTAGGTTGATTACCAAATTTTCATCTCCCGATATTTCAAGGGTTTTTTCTACATAATCGGTATTCAAAAACCAACTTCCTATTTCCACATTCAGTTCATTCAAGGATTTACTAGAATTATCCATTCGGGAAAGGTCATCCAAAATGCCTTCCAAACGCTGGCGGCTTTCCAATGAACAAACAGTTTGTCCCTGAGCTAACATTGAAACAAAAAGTAGAGTAATAGTGAACAGGCGCATGATTTTTTTACAGAATGACTGGACCAAATATGGGATTTTTTTTGAAAATTCCATCATTGTAATGGATTTGCTGGCACCCCTTCAAAGGTGATTTTTACCGGAATAATCAAACCATTTTCATCAAATTCCATTTTATCTATACAGGTCACCCTGTAGTTACCATCTGTTTCACCTAAAGGCCTTCTATGATAAACTATATAATATTGATCCGAGTTTGGTTCGAATAAGACAGAATGGTGCCCTGCTCCAGTGGCAACTTTAGGGTCCTGTTCCAAAACTACTCCTATCCTTTCAAAGGGCCCAAAAGGATTGTCAGAAATGGCATAAGCAACTTTATAATCCGGTCCTGTCCACCCTCCTTCTGACCACATAAAGTAGTATTTTCCTTCCCGTATAAACATAAATGGACCCTCCACGTAACTTTCGGGAGTTACTTCCCTAAAAATTGAACCATCTTCAAATGGCTCCAGTCCTGTAAAGTCATCTTTAAGTTTGACCACATTGCATTTTCCCCAACCTCCATAGTACATTAAAAAACTATCATCTTTGTCTTTGAAAATAAACTGATCAATGGGCTGGGCACCATTGACTATTTCATTGATCAAAGGCTTTCCCAATAAGTCTTTGAAAGGTCCCTGCGGTTGATCTGCAATGGCCACACCTATGCCTCCAATTTCACCCTCATGCACATCATTGGCGGCAAAGAATAAAAAGTACTTCCCCTTGTTTTCTATTACTCCAGGAGCCCACATAGCCGAATCTGCCCATTTAACCTCTGCCGTATCGATGATCCTTTCATGTTTAGTCCAATGGATCAGGTCAGGAGATGAAAAACAATCCATAAACACCTGTTTGTGAAAGGGAGCAGAATAGGTCGGATAAATCCAATAGGTGTCTCCATAGATTATGGCTTCAGGATCAGCATACCAGCCCTCGAAAAGTGGATTGCCAGATAATTGGACCTCTTTTTCATTTTGAGCTTTTTGGCAGGAAATGAAGAGAATAGCTGGGATCAAATATGAAAGTAACCGCTTTCGATATAGAAACATTCTTTAAATAGCTTATGGTTTTTTAATGGTCTTTTTCATCAGCTCCATTTAATTTGGCTCAGAAAGAAGAGTTGGATTTCAAAAGCCTATTACCTACTTGTTTTTATACAGTTCTACATGCAATTTTTTCAAAGCATCAGCTGGAAATTTAACCACTTTTCTGTCATATGTCATCAATCCGTTGACTTCAACTTCCACATCGGTGGTCTGGGTGTAAACGGCTGCTGCCAGTCCCAAAGGAATCAGTTCATTTAAATCCTGAATAAGTTTTTGATACCGGGCCATTAATTCTTCCTGAGTTTTGAAACTTTGGTAACCCCAATTGTCTTTGTCCTGCCAGGTATGACCTTCAACTGGCAGTCCCAGACCTCCATATTCTCCCAATACCAGGATATTATTTTTTCCGAATAAATCAGGGGAAGGCATCACTGGATCAGGATAATTGTGTACATCAAAAATATCCCCTACCAGTTTGGTTCCCTCCAATTGGAAGTTGCCTCCGGATGCTGAATTCACCAACCTTGAAGGATCATAGCTTTTGGTCCATTCTGTAATTTCCTTGGTTTTGAACTGACCCCAGGCTTCATTGAAAGGTACCCAAACGACTATAGAGGGGAAATTGTAATTCGCATCAATAATCGCTTTCCATTCATTTTTAAAAATAGTCTCTGATTCAGCCGTTCTGACTTTGTCCATCCCTTTTCGGTAAATTCCGGGCTTTGGTTCCCAAACATTTCCCATGTCCCCGCTAGGCATATCCTGCCAGACCAAAATACCAAGTTTATCACAATGATAATACCACCTTGCAGGTTCAACCTTCACATGTTTCCGGATCATATTAAAGCCCATTTCTTTGGTTTTCTTGATATCAAAAGCCAAAGCTTCATCGGTAGGAGCCGTGTAAAGACCATCCGGCCACCATCCCTGATCCAAAGGGCCATATTGGAAAAGGGAAACACCATTTAACTGCATCCTTTGCATTCCTTTACTGTCCACTCCGATAGAAATTTTCCTTAAGGCCCCATAAGATTTTACCCTATCAATGACCTTGCTTCCATTTTTAAGTAATATTTCCAAATCATAGAGATGAGGATTTTCCAATGACCAGGCTATAGGATCGTTTACCTCAAGCTCTAAGTTCTGATTAATATTTCCTTGAGCCTCCCCCCTTTTATAACCTTTATCATAGGCAGTAACCTGAAAAGTCATTCCATTTACATCCCCAGAGGTTTCAATCGAGATCTGAAATTTTCCCCTTTCCCAATCAGGTGTGGTTTTGATATTTTTGATATAAGATTTTGGCACGGATTCCAACCATACGGTCTGCCAGATTCCTGTCACAGGAGTATACCAAATACCTCTTGGTTTATTGACCTGTTTACCCCTTGGCTGTGGTCCTTCGTCACTGGGATCCCATACCCGCACAACCAATTCCTGAGATTGACTACTGGTCAGGTAATCAGTAATATCATAAGAAAACGGATCATATCCCCCCGTATGTATACCAATAGATTGGCCATTTAAGAAAACTTCTGATTCCCAATCTACAGCCCCAAAGTGAAGAAGAATTCTTCCTTTTCTCTCATTTTTTTCAACTCTTATTGTTTTCCTGTACCATAATTCTTTTTGGGAACCAACTGCTTTATTCACACCCGATAAATAAGATTCTACCGGAAAAGGTACAGTAATTTTGCCTTCATAGTCAGTCGGAAGGCCTTGACCTTTGTTCAAAATTACATAATCCCATTGTCCATTCAGGTTTTTCCAATTTGTTCTCACCATTTGCGGCCGGGGATATTCCTGGAGAGGTAAATTCTTGTCAACTTTTTCAGCCCAGGGACTGAGAATGGGGTTGGTATTTATTTCCTGCGCTAATAAAGCATGACATAAAAACATAAAAACAATGGAAAGAAAACCGGTTTGTTTCATAGAAAATGGGTTTATTAGAATTTGAGATAGGAGTTTGAATATACTTTGTTAGGAATTAGTAAACAAATTTGGATTTTGTTCAGTCTTTGAACTCAAACCATAATTTAATGCCTATAGGTTGATCTCCTGAATGGCTTATTGCCCGTATCTTATTTCCGCTGGGCCCCATGGTTTCCGGACCGGAAAATTTATTGCCAATGGGAGTGATCTGATGAAGGAACGATACATCGCCTTTTGGCATATTGGGTGTTACACCTGCAGTTGCATGTGGGGGATTTTCAGGATTGTAAAGCTTAAAGAAAATACCCGGTGTTTCCGAATAGATCTGAATTGTGCCTTCTTCGGTCACCAATTGCATGGCAAATAAATTAGCATGATATCCTTTAAATTCAGGATAGATCAAGTTATCATAACTGTAGCCTGTCATGGTATTGTTGTAATCTTTCTGCCATAGTCCGAATTCTGCTCCCTTCAATCGGTTTTTCCAAACCCTATAAGGTCCATTCCCAATCCAGGTAACCCCTTTCATTTTTTCTTCCGGATAGGAAAATGACAAACCCAAATAATCTATTTCCTGCCCGTTTAATAAAGGCCCTAAAGCCTCAAAAGACAATAAACCCGAAGGATGGATGGTCCAAATGGTTTGTTTGGGATAGGAACTGTACTTTGTGATTATTTTAATAAGCCCTTCTTCATCCATTTCCCAATTCACCTCTTCAACTTTGGATTCCACTCCTTCCACCACAGGCCCATTATTGAAATCATACTGTTTTTCGCCTTTTTTTACCTCATGCAACATGCCGTTTTCAAGGTTGAAAACATAAAGCATTTCTCCCGTTTTTATAGATAAAAGTTTCTGAGTTTCTTCCGCCTCAATGATTTCTTGTTGGTTTTCTTTATTCAGCTTCAAATGTTTTTGGGCAAAATCTCTGGGAAGGGTGATTGACCAATTCCAGGTATATAATTCTCTACCCTCCCAATCATAGGCCGCCAATTTGAACAAGTCCACTTCAGTTAGAGGACCATCAATCGGAAGCTTTATTTTTTTGGTTTCTCCAGGTAAAATGTCAGGTAATGACATTTCTCCATTCTTTATTTGTTTTAGTTCTCTAAAACCATCAATAGTATAAGTACTCCACTCTAGCCGACATTCTTTTAATGAGGTATATATATAGCGATTTTCTATCCATAGATTCCCATTGAAATTTTGGTTCATGTTAAAGGGTTTGATCTGTATGGGTGACCAAATGTTTTTGATGGTATAAAAGCTACCCTCTTTTTCTTTAAACGGGCCTAAAATGCCATCTGGAGCATGGTTTCCATCTGCATCCAATGCTCCGTCTAGATCTGTTCTAACCACAGCCTCATCGGCGAAAACCCATAAAAAACCACCTGATGCTACTGGATTTCTCATGAAATCAATCCAATAATCCTCCAATCCCGCACCATGACCACCATCATATAATCCATGCATAAATTCTGTTGGCATAAAAGGGGTTTGACTATGGGTCAACCTCTGTATTCCTGCATTAAACCTGAAATAATGATGGGTATCCATCCCATTTCTGATCAGCCATGGATAGATCACAGGACGTTTTTGGATATCGTATTCGTGAAACCATTTTTCATTTCCAAAATCCCATCCCCCTTCATTGCCATGATCCCAAATTACAATGGAAGGATGATTTCCATCTTTCAATACTGTACTTTTAATGACTTTAGGTCCCACAATGGTATCATATCCCTGCTGCCATCCTGCTACCTCATCCAAGACAAACAATCCCAGGGAATCACATAAGTCCAAAAATCTTTCATCCGGGGGATAATGGGACATCCTGACGGAATTCATATTCATTTCCTTCATCAGCAAAATGTCTTCCATGTGATTGGCATCGCTTAATGCACGACCGGTAGTCGGGAAAAATGAATGCCGGTTAACTCCTTTAAAAATCACTCTTTCCCCATTGACATAAAGTCCATCAGATTCCCTTAATTCAATTGTCCGGAATCCAAATCTTTCCTTTTTTTCAAAAATAGTCTTGTCGTTTTCTTTGATTGAAAAAACAGCTTGGTATAGTGTCGGTTTCTCCGGATTCCAGGTTTTCACTCCATCAATTTTTCCTTTGATCCATGTTTCTACGGATGAGGATGCTGTACTTAATTTCCCATAGGAAACTTCTCCTTTTAAGTCCAAAATTTCCACTTCAATAGATCCGTCTTGAGGTGGTTCTGTAAGATGGACCAGTGCTTCAAAGCTGCCATCTGCTTTTGCATTGATGGCTATCCTTTCAAAATGACATTGAGGCAGCACTTCAAGATAAACCGGACGGAATATCCCGCCAAAAATCCAAAAATCTGCTTGCCGCTCCGCCCTGTTAACTGATGGATTGGAAGAGTGTTTTGCCACTTCCACTTCCAATATATTCTCTTTTCCATACGCCAATAACTGGGTAATTTCATGACTGAACCTGTAAAATCCACCTTGGTGTACCTCACCGGCCTCTTTCCCATTGATTTTCACCTTTGTATCGGTCATCGCTCCTTCAAAGACAATTTTAATGAACTTGCCCTCCCAAATGGCCGGAACATTAAAATTATATCTGTAGTACCCGGTCTCTTTGCCTAAAATTCTTTCTGGATTGTTATGGTCATGCCCGTAATTGTAGGTGCCGAATCCATGTAATTCCCAATTGGAAGGAACCGGGATTTCTGTCCATTCATCGGCCCTTCTCCCTGAATTGACCATGAATTCCCAATTGACCGGTTTTGAAGCATCGATTCCCGACAAATAATACCTTGAATAAACTATCCCATCCTGGCTTTTTGCAGATTGGGTATTTACAAAAAAAATCAGAAAAGAGATGATAATAGCTGCTAGCATGCTGCATGAAAGATTTGTCAGTTTAAAAGGGTTCATGTTTTTTGATTTTTGTTGGCAATAGCCCACACTATTTTTAGGTAGCATAGAATTGGATAACCGAATTTAAAGAATTGAAGGCTTTTTATACCGTTCCTGTTATTTTTTTATCCTAACCCCACATTTTTTACACTTATCCCCTACACATAAAAAGTTTATTTTTAAATTCAAAAATCATTCATGGAATTGATAATTAACAAGGAAGACTTTCCGTGGACCCTATCAAAAGAATATTAAGTTATTGTTTAAAATATAGATTTTGAACCTGCAAGGAAGCCATAGCATATGAGGAAAATAGTATCGATAATCAGTATCTTAGGTTGTTTAATCCTTTTATCCTGTCAGGGACCGCGTAATGACCCATCAGATGAAAATTGGACCAATTTATTTAATGGAAGGAATTTGGATGGATGGAAACCAGTAGCCGGAGAAGCTCTATTTGAAGTAAATAATAAGGAAATCATTGGTTATGCCAAAGCCAATTCGCCCAATACCTTCCTTATTACCGAGGAAACCTATGGAGACTTTATATTGGAGCTGGATTTAAAAATTGAGGACATTAGCAGCAATTCCGGAGTCATGGTAAGAGGACAGTTTGATCCCAATGCCAGGGATGGAAATGGACTTGTTTTTGGCTACCAGGTTGAAGCTGATCCAACAGAAAGGGCATGGTCAGGGGGATTGTATGATGAGGCCCGAAGAGGATGGCTATATCCTTTGGACCTAAACCCAAAAGCAAAATCCGCATTCAAAATGGGCGAATGGAATGCTTACCGGATTGAAGCCATTGGAAATGAAATCAAAACCTGGATCAATGGTCAGGAGGTAGCCTATGTTGTGGATGATATTGACGCCAAAGGCTTTATCGGATTGCAGGTGCACAGTATCAATAATCCAGAAGAAGAGGGCAATAAAACGTATTTCAGAAATATTAGGATTCAGACAGAAAATCTCAGTCCAACTCCTTTTCAGGGTGACGTATTTGTTGTCAATACCGGACTGAATGAGCTAACGGAATTTGAAAAGGAAAAGGGTTGGAAATTATTATTTGATGGAAAGACTTCCAATGGTTGGAAAGGGGCTTACAAGGAAACATTTCCAGAGAAAGGTTGGCATATCAGAGACGGTATCCTTTTGGTAGAAGGAGCGGATGGCGGTGAATCTTCCAATTTTGGCGATATCGTCACTGTAGAAAAATTCAGTGCTTTTGATCTGGCCTTTGATTTTATGATGTCAGAAGGAGCAAATAGTGGAGTTAAATATTTTGTAACACTTTCAGAAGGCAATACAGGATCTGCAATAGGTTTGGAATATCAGATTTTGGATGATGAGAGGCACCCCGATGCCAAGTTGGGTATTGAAGGTAATAGAACTTTGGCTTCCTTGTATGATCTGATCAAGGCCGACAAACAGACACGCTTTGTAAAAGGCCCCGGAGAATGGAATAAAGGACGGATTATGGTCTATCCTGATAATAAAGTGGAGCATTACCTGAATGGGGTGAAAGTATTGGAATATGTCCGAGGATCCGGGGAATACCGTGATCTGGTGGCCATAAGCAAATACAAGATTTGGGAGAATTTCGGAGAGGCTACAGAAGGACATATCCTTTTACAGGACCACGGCGATGAAGTACAGTTTAAGAATATTAAAATCAGAATATTACCATAAACCCTAAGCATCATGGATAATAAACCAAAAAATAGAAGGGAATTTCTAAAAAAATCAACCTTGGCAACCGTAGGACTTTCTTCGCTGGGCGCTATGGGCTTTTCTGCAAAAAGTTATGCAAACATAATTGGAGCTAATGAACGTATGAATGTGGCCATTGCAGGTTTGGGGAGAAGATTAGGCGCTTTTTTTGATCCCATATCCAGAAAAGAAAGCAATGTCCACCTGCATACGCTTTGCGATGTAATGCAATCCCAAAGAGAAAGGGCTGCAGCAAGATTTTCTGAATTTATTGATTACACCCCAATGCTTGAAAACAGTATACTCAAAGTGATTGAGAATAAAGAGATTGATGTTTTGATCAATGCTACGCCTGATCATTGGCATGCTCCCGGTACTTGGATGGCTGTGGCTGCAGGAAAACATGTCTATGTGGAAAAGCCCTGTAGCCATAATCCGAGAGAAGGGGAATTGTTGGTAGAATTTAAAAATAAATACAAGAAAGTAGTTCAGATGGGAAACCAGCAAAGGTCTTCCTATCACACCATTGAAATCATACGGGATATCCATAATGGAGTGATCGGAAATCCTTACAGGGCAGTGGCATTTTATGCCAATAACAGGGGAGCTGTTCCCAATCAGGTGGAACAGGCGCCTCCTGAAGGATTGGACTGGGAATTATTCCAAGGGCCTGCTCCAAGGAGAAAATATACCCATGATACTTGGGATTATAACTGGCATTGGTATGGTTGGGATTATGGAACCGCAGAAACAGGCAATAATGCGACCCATGAACTGGATGTGGCCCGTTGGGCCCTTCAAGTTGAATTCCCAAAACATGTCAGTGTGGATGCGGGAAAATACCATTTCGTTGATGATGGATGGACCATGTATGATACCATGTACGCCACATTCAGTTTTGATGGGGACAAAACTATTGTTTGGGATGGGCAGAGCAGAAATGGCTACATGACGTATGGTGCTGATCGGGGAACTATTATATATGGAACAGAAGGATCTGTTTTTGTAAACAGGGGGTTGTACAGGCTGTTTGACAAAGGCGGAAAATTGATCAGGGAAGAGAAGTCTAGAGGTGAAGAAGGCAGTACCAACCTTGGAGGAGGAGGAGACAATACCACAGACCATGTGGTCAATTTCTTTGAAGCCATTAGGGGCAAACAAAAACAAAACTCCACCATTGAAGAGGGCGCCGTAAGTACCCTACTCTGCCATTTGGCCAATATTTCCTACCGTATAGCGGAAAATTTTGATTGTGACCCCAAAAACGGACACATCAAAAATTCCAAAGGAATGGCCCTTTGGTCAAGAGCATATGAAAAAGGCTGGGAACCAAAACTTTAAATTTCAAGAATCAAGTATGAGTTTTATCAGTGCCAAACCATTCTTGGATGATAATTTTCTTTTGGAAAATGAATTTTCCAAAGTTTTATATCATGATTATGCCAAGAATCTTCCGATCATAGATTACCATAATCACTTACCCCCTGATCAAATTTCCAAAAACCGGATCTTTGACAATATCACCCAAGCCTGGCTTAACGGAGATCATTATAAATGGCGGGCAATGCGGACCCTCGGTGTTTCTGAAAATTTTATCACAGGGAATGCTTCAGATTTGGAAAAATTCAAAAAGTGGGCTGAATCTGTTCCTTATACTTTAAGAAATCCCTTATATCATTGGACCCATATGGAGCTCAGACGGTATTTTGATATTGAAGAATTACTGTCAGAGAAAAATGCTGAAGAAATATACAGAAGGACTACTGAGTTATTGATGAATGATGAGTTCAGCACATGTAGCTTGTTAGAAAAAATGCGTGTCGAAGTAGTCTGTACTACGGATGATCCAGCAGATGATCTTCAGCACCATCAGGATTACGCCAAGAATCCTTCTGATTTTGGTTTATTCCCGGCGTTTAGGCCTGACAAATCCTTTGCAATTGAAAATCCGGAAAATTATCTCTCCTATTTGGATAAATTATCTCTGGCATCAGGTATTGTTATTAAAAATTATGAGGATCTTCTACAGGCGCTTCAAGACAGGGTTGACTATTTTGACCGTAATGGAGGAAGATTGTCAGATCATGGATTGGAACAATTGTATTTCTTCAAATCCAATGCCTATGATGAACATAAAATCTTCAAAAAAGTAATGGATGGCGTCATCCCAAGCCAAGAAGAGGTTGCTTATTTTAAGTTTACAACTCTTTTGGCCCTCTGCAAAATGTATCATGCCAAAGGTTGGACCCAGCAATTCCACTTGGGTGCAATGAGAAATAACAACGGCAGAATGTTCAGACAAATGGGTCCGGATATGGGATTTGACTCTATAGGTGATTATTCCCAGGCTTCTGCATTATCAGGATTTCTGAATGAACTGGACAATTCTGATCAATTGACCCAAACCATCCTCTACAACCTCAATCCCGGAGACAATGAAGTTTTTGCGACCATGGTTGGGAATTTCAATGATGGAAGCATCAGGGGGAAAATCCAGTTTGGATCAGGTTGGTGGTTTTTGGACCAAAAAGACGGGATGGAAGCCCAGATGAATGTACTTTCAAACATGGGTTTGATTTCAACATTTATAGGCATGCTGACCGATTCAAGAAGCTTCCTTTCTTTCCCCAGACATGAATACTTCCGCAGGATTCTTTGTAATTTGTTTGGAAAAGATATGGCCAAAGGTGAATTGCCCCAGGATGAAAAATGGATAGGAAAGATTGTGCAGGACATCTGCTATCACAATGCCAGAAATTATTTTCAATTTCCAAACCATGTTAAACCATGAATATCTTTTCTGTAAAAAATAAAAAAATTATCATAACAGGCGCTACTGGTGTTCTTGGGGAAGCTATGGCAAGGCATTTGTCAAAAGAAGGGGCTGTCATCATTATCATTGGAAGGACTGCATCGAAAGTGGAGCATTTGGTTGAGCAATTGAGAAAGGATGGTGGAAAGGCAGATGGTTTTCTCGCTGACGTGACCAATGAACTTCATGTAGAAAAAGCGGCCGAACAGATCAAGTCCAGGTATAAATCAGTTGATATTTTAATCAACCTAGCTGGTGGAAACATGCCGGAAGCTGTTGTCAGACCTGATCAGACATTGAATGACGTTTCAGCCGAAGCCGTGAAAAAAGTGATGGATCTGAATTACCAGGGCACCTTCATACCCATTAAATATTTTTTCCCGCTGATGCTGGCCAATAAATCAGGAAATATCATCAATATCTCTTCCATGGCTGCCAGTAGACCCATGACAAGGGTTGTAGGCTATGCTTCAGCCAAAGCAGCCATTGATAATCTGACCAAATGGCTTTCAGTGGAATTCAACCATAAACATGGACCAAATTATAGGGTTAATGCCATTGCTCCTGGTTTTTTCCTCACAGAGCAGAACAGGGCCCTTTTGACAGAGAAAGATGGTCAACTGACCCAAAGGGGCAATCAGATCATATCACATACACCTATGGCTAGATTTGGCAATCCTGAGGATTTATTGGGAACTTTGCAATGGCTATGCTCAGATGCTTCCAAATTTGTAACAGGTACCATTGTGTCTGTTGATGGAGGTTTTTCAGCCTACTCAGGTGTTTAGAATTACCAATTACCAATTACCAATTACCAATTACTAATTACCAATTTCTAATTAATAATAACCAATTACCAAGTACTAAATACAAATGAATTAATTATCAATAACCTAGTTCACCTATGATTTATAAAATGGAACAGACCATGCGCTGGTATGGCCCCAAAGATCCGGTAAGTTTGGCTGATATCCGGCAGGCCGGTGCAACCGGAATTGTAACAGCCCTGCACCATATTCCCAATGGCGAAGTCTGGAGCAGAGAAGAAATCCAACATAGGAAAGAAAAGATTGAAGCAGCCGGCTTGACCTGGTCTGTTGTAGAATCTGTTCCGGTACATGAAAATATTAAAACCAGATCCGGTGATTTTATAAAATATATTGACAATTATAAAGCCACTATAGAAAACCTAGCGGCTGAGGGTATTTTTATCGTTTGCTACAATTTTATGCCAATTTTGGATTGGACCAGAACTAAATTGGCCCATCCCCTTCCCAATGGCGCCAAAGCTTTAAGGTTTGAGAAAAAGGAGGTGGTCGCTTTTGATCTTTTCATCCTTCAAAGGCCTGGAGCTGAGAAAGAATATACTGTTCAAGAAATAAACACTGCTAAAGAATTCTACAAAAATGCCGCTGCTGATACATTAAAGCGCGTTCAGGACAATATTTTGAAAGGATTGCCAGGATCAGAGGAAGGCTATACCATGGAGCAATTCCAAACGGCATTGAATACATATATAGGTATTGGGCATAAGGAACTTGCCAATCATTTGAGATTATTTTTGGATGAAATCCTTCCCATTGCTGAAAAAAATGGTGTCAAAATGGCCATTCATCCCGACGATCCTCCCTTTGATATTTTCGGTTTGCCAAGGGTTGTCAGTACAGCTGCGGATATGAGACGGATTATGCAGGATAATGCCAGTCCAAACAATGGCTTTACCTTTTGCACGGGATCTTATGGTGTCCGTGCGGATAATGATCTTCCAGCGATGGTCAGGGAATTTGGAGACCATATCCATTTTATACATTTGAGGGCAACAACCAGGGATGAAGAAGGGAATTTCTTTGAAGACAACCATTTGGATGGGGATGTGCCGATGGAGGCAGTTATTGATGAAATCTTACAGGTTCAGCAAAAAAGAAAAATTTCTATTCCCATGCGTCCGGACCATGGACACCAAATGTTGGATGATATCCAAAAACCCATTATCAACCCAGGTTATACTGCCATTGGCAGGTTGAAAGGATTGGCTGAAATCAGAGGCGTAGAAGCCGGATTGATCTATGCCAAAAAATCAAATAAATATTAATTACCGGTAAGGTCTGAGATGATCTCAGACCTTCTGTTTCTTGATAATGGGATTTTTACTGTTCCCATGTCAATTTCATTTCCAATAATTCCCTGAACCTTTGATCTGGAAATGATATAGGTCTTATGTACCCTCAGGAAGTCTTCCCTGGGCAAACCCTCTTCTATACTTTTCATTGTCATTAAGGTAATCAGCCTGCCTGTTTTGGTATGGATTGCCACATAATTTTCCATACCTTCAACATAAACAATATCCTCAAATTCTACCCTTTTGAGCATATTATCTACTTTCAGGTAAAAATGGTTTTTTTGAGATTCATTATTTATTGTGGATTGATTTTTCAGTTTTAATAATTCTCTTGCTTTATTTACGGCCTTCAGAAATCGGTCAAAAGAATAGGGTTTGACCAAATAATCAACCACATCCAGTTCAAATCCCTGAAGTGCATAATTTGGATACGCCGTGGTAAAAATCACCAAAGGGGGATTGGATAGGGATTTAAGAAAGTCAAGGCCGGTAATTTTCGGCATTTGTATATCCAAAAACATCAGATCGGGGTTTTCGTTGGAAATAGCAAAATTGGCTACCAATGCATTTTCACAAACCGCAACCAATTCCAGTTCAGAAATTTCCCTGACATAACTTTTCAACCCTTCCCGGGCCAAAGGTTCATCTTCCACTATAATTGTTTTGATAGTCACTTGTTTATAATTTAATTTTCAAATCCACTTCGTAAGTATCTGGATTTTCCCTAGTATTCAATTCATAATTTCCGGGATACAATAAATCTAATCTTCTTTTGATGTTTTTTAATCCTATTCCTCCCATCTCTTGGTCATTTTTAGTAATTGAAGATTCCTTGGTGTTGAAAAAATTGGCCATCAAATTGCCATTAGATTTTTCAATCCTAACTCTGATTTCATTTTTTTTATCAGAATAGGATGAAAGGTGCTTGAAACAATTTTCCAAAAATGGAATGAATAAAAGGGGGTAAATGGTAAAATCATGCAAACCCTCACCAACTTGAAAATCAACCTTTAACTTTTCTCCTTTTCTGATTTGTTCCAATTCAATGTAGTTTTTAAGATAAGCGATTTCCTGTTGGATATCAATTGTTTGTGCTGAAAATTCATAAAGTTGGGAACGTAAAAGATCAGATAATTTGAGGAGTGTTTCTGAGGCCTTTTCCGGATCAATTTTTATCAGAACAAATACAGAATTGATGGCATTAAACAGAAAATGGGGATTTACCTGGGATTTTAAAAAGTTAAGTTCACTCTCTATTCGCTCTTTTTCCTTCAATTCCTCAGTTCTTAGGTTTTTCCTATAGGTCAAAAATCCTTTTATGGACAAAAGAATGGCCCCGATAAATACATTGGAAGAAAAGTAAACCAGAAAAATCTGAAAAAAAGTTGCGGAAAACATTTTCCTCAAGTCCACATCCAATGCCAAAGCAATTCCAAAATACATGAATACAGAAAGCATTGCAGCAAGAATTAGAAAGGCTAGGATAAAAAGAATGGCTTTATTAGTACTTAGCAACTTGGGAACCAACAGATACTGGGAAGTATAATAAATACCCGCATTGGATAGGGTATAAAATGTGGTAACTATTAATAATTGATGGATATTTTGGTAAGCCCCATTATAGACCCATACCCAAAACATATAATAGCCCAACCAAAAAAGGACATGATGTATTTTATACCTGTATATAAAAGAAGTGGTAATGTTTAAAATGTGTGATATTTTATACTGGAAACCTGTCATTTCAAGAATTTAAAATTTGGCGTTTGGTAAGAAAGGAATGACATCTTGTTTTCCGGGTCATTGGTAGAGAATAAAATTATTCTTTATCTTTTCTTAAATGCGCCGACAAGACCTAGGGTCAAAAAAACAGAGCCAATAATAAATAATACCCACCAAATCATTTTTTTCTGTTTATGGATTTTTAAGCTTTGATTTTGAAAACAGTTTAAAAATAGTACTTATCCAAATTGAAAAGGAATTAAATTGACGAAATGTAGGGAATTGCTGACCAAACTGATCCATGAAGGGTTGAAAATATATTGGCATGTTTTCCTATCCAATCCTAGGTGCAAGATTCAAAATCTCTGAGCTTTTTTATGATTCACCCATTTGGTCAATGACTTTGGATACTTGGTCAAACTTATTTTTTCGACCCTATTTCTTACCACAATTTTGGACAAACAAATCAGAAAAACCATGAAAACAAAAATTTGGAAAGGAACATTGATCTTACTGTTATTGATTTCTGTCCAGTTTATTTCGAAAGCTGAATTGATCAATATAAAAGTCATTGGAGAGGGGCAGCCGGTCCTATTGATCCATGGCATGTCATGCAATGCATCCGTTTGGGATGAAACCGTGGAAAGGTACAAATCTGATTATGAATTGCATTTGGTAAATATTAAAGGTTTTGGAAACAATGAATATGAGGAATCCCCAAATTACCTAGAACAGATCAAGAATGAATTGATAGCCTATTGTAAGGAAAATAACTTAAAAAATCCGATTGTAATCGGGCATAGTATGGGAGGTTTTCTTGGACTCTGGATGGCAGCGGAGGATCCTCAATTATTCGGCAAGATCATATCTGTTGATGGAATTCCTTATTTTCCTGTACTTCAAATGCCCGGTATTACTCCAGAAACTGCAAAACCCATTGTTGAATCCATGGCAAAATCAATGGCTGCCATGGACGAAGCCCAAAGATTAAATACACAAAAGATGATCGTGTCTACCATGATTGCTACCGAAGAAAATAGAGAAAAAGTGGTAAAAATGGGAATGGAAAGTAATCCAAGAGTTACCGGAAAGGCATATGGAGAAATGTTTATCACGGATATCCGTCCTTTTATGTCCAATATTAAGGTTCCAGTATTGGTTTTTGGATCATGGGCTGCCTACCAAAATTATGGGGCTACAAAAGAATCTGTAACCTTTGGCTTCCAACAACAACTTAAAGATATCCCTCATGCTAAATTATTGGTTGCGGAAAAGGCCTATCACTTTGTGTTTTATGATGAACCGGAATGGTTTTATGCAGAATTGGATGAATTCCTTAGTCAAAATTAATGCCTGAATGACGGGAAACGCATTTACAGTGATAGAGAACCGTTTATCATAAATACTTAACTTTTAAGAATTTTAAAAAAACATCAACTAAAAATGCTCGTTTAAAATTGAGAACAGCATGCAATGACAGAGGGTAATCCTACTGCTCATACGGAGAGTAAGGCTTTTCTCTTTTAGTTTAGTTGATGAAAGTCATTGTATATATGGATGGGCCCAAATGGGCCCATTTTCTTATTCCATTTTTTTCAAAACCACTGCCGTTCTATTTGGAAGGTATATTTTAAGGTTGTTTTTCTTATCAGTAGGATAGTCGAAACTTTCTGATATTCTTTCAAATCCTCCATATTGCTTGTTATCCGAATTCAACAAAATCCTGTAATTCCCTTTTTCTGGAACTTGAAATTCATAACCAAAGAAAGATTGATCAATGTTGAAACTAAAAATAAATATTAGACCTCCTCTTTTGAATATAAGAATTTTCTTTTCTGGGTCAAGATATAGCTGTTCTGCATGTGGTGCCAAAAGCACATTATTTTCTTTTATCACTTTGATCATATCCCTATCCCATTCATATAGGTCATGGTAGCGTAAGTGATCTGTATCTACCAGAGACCATTGTCTTCTGGCATATTGGTAACTCCAGTTGTTACCTTCCCGTGGAAAGTCCACCCATTCAGGGTGACCAAATTCATTGCCCATGAAATTTAGATAGCCTTCCCCTCCCAAAGCAATCGTGATCAACCTGATTAATTTATGCAGTGCAACTCCCCTATCAATGACAAGATTGGTCTGAAGCTTGGACATGCTGGAATACATTTCCTTATCCATTAGCCAGAAAGCAATTGATTTATCTCCCACCAAGGCCTGATCATGTGATTCAGCATAAGCTATGGTCCTCTCTTTTTTTGGTCTATTGGTCAATTCATACCACATTTCAAACATGTCCCAATGCTCATCAGGTTTATGTTTCAATGTTTTGATCCAAAAATCCGGAATACCCATTCCCAAACGGAAATCAAAACCTATACCGCCTTCTTCATGCCTTCTGCATAATCCCGGCATTCCGCTCACTTCCTCTGCAATGGAAAGAGCTTGTCGCGAATAATCATGGATGACTTTATTGGCCAGCTGCATGTAAATGATAGCATCCCAATCTACCCCATCCCTAAAATATTTGATGGGGTTGTCAAAGCTAGTATGACCATGATGGAAGTACAGAATTGATGTTACCCCGTCCCATCTGAACCCATCAAAATGGAATTCCTCCAGCCAATACCGGATGTTGGACAGTAGAAATTGCCTTACTTCTTTTTTGCCATAGTCAAATAATTTCGAATCCCAACCCTCATGATAACCCCTTCCTCCAGGATGGAAATACTGATGGTCCGAACCATCAAATTCATTCAGTCCTTCATTGATATTTTTCACTGCATGAGAATGCACAAGATCCATAATGACCGATATACCCATTTCATGTGCCTTGTTTATGAGATATTTGAGCTCTTCTGGAGTCCCGAATCTAGAGGTTGGACAAAAAAAGTTCGACACATGATAGCCAAAAGATCCATAATAGGGATGTTCCATGATGGCCATCATCTGTATGGTATTGTATCCTGCCTTCTTGATCCTAGGTAATATCTCTTTGGCAAATTCCAAGTAGGTGCCAACGCCTAATTTTTCCTGCGCCATTCCAACATGGCATTCATAAATCAAGGGTTGCTGTAAATTGTCAGAAGGATCAAAAGCTAGATCAGTCCATTCAAATTCCTTCTCAGGAAACCACAGTTGACCAGCAAAATCATGGGTTTCTTCATGCTGTATTACCCTTCTGATATAGGCAGGGATTCTGTCATACGCCCCATTGGCTGCTTCCACGTGGACCTTGATCTTTGAGCCATGGATAAAACTGTTCTTATAAGTTTCAAAAGGCAAAAATATCTCCCAATCCCCTCTATAATTCTTTCTCATGGGATGATTATACCTGTTCCATTGGTTGAAATCTCCGACCAAAAAAAGATTATAGGCCTGAGGTGCCCATTCCCGGTATACCCACCCATTTCTGAGTTTGTCAAAATGAATTCCATAATATTCATGGGCTCGGGAAAATTCAAGAACAGTCCCGTACTCATTTTCAATGGCTTCCAAGGTGAATTTATACCTTAAATATCTTTCATAAATATCCTCTGCATAGTCTTTTAGCCATTCTTCTTCCTTGACTAAGGTTAAGATATGTTTATTTTCCACAAAAAATCAAGTTTGGTTTGTTCTAAAGATAAAAATAATTCAGCTTTCCAAGGGTATGAAAACTTGAATAAATCTTCCAAAATTGTAAATACCCAACAGAAAAAAAGACAAAATCCTAATAAGAATTTTGTCCTTCCATTTACAAAATGAAATAAAACCAATTTCAATTATTTCACCCTTTCATTAAAATTTGACTCCTATGCCCAAATTGAAGGAGTTGGTCAGGTTATTCTTATAAAAACCGTTGGCCAGATAGAGTAGCTCATATTCCAAATTCAAAAAAAGTTGATCATTTAAGGAATAAATTGTACCTGCTCCAGCTCCAAGAGTAACTCCGGAATCATTGGATTTAACCGAACCTAATGTTCCTTCCCTTTTCTGATTGGACATGTGAAAACCAAGAGCACCCTGAAGGAAAGGTTTCATTTTACCTTCCCTGAAATAAAGCCTTGGATTAAAATAAATGGGTACTACATTAACCGTGTACTTGGCATTTGTTTCTTCAGTTGACACGCTCATGTATCCAATAGAAAGTCCATAGGAAATCAGTGTGCCTATGGGTTGGTATTCATATTTACCATTGATCCGCCATCCGTCTCCACTTAGGTCAGAATCATCGATATTTGCCAATGTATAGCCACCACTTAGATGGACTTTATTTACCTGTGCCATTCCCAGGGAAACAGATAAAATAAACAGAAGACTTAATCCTATTTTTCTCATTTTTTATAGTCTGTTTAATTCCTTTAATGGAATAAAGGTATGAGAATGTAAGAAGAAAAAATATGATTTATCTCATGGATTTTAAGTGAAACCGAATAATATCAGCGGACTATTTTATGTATTTCTCTATGGATTGCAGAAGGTTTTTTTTCGCTGTTTCTTTGAAATCAGTTTTGGAGAAATCCAAATCAGGAAGTTGAATAACATCCCCAAAACCATCTGATCTACCCCCAGGACCCGAAGTAATTAGGATGACTTTTTTCTCCTGTTTTTTTGCCAATTGAAGCAGTTCGTAGCTTCCTTTCCCTCCGGAAGATTGGCTGTCATATTTCCCCTCACCTGTAATTACCCAATCTGCCCAATGGATTTTGGATTCCAGATCCACTTGGTTAAAAAACCAGGAAGCCCCCATTTGGATGGTAACTGGAAAAAAGAAGGACAGGCCGTACGCTATACCCCCTGCAGCTCCGTAACTTTCCTTGTCAACGATAACCTTGCCTGATTTTTTAGAAAGAAGATGTACTATTTCAGAACAAACTGATTCAAACTCCTCGAATTCTTTTTCAACTAAACCTTTTTGGGGGCCAAAAACCGGGATAGCCCCCTCTTGCCCAAAGAATTTATTATTGACATCACAAAGACAGGTGAAACTGACATTTGGTATGGGTATGGGGCTTTGGATATACCTGATCCTTTTTAAAAAATTTTCTGAAAATACAGGAATCTCCCTCCCCTTTTCATCCAGGAATTTGTAACCCAGGCCTATCATAATCCCAAGTCCAAGGTCTATCGTAGCACTTCCCCCTAAGCCCAATACAATATGATCGGTTCCTGTTTCGATGGCCTGTTTGATCAGCAGACCTGTTCCAAAAGTGCTGGTCAACCAAGGATTACGTTCATGGTTTTTCAGGGATTTGATTCCTGAAACTGTAGACACATCCAAATAAGCAGTTTTATTTTTTTCATCAAAAAAATAAAGCCCCTCCAACGGCCTTCCTATAGCATCCAAAGCCATTACCTTTTTTTCTTCCAATCCAAGTGCTTTCCCCAATAGAAAGCAGGTACCATCTCCCCCATCCGCAATCGGGCAAACCATGGTTTTCGCTTTAGGCTGAACTTCTAAGATGGCTTTTTGAATGATTTCAGCAGCTTCATTTGCTTCAATAGTCCCTTTGAAAGCATTGGGAGCAATAAGGATTTTCATTTTTCTCACCTCTTTTAGAGAACTTTTTTAAATTCCCCCAAATATATTTTTACTATTATCTTTCCATCCTCTTGAAATATTCTTTGGTGGCAGCTTTCACTTTTGGCGCGAGGTATATGGAAGAAATCATGGTAGGAATTGCCATGATAGCATACATACCATCAATAAAACTCACCACAACTTCCAAGGATACCACAGCCCCTGCAACTATGGTCACCAGGTAGAAATAATTGTAATATTTCGCCTTGTCTGCTCCAAAGAGATAATTGAAACACTTATGGCCATAATAGGAATAGGTAAACATGGTAGAAAGCGCAAATACCAGAACTGCCATCATCAATAGGTATTTACCAATTCCGGGCAACCCCATTTCAAAAGCCGATAAGGTCAATTTTACCCCATCATTTTCTGTACTTTCCCATACTCCTGTCAATAAAATAACCAAAGCTGTCAAGGTACAGACTACTACCGTATCAATAAAAGGTCCTAACATTGCAATCAGGCCTTCCCTTACCGGCTCATTATTTTTTGAAGCGCCATGTACCATGGGTGCGGTACCGATTCCAGCTTCATTTGAAAATGCAGCCCTCCTCGCTCCAATGACCATCACGGCTCCAACAGCACCACCCATTACAGCATTTCCGGTGAAAGCATCTTCCAAAATCATCCAAAACATGGAAGGGATGTTTTCATAATACTTAAACATGATGATTAAAACTGTCCCAAAATATAGCAATACCATGAATGGCACTAACTTGGAAGCCACTGCTGCTATCCTTTTAATACCCCCTAGGATAACTATCGCCACAATGATCATCATGCTGATCCCCAAGACCCATTTGGTATTTTCCCCATGATCAAGACCATAAGGTTGAAGCATGACAGAACGGAATACAGCAGTCAACTGATTGGCTTGAAAAATAGCCAAAAGCCCCAAAACCCCGGCCACTGAAAACAGAATGGCTAGAGGTTTCCATTTTTTCCCCATCCCTTCCTCAATGACATACATAGGCCCGCCTTGAATCACACCAGCAGTATCCACCCCACGGTACATAATGGCAAGAGAGCAGGTAAAGTATTTGGTAGCCATACCTACAAAAGCAGAAACCCACATCCAAAATATGGCACCTGGCCCTCCCATATTGATGGCAATGGCCACTCCTGATATATTTCCCAATCCAACAGTGGCCGCAATGGCCGCGGATAAGGCCTGTCTGGAAGAAATCTGTCCCGGTAAATTCTCGTCATCATATTTTCCCCTGACTACTTTCAAGGCATGCCCAAAATAACGGAAGGGCAAAAATCCCGAGTAGACAAATAAAATAAACCCTCCTCCCATCAATAATACCAGCATGGGAGTATCCCAAATCCAGTTACTGAAATCAATGATAAACTGTCCCATATTTTTCATTTCAATTGAAACAGCATATTAATGGCAAAATTTTGAAAAGACAAATGGGAGGGCGAATTTAGGAAAAGGGGTATGGAAATTTAACCCAAGTGATAAATACAAGAATTAAGATTGTTCTAAAAGTAAATTGGCAGGCATTCCCACAATAAAAAAACTTGGTAAAATTTCACATTAATTGTTTGGTGGTAATTTATTCTTTCTAATTTAGGACACACAATTTTAACTGCTAATTATTGAAATGTATGAAAAAAATTCTTTTGTTTATGGTTTTTGCTCTCGCTGCCTACCAAGCGACAGCTCAATCGGCCACAAATATTCACTCTAAAGGAATTGAGGGCTGTTATACGGATTATTTCACTGCATTTACTGAAAGAGGTGCCAGCCCAGTAACTGACGGCCAACATGATGTGGTTATCAGTATTATTAATCAGGGCAAAAGTGAATGTTATTTTGGAAAAGCTACTGTGAAAGGAGGAAAACTACAAAGACCTGTTTTGATTCAGAAAGATGATTTGTCATTTGTAGAAATGAGTACCATCTTTAAGAGCCTAGATCCGGAATGGCTTGAAAAACAAGATAAAAACACCTATGATGAGGTAACAGATGGAATGAGCTATGTTTTTTATACCCAGGACAAATATGAAATCAGACTTTTTTTCTACACTTTCATCCATCCTACCCAAAGGGCTAACAGGAAAGCTCCTCCAGCTAGTGTGCTGTTGAAGAAATAAACAAAAAAAGCCGATTATTCGGCTTTTTTTGTTTTTGTAATTTCAGAATAAAATCTTGGCTATTCAAACATGTTGACTTGAACACAGATGTTATCTATTGTTTTATAAAAGCCTTCCCACTACCAATTAACTTTAGGAGACTTATAGAAATTAATACCTTTTGCCTCCCATCTCTGTCCATGAAAAGCTATCCTCTTGCTGAATGAATCCCAATTTCTCAGGTTTTTAGGAGTCCAGGCAATTTCTGCTATGGCAGCCAATCTAGGGAATACCATATATTCAATTTCAGCTCTAGTGGTAATAGTTTCGGTCCAAAGCGGGGCTTCTACCCCAAGGATATTTTCCCTTTTAATCTGTTCTTCCAATCCAGTGGGATCCCAATTATAAGCCTCATCCAATTCAATCAATGCAGCCCAAGTATATCCGATATGGGTAGTGGAATCATATTTCATGTCCAAGTATGCCTTTACTGCCGGAGAAATAAGTACCTGTGCTCCCTGCTCAATTGCCATGATGGCATTTTCTGCCTTGGCCCAATATTGTGCAACCGAAGTAGGTAATAATTTGGCATGGGCTACTTCATCCCAACCCAATGTTTTCTTGCCATATTTGGTGACAATATCCTGTGCCCTTTCGATAAATGGAATATAATCTTCAATGGCAGTGACATGGGATTCATCACCTCCGATATGGAAATATGGACCTGGTGTGATTTCTGAAATTTCACGGATTACATCTTCAATGAACTTATAGGTAACCTCTTTATTGGTGGCCAAGGTACTAAAACCAACTTCAGTCCCCGTATATAAAGGCGTGGCCATGCCATCAACTCCCAAATTGCTTCTGTCATAAGGTAGCGCTCCTTGTTCAGGTACGGTGATCCCAGGATTTAATTCACCATAGGAAGCAAGTGCTGAATTGGTATGTCCCGGCATATCAATTTCAGGCACGATGGTGATGAAATGATCCATGGCATACTTTACAATTTCTTTATAATCTTCCTGGGTATAAAATCCTCCCCCTTGTCCGCCCACTTGCGTACTTCCTCCAATAGTAGTCAACAAAGGCCAGGATTTGATCTCAATTCTCCAGCCCTGATCATCAGAAAGGTGAAGATGAAGGTGGTTGATTTTATATTCCGCAATCTGGTCAATTAAATGCTTCACATCTTCCACAGAAAAGAAATGTCTTGCAACATCCAGCATAAAACCTCGGTAAGCATATTCCGGTTTGTCTTCTATCTTACCTGCAGATATTTTAAAGCTATTATTGGTACCATTCAGATCTTTTCCATGGGCAGGAATCAATTGTTTTAAAGACTGAACCCCATAAAATAATCCGGCCGGTTGAGAAGCCATGATCCTAACATTTTTGTCATCAATGGTCAATTGATACGCTTCCGCTTCAAGACCAGAATTGGGATTCAATTCCAGAATAACCGCATTATCCTGTTCCTGTTCAGCGGTACTCAAATTCAAAGCTGTCAGGGAATAAACACTGCTTTTTAAATATTCTGCAACGCCATTCAATTGTGCTGCATCACCCAGACTTACAATTTTGGTGTTGCCATTTAACTGAAAGTTTCCATCTATATCAGAAACAGAAACCGGTAATGGAATTACATTTTCCTGACTTAGAGGGGCAATTTTCTCTTTGGAACAAGAGTAAAGTCCCATTCCTAATAAAATGAGGAAGATTGAAGCAATATTTTTTTTCATTTTGATGATGTATTTGGAAGGTTTATCCGATGAATTGAGTTCAAACTTAAATAAAATTTTTAAATAAGAACTAGCCATTTATTTAAAACTTATTTAAAGTTTATGGAATACCCATTTATCCTTTCAAAATTCCTTTTTTACCAATTACCCTTTTCTTAAAGGCATAATTCTTTTTATTTGATAAATTGTTTCACTAAAATAGAACCATCCTAACCTAAAAAGATTTTCAATGAAAAAAGAAGAAAAAGCTGGACCCGCTAGTTCCAGAAGAAATTTTATCAAGGCTTCTGCCTCTGCATTGGCAGGTTTCTATTTTGTACCGCGCCATGTGATTGGAGGGCCTGGTTTCGTTGCTCCTTCTGATAGACTTCGGGTTGCAGGAATTGGAGTAGGCGGAATGGGAAGTGGCGATGTCCGTGGTGTTTTTAATAGTGGCAAGGCTGATTTTATCGCTTTATGTGATGTGGATGATGTACGTGCAAAAGGAAGCGTGGATGCCCATCCCAAAGCCAAATATTACAGGGATTACCGTGTTATGTTGGATAAGGAACACAAAAATATAGATGCGGTCACTATCTCCACACCTGACCATATGCATGCCGTTCAGGCGATGGCAGCCATGCAATTGGGCAAGCATGTATATGTTCAAAAGCCTATGACCCATGATATTTACGAGGCAAGAATGCTTACTGAAGCAGCCGATAAATACAAGGTTGTGACCCAAATGGGAAATCAAGGATCTTCAGGAGATGGCGTCAGGCAAATGGTAGAATGGTACAAGGCAGGCTTGATAGGAGAAGCCACCAGGGTTTATTCCTGGACTGACCGTCCGGTTTGGCCACAGGGTATTCCCTGGCCAAGTGCATCAGCTACTCCACCTGCAACCCTTGATTGGGACCTGTGGCTAGGTACAGCACCTTATAAAGATTATGTACCCAATCTCATTCCGTTTAATTGGAGAGGTTGGTGGGATTATGGAACCGGTGCCTTGGGGGATATGGCCTGCCATATCATGGAACCGGCCTTTAGGGTTTTGGAATTGGGCTATCCTGAATCTGCCGAATGTAGTGTAGGTTCTGTCTATGTAGGTGAATTCCAAAGAGGATATTTCCCGGACAGCTGTCCTCCCTCTTCACATATAACCTTAAGGTTTAAAAGAGAAGGAAAGGAAGACTTACAGTTCCATTGGATGGATGGTGGAATTCAGCCTACGAGGCCTATCGAACTGGGTCCAAATGAAGTGATGGGTGATGGTGGAAATGGGGTGATCATCGAAGGAACCAAAGGCAAAATGATGTGCGGAACCTACGGGGCCAACCCTCAATTATTACCAACTTCAAGAACCAAAGAAGTAACGGTTCCACAGACTGAATACCGTGTTCCCGGAGGTGATCGCGGTCATTACAACAACTGGGTGGACGCGTGTATCGGCGGTTATGGAAGTAAAGAATTTCAACAACTTAGCTCACCTTTCTCAGTAGCAGGACCATTGACTGAATCAGTACTAATGGGTAACCTCGCTATCAGAAGTTATGATTACAGAGTTCCCCGAACCGATGGATCCAATAGATTTGATTACCCAGGCCGTGGTATCAAGCTGGTTTGGGATGGACCTAATATGAAAGTGACCAATTTTGAACCTGCCAATCAGTTTGTGAAAAGAGAATACCGGGAAGGGTGGAAATTGTAAATTTCCAATTACTAATTTCCAATTACCAAAATTTAAAAACTTCATATTAGAAAATAATCAATGGCACTTCAAGGAAATTCTTTGAAGTGCCTTTTTGTATTGCGGTTTTCCAAATCGAATTTATAGTACTGCGATTTTCTAAATCGCAGAGATCCATTGTACTGCGATTTTCTAAATCGCAGAATCAAAACAAAAATAAAGGTATGCGATTTGGGAAAATCGCATTACTGGGATACGATTTGGGAAAATCGTATTACAGAAAATCTCATTACCTGGCCAACTGAAGGATTCGGTAAGCACCTCTGGCCACGAGGATGAAAACCACACCTCCGATAATCAGGTCGGGGTAAGAGGAATCCAACCAATGGACCAAGAATCCAGCTACAATTACTCCGGAATTGATGATGATATCATTTGAAGTGAAAATCATACTGGCCTGCATATGCGCTTCCTTACTTTTTCTTTTCTGCAATAAGTATAAGCATAAAACATTGGCGAACAATGCTGCAAAAGAAACATAGACCATTGTCAGAAAATCAGGCATTTTTTCAAAACCGACAAATCTTCGGATCACTTCAATAAAACCAAAGACTGCCAGGATAATCTGGAAATATCCGGCAAACCGGGCTACCTTCTTTTTTTGGCTTGCTGTACTTCCAACTGCAATTAGGGCCATACTATAAACCAAACTGTCGGCCAACATATCAAGGCTGTCAGCTACCAGTCCCATAGAATTGGAAATTAAACCTGCGAAAATTTCAATAAGGAAGAATAAAAAATTGATGATCAGGACTGCCCAAAGTGTTTTACTTTCTCCATCCTGAATATCAATTGTGGGTTTTTCATCCACTGTTTCTGTATAAAGCAGGGAAGTGTCCAATTTCAAACTTTCCAGCTCATGAAATATCTCTGGACTGTTACCGGAATGAAATACGACCAGTTTTCTTTCAGGAATATCAAAATCCAATAAAATGATCCGCTTCAAATTTGACAGTTTCATCCTAATCATTTGTTCTTCCGAAGGACAGTCCATTTTTGAGACTTTGAATACTGATTTGTTCATTTTCCAATCAAAAACCGGATTTTCAGTTTTCCTGAAATTTTATCTTATAATTTACTTTTCTTTCTGCTCTACCGTCCATTCAATGTTCCATATTCTCACATATTCCTCAATCGGACCTAGGCCCACTTCTTTTCGTCTTTGGTTGACGTATTCAGGTTCCCGGATTTCATAGACTTTCATTTTTCCTGTGACTTCATCGGGCACGATCTGGGAACCGTAAGTTTGAGGCTCCCCCTTAAACATCTGTACCCTATCTTCCAACATGGCCAAGTGACTTCCCTGGGATTCTCCTTCCAAAACAGAGGCTTTAAGAAGAGGAAGGTATTTTTCCTGCATTTCTACCGGAGCATGCTGAATGACCAGCCATAAGGCCATATTGGCCTGACCTCCCACCTGACTTCTTCCAACCCATCCCCTTTCCTCAAGGATCTTTACCACTTCCAGTTCATTGAGGCTGTCCTGTTCTGAAACGAGCTGCCAGAAATAATTCATTTCATCTGAGCCTTCACCAAATTTTTCCTCTGCTTCCCGGTACAATTGCCTTAAGGTCTGATCCCTTACATAGATATTTTCCAGTTGCGCCTTTAAAGGCTTATCAAAGTCCTTTTCATACACATCCAGATTGGCTTGCACTTTTTCCAATATCCTTTCCCACTCGGGTTCATCATGCAAGGACGCCAGGTCCTTATCCCTCTTTAGATGTTTGACATTCATCCAGCCCTTATCCGTACTCTTGCTCAAATAGTTGAGGGCTAATTCTTTGTTACCGGATAAGGCAAAAGAACAGGCAGCATTGTAGTATTGATAGGCGGAGCCCTCTTTAATTTTAAATGCATTCTGGTAAATCTCAGCAGATTCGGAATACTTTTCCTCTTTATAACTTTGGTCAGCTTGTTGGATCAGTTCTTCAAAGGTCTGGGCCTGAACAAGGACCATTATCAGACAAAAAATCAGGGTAAATAGTGGTTTCATGCTTTGTTTGTTTTGATTATCAATTTCTTAGTATCTTTTCCAATTTCCTTCCTTTAGCCAGTTCATCTACCAACTTATCCAGATACCTAACCTGTTTGGTTAAGGGATTATCGATTTCTTCAATTCGGTACCCGCAGATCATTCCTGTAATCAATTCGGCAGCCGGATTTAAGTTGGCCAGCTCAAAAAAGGTTTTAAAAGTCGCATTTTCTGCTACCAGCTCTTGCAGTTTGCTGTCATCAAAACCGGTCAACCAGTGGATAACCTGGTGCAGTTCTTCTTTGGATCTCCCTTTTTTTTCTACCTTATTGACATAATGTGGGTAAACGGATGCAAAGGTCATTTTGGCCATTCGCTCATGGTGTTCAGCAGTAGGTTTCATTTTTCTGAAAAAATATTTTTGTCCCAGTTCCGAAATTCATAGTATTTGCTTTTGGGCTCACCGGTCCAACCATTGACTCCTATTTTCTTCGGCAAATAATAGCCGTGGATATATAGCAATGGAATGATGAAAACCGAAAGAAAAATCATGGATATTTCCCTTCCAATGTAGGTGGATATTCCACAAACTATCAAAAGGGTCATGATGTATTTCCCAAGCCTTCGGGTTTTGGAAGTCCTTTCCTCAAAGTGCCCCAAGAGTATATTTCCCAGGGCATAAATAATGCTGACAATGGCTATTTCAAACCAAAGCGATTCTGTCGTACACATTTTTTAAATATTTAACCAAGACAAAATTTAGAGTTCCAAAGCCAAGATAAAGGAATAAATGAAAATTTTAACATCAAAACTAAATCACTCAAAACTCAATTGGATTTTGAACCTTAAAACATATTTTTTATATGGATCTTTTATCCATTCTTGTTCTCTTCTGAGTTTTCATTTTTTGTTGTCATTCCATTATTGAATGAAATTTGCTTGGTAGCAAGCAGGAAAAAAAGGCCCAAAACAAAAATCAGAGCTGATAATCCAAACAATACATTAGCATTCATATGCTCAAAATCAATCGCTAAAAGGTGTCTAACAGTTGCAATCAAAGCTATTTCAGTAATTACTTTAACGTAGTTTTTACTTCCAACTTTGAGGTATTCAACCAAAGATGCTATCAGTTCCATCAATATTGTAAGTAGCAGTACAGCAGAAATCAATCCCTGCATTGGCAATAACCCCATAAAGATTTCCCTCGCATCTATCTTTGATTTCTTCTACCACCCGATATCTCTCTTGCTGGATTGTCAAATCAGCTTCAACTTCAGCGCCCTTTCCTGGTAGGTCGATTCCAATTATTTTATACCCTGATTCTTCCAACAAGTTGCGAAATGCCAATCCCATACCAGACTGACTTCCGCTTATGGCAACGATCTTTTGTCCCATTGTTTTATACATATTTTATTTTGATGGCAAAAGTTGATAATCTTATACTTTATAAAGTATTTGTAATCAAACCTATCCTTTAATAGGCAGTCCAACCTCCATCTGTGGGATAAAGTGCCCCCGTAAGGTTTGAGGCTTCATCCGAAAGTAGAAACAGTATTACAGAAGCTTGCTCCCAAACAGTTGCCATACGGTGTTTTGAGTCATTCATCATCAAAAGACTCTCTGTTTTGGCTCCTCCCATTCCTGCTACACCGCGCTGTTGCATTTCCTTTACAAATTCAAAGGCTTTATCTGTCATTGGCGTAGCTGTAGCAGCCATGTTTACGGAATTTATGCGAATGCCATAGGGAGCGTAATCTACCGCTGCATTTCTTGTCAATCCATTTACCGCGTGTTTACTCGCCACATATGCCGGATTACCTGCAAGACCAGTCAGGCCAGCAATCGAACCAACGGTTACAATGGCACCGCCGTTTCCTTGCAGGAGCAATTGCTTGATGACCGCTCTCATTGATTTAAATGTTCCTGTGACATTTATCTCCACCACATTTTCCCAATATTCATCTGATGCGAGATGCACTGCATTGGGCAATAAATCTTTTTGCTTGTCAAAGTTGAACGTGTCCCCTGAGAAGGTGCCGTCCATTACACCTGCATTAAGTAGGGCAATATCTATTTTACCAAATTTCTTTACCCCTTCAGAGACGAGATTATGGCAATCCTCTGAATTTCGAATATCTGTTTTAACGAACAATGCCTTACCCCCTTCTTTGCGGATAAAAGAAGCAGTCTCCTCACCTTCTTTCTCCAGCCAATCACCGATGACCACTGCTGCACTTTCACGAGCGGCCCTGATTGCTGTGGCACGACCAATCCCTCTTGCACCCCCAGTTACCAAAATCACTTTGCCCTTCAACCGATCTTTCGCAAAGTAGGCAGAGTCAATAGGTTTGATATCATTTCTTTTGAAAGCCTCATTTTCCTGAGCGAAAATTTTTGAAAAACCACCGATGTAGACCATCATTGTTATCAATGAAAGAATCAGGGACTTTATGTAAATTGTTTTCATATAATCTAATATTAATAGGAATTGAAAATATTCGAATTACCCGGTAGTTCTAATTTTCTTTATCGCCCATTCGGAGGGATCCTCCTTCTTGTCTTGGAGGAAAATCAACCAATGACTGGCTGTGCTCCAAGATGAGGTCCTGTACCTGACCACCCCATGCAACTCCCAATTTCATGGCAATTTCGCGGGATTTCCAATCATCATGTCTTTCAAATGGATCAGCCCTAAGATTGAAAATCAAAGCACTGGGTTTGTTGTAATCAAAAAATCCCTCCCGTTGCATGTTGTGGGATTTCCAATTACCTATTCTTATAGCAGTAAGCTCTTTTTCGTTATAGTAAAGAATAAAATTTCGGTTTGAAGGGCCTTCTCCCATCCAATGGTTTAGGTTATTCACACCATCAATGTATACCTTGTGGCTTTCTTTCAGTTTTTCATGAAGATTATCTACGCCAGCAGCTGCAGCTAAGGTTGTAAACAGATCAGTCTGATCTTGAATACCATTGGAAACTGACCCTGCTTTGATTTTTGAAGGCCAACGAATCAACAATGGAACCCTCACGCCACCTTCCCAGGTAGTTGCTTTTTCAGAACGAAAAGGTGTGGTACCACCGTCAGGGAACCAATCAGACATGGGCCCATTATCAGCCGTAAAAAGAACGATTGTATTGTCCGCAACACCCAGATCTTCGAGTTTTTTAAGTAACTCACCTACCATCATGTCCAACTCTATCATCCCACTACCAAAAAGATCAAATTCAGAGGAGTATGGGGTTGCAAGATTCCGGTGCTCCGGCCTCAGGTGGGTGTAGATATGCATCCGGGTGGGATTGTGATATACGAAGAATGGCTCCCCTGCTTTCACTGCCCTTTCCATAAAATCCATTGCCCTGTCATTGAACTCATCGTCCACCGTCTCCATTCGCTTAGGGTCCAAAGGGCCTGTATCTTTAATGATTTGTTTTCCAATCTTGCCAAAACGCCCATCAACTGTAGGATCATCCACTTTCGTTGCTTTACAATCCAAGACTCCCCTGGGCTTATATCTTTGGTCAAAACCTGGGTCTTTTGGCCAAGAGGCAAGGAAAGGTTCTTCCTCGGTATTTAAGTGATATAGGTTACCATAAAACTCATCAAAACCATGTACTGTTGGCAGATGTTCATTCCTGTCGCCCAAATGGTTTTTTCCAAATTGCCCGGTCCTGTATCCAAGTGGTTTGAGGATTTCAGCCAAGGTCGGATCTTTCTGGCTCAATCCAATTGGTGAGCCGGCCATACCTACTGTGGTTAAACCGGTTCTGATCGGCAATTGTCCTGTGACCATCATCGCACGCCCTGGGGTACAAGAGGGCGCAGAATAATGATCTGTAAACAACATACCTTCTTTCGCAAGGCGGTCAATGTTGGGCGTAGGTACCATCATTCCGTGACTGTATGCGCCGACGTTCCAGATACCAACATCATCAGTACAAATTAATAAGATATTTGGTTTATCCGATTTCTTCTGGCCATATGCCAAAGTAGAGGCAAAAAGCAGGATTATTGTCGCTAGTCTTTTCATGAATTTGAAATTTATTTGGTAGTAATGGTAAATAGAGAATAGGTGATCTACTTATGGCAGCCAGAAAATAAGACCAACAATAAGTTTTCTAAAGAATCCTAAAAGTTGTGAGCCTTAACCAACTACATAATTTTTCAAGAGTTCTTTTGGATCTTGTAATAATTCATATAAATTTAAATTATTGCTTAATCCAAAACAAAATTTTTTTTTGAATTTATGGCGAACTATGCAAAAGGCGTCGAAATGCGCAAAAATATCATTGAACAGTCCCGCATTGTATTCAATAAAGAGGGTCTTTTACTCACTTTGAACCAGCTAGCGGATAAACTCAATATTACCAAGGGGAGGATTACCAATTATTTCCCCACCAAAGACAAACTCTTTGTAGCTATTTCCCAAGACTATGACCTTCGCTTTCAGGAATTGCTTGCCTCTGTGGACCGAGACTCAGAAATCAGCTTAAGTTGGTTGGCTAAAGTGTTTGCCATGATTATGGATTTGCAATATGAATATCGCAGTGCAATAGTTTTTGTATCTACTACCAGCAGCAGTCAAAAGGACATGCATGACCAGATCACAAAAAGCTATCGCTCGAATAGTAAACAAGTTGAAATAACAGCTCGAACCTTAGTCGAATCAGATTTACTGAAACCAGATATTCTAGCGCCTTCAAACTATGAGGTTTTTTGTTTTCAACATGTAAGTTTATTTACCACCTGGGTTATAAGTCAGGAAATTTATTACAGTACGAGAACATACAAAAAAATGAAGCCTGTTTATCTGAGAGGAATAATAGGGACCTATTTTCCTTACCTGACCCCAAAAGGGCTTGATCAATTCAATGAATTATTTATGCGTAGTTGAAAATAATTCAGCCCAAAATTCAGGACTTAGTTCTTTAATCAAGCCAAACTGCTTTTATCGGATTTTTGATTTCTTTTAATTGTGTTTAGGAATAATAACTGTTGCTTCAATCTCAATGAATAAGCCGTCTTACTAATTTACTCACTTCCACTAATGTACTTGTTTGTGGTATAAGTTGGCATGATGCTGGTTTATTAGAATTGTTAAAATTTTCTACCGGTTTAATTGGTCAGGATTTCTGAATACTCCTTAAAAATTCAGAAGGCCTCATTCCTTTAAATTTTTTAAAGGCAACAGAAAAGGAATTACGGTTGTTAAATCCACTTTTCTCTGCCAATGCCTCAAGTGTGAGGTGTTGGAATTGTCCGGATTCAATAATTCTGCATGTTTCTTCGATCCTATGCCTATTGATCAGATCGTAAAAATTTGAGCCATGAACATGGTTGATAAAGTGAGTGAGTTGATAGGAAGGAATCCTGGTGTCTTTTGCCAAATCTGCAAGGGTATATCCTTTTTTCAAATAGGACTTATTGATATCCAAACATTCCTTGAGTCTCTCTTCAAAATGTGCTGATTTCTCAGATGACCATATTTCTGTCTTTACCGTATCTTGGAAGACTTCTTCCTGAATCACACTTAAGTATTCAAACTCATTATGGCCATACAACACCTTGGGGAAAAATAAAATGGTCAATCCAGAACCCAAGACTAAAATGGATCCTGTCAAGTGTGCCAGGTCATATTGCAAATGACCCAGTTTCAAAAGGTTTGCCACTAAAAATGGGAAGATCATCAAGGATGAAAAAACCAGGTATATCAGCATCCAATTGAGCCAGGGTTTTTCAAATTTTGGAATTACCTGTTTATGATACCGCTGAATCAATAACCTAAAGGAAAGTATCCAAAAAAATAAAATTACAAATGTTCTGAAGAGTGTATGGAAATTTTTGGGAAGAAAAAGCGATTGGTTGTAAGCCACAAATAGCTGAGGGTCATATATTTCCTGCATGATCAATTCCTTTTTCTCTGCCACTGACATTCCGAAAATTACATGAGAATAATCCGCAACAAATAGTAATGCGGGAAGGAAAAAAGCAAAATCCCAGTAATTATGAGAGTTTGGATAAAGTACAGCTCTGATATAAAGATAGAAAAACGGAGGGAACAAAAGCCCAGCAAAATTACCGGTCCTATAAAGTTGGGGGAAATAAACAAAATTACCCGAAGAAACCAGCCATGCGATAAAGGTGCCATATGTCAAGGTAAAAAAAGATAGACCCAACAAAATATTGGCTGGGTACTTTTTCAAACCTACGTACAACAATACCACCGAAATCACCAATCCCAAAAATTGGGAACCCAAATAAACCAAGTCCTTGAAGTGAATGACTATTTCCATCTCAAAATTGAAACTGAGAAAATAGAAGAAAAAACCTTCAAATCAAAACAACGTTAGACCTTTCAATTTAAATGGACAAATTTGTTTCTGATGAATCTCCTAATTGTTCCTAACTTAAAAAAATCAAGGCGATATAGGAATTTAATTCTTCTAGGCCAAATATACTTCACATGTTGCCAAAGAGTTAATAATTACGATAAAACATTGGATGCTTAATAATTTTATATATGCCATATTCTTTAACTACCTTCACTTTCTTCCTAAGACTTTGTTGAAGGCTACTCCAAACATCCAGGTATCATATATATTTTGTTTGTTTTCATAGATAAAGTTGAGGGCGATTTCAAAGTTTTCTGAAATTTCAAAGCTGTATTCGGTCCCAATCCTCCACAGAAACAGGTTTTCGTTTTTTTCAAATTCATAACCGGGTCCGGCATATACAGACCAATGCCGTTTGAAATGGTAATGACCGACCAAAATGGTAGAAAAAGGAAAGCTTCTTTCCAATAGTGCCCCTTCCTCCTTTACTTCAAAGGACTGAAGCTTGATATCAGATTGAAACGCAAAAGACCAACTCGGATGGAAATAATAATCCAAGTCGAATCCCCAAGTCGGGATCACCAGAATATTCTTTTCACCATCAAATGCTTTTGGCACGTGGGAGTTGCCCATCATAATTGCGCCTCTCCAGCGAGGCTCATGACCCAAGGATTTTGAGTCCTTTTCCTCTTCTTGGGCAAATGATTGAACTATTATTCCTAAAATGCAGAAAAAAACGGAAAGATATCTCATTGGTCTTTAGAAATTGGATAGATGGTATTCCAATCCTTGGCCATATCTACCACAACCCAACCTCGGGATGGCCCCTCCGTCAATCCTATTCTCAACCTGCCGATATGTGAAAGGCTGTCATAGGCATACTCCCTGACTGAATCTGTGTGATGGATCAACAAACCAAGTCTTAGCCCAGGTAGCTGGGTGGTATATTCCAACATTTCAAAGTCCCCATCTGAGTTACCAACAGCAATGATTGGCTTTTTACCGATATGTTGATGGATGCCTACGGGTTTTCCGGATTTGTCATCTATGAAATTGAGTTCGGGAATCTTTACAATCTCCATTTTTCCATTTAATTCCTGATAGGTTGCCTTGATTGAAGAACCTACGACATGATAAGGAGGAATGCCATAAGCCTCTTCTGCCCATACCCGGAGAAAATCTATACCTCCACCGGAAACAATAAAAACTTTATAGTCATGAGCCCTTAAGAAATCCAGCAGCTCCAGCATTGGTTGAAAGATCATTTCATCATAAGGCCGCCCGGTATCCGGATGCCTGGAAGTAGAAAGCCAGTTTCGAACGGCAGCCTCAAATTGATCTTCTGTCATTCCGGCATGGGACTTCATAACCAGTTCGATTAAACCTTTCTCTCCTCCTCCCATCAGCCCTTTCATATCGCCAACGATAGCCGCTTGAAATATGGGATCTTTTGACCATTCCGGATGATTAGGTGCTTCTTTTTTTACAAAGTCTATGGCATAAGCCAATTGAAAATAATAAGGCTGTTCTCCCCAAAGCGTACCGTCATTGTCAAAGACGGCAATCCGATCTTTTTCTGGGATAAAATCAGCACTGTTTTCTGTGGTGGTTCTTTTTACAAAATCCTGAATAGACGTTTTAGTAGCGCCTTCATTCCAAGATTCCAAGAAGTTGTATTCAAGTATTATTGTTTCCGAATCTTTGGTATTTGTAGTGAATTGACAGGAAAAAATAAAAACAAAAAGAGATAAAATTGCCAGTAAGTTAATGTGATAATTTTTCATTGAGCTTTAAGTTAAAAAAAGAGCCATGTACAAAAGACATGGCTCCTATAATTTTATTGATTTTGACCTTTCACCATATTTTCTATTTGTTTTTCAACCTTAGACAAACTCCAATCCCCAGCTGCTTGGCTTGGTGGATAATCTTTAAAGGTTGAAAGGAAATTGTAAGCATAACCTTGAATTGCCATGATGATAAATGCCCTGTCAATATACCAGTCATAGTAAGTATTAGAACCTTTCAGGGCTTTTTCAAAAGGATCTCGCCTTAAGTTAAACAGGTAAGGGGCTCTTAGTTCAACAAAAGGTTCTAACCAAATTTGAAGTTGATCGGCTCTGTTTTCCTGAAACATTACCTTCCAATCGTTAAATCGAAGAGCAGAAATATTGCCTCCATCTGTCACGTAAACAAATCCCTCTCTTGGAGATTCTTTTACTTTTCCAGTAAGATAATCCAATTGGTTTACTCCATCGATGTAATTTTTATAGGTTTTTCCACCTACAGCATATCCGTTCATGATTTTGGATTTGATATTGGCATCACCTGCTGCAGCGGCAAATGTAGGAAGCCAGTCTTCGTGAGCTACAATTCCGTTGAGTGTTTTTCCTGCAGGGATTTTACCAGGCCATCTCACAAAAGCAGGAACCCGATATGCACCTTCCCAGCTCGAGTTTTTCTCGCCGTGGAAAGGAGTAGTTCCTGCATCAGGCCAAGTGTTGTAGTGTGGTCCATTATCCGTAGAATAGAATACAATAGTATTGTCTGCAATTCCCAGTTCATCCAAGAGAGCCAAAAGTTCACCTACATGCATATCGTGTTCCACCATCCCATCGCTATACTCATCCTGGCCAGAAATTCCTCTATGCTCTTTTTTTACGTGTGTACGGAAGTGCATTCGGGTTGCATTCCACCAGGTAAAGAATGGTTTTCCGTCCGCTACCTGCTTTTTGATAAATTCTTTGGCAGCTGCCATACTTTCATCATCGATGGTTTCCATTCGCTTTTTAGTCAAAGCTCCAGTATCTTCTATTTTTTGTCCCCCTTTACCATCTGACCAGCTATGGATTACTCCTCTTGGACCAAATTTGTCTTCAAATTTGCTACCATCCTTCAAAACCATTCCCGTAGGATAATCCTCCTGTTCAGGTTCTTCTTCCGCATTCAAGTGGTACAGGTTTCCAAAGAATTCGTCAAATCCATGCATAGTAGGAAGATGTTCATCACGATCCCCCTGGTGATTTTTCCCAAATTGACCAGTAGAATAACCCAAGCTTTTCATCACCGTAGCAATCGTAATATCAGAAGCTTGCCAGCCTTCTTTTGCACCTGGCATGCCAACTTTGGTCATCCCTGTTCGAACAGGTACATTTCCACCCAAAAATGCTGCTCTACCTGCTGTACAGCTTTGTTGGGCATAATAATCGGTAAATCCGGTTCCTTCCCTAGCTATCCGGTCAATATTTGGAGTCATGTAACCCATCATGCCGCGGTTGTTGTGGCTGATGTTCCAAGTGCCGATGTCATCTCCCCAAATGACCAAAATATTGGGCTTCTTTTGGGCTTGTGCCTGGCAGATTGTAATTAATCCTGCCAATAGTAGAATCAAAAAGGAAATTTTTTTCATAATAAGAGAGTGGTTATGGTTAATGTAATCAATTTTAAAAACTATTAATATACAAAAAAGTGTCTTTATTTGTTAGAACTGTGATTAAGAAGTAAAGAGTTTTGTCACTTTTATCCTAAAGATGACAAATCAGTAACAAATTAAGCAATGAGCCAGGCCGCTCTTTGTTTCTTAATTTGTGAAAATAAGTTTTTGGTCTTTTAAGAAAAGATGCCTGAATATTCAAAGCTTATTAGTTCTTCCTTATATAAAGGATGTTGATGAAGCGAAATAATTTTACAATTTTAAAGAAAAAAAGTCAATTTTTATATGATTTGAAAAATCAAATTATATGTTGATTTAGTGCGGTTTTGGAAAACCGCAATACATGTTAATTTTATGCGGTTTGGAAAACCGCACTACAGACCGAACTACTGTGGAGCTTGCTCATCGAAACCTAAACCTGCGGCATTCAGCATTTTTGCATAGGCAGTTTTCCGCTTGGCGGCCAGCTGGTTTAAGGTGACCTGGGCATTGAAAAGACTGACTTCACGGGCATTGACCAAAAACAGTGAGCTCTCCCCTATTTCAAAGCGTGTCATTTCTCCATCGAGTAGCTTTTGCAAACCATTTACATTGTTGAAATATATCTGTAACTGGTTTTCTACCGTCTCAAAATTGTAAATCTCCGCTTCCAATTTGGTTTTCAACTGTACAAATTTCAGATCCCGCTCATAGTTTTTAATCTCCAGTTTGGCTTTCGTGAAACCCAGATTTCCTCTTTCCTTTCTCAAAAATAAGGGCATCCCAAATGTTAAACCTGCCTTGTAATTGTTTTCCAGAAAGGGGGATAAACCCATATCACCAATATTCTCTGTGAGAAAGTTGTAATTTACTTTCAAAACGGGTTTCAACATTTCTGCTTTTAATCTTCTTTCTACTTCAGTAGATGCAATATCGTAATCCTTCAGCTGTAACTCAGGATGAAATACAACATATTCCCTCAGCGATTCCTTGTTGTAGTCAAACAGCATATCATTTAATACGTTCTCCGGATATACCCCCTCCAATAATTCGACTTCTTCTTCATTTTCATCCCAAAGAAAGGTATTGACAACCTGGGTGGATCTAAAAAAATCAATCTGGGCAGTCTGAAAACGGTAAATTCGGTCCATCACCTGCGTATACGCTTCTACTGTATCAATGGCAGGGAAATCCCCAAGAATATAACTCTCCTTGACCATTTCAAAGCGTTGATGTGCCAACCTCACTCCTTCTTCCAGGACTTTCAGGTTATTGTAATTGGATGCCCAGGTCCAATAGACATCCGTAGCGTCCAAATAGAGTTCATTCAAAATCTGCTGCCTTTCCGCCTTGGTAGCATCCACATAAATCTGAGCCTGTCTCAGAGCAGCCCTTCTCTTATCAATGAAAAGACCCTGGCCAATATTCACAGAAGCACCAAATGCCACCAGGCCGTTGTCGGGCACTCGTTTTTCTTCATTCAAAAAGGTACCGGAATTCAATTCGTACAAACCTTTCAATTCCACCCCTGCCCAGGTCGGTACTACCAAACCACCTTCTCTTTTATCAAAATAATTCGTTTCCTTAAAGCGTTTCCTGTCCAAATCCACATAGACTATGGGATCAAATCCCCCACGTGAAGCCCGGAGTTCCTGTTCCCCAAACTCAAGGTTGACATCTGCCAGTTTTGCCACAGGATGAAAAGACCTTACCCATTCCATATATTGGTCATAGGAAAGCATTTCCTGGGCATCCGAAGAATGAATGGTAATGAATGTAAAAAGGACTAAGAGTCTGCGCATGGGTTAATCAATTACTTTTTATTCGCTGCTTTTTCTCTTGCAGTGTAATAATCAGGTGGGAAACCGTTGAGTTGACGCCACAATTCATACCATAAGGGCACATCATTCAAGAGGGCTATGCCATCAGCCCCAGAACCTATCCTTAAGGCTTCAGGCCAGGGTTTTTCCTGCGGATCTTCTACTACCAGAATCCTGTATTTACCATCAGGACCTGAAAAATTATCTATGGCATGTACTACTCCCCCAAAGGTACCATTGGTAATCTGGGGCCAACCAGAGAATACGATGGCCGGCCAACCATCGAAGATGAACCTTACCTTATTGCCTAAACGGATCAATGGAAAATCAACGGGTTCTACATACATCTCCACGGCCAACTGGGCATTTCCTGGAAGAATGCTGATAATTTCTGCCCCTTCTTTGATGGTTTCCCCAATACCTACCTGAATGGCCCTGGTGATATATCCTTCCTGAGGTGCTAAAATGTAGCGAAATCCTGTTCTGACTTCGTAATTTGTATATTGGTTTTCCAACTTGGTGGCAGTTGCCTCTGCATCAAATTGGGACGACATGGCCTCATACATATCCGCCTGTGCCTTGGCCATCTTATCTCTGAAATCATTGTCAATCGCATTCAGTTCAATTTGGGCTGCAATCCTTGCATTAACGCTTTTCAAAAGATTATTCTCAGCTGCAATCAAATTAGCCTGCACTTCCTGAAAACGCAATTGCCTTTGTTCAAAATCAGTTTTAGAGCGCAACCCCTCTTCAAATAATTTTTCCGTACGCTGCAACTGCTCTTCCCCAATGGCATAATTTACTTTAGCCTGTTCGAAACGTATACTGTCGGAAGTCACCTGAAGTTCTGCCATCCTCAAGCGGTTATCAGCCTGTTCTTTTCTGAGTTTGTTGTTTTCCCTCAAGGCGCTGATCTGTATTTCCAGGGCTCGCACCTTCTCAGAATAAGATTTGGCAGACATGGTCTTTGCATCAACCTGGAGCTTCGTCCGCTCCAAAAGCATGGGGTCAAAATAATCATCCTTGATTTCCGATACCAATAGGACAGTATCTCCCTTTTGCACATAATTACCTTCTGCTACATACCACTTTTCGATCCTTCCTGCAATAATGGAGTGCACCGTCTGAGGCCTTTGATCAGGCCGTAATGCAGTAACAAAGCCCTTTGATCTGATATTTTGTGTCCAGGGCAAAAACAGAAACAGAAATAGAGCAACAAGAAACCAGATCAATATCTGTATCCTTCTACGGCTTTCATCCTTTGGGAAACTCATTCCCATACTTTTATATCCTGTAAAGGATACTTTTTCCCCAATCTTATTTTTTGAAATATCGATCATAACTGACAAAGGGGTTTATTTGGATTTTTCTGCTAAATAGGGTCCTGTAGGTCCATCATAGGTCAACCTACCTTCTTTGAGTTCGATTACTCTTGGGAACTGGGCAATGACTTCGGGATCTTCAGATATCATCAAGACCGTCCAATTTCCTGAAAGGATATGCTTGATAAACCGTTTTTGTTCCTCCTCATCAAAACAGGATATCATATCTTCCAAAAGCAATGCTTTAGGGAAATTGACCAAACATCTTGCCAATACAATTTTGCTGATGTTGGATTTGCTTAGGTTTTTACCTTCCGGCATCAGGTAGGTATCCCAATCCTCAGGAAGCTGATAAATATACTCCCTCAACCCAACCAAGTCTATGATTTCCCTCACATGCTTCTCACTGACTTCCTTGTGCAGCGTGATATTATCATAAATGGACCCATAGAAAATGGATTGATGGGATAGGCTGTCTCCAATATAACTTCTTAATCTGTCAAGATTCATGGTGTCAATTGGAAGTCCATTGACAATAATTCTTCCTCTATACTCACTGTAAAGACCGGACATCAGATATAATAAGGTGCTTCTTCCACTACCACTTTTGCCTGTCAGAATAACCTTCTCCCCTGCTTCCAAAGAAAAAGAAATTCCTTTGATAATATCCTCAATAGTATCTTTGGCTTTAAATTTCAAATCTCTCACTTCAAATTGCAGGCTTTGTTGGTTTGTAGTCAGGGATTTTTCTGTTCCTTCCTGACGTTCCATAGGTAAATCCATAATCTGACCGATTTTTTCGGTAGCTGTCAGGGTATCATAAACAGTATCCAAGGAGAGAATTACCTTTTCCACCGAACTGACGATCAAAATGATCACCACTTCCGCTGCAACGAATTGGCCAATACTGATCTGATTGTCAATCAACAATAAACTTCCTACCACCAAAAGAACCGTAACAATCAAAGCCTTGAAAATGATCATTACTTTGTATTGCATGACCAAAACCGCAAAGTGCTTGTTTCTGTAGTCTACATAGGCCTGCAGAAGTTTGTCAATCGTATAAAAAGGCAATTTTGAATTTCCTGCCAATTTGAATGTGGCCAAAGTCCTACCGATTTCTTCTAACCAAAATGCCGTTTTATATTTTTGCGAAGAAACTTTCAGGTTGGTTTCCATTCCCTTAGGACTGGTGAAATAGAAAATCAATACAACCAAAGCGATCAATATCAAACTGAAAATCACAAAAAAGACGTTGTAAAGGGCCAAAAGTATCATTCCAAAGAAAATCTGAACTGTGGCAAATGAAAAATCTATCAGGATCTTCGCTAATCCCTTTTGAAGGCTTACTGCATCGAAAAACCGGTTCACAAGTTCTGGTGTATGGCTATTTTGTAATTCGTCCAATTTCAATCTGGGCAATCGATAGGCAAAACTAAATCCTGTTTTGGTAAATACCCTCTGTTCCAATTTTTCAGTTAGGTAAAGTTGGGAAATCTGCAGGTATCCCCCGAAAGTAATCCCCAAAGCCACCACCAACACCATAATCAACCATGCAGTACTGACCCTTCCACCTAAAACAAAGTTGACTATAGCCTGAATGCCCAATGGATAGATTAAGGAAACTCCACCATTCAGGATGGAATAGAAATAAATGGCATAAACTTCCTTTTTTTCCTCATTTAGAAGTTTGAAAAACCGTTTTAAAGGTGTTAGTGCTACCTCAATTTTCATTTTCTATTGTTTTAAAAACCAATTGATTGAAAAAATCAACTCTACTGTCATTACCGGGATGCTGTTCGGTCAACCCTGGCAAATGCCTGGAATAATAAGACTGGATTAAACTGGATTCCATGACGGTGGAAACCAAAGTCTTGGGGTATTTAAAATTTGGGTTTATTTCCAATATGATTTTGGCGATTCTTTCCCCCAGTTTATGGTAATGGTTAAAGAAACCCTTCCTGTACTCCTCATCCACCTCCTTGGTCATAAATGCCTTTGTGGCTTCGTCAGTAAACAACCTGCGTAAGGATAATGGATTTATAAAATCATTATGGGTAAAGATGGGGCCTTTTACCAAAATTATGATGGCAATTTCCAGTTTTTTTCTAGCATCAGTTAAATTGGCAGTTCCAAAAATCAGATTCTGTTCTAGATAACCCCAATACCAGGAGTTCAAAAACAACAACAATTTATGTTTGTTCTCAAAATAACGGTAAACTGCCGATTCTGTGCATCCAATCTGCGTAGCTAATTTTTTAAAAGTGAATTGTTCAAATCCCAATTCAATCATCATTTCCACACTGTGTTGGATAATTTCTTTACCCAGTTCAGAGCTGAGCGGATCCTTAAGAAATATATCCTCATTGATATCCACCCTTATTTTCTGTAGAATGCTTTCCATAATTTAAGGATTACAATAAGCAGATAACGGTATTACTTTACAAAAGGTTTAAAATATTATACAAAAAGTTTGTAATACACGCAAATAATTTCAGAAGTAGAAAGTCGGAGTTGGGAAGTGGTCAATTTTAAATGATCCATGACCAATTACAAATTACTAAATTCAAAGCTTCAAAAAATCCAAACCACAAAATCCAAATTCCAAAAGTCCAAAGCTTAAGCTACAATATCCAAAATCCCAATCAGGGCCATTATGCTGAATAAAGTGAAACAGTCCTTAATAAGCTTTCAAGATCAAAAGGTGAACCTATTTTAAACCTTCCGACATCCGCCTTTGGCTTTCCTATTTATCCAGCACTTGCAGCACTTCCATGAGGAGATTTACCCTTTTTCCTCAGGCGATGCCCTGGGTTATCACATTTCGGCCCTTCAGGCCTGATCCGTCCATTTTCCAATTCTTCTTTTCATAAAACCTCCAACCTATTGGATCCTATTTCCAAAACTATCAAAGCTTCCCTCTTTTTTTACTTTAGTTCTTTTATTCATCATCTTCCATTCTCTTAGGCTCCCAAACTCTAAGTCCATTCGTCACCTACTCCCTAAGTCTCTAAGTCATTGTTATCTGCCACTTTTTACTTTTGCCTCCTGAAATTCTCAGGGACAAGTTTTTACCTTGGCTCTTTTATTTCCTCCCATAATGAAAACCTAAACACCTTAAATCCTCAATGGTTCTAAAATCCGCCTTTCTACTTCCGCTTTCCGAAACCCCTTACTTCTTCATATATCCTTCCCGAATGGCTTTGAATTCAGAACCTTCTTTCCATTGTGGCCATATATCACTATTAGCCAAGTTTTTACCTACATTGTATAAAAGTTGCACATCATCAACAGCTCCTTCCAAATTCCACCTTTCAGGATCATAAGCATCAGAAGGTTTGTGATAATATTTTACGGTGTAATCATCCTGCAATTCTTTTCCGTAAGCTTTGCCTTTCTCAACATGGTCTATACCTGTTCCGAAGTAAAGTGCAGGAATTCCTACCTTGGCAAAATTGAAATGATCTGACCTGAAATAGTAACCGGCAGAAGGGGTTGGTTCGGGAGCGCTGTACCTTCCTACTTTGGCCAATTCTACATTGAGGAGGTCTTCCATTTCGGATTGACCTATGCCAATTAGGGAAACATCCTTCATTTTTCCATAAGGATTAATCCCGTCCATATTGATATTGGCCACCGTTTTTTCTACAGGATAAATGGGATTCTCCGCATAATATGCAGAGCCCCAAAGTCCCTGTTCCTCTGCTGTTACGGATAGAAATACCACAGTCCTTTCAGGTTGCTTATCTGTTTTAAAAGCTTTTGCCAATGCCATAAGGGCTGCTGTACCACTGGCATTATCCAATGCCCCATTGTAAATACTATCCCCAAACTCATCCGGCTTACCAATACCCAAGTGGTCCCAATGAGCGGTATAAATGATATATTCATCTGGTTTTTTGCTTCCTGTGATTTTGGCAATGACATTCCTGGAAATATCGTAAGTTGCTTCTACCTCCATCGAAGAACTAGCCTTCAGGTTCATAGGAATAGCTTGAAATTCAGGCCTCCTCGCTTGAGCCAGCATTTCCCTTTCATTAAGTCCCGCCATCTCAAACAATTGATTTGCCACAGGAAGAGTAACCCAACCTTCAAATTTTGGTTGGTAATTTTCTTTGCCTCTGTTGTCCAAATACAATTTGGATGCATTCCAGCTGTTTTGTATTACATTAAATCCATAACCTGCAGGAATGGTATTGTGGACTATCAAAGTTCCCAATGCTCCTTGTCTAGCCGCTTCTTCAAACTTGTAGGTCCAACGCCCATAATAGGTCATAGTATTGCCTTTAAATAGGGATTCGTCTTCTGTACCAAACCCAGGGTCATTGACCAGGACCATGACGATTTTATCCTTGACATCAATATTCTTGTAATCATTCCAGCCATATTCGGGCGCAATAATCCCAAATCCTGCAAAAACAATTTCAATATCTTCGAACTTTTGAAATTGCTCTGTTCTTTGGGTCCAAAGCACATAATCTTTCAAACCCTCCAGCTTCAGTTCTTTAGATGCAGATTTTATAGTCATTTCATTGGAAGGCCGGGTGGTAATAGAAACCATTGGCACATCCTGATAATAACTATCTCCATTGCCAGGCTCCAAACCCAATGATTTGAATTCATTTTCAAGGTATTTGACAGCGATTTCCTCACCTTCCGTAAATGGCATCCTTCCCATAAATGAATCAGAGGACAGGGTTACCAAATGATTCTCCAGATCAGAAATTTGAAATTGGTAGGTAGATGATTCTTTGTTTTGGCATGCTATGAGAATTATACCTGAAATGGTTGCTGATAATAATGATTTAAACTGATTGAAATTCATTGGTAGAATATTTTTTAGGGAAATATAGGAATAAATACCTTATCGGTAAATGCTTAGATAAAATCACGAAGGATTGAATTTGGAAGTCGGATGTCAGGTGTAGGTTGACGGATGTTAGATGCGGGATGTTGGATGAAGTAGGGATTATATGTCATAAAGTTTTAGGGAAGCCCCGCAATGCTGCCGGACAGGCTTTCTCTTCATCCAGCATGACAGCGTCTATTGCGCAATTTTTGAAGTATGAAGTTTGGAGTTTTAAAACCATTAAAGAGTTAAGGTATTAAGGGTTTCATTAAGGTCTTTTTTTCGAACCACAAAAGTCAAAAAAGAATCACAAAAGTTCTTCAATCAAAATCCCTCTTCTGAATATTCGGGACCTGGTAAATTGTTATTGACAAATTAATACCCTTAAGCTTAGTAATCTGTTTGACCCCAAGGGGGGCACATGTTTTTAGAAACAAATTGCAGCTATAAATCTACGACCCCATCGGGGTCGAATATTAAATTATAATTGGTTTCATAGCTGTGGATTGATTTGGAATTTGCTAACTTGTAATAGGGTAATTGAAAATTTTTCATGGTTTTAGTTTTACATTTACAAACTAATTCCCCTGATTATGAAAACAGTGTTGAAAGTTGTATTGGGTTTGGCAATTGTACTTGCTGTAGTATATATGTTGGGACCAAAGTCCAAAATACAGAGCCTGGAAGGTGATTATCCCTCAGTTCCTACAAGAATCGCTGATATCGAAAGCTTTGTAAGGGCCAAGCAAGATACTATACGGGGTTTAAAGCCAGGAAATGAAGCTAAAATTGTTTGGGCTGATAGTTTGAATAAAAGTAAAACACCTTATTCTGTGGTCTATATCCATGGATTCGGCGCCAGTGAAATGGAAGGGTCACCCGTGAACAGGGAATTAGCAGCACATTTTGGGGCAAACCTCTATTTGGTCAGGTTACCTGAACATGGAATCGATAGGGAAGATGCCATGAAGCATTTGAGCGCACAAAAATTGGTGGATGAAGTCAGGGAAGCCTATATGATCGGTAAGAGTTTGGGGGATTCTGTAATTGTGGTAGGTACTTCGATGGGTGGCGCACTTTCCCTGATCCTTGCTTCGGAAAGACCTGATATGAAGGCTTTGGTCATATATTCTCCTGCCATTGAAGCCGGAGGAGGTGCTTTGGATTCCTTTTTCAGACCTTGGTACAAGTTCATTGCTGAAAACTTTGGATTAAAAAATGGGGTAAATATAGTTGCCCGTGAGGGCGAAAAAGCTAAATATTGGTCCTCTCAGTATCATGTTAATGGCTATGAAAGTCTTGCTGTATTATTGCGAAGCAAAATGACCGTAGAGACCTTTCAAAACATTCATGTTCCTGTATTTTTAGCTTACTATTACAAAAATGAACAGGAACAGGACTTTGTGGTTTCTGTACCAAAAATGCTGGAAATGTATGATCAGTTGGGTACAGAGGAGAGCCAAAAAAGAAAGATGGCCTTTCCTAACACCGGTGACCATGTCATTGCTTCAAGCATTACTTCCCATGATTGGGAAGGCGTATTACGGGAATCTATACAATTTCTTGAAAGAGTGGCGAAAGTACCTGTCCCTTTTGAAGAAACCTCAGAATTCAAGGAGGCAGCTTAATCTTAGTGGTCTCCGTAATTTTTATGTCCGGCTGAGATGGCCACATCCAACATATTTTGTCTTGGCGGTAAAGGACAGGTGGCATGAGGCGTATAGACACAGGGAGGGTTATAGGCTTTATTGAAATCGAGGATAACTCTTCCTGAAACATCAGCTCTTTTAACATACATATACCTTCCTCCCCCATAAGTCTCCCTCCCGCTTGTTTCATCTGCAAATATCAGAAATAGCTCATCTTCCTCTTCAGCTTCAAGGGCATCCAATCGGAATGTTTTGTCAGCTATTTCGAATTCCAGGTATCCGGGACAGGGATTTTGGGTAGTCTGCCCGATAACATTGGTAATGGCTATTGTCTTGGAAGATTCATATGGGATAAACCGGGCTTGAAGCCTCCAGTTCAGATCGATAGGGAACTGTTCAACTCCCTTGAAATTCCTTACAGATTCTGCCTCATAATCTCTCAACCTCACCCCATAGGCATCAGCTCTTTTGATGATAAGCCAATGAAGACTTTTATAGGATAAGGGCTTTGTGATTTTATTTTCAGCATCAAAAATCAAGGTTTTTCCTTCTACCGCAATGCCATCACTTTTAACTTCATTTACCAAGGGTTCAAAATATACCTTCCCTTCTTCCAGAAAAAAGACACCCAATTCAACAGGAAAAGTGCTATTTTCAAGTTTAAAATCCATGGATTCCCCTGAACCAAAGCTATTTCCTCCTTCTTCCAACCAATATAGCCCGATCAGGTTCAACCAGCCGTTTTCTGCTTTAAGTGAAGTCATTTTTTCTTCATGCCATGCCTCAATTTCTTTCCTATGCTCCTCTTCAGAAAGGATTTCATTTTTTTGGCATGAGAACACAAGCGGTAAAAGAATAAGTGCTTTCAGAAGTGGTTTTTTCATGGGGATTTTTTTAATGGAAGAAAATTAATAAGATTTTTTCATCTCCAACCGAAAAATACATAAACAGCATGTTTTCCTGTCAAAAAATTACTTAATTGATAATCCATTACATATAAACCTGAAAACCTATGAAAAAGTCTTTGGCCTTCCTTTTAACTTTAATTTGCACCATGACCTTAACCTATGGACAAGTTGGAGTTGGAACACAAAAACCAGCTGATGCCAAAATGTTATTTGATGGCAGCAAAGAAATGCTCCATGAAAAATGGACTTATTGGAACGGCCCAAGATTGAAGGCAGAGCTTCCCATCAAATGGGAAATTGTTGCCGATCCAGTGGATAAGGGATTTGCCATGAACAGCAATGACCCGGCAGCTGCAGGAGGATTATATGGGGCCGCAGACATTGTTACCAAAGAAGAATTCAGGGATTTTAGATTACATGTTGAGTTTTTGATCAAGGAGGAAGGAGGAAACTCCGGAGTATATCTTCAAAACAGGTATGAAATCCAGATTTTGGACGGGGATTATGGCTTACATGGAATAGCTGCCATTATCAATGAACATCTACCTACTCAGGAGGCTTATAATGGTGTGGGCAAGTGGAATGCTTATGACATTATGTTCAGGGCTGCCCGCTTCAAAGATGGAGTCAAAACTGAAAAAGCCAGGGTAACTATATATTTCAATGGTAAAAAAATCCATGAGGATAGAGAAATAACCCAGGTTTGGGGAGGCCCCAATTCAGGAATGGACGGTGGTAATGACGGAGGAAAGGGAATCACCGACCGGCCCGGAGGAATAAAACTACAGGCAGAAGGACATAATGTGCTCTACAGAAATATTTGGATCAAGGAAGTCAATTTGGATCAATCCAGTACGGATTTTTAATGAATATGAGGATTCAGTTCAATATTCCTCTGTTGTGACCATAAATGGTATTGAAGCCATCAAAACAAGAAATGTTAAAGAATACCGAAATTCAGAAATTGCTGTTATTGTACCTTTAAATTATTTGAAAATGATTGGGGATAAATAAAATATCCTAGCTCAAATTATATCAAAATCAGATAATTTTTAATGTTTATCAGATCTCTTACCACCAGTTAACTTCTGGAGGATTTTAGATTTATTGTGGTTAAATATCTATTCAATATCCAATATCTATAAATATCTGGCCCTATAAAACTAATTGATTACTTGTTTTGGTTAGAAATTTGGATATGCCATTAAATTTAAATTTAACCTCATTTAGTGTTCTCTTAGTATGAAATCCACTTTGCCATGGCTAGTTAGCGGACATTCTTGATTTTTGCCTATCTTTGCCCCTTCAAAAATAATAGCCATTCAATGATTTCTGTAGATAACCTCTCCTTAAAGTTCGGTAAAAGAACCTTATTCGAAGACGTCAATTTAAAATTCACTCCCGGCAACTGTTACGGTGTCATTGGCGCCAATGGTGCCGGAAAATCTACTTTTTTGAAAATCCTTTCCAGTGAACAGGACAGCACCACGGGATCTATCAATATTACTCCTGGCCAGAGAATGGCTGTTTTGAAACAGAATCACTTCGAGTTTGATGAATTTGAGGTACTCAAAACCGTGATCATGGGTCATAAAAAGCTGTATGCCATCATGGAAGAAAAAGACGCTATTTATATGAAAGCGGATTTTACAGAGGAAGATGGGATCAAAGCCTCAGAATTGGAAGCGGAATTTGCTGAAATGGATGGTTGGAATGCAGAATCCGATGCTGCTTCACTTTTATCCGGACTGGGGATTACCGAAGACCTGCATTACCTTAAAATGAAAGAACTTGCCGGTAATCAAAAAGTTAGGGTATTATTGGCCCAGGCGCTTTTTGGAAACCCTGATATTTTGATTTTGGACGAACCTACAAATGACCTGGATACCGAAACCATCAACTGGCTGGAAGATTTCCTGGTTAATTTCAAAAACCTGGTCATTGTGGTTTCCCACGACCGTCACTTTTTGGATGCTGTTTCTACCCATATCGTAGATATTGATTTTGGAAAAATCAGAATTTATTCCGGTAACTACACCTTCTGGTATGAATCTTCCCAATTGGCTGCCAAACAGAAATCCGATCAAAACAAAAAAGTTGAGGAGAAGCGAAAGGAATTGCAGGAATTTATTGCCAGGTTCTCCGCCAATGTGGCTAAATCGAAGCAGGCAACAGCCAGAAAAAAGATGTTGGAGAAACTGAATGTGGATGAAATTCAACCATCTACCAGAAAATACCCTGGAATCATATTCAAACCAGAGCGTGAAGCTGGTGATCAGATATTCATGACTGAAGGCCTTGAATTGAAAGATGAAAATGCCACCTATTTTACTGATGTCAACCTGATGGTGGACAAAGGGGATAAAATTGCCTTTATCTCTAAAACCAAGCAGGCAGTAACCAAATTCTTCCAGACGATCATGGAGGATATTCCGGTCCAAAAAGGAAGTTTCAAATGGGGTGTAACGATCAATAAAGCCTATTTACCTAATGACAATTCCAAGTATTTCCAGACAGAATTGAACCTGATTGATTGGTTGAGACAATATTCCAGCAATCAGGAAGAGGCGTATGTAAGGACCTTTCTGGGCAGGATGCTATTTACAGGGGAAGAAACATTGAAAAAAGCTTCTGTCCTCTCAGGAGGTGAAAAAGTAAGGTGCATGATTTCACGCATGATGCTTCAGAATCCTAACTTATTGGTAATGGACGAACCTACCAACCACCTGGATCTGGAATCGATAACGGCTTTCAACAATGCCATCATTGATTTCAACGGCACAGTGCTCATGACTTCCTATGACCATGCCTTTGTCCAATCAACCGCAAATAGGATTATTGAGTTTACCCCAAAAGGAACCATTGACAGGAGAATGCCTTATGATGATTATCTGGATTCAGCAGAAATAAAGGCATTGAGGGAGAAGATGTATAAGTAAATAGAAATATACTTCTTGAAATATTGTGGAAATAAACTTCGTGAAATACAGTAGAACTATGTTCTGTCTTAGCAGACAGTTATTCTAAGCTAGTATGTATTTATGGTGTGTTTTATTATTTCAACCATATTTCAACTTTATTTCCACCTTATTTCGATTATATTTCAACCTTACCACTAACTAAAATTTACAGAATTTGCTCCTTACAGCAATCATCATATACTTACTGATTACCGTAGCCATAGGAGCTTGGTCTTCCAAATTGGTCAAAAACTCCAATGACTTTGTTTTGGCGGGCAGGCAGTTACCACTTTTTTTATCGGCCTCTGCCCTATTTGCTACCTGGTTTGGCTCTGAAACCATATTCGGAGCATCTTCAGAATATTTGGAACATGGATTACAGGGAGTTATTGAAGACCCTTTTGGCGGAGCCATGTGTTTGATCCTCTTTGGCGTTTTTTATCTCAGACCCATGTACAAAATGAATGTCCTGACCATTGGCGATGTTTATAAAAATTTATTTGGGAAAAGGGTGGAGTTTTTTGCTTCTATCTTTATGATTCCACCCTATTTCGGATATGTGGCTGCCCAATTGGTTGCTTTATCCCTAATATTTACCACAGTAGCAGACATCAGCATTTCCACCGGGATTGTCATTAGTGCCTGCATTGTAGTTTTCTATACTTTTTTGGGTGGTATGTGGGCCATTTCGATCACAGATTTTATTCAGACTACCCTGATCGTTGTTGGATTGATTTGGGTAGCAGTGCTGGTTGCTGAAAAAGCCGGTGGGGTAATGCCGATTTTGGAATCAGCACCTGAGGGCAGTTTTCAGTTTTTCCCTGAATCCAATCCAATTTCCTGGTTAAATTATATAGGGGCCTGGATAATATTGGGTTTAGGCAGCATTCCAAGCCAGGACATTTACCAAAGAGTGATGTCCGCAAAATCAGAAAGAGTAGCCATCCGTTCTACTTATCTGGCAGGTGCTTTTTATGTGACCATAGGGCTTCTTCCTTTGTTTATTGCCTTAGGTGCAAAATACCTTTATCCGGAAATTTATCTGGAAAACAATCAATTGCTGTTGCCGGAAATGGTCTTAAGACACAGTGGAATGCATGTGCAGATCTTGTTTTTTGGTGCCCTGATTTCAGCGATCATGAGCACCACCAGTTCGGGTTTATTGGCACCATCAGCGATTATCTCTGAAAACCTTATCCGGCCCTATTTTGGAAAACGGCTAAAGGATAAGCATTTCCTTTGGATACTCCGTTTCAATATTATTTCTGTTGCTGTAATTGCCACTGTTATGGCACAATGGAAAACTAATATTTATGAATTGGTGGCAGGAGCCTCCATTTTGATGTTGGTGTCCCTGTTTGTTCCTCTAACTGCTGGACTTTACTGGAAAAAAGCATCGGAAATGGGTGCCCTAATGTCTCTGGTTTTCGGGATGATAGCTTTCCTTGGCTTTTCTTCCATGGATTTACCTTTCTACCCTCACCTACCAGCCTTATTGGTCAGTGCACTTTCCATGATCATGGGCTCCTACCTTTTCCCGCTTAAAAACAATAACCATGATACCCTATCCAAAAATTAAACTGCTCAAAGGAAAAGAAATATCAGTATTTCGAAAACATCATTGGATTTTTTCCGGAGCTATTGCCGAGAAAGATGAAAATCTTCAAAACGGGGATTTGGTACAGGTAATCAGCCAAAAAGGCGATTTTTTAGCTATAGGACATTACCAAAATGGCTCCATCATGGTCAGGATTCTCAGTTTTGAAGAAGAAATGATTGATGCTAAATTTTGGGAGAAAAAACTGCTTCAGGCCTTCCAGGTCAGAAAAAACCTAGGACTAACCGACAATGACCAAACGAATGTTTACCGTTTGGTTCATGGTGAGGGAGATGGACTTCCCGGTTTGATCATCGACTTTTATAATGGAACTGCGGTCATACAGACCCACCATATCGGTATTTTCAAACAAGGAAAAGAAATCAGCATGGCCCTCCAAAAAATTTATAGGGAAAAGTTACAGGCAGTTTACGACAAAAGTGCCGAGACACTTCCAAAGAATTCCGGTGTAGAGAACAGGGTTTTATTTGGCGCCCCCCAAACTAACTTGGTGAAGGAATACGGTTGTCACTTTGAAATTGATTGGGAGAAAGGACAGAAAACAGGTTTTTTTGTGGATCAGAGGGAAAACCGGAACCTGCTGGCAAAGTATAGCAGGGGCAAGAAAGTATTGAATACTTTTTGTTACTCAGGAGGCTTTTCTGTGGCGGCATTAAAAGCAGGAGCCACTGAAGTACATTCAGTGGATATTTCTGTCAAGGCGATTGAACTTACCGAAAAAAATGTGGCTCTGAATGCAGGTTTTCCGGGAATACATCAATCAGTGGTGGCCGATGTGGTAAAATATATCCGCGAAATAGCCAATGATTTTGATATCATCGTACTTGATCCACCTGCTTTTGCAAAAAACATCAAGGCAAGACACAATGCCGTACAAGCCTATAAGCGACTGAATGCTGAAGCACTGAAAAGAATAAAACCAGGAGGGATTTTGTTTACTTTTTCCTGTTCACAGGTGGTGGATAAGTTTCTTTTTGCCAATACCCTAACCGCTGCGGCCATGGAATCAGGAAGAAGTGTCCGCATTTTACATTACTTATCCCAACCTGGAGACCATCCCATCAATATTTTCCATACAGAATCCGAATATTTAAAGGGCCTCGTATTATATGTGGAATAAATAATTTGATCGAATTTCAAACTTGATTTGGAACTTGGAAGTTTATCTATCAATTTGTGTGGAATTGTAAAATCTTAAAAAAATATAGACAAAATGTATACAGGTTTAAAGCATCTTCATTCTGGTTTGGCCTATCTGGCTCTGGCAGCTTTATTTATTGTTTTTATATATGCACTGGTCGGTGCCCTAAGCAACAAGGAGTTTACTGAGAAAGATAGAAAATTCGCTTTGATAGCATTTATTCTTGCCCATGTTCAGCTTCTGGTGGGATTGATCCTGTATTTTGTCAGTCCGGTTGGCTTTTCTTTGTTAAAGGGAGGAGGAGCCATGTCAGACAGTGTTGCAAGATTAACCGCTTTAGAGCACCCTCTGATTAATATTTTAGCCATTGTGGTGATCACCATCGGTTATTCCAGGGCCAAAAAATTCTCTGAAAGCAGGGCAAAATTCCGTTCAATCTATATGTTGTATGCCATTGGTCTTATTCTGATTATCAGCAGAATTCCTTGGTCCAGTTGGCTGGGGTAATCCGAACCAAGTCAAATAAGTAAAACAAAGAAGTACCCAAATAGAGTTTTGGGTGCTACTTTGTTTACCTCAGTTATGCTTAAGTTTAAGGATTTATTAATTCTTAATTAAGGGCAATTTGAATTCTCCTGAAGCAATTAGTCTTTCCTCATTACCTCTTCCGGAAGCCACATCAAAGGGTCCCATTAATAGTCCTTCAAATGTTCCTTCAATAGTACTGTTACCAATGTTTTTGAAGCGGATACTTGCTCTGTCTTTTACCATTATTGCCGTGTTGTCCTGTTGTAAAACAACGGCATTAAATATTTTTCCCTCTGCATCAAAATAGGTTATGGATACCCTAGGGACTGTTGATGTATTATAAAGAATAGGGTTTTGCAGTTCATAGGTTTTATTGATTTCAAATTCTTCTTCATTATAAAAGGAGATTTGAATGGCGTTTTTGGTTCCGTTACTTCCCTGGGCAAAACCCTGAATTATTCCGGCATAGACTTCTCCATTTGGATCATAAAAGAAAGTTGCGGGTTGGGATGGGTTTCCGGGAAAATTAACATTTGCATTGTTAACATTGAATTTTACGAAATATTCATTACTGGTTTTTGGACCTTCATCCTGATTGCACGAGAAGAATAAACCAGCACAAAGAAATAAAATGAAGATGATTTTTGATTTCATAAATTCCTTTTTAATTATTTCATAACCTATTAAAAATCAATCAAATATAAAAATTTTATTAATTAAAAAAAACATCCATTCTCTAAAATTTCTTTGTGGTACTTTGAGGCCTTGGTGGAATAAATCATATACCACAAAGACGCCAAGGTAACACAAAGAATGAAAAGTTTCTTGATTTAACAGGTCAAGATGGAAATTGATCCATCATCGGAAAAGAAAACTCTGTGAATTTGAGATTTGGAGTTTGGAGTTTGAAACTTGGATTTTGATAATTGGTAATTTATCATTTCAACCCTCTATCCCTACCCAATCCAATGGTATAATCATCAGGTGTACCACGCATATTCACATTGACAAATCTTACCCTTCTGTTTTCATCTCTATATACGATGGCATCTTCTTTATCAGGATCGATTTCTTCTTTACCTTTTCCTCCAAATAAGGATCGAAATCCAACCTGCGTCACCAATCCAAGGGGAATCCTGATAAAATAATCCATATTCATATCCAGGCTTTGTTTTCCGGACAATTCAATAAAACCCAAACTGGAATTGATATTCATTCTAGGAATATTCAACACCCCTTCTTTGAGTTCAAAGGTATTGGAAAGGGTATCGAATCTGACATTGTTCAAATTCTTGTCTTTAAAATAGTCTCCCATAGCCTGAAGTGGGGTGAAATTAACTAACCTTCCTTCGTAAACCGTAAGGTTCATATTGGCTTCAGACTTTTCCAGAATAGGTGTAAGGTCAGGATAAACCAAAAATTTACTTTCAATTGTGCCAGACACCAAACCATGCAGGTTTTCATTGATGAGGTAATCCTGTCCAAAATTTTCGAATTTAAACATGAGTTTGTCCAGATCCACCTTATCGGCTAACATAGTGCTATGGAAGTAAATTTCATTAGGATCAGACCCATTGAAATAGCCTTTTATCTTCAATTTTCCTTCTGCGGCTTGTAGACCAAGGGTATCCAGGTAGATATAATGATCCGCTGTAGTCCTAGCTTTAAGGGTTATATTATCCAGCCAAAAAGTGTGATAATTCAACTTTCCTATCTGAGCTGAAAAATCCATTTCAGAAAAAGGAATCTGGAAAATATTGAAAGCTTCTGCATGGTTGCTGTCCTGTTCAAAATCCTCAAATCCCATCAATGCATCCAGATCCAATCTTTCTGATTGAAGCACAAAATGGTTTCTGGGAATTTCTCCAACTGACTTATCTCCCAGATAATACCCCAATTGGATATTAAAATCAGATATTCCCAGTTTTCCGCCAAAGTTTTCAAGGGTAAAATAATCACTCTCATAATGCAACCGGCCTTTAAATTTTTCCAGTTTTAAGGGATGGAGCAGGAATTTTCCTTCCAAATGGTTTAACCATAGGTCTGCAGATTGAAACTTATCCTTGTAAACCATTTCCAGAGATCCCTTGACAAAAAGATTGTTAATTTCTTCATTTTGATAATCTTTTGGAATGTAATTTTCCCCTGCATAAGTCAACAAATCATGTACTGCCAAATGTTTGGACACCAGATCAAACTCAAACCTGCTTTTCCCTGATGGATATTCCTGAAACCATTTGGAGTAATTTTCAAGCCTGCCTGAGAAATGGAAATCAGATTTGTCAATCTCACCGGTAAAATCAATTACCGCCAGGTCGTTGTCCCCTATAAGTACATCTGCGTGGAAATCATGAAAAGCATGCGGATAGTTTTGGAGTTTGGCATGAAAATCCTCAATAAAGAATTCCCCTTTTGGCAAATGGACGAAGTTTTTCAATTCATTTCCATTGGACTCAAATGACATTTTAATTTCAAAATCAGTAACAACTTCCTGGAGTGAAGTACTATCGCCTTGGAATAACTCCTCCAAATTGATTTTTTTTGATCCTGAAGTTAGATCAGCCTTTACCGGTCTATCCTCCCCATGCAAAATGGCAGGAAAATCATTGATGTTTCCTGAAAAATAAAAATCAGATTCACCTATCTGAAAACTCACCTTTTCAAGGTAAAGATTACCTTTTACCATGGAGGCTTTGGCATTTGCATTTTCAATAGGCAAATGATAATCCGGCAGGGTGAATTTTAGGTTATTGACCATCAATTCACTTTTTATGCTGTTTTCGGCCCCAGCTACCCCAGGAACTTCTAGATCAACAAGTTCATTAAATTCCATGTTCACTACCACCTGCCCACTGATTCCTTCGAGCCCTTCAATTTCAAAGAATTGCCCGAGAAAGCCAAGATCCAAATCTGTATTGAGGTTAATATTTACATAAGGATTGGTAAAATCCCTGATTATCAATTTTCCTTTGAAGATTCCCTGTTCCGGTCTGGCATTGAAATTAAGCAATTGGAATTCTGAGGTTTCCAAACTCCTATCAGGGCCATTGGTATAAAAACCCACAAACCTCAAGTCTTCCACTTTTCTGCCCACGGAAGGGTTCAGGAAATAGGCATTATCGCAACCAAACTCAATGGAAATTTCAGGTACATGGCCGCTACCTGTTTTACCACGAACACTTCCCTGAAAATACACTTCACCTTCATTCTTATATCTCTTTAATGCCTTACCTGTTTCATTGGGTAAAAATGCGGCCAATAATGAGAAATCAGGTTTCTCTCCTGAAACCTGAATATCCAGATTGACATCATCATCAAAATCGATTGTACCAGTTAGAGAAAATTGTGCTTCTTCCAGAATGAGTTCAGAATTTTGAATGCTCAGGGAAGATTCATTGGGATCAAAGTCAAGATCAAGATCAAGCGCTATATGCTTATTTGAGAAAAAAGTAGGTTGATTCTCCGACAAAAGGTTTAAAATAAATTCACTGTCCAAATTGACGAAAATATGGTCATCCTTAATTTTAAGGGCTGCTATGGCTTTGTCCATAAATGTAGTTAAGGATGTCCGTGTAGTGATATCATTGTAACCAATTTCGATGGAACTGAGACGGATATCTGATAAATCAAGGTTCAATTCATCGTTTTTCCCGGAATCTGATAATTCATATATTCCTTTGTATTTCAATAAATTAAGTTTGCCCTCTTCATCCTTTTCAAGGTCCAATTTACCTTGTGAAAGCTTGATGGATCTGATCTGTTTTTTTCCCAAAAGAAGGTCCATCACACTAAATCCCAGGTAGACATCCTTTACAAAATAAATGGTATCACTTTTACTTGACTTGTCCCCAAAAAAGACCAGGTCCTGAAGATCAATAGATATGTAGGGAAAATTGGCAAATACAGCGATATTAGAATCTTTTATTTCGAGCTGCCCAAGAAAATCTTCATTTAAACTTGCAATTATTTTTTGGGTGAATGGCCTTTGGTTTTTGTACAAGATTAAAATGGATATCAAAGGCAGTATTAAAACAAGTCCGATAAAGACAAAAACAACAAGCTTCTTTCTAAAATACATAAAATACTTGGGTACTTTAACTTTAAAAACGTAAATAAAAGGCAAAGTGATAAGTAATGCCAAATAAAAATTCAAAATTTAATCCTCTACCCTACCAGGTTCCCTAATATTTTTCCCATCCATTTTCATTAAAGCATCACCCATATCTTCCCTTGCTTTTTTTGCCAAATTTATCATTTTCTCCAAAATATCAGGGTGACTATTGATGACATTTGTGGTTTCGGATGGATCAGAGGGAATATGGTAAAGCTCCATTTCCTGCAGGTCTTTCATTGTATATTGAATTGGAAATCCATCACTTCTTGGTACCTGTCCGGGTGCGATTGTTCTGTATTGGTGGGGAAAATACAATTTCCATTCACCCATGACCATGGCCTGAAGTTCATTTCTATTGTAATAGACAAAATAAGCTTCCTGGGGAGATTTGGAGGTTTTATTTTTCAACATCGGGGCAATATCCATACCATCAATGGATTTTTCCGGAAGTTTTGCGCCGGTAATTTTGGCGATTGTGGGAAGAATATCAATGCTCATGGCTGGATTTTCCTGTATCAGACCTTCTGACCAATGACCTTTCCATTTCATGATGGCAGGTACTTTTACACCACCGTCCCAAGAGGTGCCTTTTCCTTCTCTTAAAGGATAGGCTGAACCTGAATGACCTGAATAGGAAAGCCAGGGACCATTATCAGAAAGGAATATCACTATGGTATTTTCTTCCAGTCCGTTATTTTTCAAAGCTTTTAATATTTCTCCAACAGACCAATCTATTTCCATGATTACATCTCCGTACAAACCCCTATCGGATTTTCCTTTAAATTTATCAGAGACGAAAAGGGGAACATGGGGCATAGGATGCGGCAAATAAAGGAAAAAAGGATTTTCTTTATTTTTATTGATAAATTCAACACCTTTTTCCGTAAACAATGTGGTCAAATTACTTTGGTCATTCCAAATTGTATCAATCACATGGTCATTTGAATATAATGGCAATGGAGGATAGTAGTTTTTGGTTTCAGGATGATTAGGCCACATATCATTGGAATAGGGAATTCCCAAAAATTCATCAAATCCCTGGTTGGTGGGAAGAAAATCTGGATGGTGTCCTAAATGCCATTTCCCAAATATGGCAGTTTTGTACCCCAAGGGTCTTAGCATCTCTGCAATGGTGGTTTCCTGTGGATTCAATCCATGTTTACTATTATGGTCCAATGCACCATGAATACCCAATCTATTGGAATAGGTACCGGTAAGCAATGCGGCCCGAGAGGCAGAGCAAACTGCCTGTCCCACATAAAAATTGGTAAACCTGACCCCTTCTTTTGCCATTTGGTCTAAATTTGGGGTTAGAATATCAGGAGATCCATATACCCCGACATCATTGTATCCCTGATCGTCAGTGAAAATCAAAACAATATTCGGAGCATTGATTTCCTCTTTTTCGACAGTATTTTGACAGGAAGCCAAGAGGAATGAAAAGAAGATGAACATTAAAAAAGCTTGACCTGAATAAAATCTTTTTTTAAATCTTAAATGCATTTTGGTTGGGTTATGGGCAATAAAACAATTATTCTAAATCCAGTAGCCTCCTATGATAATTTACTTGTCCCAAATGGTAATTCAGGTGGCTGACCAAATGGACCATAAAATATTCATAGGTCATGGGATAACCAAATTCTTCCAGAGGGTATTTTCGATCAAACCAATCTTCCGGAAACTGAAGCAGTGCTTTCGTAACAACTTGCCTGGTTTCTTCAATATCATTCAAGAGGTCATTCCTTGAAACATTCCTTTTGGAGAATTCTGCGGGCCTATCTCTCACATACCCTGAATTACCCATTTCTGACCCAATATAATGATTAAGATTACCGATTAAATGTAATGCCAAAGTACCTGCCGAATTGGAGATTTCACCGGATATCTTCCAAATATTTTCCTCCTTTTTATAAGCTTTTAGTTCTTGCTTTAACTTATTCAAGTCACGGTCAAAGAAAAATATGAGTGAATTTTTCATGATAATTGCTTAGTCTCCGAATGAAATGCCCAAACCCTTTGCGCCTTTTACAATATACCCTTTGGGGTCAACTGTATGATTTCCTTTTGTGGCTTCTTCCAGGTCAACAGAAATAAAATCGTTGTTTTTGAATGCAACCATTTTTCCAAATTCTCCTTTTAAAACCATTTCAAAAGCTTTTACCCCAAATAAAGAGGCCAATACCCTATCAAATGCAGATGGAGTTCCTCCCCTTTGGACATGACCTAAAATGGTTTCCCTGATTTCTGCTTTTACTCCTGCATCTTTCAGTTCCTGAGACAATTGAAATGCAACTCCACCCAACTTAACATGTCGTGATCCTTCTTCTCCTTTCCTTGCCACCACATCCCCATTCAATGGCTTGGCTCCTTCAGCAATGACGATATTTACAAAACCCCTTCCTTTTTCATACCGGGATTCAATCTTTTTTACCAACTTATTGACATTGTAAGGAATTTCAGGAATGAGGCAAATCTCTGCACCCCCTGCAATTGCAGTATGCAAAGCAATCCAGCCTGCATCCCTTCCCATCACTTCCATAATCATTACCCGATGGTGGCTTTCTGCTGTGGTCACCAATTTATCAAAACTGTCTGTAGCAATCTGAACAGCGGTCTGAAACCCAAAGGTCATATCTGTTGCTGCAAGATCATTGTCAATGGTCTTAGGTACTCCCACTATAGGAAGACCATGATTGAACAAAGCCTTCGAAATTTTCTGTGATCCATCTCCTCCTATATTGATCACCGCATCAAAACCCAAAGACAGTATCCTTTCTGCCAATTCTTTTGTCCGGTCCTCAAACCTTATATTTCCCTCTTTGTCCTTAACCGGATAATGCAAAGGATCTGCTTTATTGGTGGTTTTAAGAATGGTACCTCCCCGCACATGGATTCCGGCAGTCCTTTTACCTGTCAGTTTGATGATTCTGGTAGGGTCAGTCCAAACCCCGTTAAATGCTTCCTTACTACCATATACTTCCCATTCTTTGGATTTTTTTGCTCTTTTACAAATTCCTCGGATTACCGCATTAAGTCCGGGGCAGTCACCACCACCTGTGGCAATTAAAAGTTTTTTCATAAGTTTAGAAATGTTTGTGGTGATGCAACTTACAAAATTTGAAGGGAATAATACAGAAGTTTTTAGGTCCCAATTAAATAAAAAGAACAGTATTTTAAATAATCAAGCCTCTTACTTTTTTTCATCCTCAAAGGAGAAAATATCCTCAATTTTTACCTCAAAAACCCGGGCCAAGTCAAATGCCAACTTTAGGGAAGGATTGTACTTATTCTTCTCCAAAAACACTATTGTTTCCCTTCTGACATTAACTTTTTTTGCAAGCTCTTCCTGAGTCAAATTATGCTTTGCCCTATATTCTTTTATATTATTAATCACCTTTCATTCCTTTAAAATTCAAAAAAACAGCTATGGATGCATAAATGATGGCCATTCCCAAAATACCTGAACCAATCAACTGTTCGGTATCAATATTAACCCTGTCTTTGATGAAAAGTATGAACACCCACAAGTACAAAGAAATATAATAGGAAACTGCAGCTGTCCTCTGCAAAATATTTTTTGACATCTCATCTTCCGCTGGCTCTCCCCTCTTTAAGCTTAAATATCTTTTAATCCCAATAAAAACCGCAAATGCAATTACCAAAATTATTATTCCGAAATGTAAAATTTCAATTTTTTCTGATGCTTCCAAAGAAGATTGTTTATAAAACCATAACCCAATGGAAATTATTACCATTAAAATTAATGCAAATAATAAGATGACCTTTTTCATAATTAAATTTGTTAAATATATCTAACACAAAGTTAGAAATAAATAACTTTCACTTTCAAATAAATTGAAAAAATTGTTAGGAATATTTAACATCATTTTAAAAACAAACCAATTTTGAAAGATTTTCCAAGTTGTCCCAACTTGTTTGAATCCCACTTTTTATCCTTACCTTGGAATAAACAATCAATTTTTAGATGCAAAAAGATTTAAAAATCGCAGTACTGATAGATGCTGACAATGTACCTTCCCAACCTATAAAGGAGATGATGGAAGAAATCGCAAAATATGGCAATCCAACTATCAAAAGAATTTATGGGGACTGGACAAAACCACAATTGGCGAAATGGAAAAATGTATTGTTGGAAAATGCGATAAATCCAATCCAACAATATAGCTACACAACAGGAAAAAATGCCACAGATTCTGCCATGATCATTGATGCTATGGATATTTTGTATTCAGAAAAAGTCGATGGATTTTGTTTGGTATCCAGTGACAGTGATTTTACTAAACTTGCCACAAGGTTAAGGGAAGCTGGGATGTTGGTATTGGGAATGGGAGAGAAAAAAACACCTGAACCCTTTATAGTGGCATGTGATAAGTTTATCTATGTTGAAATACTGCAAAAAGAAGAGTCGGATCCACTTGAAATCAAAGGAAAGGAGCGAAAAAGACCTCAGGTAGATAAGATCAATACCAAATTGATCAGATTGATCCATAACACCATTTCGGATTTGGCTGATGATGATGGATGGGCCTTTATGGGGGATGTGGGAAATCTTATCCAGAAAAAACAACCTAATTTTGATTCCCGAAACTATGGTTTCCAGAAATTGACCCCGATGATAAGCTCCATTAATGCTTTTGAAATTGAGGAAAGAGAAAGCCAGCGTGGCAGGCATAAACTTATTTTTGTGAGAAATAAAGATTGATCTGTTAAATTTGCGAACTTAATCAATAGAAGTATTTGTTGATTAGCCATGTGAAACCTCATGGGCCTTGACCCCATGAACAATTTCAAAACCATGAACAATAAAAAAAGAGTTGTAGTGGGACTCTCCGGCGGTGTAGATTCATCAGTTGCCGCCTATCTTTTAAAAGAACAGGGATACGAAGTCATCGGTATGTTTATGAAAAACTGGCACGATGAATCGGTTACAATATCTAATGAGTGTCCTTGGATGGAGGATAGTACTGATGCTATGCTCGTTGCAGAAAAGTTAAATATTCCATTTCAGGCAATCGATCTCAGCGAAGAATACAGGGAAAGGATAGTAGACTATATGTTTGCAGAATACAAGGCTGGACGTACGCCTAATCCCGATATTCTCTGTAACCGAGAAATCAAATTCGATATTTTTTTAAAGGCCGCCAAAAAACTGAAAGCTGATTTTGTAGCTACCGGTCATTATTGTCAAAAGGACAGTATCGAAATGAATGGTAAAAAAGTTTACCGTTTACTTGCAGGAGCAGATCCCAATAAAGACCAAAGCTATTTTTTATGCCAATTGAACCAGGAACAACTTTCAATTGCTATGTTTCCTATTGGCCATTTGCAAAAATCAGAAGTACGGAAAATTGCCAAAGACCAGGGTCTGGTAACCGCAGATAAAAAAGACAGTCAAGGACTTTGTTTTATTGGAAAAGTAAGGCTTCCGGAATTTCTTCAACAGCAGCTGAAACCCAAAAAGGGGGATATTTATGTCATTCCTGAAAACCTTCCTATCTACTCAGAAAAATTAAAGGTTCCTGCTGGAATGGAATATCGGGATATGGAAAAGGAAATACTGGATGATATTTGTTTACCCCTAAAATACAGTCCTCTTCAAGGAAAAAAAATAGGAGAACATAATGGTGCCCATTACTTTACCGTTGGCCAAAGAAAGGGTTTACAAGTAGGGGGAACCGGGAAACCTCTTTTTGTTATTGATACCGATACAAAAAGTAACATTATCTTTACCGGATTGGGAGAAAATCATCCAGGTTTAAATAGGTATGGACTCTTTGTACCCTCCAAAGATGTGCATTGGATCAGGAAAGATCTTTCCCTTTTACCCGACGAATCGGCAACTTATCAAGCCAGGATCAGGTATAGACAAACCCTAAGCCCTGCAACCTTGATCATGAAAGAAAATGGTCTATACGTAATATTTGAAAAACCCCAAAGAGGAATAGCGTCAGGTCAGTTTGTAGCATGGTATCAGAAAGATGAGTGCATTGGTTCAGGAGTAATATTTTAATAAAATTTGAAAATTGGATTTACGACTTCCCATCCTCTTTGAAGATGATCACTATATCGCTATCAATAAACCTTCCGGCGTACTGGTTCATAGAACCTCGCTGGCTAAAGAAGAAAACGAATTATTAGCTGTTCAAATACTCCGTAATCAATTAGGAAGCAAAGTTTATCCTTTACATAGGATTGACCGCCCCACCTCAGGAGTGCTGCTTTTTGGGAAATCACCTGAAGCAGCAGCTCAATTGCAGCCCTTATTTCCTACTGAGCAGGTAAAAAAGTTTTACTTGAGTATCGTTAGAGGGTATATGCCGGAAAGACATGGATTTATTGACCATCCTTTAAAAAAGAAATTATACGGGGATTTACAGGAAGCTAAAACAGAGTATTGGAGTTTAGGGAAAACTGAAATCCCTTTTGCATCTTCTCCAAAATACAAGAGCAGCAGGTACTCCCTTATTCAGGCTTATCCCCATACCGGCAGAATGCATCAGATTAGAAGACATATGGCCCATGCCAGGCATTATATAATTGGTGACACGGCTCATGGCGATAATAAACAGAATAATTTTTTTAGAAATCAATTTGGTTTAAAGTATATGTTACTTCATGCCTGGAAGCTGGAATTTATCCACCCTCATAGCCAGGAAACCATTAAAATAAAAGCAGGCTTACCGGATTATTTTATTGAAACTATGCGCCGGATCAATCTTGAATTAATTGAGCTTGATACCATATAAAAAGGATATCTGGCATTTATAAATTTTTTTCATTGTCTCTACCTGGAATTATTTTTACTTTAGACACTTTAACTGTTCGATTATGAAGAAATTTAAATTAAGCCTACTATTATTCACTGCTATTTCCTGCATGCCTGTGATGGGTCAGGGAGGGAAAAAGGCCATTGAGGCCAACTTTAATGAAAAAGAAACAATTTCCCATTTCCGTTATCTTGCTTCTGATGAATTGATGGGAAGAGATCCCATCCGTCCAGAAATAGATGCCGCTTCTAGGTATATTGCCGAGCAATTCTGGAAATATGGCGCAAAGGAAATTGAAGGTGCTCAGGGATATTACCAACATATTCCATTTCGCCTGTCAACTCCTCCAACAAAAGGAGAGGTAAAATTGGGGGAAAAACACTTCAGTCAGGGTGAGGATCTTTTGGTATTGGATGGAGGTGCAATTTCAGGAAAATATGAAATGATTGTCTTGGGTTATGGTCTTGAGACTGATTATCAAAATAAGGATGTAAACGGAAAAGTAGTGGTCACCAATGTGGGTGCTCCAAATCGTTTAAACCCGTCGGACCTGTTTGCTTCAGGAAGGGAAAAAATAGCTTTAGCAAAGGCAAAAGGTGCCATTGCCTTGATTGAGATTTATAATGTTCCAACTGTACCTTGGAATTTGGCTGCCAATTTCTTGAATAGACCCCAATTGACCATTGATAATACATCAGGAGAAGAAAGCATCCCCTACATTTGGTTAAAAGACCTAGATAATACACAAATCAATGCTATAGGAAGTGGCTCAGTTAAAACTGTAGAATTTGATGTTCAAGGTAAATCAAACAGAAAAATTACCGGTAAAAATGTAGTAGCTATCATTGAAGGTACTGATCCTGTTTTGAAAAATGAATATATCATGCTGTCAGCCCACTATGACCACGTAGGGGTTGGAAGACCGAATCCTGAAGGTGATTCCATTTATAATGGAGCCAGGGACAATGCCGTGGGAACGGTTGCTGTCATCAATGCTGCCCGTTTTTTTGCAGAAAACCCACCCAAACGCTCTGTATTGTTATGTGCGTGGACAGCAGAAGAAAAAGGCCTTTTGGGAAGTGCTTATTTTGCTGAAAACCCTTTGGTTCCGCTTAATCAGATTATTTTTAACCTTAATATTGATAATGCCGGATATAATGATACTTCAATTGTAACTGTGGTTGGTTTAGGTAGAACTTCTGCTGACCCCTTAATTGAAAAAGCAACTGCAGAGTTTGGTTTGAAATCCATTTCAGATCCAGCACCGGAACAGGGATTGTATGACCGCTCAGATAATGTGAATTTTGCCAGAAAGGGTATCCCCTCACCGACTTTCAGTTTAGGATTTACAGCCTTTGATGATGAAATCCGAAAATACTACCATCAAGCTGGAGATCATGTTGATGTTTTTGATTTGGATTATGCAGTTAAGTATTGGAAGTCCTATATTTTAGCTGCAGAGAATATTGCTAATTGGAACGAAAAACCAAAATGGAACCAAGGTGATAAATACGAGGAAATCAGTAAATCCCTTTATGGTATAAAGTAATCTCTGACTCTATTTATTCCTTTCTAAATTAAAAAGCCCCTGTTTTCAGTGGGCTTTTTTATTGGCCAAAAAGATAATCAAAGCAGATGTCATGAACATGATCAGGCTATAAATGGCAATAGGGATAGTCATTTCTGAGTTTTTCAACAATGTTGCCGCAATCATTATCCCTAAAGTTCCATTTTGTATCCCTGACTCTATAGATATGGTCAATCTTTGTCTTTTTGGTAAAATAAAAACTGTCGCCAAGAAGAATCCGACCACTAGTGTAAGTATATTGAGACTTAGCATAACAGGTCCTGAAAGAATAAAAAACTCCACAATTGAATCTCTGTCTTTAAGAATTACAGCAATTAATACAGCTGCAAAAATAACAGCTGATGCAATTCTGACCGGTTTGTCTGCTTTTAAAGCCATTTTTGGGAATCTTTTTTTAAGAGCCATGCCTATTGATACTGGAATGACAGTAACACCCATAATCTGAATGATGGTTTCCATTACCGGAAGGGTCACACTTCCTTCTTCCCCAAAGAAATTGATGGCAAAATTAACAATAAGGGGAATAGTCAGGATAGTTATAAAGGAACTGACGGCCGTTAGGCTGATAGATAGTGCGATATCCCCTTTTGAAAGATGGGTAATCAAGTTGGAGGTGGCCCCGCCCGGGCATGCAGCCAATATCATGATACCTACAGCCATAGCACCTGATAATCCAAAAAGCTGGATCAATGCAAAACCAAAAACCGGCAATAAAATCAATTGATTGAATAACCCTATGATCATTGCCTTCGGATAAATAAGGATATTTTTGAAATCTTTGGCGGTAAGGGATAATCCCATACCCAGCATGATAAAGGCAAGTGCCAGGGGTAAAAAAACAGCAGTCAGAATACTATCTTGCATGGTAAAGGTTTTTTTGGTTTTGCATTATTTTTTCTCAATATCATTATTCAAATCCTTAAGTATTTTCATCACTTCCCCATGTATCGCAGGGGCAGTTTCAGGTCCTAATGAATTGATCTCACCATATGGTCTTTCGGTTCTACCATAACTGAAAGGTGCCTTTTCGTCCCATTGGCTTTTTGGAACGATATATCCTATCATATCATTGGACATCCCATTGAAAAACTTATAGCTTCCTGTCATTTGCGTTCTTATTGCTGGAAATTCCACAGGCTCCATTTTGAAATCTGCACCATCAGGATTCTCAATACCACCGTTCAAAATTTCAGGATAAAGTTCTCCCGGAACATGTACAAAAGAAGCCGGACCTAATCTCCAGGCTGATACTTCAGACCTGATTTTTCCCCACCGGACAAATCCTCTGTCAAAAATACCCATCCATGCTCCTAACCTGAATAAGGTATTGTCAAGGGATAATTCAATACTTCTTGCACTTAAACCAAAATCAGCATTATCTATGTCAATAATATCATCAGACTTAAGTTTTTCAAGTGTGATTTTGGCCAAAGACATCCCTTGTGCATCAATTTTCGCAATACCAGGTTCTTGATAGGCTTCCTGTGAATAGGGATGATAAATAGGTATACTGGGATGAGTTGTCATCAAACCACCCAAGGCTCCGTTCATAAAAATAGCTGTCCCCCCTATGCCTTCCATTACAATAGAATCTCCCCTCATAATACCTTCTTCTACATATTTCCTATAGAAATGGGGAAAATCAGAACTGATTATGGTATTTCTTGACCATAAGGTTTCAGGATGGTTACCCCAATTTAAAATAATACCAAGCGTCCTATCCTCCTTTACACTTAAGACCTGCATAAAATTAAGTCCAGCGTCAAGTACCTGGGGATCCCTAGTATCACCTACCAAGGACAAGGCAGCATGGTCTTCTTTGCCGAACCTGAAATACGCAGGTTCCAAATGCTTTACAGCATTTTCCACGGATTGGAGTATGCCTTTTTTAACAAATTCCAAATAATCTTTATTTACTCCATTTGTAAACTCATTTGGACCATACATCCCCATCAAATCCGGAGAAGAATGGACATGTGTACTGGAAATGATGAGGTAATCAATTTCCAAGGAGGGATCTAGCCTTTTTCTTACCGAAATCACCTCATCATTTCCAAAACTGATCATATCAATCACGCAAATTGCCAATCTAAAGTCTCCATTATCCAATACCATTGTCCTGGCCCACAAGGGATCATTTATGTCGGATGCCGGTCTGTTTTGATGAAAACCAGCCAACCAGATAGGATCAAATTTTCCATTCCCATTGAGGTCATTATAGGTGTCTCCATCTTTTTCCTGAAATCGGGCATCTCCATTGGCATCATTCCAAGTATCAAAACCCAAAGGGCTAATATCAACTTTACCAAACCCGGAGTTTATTGAGGAGGATACCTGTGATTTGTATGAAATAGCCAAGTCATAACCTTTATGTCTATCCCTAAACTGATAAAAGGTGAAGGCCAGGAATAAAATCAAAAGAAATAAAAAAAATCCAATACTGACTTTCAGCCATTTTTTCATAAATAATTAGGTATGAATAGTTAAGCACCAATTTAATCAATTATATTTCATGAGAAAATCAAAATTTATTTCAAGAGGTTTAAAAAAAATGATGAAACAAGGCAGAATGGAAATCGTTCAAATAAAGTGGGGTATTAAAAACACATGAAGTCAGTATTCAATATTTTATTCTTGAGCCTTGCCTTACTTTTTTCCTGTATTGACAGCAAGGATCCTATTCCAAAAGGAAGTCAATTTTTGGTCAATACTGACTTTTCTGCCAGTCCAAACTCTATTTCTCCATGGGGCGCAGTACAGGCTCCAGGTTTTAATCTTGGGATCAGCCAGGAAGTATTCAGATCAGGCTTTCAGTCGGTTTTTATAGAAAATCTGGATAGTCTGAATGAAAATACGGGCACTTGGAGGCAAAGCTACAATGGAGCCTTGCCCAGGGAAGGAAGAAGCTTAAAATTGAAGGCTTACATAAAAGGAGAAGACATTACCCTGAGAGGACCTGGTAGTAATGTATATATATCTATGAGAGCATTTCCAGTTGAAGATAGCAATGGATCAACTACAGGAAGGTTTGTTACTTCACAAAACAGAACTTTGGTTAGCGGAACATTTGATTGGGAACCACTTGAAATTACGCTGCCAAGGTTACCTGAACAGGTTGATTTTCTCATGGTTTATCTGGTAATGGGACCAAGGGCAACAGGTAAGGTATATTTTGATGACGTAACACTTACTGTTGAATAAATTATCGGATTCCTTTTTCAGGGTATTTAGCAGTAACAGTCCTTCCAAAAGCCATCATTTCTTCAATCTGATCCTGCATGTTCCCATCGGGATAAATTACAGGTCCTATACCGGCTTCTTTTTTCTTATAGTCTAAATATCCTATTACTACAGGAACATTTGCACCTAATGCAATATGGTAAAACCCTGTTTTCCATTTAGGGGCATAACTTCGGGTACCTTCAGGAGTAACCATAATTACCAATTCATCGGTATCTTTTAGCATATTGATCATTGCCTCTGTGTAGGTTTGTTTTCTCCCGCCAGGTATCCTTTTTCTGTCTATGGCGATTCCACCCAAACCTTTGATCAACCAACCTAAAGGCCCAACCATAACTTCTTTTTTAATGGTGAATTTCACAGGGATATCCATCAGGTAAAATGCAGCCCTGGCATACAGTAAATCCCAGTTACTGGTATGTGGAATGGCAATCAAAACCGCTTTTTTAAGGTCTTTTGGCCAGCCAACATTCAAGGTCCAGCCACTGATCCAAAAAACAATTCGGGACAGGAATTTCATCATTGTTTTTTCTTTTTAGGTTTTGTTGCAAAATCTAAAATACTTTCATTTTCCTCAATAAAGTGTAAGGCGGTTTCATATCCTGCATTGAATATTTCATCCGACTTTTTAATATCAAACACACCATATTTCGCCAATCCTTTGGGTTCTATAAAGTAATCACATTTATCCTTTCTGCTATAGACATTATAATTCATAGACATGATAACTGTGCGTTCAATCAGGTTTTTAATATTTTTAATATTGTGCTCATCAGGTAAATGATTACAGTTCACCCCGATTACCACATCACAGATGCCATCCAACGGCTCAATGGGGAGATTGTTCAATACCCCGCCATCGATGTAATAATGTTTATCAATCAAAATAGGATCGAACATACCCGGGATACAGGAAGATGCCAACAAGGGCCTTATCAATTTTCCCTCAGAGAAATACACTACTTTCGCCCTCCTTAAATCAGTGGCAGCAATGATAAGTGGTATCTTTAGTGCTTCAAAAGAATCCTCAGGAAAATATTTTACATATAGTTCCTGTACGGTATCCATTTTCAAGATGCCGGTCCATGAAATCGCAGGCTTTAAAAATTTGAAATAATTTGTTTTGACGATAATCTCTAAAATTTGATCAGGACTTAGTCCGGAGGCATAAAGCGCTCCAGCTATAGCCCCGGCACTGCTTCCACTAATCCGGTTGGGAAAAATACCTTTTTGATTAAGTGCTTTCAATACGCCTAAATGCGATATTCCTCTTACTCCTCCTCCTGAAAGGGCAATTCCTATTTTTTTATCAGAGTTCATTTAAAGAAAAAGTTTGATCTAATCTAACACCTTTTTCTGTCATTTTTACTGTACAGCATTCATGAACGGGGTCATGCTCAAGAAAAATAATATAGTTATTCTTTGCAGCTTCTTCCAAAAACTTCTTTTTTTCATCCAAAGTAATCAAAGGTCTGGTATCATAGCCCATCACATACGGTAATGGAATATGCCCGACAGAGGGCAATAAATCTGCAGCAAATACTATTGTATGTCCTTTATAGGAGATTTTTGGTATCATTTGCTTGTCTGTATGACCATCGGCTGTAAAAAAGTCAAATCCTTCAAACAGGCTTCTTTTGTCCAGATCCAAAAACTGCAAATGCCCACTTTCCTGCATGGGCTGTATATTTTCTTTCAAAAAGGAGGCCTTTTCTCTTTCATTTGGCTCAATTGCCCAATGCCAATGGTCCTTATTGCTCCAATAGACCGCATTTGGAAAGGTCAATTCAAGTTTTGTAGTATCATTCTGCTTGTACCTGACTCCCCCACCACAATGATCAAAATGGAAATGGGTAAGGAAATTGTCAGTGATATCTTTTAAAGAAAAACTTTTTTTCTTTATTGATTTTTGTAGGCTATCCTCCCCATGTAGATAGTAATGAGAGAAAAATTTGGCATCCTGCTTATCGCCGATTCCATTGTCCACTAATACCAGCCTATCACCATCTTCCACCAATAAGCAGCGCATGGCCCAGCTGCAAAGGTTATTTTCATCTGCAGGATTTGTTTTTGACCATAGTACTTTAGGCACGATCCCAAACATTGCCCCACCGTCAAGTTTGAAAAAACCTGTATTGATGACGTGTAAATTCATGATTGATCCATTGTAAAAAAAAATCCCATAAAACTTACCTTTATCCTTTAGGATAAGATAAGGTTTATGGGCTATTATCTATTTTTAACCTTCAAAAACACCCATTGAGCAGAATTTGTCTATTCTTTGCTCGATACGCTTTTCAGGTTTTATTTTATCCAATTCTTTTAGAGAATCCAAAATCGTCTGCTTTAAAGTTTTAGCCATGGCTTTCATGTCTTTATGAGCCCCACCTAGTGGTTCTTCAATAATGCCATCAACCAAACCGTTATTTTTCATGTCTGTGGCAGTAAGTTTAAGGGCTTCCGCCGCCTGTTCTTTGTAATCCCAACTTCTCCACAAGATGGATGAACAAGACTCAGGAGAGATAACTGAATACCAGGTATTCTCCAGCATGTAAACCCTATCTCCTATAGCAATCCCCAAAGCACCTCCAGAAGCACCTTCTCCAATAATAATACAGATAACTGGGACTTTCAGCATAAACATCTCTTTCAGATTTCTAGCAATGGCTTCTCCCTGACCTCTTTCTTCAGCCTCAATTCCCGGGAATGCCCCAGGGGTATCAATTAAAGTAACAATGGGTTTGCCAAATTTTTCAGCCATCTTCATCAGCCTCAGCGCTTTTCGGTAGCCTTCAGGGTTAGCCATTCCAAAATTTCTTTCCTGTCTTTGTTTGGTGTTCCTTCCCTTTTGTTGACCAATAAACATTACCGTTCTGCCATCAATATCACCAAGCCCTCCAATCATGGCTTTGTCATCCTTCACTGTACGGTCACCATGTAATTCTATAAAGTCATTGGTGATCTCATAAATATAATCTAAAGCATATGGCCTGTCAGCGTGCCTGGAAAGCTGAACTCTTTGCCATCTGGTTAAATTTTGGAAAGTTTCCTTTTTCAAAGTCTGAATTTTTTCTTCCAAAGACTGAATATCGGTAGTTAAATCTATATTCTTACCTTTTGCCAAATCTTTCATTTCCTGAAGTTTCAGCTCTAAATCAGCAATTGGTTTTTCGAATTCTAGTAGCATACTTAGGTTTTTTGACTAAGGCAAAGATAAAAATATTATTTCGAAGAAAAATTTTAAAATCGAGCTTATTGAAATTTTATGCTTCTATTAAGGAATAAAAAAACCTCAACTTTTGACTGAGGTTTTGCGGAATGGACGGGACTCGAACCCGCGACCTCCTGCGTGACAGGCAGGCATTCTAACCAGCTGAACTACCACTCCAAGATAAATAATAAATAACATCAATGAATTATCACTTTCGATAAAACTTGCGGAATGGACGGGACTCGAACCCGCGACCTCCTGCGTGACAGGCAGGCATTCTAACCAGCTGAACTACCACTCCTAATGTAATTTTCAATTAATCTACTTTTACTTCTAGGCAGAAACAAAAAGTCTCTAAGTTGTAAAACCAGAAATCAAAAAGAGCCCCCTGCCGGGATCGAACCAGCGACCTACTGATTACAAGTCAGTTGCTCTACCAGCTGAGCTAAGGAGGCATTAAATACTATTTTCAGCACTTTGACCTAAATAGTGGTGCAAATATATAGGGATAGTGCAATGCTGCAAAAGGTTTTTAAAAAAAAATAAGGGAATATTTACTATTCCCTTATCTATGAGTGAATTAAAATTCCCTGAGTATGTTAAGTTTCTTCTTTAACTTGTCGATTTCCTTTTCAGCCTTCAAAATTTTCTCATCAAATTGATCTTTCAATTTATCAGCAGTCTTGGAAGAAGCAAAGAATTCCAGGTTATTTTTCCAGAGCGTGATATTGTTTTCAAGATCTGCAATCTGCTTTCTGATACCGTGCTCTTTTTTATTCAATACCCTATTGCTATTTGGATCAGCCTGTATCTTATTCAGATTCAGCCTAAACAAGAATTCATCCTTCTCCCCTCCTTCTATACCTAGTTTTTTTACATAACTATCAACAGCATCATTGAATTTGGCGATAATTTCCTTCATATTCCTTCGGGGTACAAATCCAATGGAATTGAATTCAAGGATAAACTTCTCCAAACTTTCCTCGGACAAACCCTTAGCCTCAGAAATTTCCTGAAGAATGGTTTGACAGAGTTCTTCCTTCTTTTGTAAGTTTTGTTCAAACTCTTTATTTACCTGTTTATTTGCATTTCTCCTGTTTTCGAAGAAAGTGTCACATGCATGTTTGAACTTAGCGTAAAGTTCATCCCTTACCTTCTCAGGGGTTGGACCAAGCTTTTTCCACTCTTGTTGTAAACTGATCAGCTTATTTGCGGTTTCTTGCCAATCGGTATGATCCATCATTTCTTCTGCTTTGGAAATTAATTCCTCCGCTTTGGTTTTGTTAGCTAGCCTTATTTCATCCAACTCTTTGAAGAAAAGGTTTTTATTATGAAAGAACTGTTTAAACAAACTCCAGAATTTCTTGTTAATTTCCTTTCCAAATTCCCGGGGAACAGGGCCGGAAGATTCCCATTCTTTTTGAATGGCCAAAACTTCCTTGGTTTTTAGATTCCAGTCTTTTATTTTGGAAGCCTTAAAATCCTTGTAGGCAGATAATTTATCTATAAGGGCTTCCTTCAGTTCTAAATTTTGCTTAAAGCTTTCCTTTTGCCCTTCATAGAACTCTTTCCTTTTATCATATATGGCATCTGAAGCGGCTTTAAAACGTTGCCAAAGGCCCTCTTGTTCCTCCCGGGGTACAGGACCTATATGCTTAAACTCCTCATGGAGATCATTCAGGGCTTTAATTGCCTCTTTTAAATCCTCAACAGACATTAAAGCTTCTGCCTTTTCACAGATTTCAAGTTTATGTTCTAAATTCTTCTTCCTATCTAGTTCTTTTAGCTCAAAATAAATGCTTCTATTATCATAAAATCTATCCATTAAGGCATTGTAAGATGCCCATAGGTTTCTGTTTTGGGAACTTGGAACCTGACCTATACTTTTCCATTCTGACTGAATCTGCTTAATGGTATTTATACTATGGGTAGTTTCTTCCCCATCCACCAATTCTCTAAGGCGATCCAAAATTTGATTTTTGGCAAAAAGGTTTTTTTCCTTTTGCCTTTCTTGTTCTTTTAAAAAATTGGATTTCTTTTCCCTGTAATCATTGTATAAAGCAAAGAATATCTTATCCTCATCTGAAGTTCTATACTGGAAATCATCCCTTGATCCTCCATTTTTTAAAAACTCTTCGACAGCATCTTCCTTTTCTTTGTTGAAAATTTCATCAAAATGAGCTTTGATATCACTTACCGACGATTCAGTTTTGAGGTAATTACCCAAAGAATTCAATTCCTTTAAAGCAGCAATCAACTGGGATTTAGAAAAATTGGAATAATCAATTTCCTCATGTTCTTCCTCATGATGCCCTTCCTGGGAATCACCTGCATCATCATGAACTTCCGTCTCCTTTTCTTTCTCGGCTGAATTTTGATCGGTAACTTCATTATCTTCAATACCTTCAGCCACTTGATCACCTTGGGCCTTGGTCACCTTGTCCTCTTCCGACATTTCCTTATCCTTATCCATAATTATTCAGTACTTATTAAGAGCTAACCAAACAAAAGTAATAAATAGTATTTAATTTAATCTTGGGTCAATTGGATAATTTGCCATTTGTTTGTATTCACCACCCATATTTTTCAAAATGATTCTCCATAATTCCTCAGGTGAGGAGAAAAAAACACTGTCAGAATCCAATGTGTTGCAGACAATCCAGGTTTTTTCTTCAAGCTCATCATTCAACTGACCTTGAGCCCATCCTGAATATCCAATAAAAAACCGAATGGTATTTTCTTTAATTTTTCCAAGTTTTAAAAGTGATAAAAGTTCATCAAAATTTCCTCCCCACCAAATATCATTTCCCAGCTGAATACTAGATTCAAATAATTGCTCTCCGCAATAAATAAAGTGAAGCGTATTCTGCTCTACGGGCCCCCCAACATAAACATCACAATTTAAGGGTTCCACATCATCAATAATTTCATTGAGTTTTAAAATGGAAAGTTTATTCAGGACCAATCCAAAAGACCCATTTTCATTATTTTCACATATTAATACAACGGAACGGACAAAATTCTCATCCTGCAAAAAAGGCTCTGAAATCAAAAGGTTTCCAGGCTTAGGAGAAATATGGTTATCATTACTCATAAAAACAAAGTATTCTTACCGCTTAATTTATATCTAAATTTTTTAAATGCAATAAGTATCATAATTTTATGATAAAAAGATTAAAGCAATGAAAATTTCGGACATAAGAATTGATTATTCTTTAAAATCCCTGGACGTTTCTGATGTACTGAATTCCCCTATAGATCAATTCAAAATATGGTTTCAGGAAGCTTTAGATGCTAAGGTTCTGGAGGTCAATGCCATGTGTTTGGCCACAATCAATAAAAATGGACAACCAAATGCAAGAATCGTATTACTGAAAGGTGTGGATTCCGGGTTTCTATTTTTCACCAACTACAACAGTACCAAAGGGCAGGAATTAGCCGATAACCCTTATGTGGCAGCCACTTTCTATTGGGCTGAGCTTGAAAGACAGGTTCGGATTTTCGGAAAAGTTGAGAAAGTAACAGAAAACGAATCTGATGAGTATTTCTTTTCCAGACCTTATTCAAGTCAAATTGGTGCTTGGGTATCTCCTCAAAGTCAGCCCATCAAAAACAGGGAATTCCTGGTAGAAAGAGAAAACAAACTTCAAGAACAATTTTCTCCAGAAACCATTAAAAGACCCGAAAACTGGGGAGGATATAGAATTTTGGTAAACGAAATGGAGTTCTGGCAAGGAAGGCCAAGCAGACTCCATGACAGGATCCATTATTCTTTGGATGAAACCAATACTTGGAAAATAGTTAGATTAGCACCCTAAATAAAAATCCTTGGAAGGATTTTTATTTGAGTGAAAATAAATTTTCAACCCCTATCATTCTTTCCACGGTGAAGCCTTCCCCATACTTCACCATAATACTATGACCCATTTCTTTTGCCCTTGCCTCTATAAATTCCAAAAAGCCTGCTGAAGAAATAAAACTTTCGGGCTCTTTGTTACTGGGATCGTAAAATTGGGATTTAAAAGCCCTAATACTTTCAATCTTTGTTTCCCAATAAGGTGTAATGTCAACCACAAAATCGGGCTTGATATAATTGTTTTGTATATAGTGATAAACGAACTTAGGACGCCAGGCTTCCTGCATTTGACCATTCAAATTTGTTTCAATTTTTCGAAGACCACTCATAAAACAGGCATGAGATGCTAATGATCCTCCTTTCCCATGGTCAGGATGGCGGTCCGTCACTGCATTTGCCAGAACGATTTCAGGCCTGTATTTTCTAATAATTTTTATTATTTCCAATTGATGAGCTTCATCATCTCTGAAATAAATATCCTTCAAACCCAGATTTTCTCTAATGGATAATCCTAGGATTTTGGAGGCGTCTGCTGATTCAGCCATACGGATTTCAGGAGTACCCCTGGTTCCCATTTCACCTTTTGTCAGGTCAAGAATTCCAACTTTATAACCTTGGGCAATATGTGCGGCAATAGTCCCAGAGCAGGCTAATTCTGCATCATCAGGATGTGCAGCAATTACCAAAATATCAAGTTTCATGTTCAAATAAATTATGGTTATCGAATCCTTAGTCTTTGACCAACTCTCAAAACAGTCGAAGTGGATATGTTGTTCAATCTGGTCAAGGTACTCACCCTAACCCCATACCTTCTGGCAATTACGCTTAGGTTCTCCCCACTCCTCACCCTATGATAAACCGATTCCTGGGTTTTGGTCACATGGTCAAAACTTGCTGAAGTTATCATATAAATATCAGATTTGAGCCTTCCTACGTTAAAATCATACAATTCAGTAGGATTGATAGAAAGGCCCTGATACCGAACTTCAAAGTGTAAGTGTGGACCTGTACTTCTTCCCGTACTTCCGCCCAATCCCAGTACATCCCCTGCTTTGACTTCCTGCCCAACATCAACCAAAATCTTGGACAAATGGCCATATAATGTTTCCAGTCCGTTTTTATGCCTTACTACCACATAATAACCATATCCTGTCCTATCATAGGATCGAATTCTTACAATTCCATCAAAAGTACTGTAAATAGGATCACCAACTCTTAATTTTAAATCCGTACCATGATGCCATCTATACCTTCTGAAGCCAAACTCCGATGTGATAATGGTTTGATCCAAAGGTAATTTCCAATCAGTACCAAAAAATGTATCATAAAGCTTTACATAGACTGTGTCTTTGAAGTCTTTAGGGTTAAAATCATAAATATTGATTTTTTTGCTGTCCCATGCAGAATAATATTCAAATGCTGTTACCCATATACTGTCAATAAGAATCTGCTCGGATACCTGAACCAATTGGTTTGTGGGTGCCCAAACTAAGGATAAGGTATCTTCCGCTACAATGCTGAGACGTTTTTTAAGGTTTACATAATCTTTGTATAACAAAGAATCCGTTTCTCTAGTGATATCCTGAAGGTATTTTTGAGGATCAAAAAGTCTGAGATCTCTTAGGATTGGATTGGTTGCCGGGGTACCGGGCTGAGTTTGCTCTTTTGGTTTTTTAATAATTCTAGGAAAATTTTGTGCATGGACTCCAAAAGAACCCATGCACAATAAAAACAAAAATAGAAGTCTTATTTCCCTATATTTCATCAGAATAATTTAGACCAATTCCTTAGCAGCCAAATACCTTTCGGCATCCAATGCTGCCATACAACCTGTGCCTGCTGCTGTCACTGCCTGCCTGTATATATGATCCTGAGCATCTCCGCAAGCAAATACCCCTTCAATATTGGTTTTTGTACTTCCTGGTATTGTTTTTATATAGCCATTTTCATCCATATCGATTATACCTTTAAAAATTCCGGTATTCGGTTCATGGCCAATAGCGACAAAGAAACCTGAAATTTTCAACTCTTTCTTTTCCTTGGTTTTATTATTATACACCCTAAGCCCTTCTACTTCATTTTCACCTAAAATTTCATCTGTTTCGGTATTCCAAAGAATTTCAATCTTGGGATTGTTCATTACTCTTTTTTGCATGATCTGGGAAGCCCTCATTTCATCTCTTCTTATTAGCATATAAACTTTCGAACAGATATTTGCCAAATAAGAAGCTTCTTCACAGGCCGTATCCCCTGCCCCAACGATTGCTACATCCTGACCTCTGAAGAAAAATCCATCACACACCGCGCATGCAGAAACACCTTTTCCATTCAACCTTTCTTCACTTTCTATACCTAACCACTTTGCTGATGCACCTGTGGAAATAATTACAGTATCAGCTTGAATTTCAACCTGATCATCAACTATTACTTTGTGGGGTGATACAGAAAAATCAACTTTGGTAACCAGCCCGTAACGTACCTGAGTACCAAATCTTTCTGCCTGTTTCCTGAAATCTTCCATCATTTCCGGGCCCAAAATCCCATCAGGATATCCTGGGTAATTCTCTACATCAGTGGTTATGGTCAACTGACCACCAGGCTGACCACCAGTGTACAATATAGGATTCAAACCTGCGCGTGCTGCATAAATTGCAGCAGTGTAACCTGCAGGCCCCGAACCAATAATCAAAACTTTTACTTGTTCTATTTCAGAAGACATTTGATTGTTTTTTTAGGGTTAGCAAATTATGTTAAAATACTTTTTACAACAAAGATTAACCATGTTAAAATTCCCAAATAATTGATGAGTATTTGAGTCTCTGGAGAATTAGATCTAATCTGGGATTTTTTTGTATTTTTTTCAACACACAAAAAAAGGGGAAAAATCCCCTTTAAAATGTAATCAATGGCACTTAAAAGGAACTATCCTAAATAAGGCTTTAATGTTTTACTTCTGGAAGTATGTCTTAACCTTCTGATTGCCTTCTCTTTAATCTGCCTCACCCTTTCCCTAGTTAAATTGAACTTCTCGCCAATTTCCTCCAAAGTCATAGCATGCTCTCCGTTCAATCCAAAATAAAGCGTAATTACATCTGCCTCCCTAGAGGTTAGTGTTGAAAGTGCTCTTTGTACCTCTTTCCTCAATGAATCTGTCATCAGACCATCATCAGGCTTTTCGTCTCCATCATTTTCCAAAACATCCAAAAGGCTGTTTTCTTCCCCTTGAACAAAAGGAGCATCCATAGAAACGTGACGTCCTGAAATTTTCATGGTATCCACCACTTCTCCTGCAGTCACTTCCAAAACTTCCGCCAACTCTTCCGGAGAAGGTTCTCTTTCAAATTTTTGTTCCAGTTCACTGAAAGTTTTACTGATTTTATTCAAAGATCCAACCCTGTTTAAAGGCAGCCTGACAATTCTTGATTGCTCTGCCAATGCCTGAAGAATTGATTGTCTGATCCACCATACAGCATAAGAGATAAATTTAAAACCTCGTGTTTCATCAAATCTCTGTGCTGCTTTGATAAGACCCAAATTACCTTCATTGATAAGATCCCCCAAAGAAAGACCTTGGTTTTGGTATTGCTTGGCAACAGAAACCACAAACCTGAGGTTCGCCTTTGTGAGTTTTTCCAAAGCCAATTGGTCGCCTTCACGGATTCTTTTTGCCAAAATCACTTCTTCATCTGCTGTAAGTAAATCTACTTTTCCAATTTCCTGAAGATACTTATCCAAAGATTGACTTTCTCTGTTGGTAATCTGTTTGCTAATTTTTAGCTGCCTCATTCGAGAATATTATTTTTCAGTTAGACTCAATTATAACAAAAATAATTTCATTTAAAGTTCAAAGTAAATAATTACTTTAAAAACTTACTCTTTTTTATCTGATTTTTCAGGTTTTGGCAACAAAACCTTTCTTGAAAGCTTAAACTTCCCTGTCTTTTTATCGACATCAATCAGTTTTACCATTATTTCTTCTCCCGGCTCAAGAACACCTTCCATATTTTCCAGCCTTTCCCACTTGATTTCAGAAATATGCAATAATCCATCTTTACCCGGCATAAATTCAACAAACGCACCAAATGGCATAATGTTTTTTACTTTTCCGGTATAGACTTCTCCGATCTCCGGCTGGGCAACGATAGCTCTGATTCTTGCAATAGCTCCGTCCATAGAAACCTGGTTATTGGAGAAAATATTAATCTTACCCATGTTGTCTTTTTCCTCGATCACGATAGTGGCGCCGGTATCTTTTTGAATTTCCTGAATTACTTTGCCACCTGGACCAATAACGGCACCTATCAATTCTTTTGGAATATTCATATTATAAGATCTAGGAGCATGAGGTTTCAAATCAGGCCTTGGCGCATCCAATGTCTTGGTAATTTCATTTAAGATATGGAGCCTACCCTCTTTGGCTTGATACAATGCTTCTTTTACAACACTATAGTCCAATCCTTCCACTTTCAGGTCCATTTGACAGGCTGTAATACCTTTGGAAGTACCTGTCACTTTAAAATCCATATCCCCAAGATGATCTTCATCTCCCAAAATATCAGACAAAATGGAATATTTCTTTGTCTTGGCATCTGAAATCATACCCATAGCAATACCTGTTACAGGAGCCTTGATGGGTACACCGGCGTCCATTAGTGCCAAAGACCCGGCACAGACAGTTGCCATGGATGAGGAGCCATTGGATTCAAGGATATCCGAAACCACCCTAATGGTATATGGGTTTTGATCATCCTTTGGCATCACTTTCTTCAATGCCCTCATGGCCAGATTACCATGTCCTATTTCCCTTCTTCCAGGGCCTCTGTTAGGTTTCACCTCCCCGGTTGAAAAACCAGGGAAATTATAATGGAGGAAAAATTTATTGTACCCGGAAATCATTGCGCCATCAATCATCTGCTCATCGAGCTTAGTACCCAAGGTACAAGTGGTGATGGACTGGGTCTCACCTCTAGTGAATATCGCTGAACCATGGGCAGAGGGTAAATAATCTACCACGGACCAAATCGGCCTGATCTCATCCAATTTCCTTCCGTCAAGCCTTTTTCTTTCGTTAAGAGTAAGGTTTCTAGCTGCTTCCTTGTGAATTTTCGCAAAATATGGACCGATCAAGCTTTCCTCATAAGGATGCTCCTCTCCTAAACTTTCAACAAAGGCATCCTTCACTGCCTTGATCAAATCTGACCGCTCAGATTTGTTGGCAATCAATCTTCCCACAACTTCATAACACTTGTCATAAAGTTCTGAATACATCTTTTCATATAATGCTGGATCAGACTTCTCATGGGTATATTCCCTTTTTAATTCTTTCCCAACAACTTTGGTCAGTTCTTTTTGAACCTGACAATGTCTCTTTATTTCCTCATGTGCAAATTGAAGGGCTTCAACCATTTCATCCTCCGAAATTTCGTTAGCCTCTCCTTCCACCATCAGAATATATTCTTCAGATCCAGCTACAATAAACTCCAAAGATGACAATTCCAGCTGATTTGGAGTAGGATTTATCAACAATTTACCATCAATTTTGGCTACCCTCACCTCGGATATCGGACCATTAAATGGTATATCAGAAACGGCAAGTGCTGCTGAAGCAGCTAAACCTGCAAGGCAATCAGGAAGTACTTCTTCATCAGCAGACATCAAAGTAATGCTGATATTGGTGTCCGCATGGTAATCATCTGGAAAAATAGGTCTGATGGCCCTGTCCACCAATCTACTGATCAATACTTCATAATCTGAAAGCCTTCCTTCTCTTTTCAAAAAACCTCCCGGTATTTTACCGGATGCAGCAAACTTCTCTTGGTAATCCACAGACAAAGGAAGAAAATCAACTCCCTCTCCTGCTTCTTTTTTGGTGACAACAGTGGCCAATAACATGGCCTTTCCCATTCTGACAACTACTGATCCATCAGCTTGTTTAGCTAAAGCACCTGTTTCTATAATGATTTCTCTACCATCCTCTAACTTGATGGATTTTGTGATTAAATTAGGTAACATAAAATTTTGTTAATAATACGTGTAATGAAGTTATAAAAGTAAGGCTTAATATCAGGGGGTATCAAAAAAGTAAGGTTCTCCCTTAGAGAACCTTACATTCAAATGATGATTATTTTCTAATTCCAAGTTCGGCAATTATTGCTCTGTATCTTTCGATGTCATTTTTGACAAGATAGTTTAGCAATCTTCTTCTCTTACCTACCAATTTCATCAAGCTCAATCTTGACGTATGGTCTTTTTTGTTGGATTTTAAATGGTCAGTTAAATGCTGAATTCTGAAAGTAAACAACGCAATCTGAGATTCCGGTGAACCCGTGTCAGTTTCAGATTTTAACCTGCCATGATTTTTGAATAACTCCGCTTTTTTCTCTGAGGTTAAATACATGTCTAGTTAAATTTAATTTAAAACAGCCACAAAGGTAAAAACTTTAATTGGATTTTAAAACATTGGCTTCAAGTTTAGATGATTTAATCTTAAAGCTTTTCTGTAGCTTTTTAAAAAATTCAATATACATATCTGCTTCAAATAACCGGGCATCTTTTCTTGCCTGTCTAAGGAAGAAAAATCCAAAAGGCAAAAGAACCAGAATTGAAAAAAAAGTTCCAAAAAGAGCGGTTGTAACCCCCTCTTTGGCCCATTTTTCTCCTGTTATCGTCAGCATATAATATATTATGAAGAAAATGATGGAAACCAGAACAGGCATACCAAGTCCTCCTTTTTTGATGATGGCACCCAGAGGGGCTCCGATCAGGAACATGACAATACAGGCCAAAGCTGTTGTATATTTTTGAAACCAGGCAATTTGAAATCTACGGTATTCTCTTTGAAGGTTATCGATTTGAACAAGCTTGGTGCTAAAGTTATTTTTGATTGACCTTGCATTGTTCATGGCAACGGTAGCAGCTCTGGGTATATATCCGGAAGCCTCTATAATGGAATCAATCCTGGCTTTTGACTCAGGACTGAATTCTTCCAATTGTTGGTATGTTTTGGCTTTTTTTTGAGGAATTTCCCCGGTTGCCACTACAGGCCTGCTTTTTGAAATAAGCGAATCGGTCTTTCTAAATTCTTTTCTGGCTCTTAAACTTTCTACAGAAGTTACATTATTACCTGATATTTCATCTTTTCCTACCTGATCTTCAAGCACGCTATCAGTTACGGCTTTAGCAATAGCCAAAACAGGCAAAGTGTCCGATACCTGTCCTTTCTGACTTTCTAAGGCAAAACTAATGGAGTCATTGCCTGAAGTGGAAGCCACTACTTCAGTTTGGTTTCCATTTAGTTTTGTTTCTCTTGATTTCCGGAGTTTCAAGGAATCATATGCAGCCTTTTTTTCTATAATATCTGCAGGAGGATTGATTTTTTTATTTCTACCAAAATAAGTGTAGGAAGATTCTGTGGTCAGATAATTATAATAAATTAAACTATTGATTTCATTTGACATAGAATCAAGGCCTTCCTTTAGCTGGGAAATATTCTTTATTGATCTATTGGTAGACCACAGGTCTTCAGGTGTCCTGTTTAATTGAAAAGACTCCAAATTGAAAACAATATGGTTTTCTGAAAAATTAGTCCTACTGAAATCGACAGGTTTTTCACTTATTCCCCTAGAACTCCTGGATTCTTTATAGCTCACACCATTGTAAAGCACAAGTCTCATATACCGGTCATTAAAAAATGATTCCATTCTCCCGGAATCCGCAAGGATTACATTGGTGTTTCCCTGACCTTGAGAATGATCGTAAATGATAATGTCCCTTAACCTTGTTTCATCAAGCTTTTGATTTACTTTAATACTATAATTGGGGATTCCGGCATAAAAAATCCCCTCCTTGATGTCAAGGGCAGGAGATTTCATCCTAATATCATATAAAAGGCTAAATGTTTTCAGGTTTACCTTTGGAACTACGTAATTGTTGGATAGGTAGGCCAAAATAGTCAGTAAAACAACAAAAATAAACAAAGGTCTTAGCGCCCTGACAAGAGAAATACCACTGCTTTTTATGGCAGTCAATTCAAAATGTTCTCCAAGATTCCCAAAAGTCATCAACGAAGAAAGAAGGACCGCTAAAGGAAGGGCCATGGGGGAAATGCTGATCACAAAATAAGAAATCAGTTCAAGGTATATCATGAAGCCCAATCCCTTACCAAAAATTTCATCAAAATATTTAAGCATATTCACGGTAAGCAGAATAAAATCCACTACCACAAAAGTCAAAAAGAAAGGTCCTATAAAAGAACCTAAAATAAGTTTATCAAGTTTTTTCATTAACAAACAAAGCCATGTTGGTCAATCTAACGGCAAAGTTGAAAATAATATTCAATTTTACTGTAAAAAATCCAATTATCCGCCAATGATTTCCTTAAGGTGGAGTACTAAATTTTCCCAAATAGACTCAAGTTCTTCATCATCATAGGAATCACTATAATCGATTACTTTTAAAAATAGGGTTTGGGTCAGTTCATTCTCTTCAATTTTGAATTCTATGTAGGAATGATCGGTTTCCTCTAAATTATTGGGGTCAAAAAAGTCAAATTTAACATGGTAATTACTCCGTAAAGATGCCACCCTGGCATAATGTTCTTCACCATCATAATGAAAGATAAAATTCTTGTCTTCATTGATAGAGACATCATCCGCAAACCATTCAGCAAGTCCACTCGCTGTACTCAAATAAGGAAAAAGAATTTTCCTTGAAGTATTGATTTGATAATCAGCTACAAACTTGTTTTTCACCATTTCCTTTCAATTTTTGTTTACAAAAAACACTTTTTTTAACCCTTTTTGTTTGCAATTGAACAAGTAAGCCATCATATTTGCATTCCAATTCGGCGAGGTAGCTCATCCCGATAGCTATCGGGAGGTTAGAGCGCAGGATTCATATCCGCCGCGGCGGACAGGAGTTCAACTCCTTCAATTCAATAAACATTCCTGGCGAGGTAGCTCAGATGGTTAGAGCGCAGGATTCATAACCCTGAGGTCAGGGGTTCAACTCCCCTCCTCGCTACTCTCAAGCCCCTCTTTTGGGGCTTTTTTTGTTCTTTTGTTATGTTCTGTGTTTACGTACTTTATTCTTTTTCCGCAAACAAATTTTATACTGGAATGACCTCTGAACTTATTACAAGGTTCAGGTTCCACAATTCCAAATCTACTAAAGGCTACACTTTAAGATATAGACCTTGGTACTGCATCCACGTAGAGTTCTTTGATTCCAAGAAAGAAGCCCTTTATAGAGAAAAGGAACTAAAATCCGGAAAAGGAAGAGATTGGATCAGATCCAACATACTTCCAAAGTACCTTTAACGCAGGATTCATATCCGCCGCGGCGGACAGCAGTTCAACTCCCCTCCTCGCTACTCTCAAGCCCCTCTTTTGGGGCTTTTTTTGTTCTTTTGTTATGTTCTGTGTTTACGCACTTTATTCTTTTTCCGCAAACAAATTTTATACTGGAATGACCTCTGAACTTATTACAAGGTTCAGGTTCCACAATTCCAAATCTACTAAAGGCTACACTTTAAGATATAGATCTTGGTACTGCATCCACGTAGAGTTCTTTGATTCCAAGAAAGAAGCCCTTTATAGAGAAAAGGAACTAAAATCCGGAAAAGGAAGAGATTGGATTAAATCCAACATACTTCCAAAGTACCTTTAACGCAGGATTCATATCCGCCGCGGCGGACAGGGGTTCAACTCCCCTCCTCGCTACTCTCAAGCCCCTCTTTTGGGGCTTTTTTTGTTCTTTTGTTATGTTCTGTGTTTACGCACTTTATTCTTTTTCCGCAAACAAATTTTATACTGGAATGACCTCTGAACTTATTACAAGGTTCAGGTTCCACAATTCCAAATCTACTAAAGGCTACACTTTAAGATATAGACCTTGGTACTGCATCCACGTAGAGTTCTTTGATTCCAAGAAAGAAGCCCTTTATAGAGAAAAGGAACTAAAATCCGGAAAAGGAAGAGATTGGATCAGATCCAACATACTTCCAAAGTACCTTTAACGCAGGATTCATATCCGCCGCGGCGGACAGCAGTTCGATTCTGCTCCTCGCTACTCTCAAGCCCCTCTTTTGGGGCTTTTTTTATTTTGTTATAGGTACTAAAAAACCAATGTTTAAAAACCATAAAATAAGGTTTTTAAATATTGGTCATTTAATTTATTCTACTCTTGTAATATAACAAAATTTCCCAAAACCATACCAACAAATGATAAAATTTTAGCATAAAAAAAGCCCTGATAGTTCAGGGCTTTAAATTTAAAGTAAGGTTGTGCCTTTCTTACTTTACTTTTTCAACTACAGCTTTGAATGCCTCGGGATGATTCATGGCCAAATCTGCAAGAACTTTTCTGTTCAATTCGATGTCTGCTTTTTTCAACATTCCCATAAATTGTGAATAAGAGATGCCATACTGTCTGGCACCTGCATTGATACGCTGGATCCAAAGGGCTCTGAATTCTCTTTTCTTTGCCTTTCTGTCCCTGTAAGCGTACTGTAAACCTTTTTCGTATTTGTTTTTGGCTACTGTCCAAACGTTTTTACCTCTTCCGAAGTAACCTCTTGTTGCTTTAAGTACTTTTTTTCTTCTTGCTCTTGAAGCAACTGCATTTACTGATCTTGGCATAGTTTTTTACATTTTTTGACCCTAGGTGCCTTACGGACTTTTTTACCTCAGCGTCTGGTGAATAATTTAACCTTAATTGATTTTTGAAGGATTGGAAAAGGATTAACCAATTCTCAACATGGCTTTTACTCTGCCCTCATCAGACTCATGAACCATACCCATTTGAGTTAGATTTCTCTTTCTCTTGGTTGATTTTTTGGTCAAAATGTGACTTTTATAAGCATGCTTCCTTCTGATTTTGCCGGTTCCTGTTAACTTGAACCTTTTTTTCGCACTTGATTTAGTTTTTACTTTAGGCATAACTGTATTTGTTTGTTGAAATTATTTCTTTAATGATTTGGGCGCTAGAAAAAGGAACATCCTTTTTCCTTCCAGCTTGGGCAACTGCTCCACCTGAGCGTAATCTTCCAGCTCCTGTGCAAACCTCAATAACAACATCTCTCCTCTTTCCTTAAATACAATAGACCTTCCAACAAAGTGTACATAAGCCTTCACTTTAGCACCTTCTTTTAGAAAGTTAATGGCATGCTTCAATTTAAAATTAAAATCATGGTCATCTGTATTAGGGCCAAATCTTATTTCCTTTAAAACAGTCTTGGATGCATTGGCTTTTATTTCCTTTTGCTTCTTTTTCTGCTCGTATTTAAACTTGGCATAATCAATCACCTTACAAACAGGCGGATTGGCATTGGGAGAAATTTCTACGAGATCAAGTTCATTTTCCTCTGCTAGTTTTAGCGCCTGAGATAAGGATAATACTGCATTTCCTCCTTCTACGAAGTCTCCTACTACCCTTACTTCCCTGGCCCTAATCTTATCATTTACTTTATAAGGCTCTTCTTGTCTCTGTCTGAACGGTGGTTTTCCTTTCAAAATTTTATGGTTGTTTAATGAAATTGCGTGCAAATATCGGAATTATTTTGAGATTATAAAAATCTCCAACTTTTTCCTTAATTAATTAATTTTTCAGGAACTCTCCTATTATTCCTTTAAAGTGAGTAACAAATTCTTCAGGACTCAGAGCACCCAAGTCCCCTTCTCCATGCTTCCTAACAGAAATCTTCCCTTCAGCTTGTTCTTTTTCTCCTACGATCAGCATAAATGGAATTTTCTTTACTTCCGCATCACGGATCTTACGGCCAATTTTTTCATCTCTGTTATCAATTGCTCCCATGATATCCTGGTCCTCCAACATGGACTTTACTTGTTCGGCATATTCCACATATTTCTCGGAAATAGGTAAAATAGTGATCTGTTCCGGAGAAAGCCATAATGGAAAATTTCCGGCACAATGCTCTATCAAAACAGCCACAAACCGCTCCAAAGAGCCAAATGGGGCCCTATGGATCATCACAGGTCTATGTTTTTGATTATCCGAACCAATATATTCCAATTGGAAACGCTCAGGCAAATTGTAATCCACCTGAATGGTGCCCAGCTGCCATTTTCTGCCCAAGGCATCTTTTACCATGAAATCCAGTTTGGGACCATAAAACGCTGCTTCCCCCAATTCTGTAACGGTCTGCAAGCCCCTTTCCTTTGCCGCCTCAATAATGGCCGATTCCGCTTTGTTCCAAGCTTCATCTGTACCAATGTACTTATCCCTGTTATCCGGATCCCTTAAGGAAATTTGAGCAGTAAAATCTTCAAAACCCAAAGCTTTGAATACATACAATACCAGATCTATTACTTTAATAAACTCTTCTTTTACCTGGTCCGGCCGGCAGAAAATATGGGCATCGTCCTGAGTGAATCCCCTTACCCTGGTCAGACCATGTAATTCTCCGCTTTGCTCATACCTATAAACTGTACCGAATTCTGCATATCGTATAGGCAAATCTTTATAAGACCTCGGCTTATGTTTGTAAATCTCGCAATGGTGGGGACAGTTCATAGGCTTTAGCAAAAACTCCTCCCCTTCATTTGGGGTTGCTATAGGCTGAAACGAATCCTTACCGTATTTTTCATAATGGCCAGAGGTTTCATACAATGCCTTATGTCCAATATGAGGGGTAACCACCTGCTGGTAACCTGATTTATCCTGTGCCCTTTTCATGAAGTTGACCAACCTCTCCCTCAACAAAGTACCTTTTGGCAACCACAATGGAAGACCCATACCAACCTTTTCGGAAAAAGTGAAAAGTTCTAATTCTCTTCCTAACTTTCTGTGATCTCTTTTCTTGGCTTCTTCTAATAGGGTCAGGTAATCCTGAAGTTCCTTGGCTTTTGGAAAAGTAATCCCATAAAGCCTGGTTAGCATTTTATTCTTTTCATCCCCTCTCCAGTAAGCACCCGCAATATTCAGTATTTTGGCAGCTTTGATAAAACCGGTATTCGGAATGTGGGGCCCTCTACAAAGGTCCACAAAATTACCCTGCTCATAAAAAGTGATGGAGCCATCTTCCAAGCCCTCCAAAAGGTCTAATTTATATTCGTCTCCCTTTTCTTTGAAATAGGCAATAGCATCTTTTTTGGAAACCTCTTTACGGATGTACTCACTTTTTTGCTTGGCCAATTCCATCATTTTTGCTTCAATTGTTTCAATTTCAGCACTATCCAATGGTCTATCGCCAAAGTCAACATCATAATAAAAACCATTTTCAATAGGTGGCCCAATACCAAATTTGATTCCAGGATAAAGTGCTTCCAGAGCCTCGGCCATCAAGTGAGCTGAAGAATGCCAAAAAGTATTTTTCCCCTCCGTATCATTCCAGGTTAATAATTGTAAATTTGCATCATGGTTAATCGGTCTGCTGGCATCCCAAACTTCCCCGTTCACTTTTGCTGCAAGTACGTTTCTGGCCAAACCCTCGCTTATACTAAGTGCAATCTGTAGACCTGAAACTCCTTTTTCATACTCCCTCACAGAACCATCAGGAAGCGTAATCTTAATTTGTTGATTAGACATTTATAGTTTTAAAGAAATGAAACATGGCATCTATACAAACAGATGCTTAAACTTGGTGCAAATATGCAAATTGATTATGGTTTTATAAAAATAAACATCGATTAGCTACGATAAATTTTAATATGGGACACGCTTGTGTTAGTTAAAAAATGCCCAAAATAAATTGTGATCAATTTGTTGACAATTGTTTTATAATTTCACTCAATGATTATATTTGTTGCTTTTAAAAATAAAGCATGAAGTACGATATCCTAATTGTTGGTGGTGGGATTGTTGGCCTCGCCACTGGCTTGAAAATCAAGCAGAAAAAACCTGACCTAAAAGTAGCAATTTTAGAAAAGGAAAGCGAGGTAGCCAAACATCAAACTGGAAATAACAGCGGGGTTATCCATTCAGGATTATATTATAAACCTGGTTCACTCAAAGCAATCAACTGTATCAACGGTTACCATGAATTGATCAAGTTTTGTGAAGAGGAAAATATTCCTTTTGAACTGACAGGAAAGGTAGTCGTAGCAACGAGAAAAGAACAGATCCCCATTTTAAATGGACTTCATGACCGTGGGCTTCAAAACGGTTTGACTGGTACCCGTCACATTACCCTAGATGAGCTTAAAGAATATGAACCTTACTGCGCAGGTGTGGCTGCTATTCATGTTCCTCAAACAGGTATCGTGGATTATAAAGTAGTCGCCCAAGCCTATGCCAGGAAATTTGAGTCTCTGGGAGGGGAAATATTCCTAAATAATAAGGTGTTGAAAATCAATACATTAAATGGAATATCTTATATTAGGACTGAATACCATGAATTTTCCTCTAACCTGGTTATCAACTGTGCTGGATTGTATTCTGATAAAGTCGCGCAAATGAACCAGCATGAACCCATTGATGTCAAAATAATTCCATTCAGGGGAGAATATTATAAACTGAAGAAAGAAAGGGAATACCTGGTTAAAAATCTGATTTATCCCGTTCCGGATCCAAATTTTCCATTTTTGGGAGTTCATTTCACAAGAATGAAGAAAGGTGGTGTAGAAGCTGGACCAAATGCGGTCTTGGCCTTCAAAAGAGAAGGATATAAGCGGTCGCAGATAAATTTTGCTGAACTTAGTGAAACATTGGCCTGGCCTGGCTTTCAAAAAGTAGCTTCCAAATACTGGAAAACCGGCATGGGGGAACTATACCGTTCATTCTCTAAAGCTGCATTTACAAAAGCGCTTCAGGAATTAATCCCTGACATTACTGAAGATGACCTTGTAGACGGAGGTGCCGGAGTACGGGCCCAGGCATGCGACAGGACTGGTGGCCTTTTGGATGATTTCAGTATCAAAGAAAATGAATATGCCATTAATGTGCTCAATGCACCTTCTCCTGCCGCTACCAGTTCCTTGTCAATTGGTGGAACAGTAAGTGATCTAGCGTTGAAAAGATTCAGCTGATAAATAAATTTCCAAATTACATTTTCATGGGCAGGGTTTTTAAAATTCCTGCCCATTTCATTTTTCTTTATCATAGGATAATATAATCCTATTAGAGCTTTCCAATTCAAAATATCTTTTCTTCTTTTAGTGAATAACCGGTATAGGGCATAAAAATGTCTTTTTTAAATCGATCCAATTTTATTTTATTCCAAGTCTCTATGCTATATCAATTGTTTGATTTTCGTAATTATCGATTTGAAAAAAGTTCAAACAAAACAAGAGACAGTATTAATTTTGTAATATGAAAATCCAAGATACTTTTTGGTTTTCAGTAAATTGTATTAACATCCAAATCATCTAGAATCAAAGTATATACCATGAAAATCAGTCCGTATTCAATATTTCGAAGGTTATTGAATTTATTGCTTTCAGGTTTCCTTGTCGTTTTTTTAATGGCAAAATCTTATGCCCAAGAAGAAAAACAATCACCGAACGGGTATTTTAAAGGAAATATCAGTGTTACCAATAATGGACTTTCCCTTATTCCTGCCTTTTCTCTTAACAGACCTGCCGCCATATTTGAACTTTCTCTTGGTGGGGACAAATTAAGCTTTGACCCTGAGATGCGTTTCGCACTGGATGGTCAACCTTGGTCTTTTATATTTTGGTGGAGATATAAGATTTTCAAATCAGATAAATTCAGGTTGCATATAGGTGCCCATCCTGCCTTTATTTTTGAAGAAAAAATGGTTGATGATGGAACAGGTAACATGGTTGAAAGCATGGAAGCCAAAAGGTTCTTTGCCGGGGAAATTTCCCCAAGCTATACATTCAACGATAAGATTAGACTCAATTTTCTTTATTTAGCAGGTAGGAGCTTGGGAAAAGTGCCTTATGCCTTGAACCAATTTGTCGCAACAGGTGCACATTTTACCAAAATACCTCTTTCAGAAAAATATTTCTTCAATGCCAGCCCCCAATTCTTCTACCTGAAAATGAATGAGGATGATGGCTATTTTGCCAGCGCCTCCATTGTCATTGGAAGAAAGGATTTTCCTGTTTCCCTGGGATCCATCATAAGCAAAAAAATTGTATCCCAAATCGAAGTGGATAATTGGATATGGAATATCAGTTTGATTTATTCCTTTAATAATGAATTCATTAAAAGATCAAATCCTTTACTTTAATTATGGACAAACCTGAAACCATAGAGGAATTTTACAAGAGAAAATTCAGTTGGCTCCCAGAAAATATCCGCAATGACATCGGTCATTTTAATATGTTCCGATTAGAGCCATATTCCCACGGAAAGCAGACTACTATCCCCTATCGGCGCAGAGATTTTTACAAAATCATGTTGGTCAAAGGACATGGTACCGTATATTATGCCGATCAGGTCATAGAGGTAAAAAAGCAGGCTTTATCCTTTTCCAATCCTCTTATCCCTTATAAATGGGAACACCATGAAGAATTGAAGGGGCAGTACTGCATCTTCAACCCACACTTCATGTCCAATTTTGGAAATATTAGCCAATATGAAATTTTCCAACCTTCAGGAAACCATATTTTTGAATTGAGGGACGATCAGGTAATTGAGGTTGAAGCTTTGTTCCAAAAAATGGAACTAGATTTCAATTCCGAATACAAATACAAATATGACAGCATCCGCAGTCACATCCTTGAACTGATCCATTTTGGTATGAAGCTTCAGCCGAATATCCTGACGGATCGGCAACCATTCAATGCCTCCCACAGGATTTCAGCTATGTTTACCGAATTGCTGGAGAGACAATTCCCAATTGAAGACAGCCATCCAAAATTGCAGGTCCGCTCTGCTTCTGATTTTGCCGAAAATCTAAATGTGCATGTCAACCACCTCAACCGGGCAGTAAAAGAAACAACTGGAAAAACTACGACACAGGTCATCGCAGATCGATTAATTCAGGAAGCTAAAGTCCTACTCAAACACAGCAATTGGAACGTAGGAGAAATTGCCTTTGCACTGGGCTTTACCGAAGTGCCCCATTTCAATAATTTCTTTAAAAAACATACCGGAAGTACACCATTGAGCTTTAGAAATATGTAATTGAAACCTTTGAGGTCTTTCAGGCCTCGAAGGTTTATTTTTACCAAGATGCTTATAATTGTTTAAATTTTACACCAAAAACTCTCGGAGCTTTATAAAACCTCAAGGGTTCGATTCCCAAACATTTTAGGTCTTTCAGACCTCGAATGTTTATTGATGAATTTACCGCTAACTTGCGATGCGGCTTACTTGCAAATTTTAACTCCGCAAATACCTACCCAATATTTTTGAAAACCAGAGGCAAAACAGATTTTGAAGCAATTTAATTTATTGTCCCTAATTCCTCTCCTTGGCACAATAAGAATTGTAGGGTAAATATTTAATATATTGGTTATCAATGATTTAATATTATAAAATGCTTAAATTTTTCTAAAAAATGTCGCCTTTTTACCAGTATATGAAAATGATTGAGTGGTAAATTTATAATGGTAATCTAGGTGATTTCAGATAGTACCCCATCAGCATTGGCTTTATTAATAGTTTTAGTTTTTCACTAATCAAATTTATACCCCAATGAAAAAGACAAGCAATTTATTCCAAATCCTCTTGGTCCTTATTTTGATCTCCTGCTTCAATGAAGAACCAAAGACAACATTCAAGTTGGACACATCAGCATCCCCAGCAGAGGGAGGTAGAATCAATTTGATGCCAAAATTTGATTCCTATGATGAAGGAAAAACTGTAAAACTCACGGCAGAAGCCTATACAGATTGGGTATTTCAAAAATGGGACGGTGATGCAGATGGTTCATCAAATCCATTGGAAATTACAATGGATTCTGATAAAAGTATTATTGGTCTTTTTGTAAAAAGAAGTTATCCTCTTAATCTATTGATAATTGGGGAAGGAACAGTTAATGAAGTGGTGGTGCCCAATCCTTCAGGAAGAGAATATCCAATAGGAACAACAGTGGAATTAACCCCGGTACCTAAAGAGGGATGGGCCTTTCAAAATTGGGAGGGAGATCTCAGCGGAAACCAAAACCCCATGAGGATTCTAGTAGATGGGACCAAAAATGTTCAAGTCAAATTCGTTCCTAAACCCGAAGGGGAACCTAGGTTTTTTTTAGCTGAAAATGGTGTAACCTGTAAATGTGAAGGTGTCATTCCAGGTTATAAAGGAATTATCAACGGGGTAGAATACGAAGCAGTTGATAATGAATTTTTAAAAATGAGGGTGGAAGAAAAGGCTGATCTTACCAAATTATGTACTTCATTAGTCACGGATCTGAGTTATTTGGGTTTAAGCACAGACTTCAACCAACCCATAGGCAATTGGGATGTAAGCAATGTAACGGATATGTCCTATTTATTTGCAGCAAATTTTTTGTTGGATTGGAATTTGGATCCAAAACCATCCCAGTTTAATCAACCTTTAGAGCATTGGGATGTAAGCAAAGTTACAAATATGAACACTATGTTTGGAGTTTCTCTTTTTAATCAACCTATTGAAGCCTGGGACGTGAGCAATGTAACCGATATGTCCTTTATGTTTTATGGGGCTGTATTTAATCAACCGATAGAAAATTGGGATGTGGGCAAAGTAACAAATATGTCTCATATGTTTGGTAGTTTACCTGATGTATATAATGCCAGATTCAACCAACCCATTGGTAAATGGAACGTAAGCAATGTTGAGTTAATGACAGGCATGTTTAACGGAAATTATTATTTCAATCAGGATCTATCAAGTTGGTGTGTAATCAAAATACCGACAATTCCGGAGGATTTTTACACAGGATCATGGACATTACCCAAGCCTGTTTGGGGAACCTGTCCGGATTAAAAACTGGGGTAATTTTTTTAGCCACTTCTATTTTCTAGCAGTGGCTTTTTTATTCCTAATATTTAGAATTAAAGATTTCTTTTTTTACTATTCATAGAACATTAATAATTCAATTTTTTATGAATTAGTTTTCTTATATTTATAGAAGACATCTTTCACCCAAAAATGGCTGCACATGAAATAGAAATCATCCTAAACAGGCAATTGGCAGATTGCCTATCCATACCTGTATTTATTACAGATATTGCCGGGAACCTTATTTTTTATAATGAACCCGCTGAAGATATTTTGGGCTCCCGTTTTGGTGATACAGGTGAAATGAAGGTAGAGGTCTGGTCGACAATTTTCAAACCCCTGGATGAACAAAAAAAACCCTTGGCACCGGAAGGTCTTCCCTTGGTACAGACTTTGAGTGACCAACTCCCCCATCATAAAACCTTTTGGATCGAGAGCCTAAAGGGTAAAATTGAAAAAATTTCGGTTACTTCTTATCCAATAATAGGCAGAATGGGCAAATTTCTTGGAGCTGTGGCCATATTCTGGGAAACTAAGGAACAATGAAAATTGCAATAAAAGGAGTAAGAGGATCGATTCCCGCTTCAGGTCCTGAAACATCCCATTTTGGAGGAAACACCTCCTGCGTCACAGTAACTGATGACAATAATATGCTAATATTAGATGGAGGTTCGGGTCTGCAAAAAGTGAAGATTCCTTCTAAACCATCTAAGCGTATAGATATTTTACTGACCCATTTACATATGGACCATATCCAGGGTTTGGGTTTTTTTCAACCATTATTCGATCCAAGAATGGAAGTCCATATCTGGGCGCCAACCAGTGTCACCCTAAATTTGCATGCAAGACTAAGCCGGTTTTTATCCCCACCCCTCTTTCCAGTACTTCTCCGGGACCTTCCCTGTAAACTTGCGCTCCATGAAATCTCTAATAGCGATTTTAAGATAGGTCCATTCAAAATCAGTTCGAGATTCATCATCCATGCAGGTCCTACAGTGGGTTTTAGGGTCGAAACCAAAAATTCTACATTGGCTTATATTCCTGACCACGAACCCGCATTGGGTCCAGAAGGAATTATCCCGGATAAAAAATGGATTTCAGGGTTTGATATTATATCTGAAGCAGATTTACTGATCCATGATGCCCAGTTTACCTCAAAAGAATATAAACATAAGTTGGGATGGGGACATTCCAGTATGGAGGATGCCTTGAAAATTGCATTTTTGGGAGGAGTAAAACGCCTTTTACTATTTCATCACGACCCTTCTAGAACGGATGGAGAATTACATGCCATCAATGATAAACTTCAAAAGAAATATTCAAGTACTTTGGATTTTGAGTTTGCCCAGGAAGGAACTGAAATAGAATTGGGTTGAAAAACATACCATTTTGTTTGATTTCATGAATCCCTATTCTTTATCCGAATGTACATTTACTCCAGATAAATCTTAATTTTAAAATAACAAATTCACATCCAGCAAATAATTAAGAAAATTCCATTCCAATGAAAAACAAACAATTTGGTGCATCTATACAGGTCTTACAACAATCGCTTTTCCTGGTGATCATAGGATTTTTTGCCATGAATTCAAATACTATGGCACAGGATGGGGCAAAAGTTTACCAGTCCTATTGCATGGGATGCCATGGAGCGGACTTGAAAGGTACTCCGGCCGGCTCTTCCCTTTTGGCTGAAAACCTCAAACAAGGAAACGACAAGACTTCTATTTCAAATGCCATTAGCAAGGGCGTTCCCAATACCAGCATGATCGCATGGGGAAATGCTTTGAGCTCGGATGATATTGATGCCTTGACAGAATTTATCCTCAAAGCCAGAAAATCACCCAGTGAAAGTCCTGGAAAAGAAGAAATATTGACCATTAAGACCCATGACTATACCTTGAATATCGAAAAAGTGGTTACCGAAGGCATAGAATTTCCATGGGGAATCGAATTTGTGGATACAGACCGGGCCTTGGTTAACGGCAATAAAGGAAATCTATATTGGGTAGTCAAGGGTAAACTGGATCCCCGGAAAATAGCAGGCCTTCCTTTTATCTTTGGTACGGATTTGGTCGGAGGCATGATGGATATAGCTTTAGATCCTAAATACAATGAGAATGGCTGGATATATTTTGCCTACAGCCACAATCCAAAAAATACTCCTGAAAGAACCTCTCCCGCCATGACCAAATTGGTCAGAGGAAAAATCAAAGATTATCAATGGGTAGAAGAACAAACCCTATTCCAGGCACCTGATTCTATTTTGGTGGTGGAAGGCATGAGATGGGGAAGCCGCCTACTCTTTGACAAGGAGGGATATTTGTATTTCACCATTGGTGATATGCAGCAATCCATTCAATCAGGAAATAACCCTCAGTTACCTTATCGAGCCGAAGGGAAAATCTTCAGGATTTATCCAGACGGCTCTATCCCAAGGGACAACCCTCATTATGGACAGGATGGTACCTTGCAAGGTATTTATGCCTGGGGAACCCGAAATGTTCAGGGTTTAGCACAACATCCTGTGACAGGTGAGATATACTTTACGGATCATGGTCCACAAGGAGGGGATGAACTCAATAGACTCAAAAGAGCAGGAAATTATGGATGGCCAGTTATTACTTACGGCGTAAATTATGATGGCAGCACCATTACCAACCTAACCCACAAAGAAGGAATGGAACAGCCCCTCACTTATTGGACGCCCTCTATTGCAGTTTGTGCCGCTGAATTTGTTACAGGAAATCAATTTCCCAAATGGCAAAATAACCTCTTGGTTACTGCGCTCAAAGATCAGGAAATCAGAAGACTGGTGATTGATGGGGATAATGTCCTTAGCCAAGAAGTCATCTTAAAAGGAATGGGAAGAGTTCGGGATGTGAAGATAGGGCCGGAAGGGGCATTGTATGTCCTGACGAATTCTCCGGATGCTTTGTTGAGGATTACTCCTCAGTAAAAGGTGGATTGATAAATCGATCATAAATTAATAGATGTTCGATCCATTCAGGGTCGGGAGGCTTTAAGGAAATATAAATTATCGTCCCCATGGATTTCACCCATGGCTATTAAGAAATTTGACCCCATTCGGGGTCGTTTGAATCCTTTAAATTATGAACTTAATTTAAAGACCATTATTAATTAAAGACCACAAAGTGCCTGCCTATCGGCTAGACAGGGTCTAACTTTTCAATAACTTGTCCTCCGTGGCGGAGCCCCCGGTAAACTGGTGGATTAGGATAAATATAGGTTTATGTCATTCCTACCCTAAAAGGCCTGCCTGACGGCAAAGGCAGGGTTGAACTTTTCAAACCTGAAAATCTATTTTTTCTCCCTTTCCTTCATCCTTTTTAAAACCATTTCCTTCAATTCCTGTTTGAAGTTCCGAAAATGGCTCAAGTTCACGGCCGTCAATCTGATGTTTTCCTCGAAATCCTTTTTGGCCTGGGCGATTTTGAAATCCACACCATTTGATTCTACCAATTCCTTGTTTGATTTTCGTAATAGAACTTGATTTGTAAACAATAATTTTGATTGATCAAAATATTATATTTTTCTAAAGACTCATACCAATTCTACACTACAATGAAATCATTTCTCCTGGCCACCCTCCTGATGGCAACTCTTATATTCCCTATCCAAGCTCAAAATTCATCAACCAGCAATACTGAAAAGGAAATCATCCAACTATCTATGGACAAATGGCAGTGGATGGCTGATAAGGACATCGCCAAGCTCACTCCCCTATTCCACCCTCAGGCAAAGTTTGTTCATATGAGCGGAACATGGACCACAGCCCGTGAACTGGAAATCATCGAAACAGGGAGCATCTGGTACAAAAAAGCTACTGTCCATGACACAGCGGTGGAACTCGTGGGCAATACTGCTGTTGTCTGGAACCGGATCACACTCGAATCGGTAGTCCGAGGAAATGATGCCAAGGTGGAGTTTACGGTGACTGAAGTCTATCATAAAGAGGGTTCTGACTGGCAAATGCTTGCCATGACCTTTAGTAGTGTAAGAGAAACGCATAAGATAGGAAAGTAATGAAATCTAACTGGTTTCTCTTTCGTCGAAAACAAATTCAAAATAACCTTCAATCAATTTGCCTTGACATTAGGGCTATATACTGGTAAATTGAGAAGATAATCCATCAACTCATAAAATGACCTTATCCAAAACTTCCCTTGACCGCCGTTCATTTTTGAAAGTCTCTGCCCTCGCAGGGGGCGGAATGATGCTTAGTTTTGGCTGGCTGGCCGGGTGTAAACCCCAGGAAATGGAAGAAGTACTTGGCATGCCCAAGGATTGGTATAGGGTAAATGGATTTATCAAAATCGGGGAAAACGGACTTATCACCATCATGTCTCCCAATCCGGAAGGAGGCCAAAATGTAAAAACCGGCATGCCTTTGATTGTTGCGGAGGAGTTGGATGCCGACTGGAACAAGGTGGAGGTGGAGCAAGCCCCATTGGATACTGACAATTTTACCAGGCAATTTATCGGGGGAAGTCAGGCCATCCGAATTGGTTGGAAACCCCTTCGGACGGCAGGAGCCACAGCCCGAAAAATGTTAATCAATGCCGCTGCCCAAACATGGCAGGTTGATGCCTCAGAAATTAGCACCGAGCCTGGATTTTTGGTCCACAAAGCAAGCGGTAAGAAAGCCCATTTTGGAGAAATGGCTTCTTTGGCAGCCACCCTGCCTGTTCCTGAAGATGTACCTTTGAAGGAAATTTCCGAATTCAGGCTGATAGGCAAATCCCATAAAAATGTTGATGCCAAAAATATTGTCACCGGCAAACCGCTCTTTGGAATCGATTACAAGAAAGAGGGCATGCTTTATGCCATGATCATCCATCCGCCTGCACATGGACTGCGATTAAAATCTTTTGATGCAACGGAGGTCAAATCCATGCCCGGAATCAAAGATGTTTTCCAGATCAAATCCCATCAGGATGATTACGAACGCACCTTTTTTGATACCACGAGCTTCACCGACCTGGTAGCCATCGTGGGCAATACCACCTGGGAAGTGATGCTGGCCAAAAAGGCACTGAAAGTTGAATGGGAGGAGTTCTCGACCTATCAGGAAAAAAGGGACTGGAACGGCAGAAAAGAATTGAGGGCCATACCGGGAGGACTGGAAGACGAACAGGAACAGCTCCAAAAAATGAATATTGCAGCTAAAAGTGCAAGAACCGTCAGAAAAGACGGTAATCCCGACGCTGTCTTTCGTACAGCTGCAAAAGTAATCGAAAGGACCTACAATGGGCCATTTCTTGCACACAACTGTATGGAACCGATGAATTTCTTTGCCCATGTGCAGGGAGATATAGTAGAATGTGCAGGACCATTACAGAAACCTGAACTGACCGAACAGGCCCTTTCTTCAAGATTAGGGATTCCGATTGAAAATATCCATATTGACATGACCCGCCTGGGCGGTGGCTATGGTCGTCGTTCCTATGCACACTGGTTGATCGAGGCAGCAGTGATTTCCCAAAAAGTCAATGCTCCAATCAAATTGATCTATTCCAGAGAAGACGATATGACCGGGGGAATCTACCGCCCCATGTACCAGGCTACCTATCGGGCAGCTTTAGACAAGGACAACAAACTGATCGGATTCCATGTGAATGCCGGGGGATTGGTGGAGCCTCCTTTGTATGCGGACCGCTTCCCTGCCGGAGCTGTGGAAAATTACCTGGCAGAGGAATGGATCGTAGCCTCCAATATAACCGTGGGCTCATTTAGGGCTCCAAGGTCCAACTTTATTGCTGCCGCAGAACAATCCTTTTTGGATGAGCTTGCTGAGACTATTGGAAAAGACCCCATTGACTTCCGCTTGGAATTATTGAAGAAAGCAAAAGAAAATCCGGTCGGGCAAAACAACGATTATGATCCTGACAGATACTCAGGGGTCTTGGAACTGGTAAGAGAAAAGTCCAATTGGGGACAGGTTCCCGCTGGAATTTCCAGAGGGGTTTCTGCCTATTTCTGTCACAACAGCTATGCCGCCCAGGTAGTGGATCTCAAGATCGAAAATGGGCAGGTAAAAGTTGAAAAAGTCATTCAGGCAGTGGATTGTGGCCTGATCATCAATCCTGATGCTGCGAAAAACCTCTGCGAAGGTTGTGTAGTCGACGGTATTGGAACTGCCATGTATGGAGAATTGAAGTTCAATAAAGGCGTTCCTGACCGATTCAACTTCGACCGCTATCGTATGATCAGGATGAGTGAGGCTCCAAAAGTAATTGAAACCTATTTCGTGGAAAGTCAGATTGACCCCACAGGTTTGGGTGAGCCCGGCTATCCTCCGGTATTTGCTGCCTTGGCCAATGCCCTTTACCAGGCAACAGGTAAGCGGCTATATCAGCAACCTTTCTTTCCTCAGCTTTCTTAAAAAATCAGTTCAATTCGTTTCATAAAAAATATCCATAAATATCTCGTCCGACATGGCGGGTCCAATATCTATAAATATCATGTTTAGTAAAAAAAAGTCTAAATAACCAGTAGCAACTCCAAAAAATCAAAATATGGCAAAATTCAACCTCAGCATCAACGGAAAATCACAAACAGTGGAAGTCGATCCTAACACCCCAATATTGTGGGTATTGAGAGACCATCTTGACTTGGTGGGAACCAAATATGGATGCGGCATAGCCCAATGTGGCTCCTGCACGGTAATTATGGATGGAAACGCGGTACGCTCCTGTTCCATCCCTGTATCAGCAGTGGAAGGCGCTAAAATCACTACCATAGAAGGTCTTTCGGAAAATGGAGATCATCCTGTACAGAAAGCCTGGTTGAAGCACGATGTACCCCAATGCGGCTATTGCCAGGCAGGTCAGATTATGAGCGCAGTAGCTTTGTTGGACCGAAATCCCAATCCGAGTGATGAGGATATAGACAATGCCATGAATGGCAATATCTGCCGTTGCGGAACTTATGTACGCATCAAAAAGGCCATCAAAACTGCCGCTAATTCCTAACTAAAAGCATTAAATCATGAGCATTGTAAAAACAAAACTCGATAGAAGATCATTTTTGAAGGCATCGGCATTGGCTGGAGGCGGTATGATGCTGAGCTTTAGCTGGCTGGCGGGTTGCAAACCCACTCCTGAACAAATTCTAGAAATGCCAAAGGAATGGTTTGAACTCAACAGTTATATCAAAATTGGAGAAAATGGAGCAGTAACGCTATTTTCGCCCAATCCTGAATTTGGTTCCAATGTCAAAACCTCCATGCCTATGATCCTTGCTGATGAACTGGATGTAGATTGGAAAATGGTGATGGTAGAGCAGGCAGATTTCTGGCCGGAGAGATTTCAGAGACAGTTTACCGGGGGTAGTCAAGGAATTCGTCAAGGGTGGTCTCCACTGCGTACAGCTGGAGCAACCGCCAGGGCCATGTTGGTGAATGCGGCTGCACAAACCTGGAATGTTCCTGCATCAGAAATCACTACGAATGCTGGATTGCTGGAACATAAGACAAGCAGAAAAAAGGTAGGTTATGGTGTGATGGCCTCCCTTGCCGCCACTTTGGAAGTACCTGAGGAAGTCCAATTGAAAGAAATCAAAGACTTCAAAATCATTGGTAACTCGAAAAAAAATGTAGACAACGAAAAAATCCTTACCGGAAAACCATTGTTCGGAATCGACTACAAAGTAGAAGGCATGAAATACGCTGCCATCATCCATCCACCGGCTTTTGGAATGAAACTGAAATCTTTCGATAACTCTTCAGTTATGAATATGCCCGGCATTCAGGAGGTATTTACGATCAACATTTTCAAAGAAGATTATGAAAGAAACTATTTTGACACTGCCACCTTTCCGGAGTTAATCGCAATTGTTGGAAATTCAACTTGGGAAGTTTTTCAAGCCAAAAAAGCTTTGAAGGTGGAATGGGAAAATGCGCCCCAATCCAATTTTATGATGGCTGGATTTGGAGAGGATGTTTCTACTGTGGTCATTCCTGCAGGGTTGGAAAACTCCGAAACCCACAAAGCCAAAATGGCCGAGTATATACAAAAACCTGGAAATATACTCCGTCGTGACGGTGATCCCGAAGGAGCTTTCAAAAAGGCTGCAAAAGTGATCGAAAGAACTTATAACGCACCCTTCCTGGCCCACAATACTATGGAGCCTGTGAATTGCTTTGCTCATGTGACTTCAGATAAGGCGGTCATTTACGGACCTACGCAAGCACCTGAATTTATTATCCGGACCCTTTCCGCTACATTAGGTCTTCCAAAAGAAAAAATCCAGATCAACCTTGCCCGTATGGGAGGAGGTTTTGGTTTACGTGCATACAGCCACCACATGGTAGAAGCAGCACTCATTTCCAAAAAGATCGGAGCTCCTATAAAAATGGTGTACACCCGGGAAGATGACATGACTTATGGCATCTACCGACCTACCTACTCTGCAACTTACAGGGCTGCTTTGGATGAGGACAATAATCTTTTGGCCTTTCATGTAAAAGCCGGAGGTATTCCTGAGACCCCCATCCATCCTAACCGATTCCCGGCAGGTGCCATTGAAAACTACCTGGCAGAAGGATGGGATATTCCGTCCAATATCACCATTGGGGCATTCAGAGCACCAAGATCTAATTTTATCGCTGGAGCAGAACAATCGTTTTTGGATGAACTGGCTGAAGCCATGGGGAAAGATCCCATCGAATTTCGATTGGAATTACTGAAAAGAGCAAAGGAAAATCCAGTTGGAAATAGAAATGACTACGATCCTGGCCGCTATGCAGGGGTATTGGAATTAGTTCGTGAAAAATCCAACTGGGGACAAAACCAACCCGGAACTCATAGAGGGGTATCTGCCTATTTCTGCCACAATTCCTATGTAGCTGAAGTTTTGGATCTTAGATTGGAAGGGAATAAACCAGTAGTGGAAAATGTCTATGCTGCCGTTGATTGTGGTATTGTCATCAATCCTGATGCTGCTGCCAATATGGGTGAAGGTGCTATAGTGGATGGGATCGGAAATGCCTTCTATGGGGAATTACCTTTCAAGGAGGGAGTGCCTCAAAAAAACAATTTCCATCAATACCGCATGATCCGTATGGCCGAAGCGCCTAAGAAAGTGGAAGTCCATTTTGTAAAAAATGACATTGATCCTACAGGTTTGGGAGAACCGCTCTTCCCTCCTATTTTCGGAGCTGTTGCAAATGCCATGTACAAAGCTACTGGCAGAAGGTTTTACGAGCAGCCTTATTTAAAGGAATTGGAGTCAGGAATTACGAGGATGTAAGTTTAAACCTTTGAGTACGCCGCAGCGCACTCGAAGGTTTTTTTATTTAGGAAAAGCTGATCAATTGAATATTAGAATACATTAAAGTCCCTCGAGGTTTTAGAAACCTCAAAGGTCGAAGTAGTAACCTTTGAGGTCTTCGAGACCTCGAAGGTTTTGCTTTAATTGGTTTTACTCCATTTGAAATTCATCCGGCAAATAAATTACAACATTCTCTTGATGTGAGATACGGAAGCCCTCCAAACCACCAAACCATTCTAAAGCCATACTTCGATTTAACTTGGTTGGTTTTTCTGACAAATATGTTTTCAAAGAGGAAAAATTCCAATCAAAGGGGCTTTGTGTAATTTTGTGTTTGACTGGGTTTAAATGGATGTAAATAATAACCTGGCTTAGGTATTCCTCCGAATCAATTTTCTTTCGTTTAAACTTTCTTTGGAATAATGCCCCATGTCTCTTAAATGCTTTATTGAAACTTTTTGAATATGAATTTTGAAAATCAGCAAAAGCCTTTACAAGTTTTTCATTAGTAATATTGGGTTTAATTTTTACCAAAAAATGAAAATGATTAGGTATCAAACAATAAGCCAAGGTCTCCAGCTTGTCCCCCAAAAACTGATGGTATTTGTTAAGAAAATAGGAGTAGTTTTCTTCAGATAAGAAAAGTTTCTCGTTTCCTATGGCTCTATTGTAAATATGGTAAATTTCTTCAGGCTCAAAAATGTCTGTCATAGTTAAAAAAGTTTGGTTAATTAAAAATAAGTCTTTTAAGTCAAACTAAAAAGACCTTCGAGGTTTTTGGAAACCTCAAAGGTCGGAGTAGAAACCTTTGAGGTCTTCGAGACCTCGAAGGTTTAAATTCAGGGAATTCATCTTCAACTCAATTCTAGTCTCTAAAAGACCTTCGAGGTTTTAGAAACCTCAAAGGTCTCTTAATTAAACCCAAATTTCTTCAAATTACCATGGCTGATCCTGATAGCTTCCAAGGGTTCCATGCCATCAAAAGTCTGATCCTGCTCAACAAGGTAATATTTCATTCCGGCTTTCTTCATTTGCTTTTGAATCTTCTTGAAGTCAATAGATCCTGTACCTACCGGGGCAAATCTTCCCTGCGCATCCATATCCTTCAAATGCCAGATAGGAAACCTTCCGGGATACTTCTTGAAATATACAACCGGATCAGCTCCGGCTTTGGCAACCCAATACAGGTCTATTTGGAAATTGACAACAGAAGGAACCAGTTTTTCAAGCATATACTCGATCGGTACAATTCCATTGCTGTTTTTTTCAAATTCAAAACCGTGGTTATGGTATAAAAACTCTATACCTGCCGCTTTGCATTTCTCACCCATAGTCTTTAAAATGCTGACCAATTGATCAAGGTCCTCTGACATAGATAGACTTTTGGTTGCCGGGTCATATTTAAATAAGCCCATAGGCGGTACAGGAGCAACCAGGTACTTAAATCCAGCTGATTTGGCATCAGCAATATGTTTATCGATATTATCCAAATTGGCCGAGCCCATATGGGCACTCAAAGGTGACATCCCAAGATCACTCAAAGTCTTGTTGAATTCCTCCGGTGTTAGGCCATAAAAATTTCCGTCTCTATAATCAGCAGATTCTATGTTCTTATAACCTATTTCGGCTACTTTTGCCAAAGTCCCTTTGGGATCTTTTCCCATTTCATTTCTGACCGTGTAAAGACTTACTCCCCCGAATTTTTCCTGGGCAAATGAAGGAAAAACAAGGATAAGAAAGGAAAATGCTGCCAAGAGTGCGGTATAAATTTGATTTTTCATCATTATTGGATTTAATTTTTATTTAGATTTTTGCCTTTGAAATTATGGGGTAAATATAAAGGGAAATAAACTCATTATGTAATTTTTACAATTTAAGTTTCATCATGATATCGGTTTGTTCCTCATCTCCCAATTTGAAGAGGTGTTTATCGAATTCCACAAAGCTGTTTTTCTTATAAAACCCAATGGCTCTCGGATTCTTTTCCCAAACACCCAACCAAACAAACTCAACTTGCTTCTCCTTAGCCAATTGAATAGCTTTTTCAAAAAGAATCTGTCCGACTTTCCTTCCATGAAAATCCTTCAAAACATAAATTCTTTCAATTTCAAGGGAGTTTTCTTCCTTTAGTTCTGATTGTGCTTCGCTAAAATTGACTTTCAGGTATCCAATGATTTCATCATTCAAAACCGCGAAATAGAACTCTGAAAAAGGGTTTTTTAGCTCAGTCCTAAGTTTGGACAAGGGAAAACTTTCCTCTAAGTACATTTTCATGTTTTGCTCAGAATTGCTATCGGCAAAGGCTTCCATGAAGGTCGCAATACTTATTTTCTGGAGTTCTTCAAGTTCAGTTAAACTCACTTTCTTGATTTCTATGGAAGTCATAATTCTAGATTTCTTTTTTGTAAAATGGATGTTATTTAACTGTAATACAAGATCCCCTAAACATAACAGCCACTTTATTTATGATCAGATATGAAGAAAGGTTTTATTTCACGCAACGGGCCCCAAGAAAGACGCGACTTACGCAACGGGATTAAACCATAAGCCATGCTTTTTCGCTTCTTCATATTTAGAAAACCCTTTTCTGGACAATTCAAAAGAATATGTTTTTCCCAAAAAACATATTTAAAAATTGTTTTTTATATAAAACATTATATATTTTTGTTTTGTGTATAAAACAACATGGAGCGACTTATTCAATTTTCTGAGAAAAAAAGGAAAGAAATCAAACAGGATTTCCGACGCTATTTGTTTGATCAAATAGATTGGTCACAGCGATTGATATTGATTTTAGGACATCGCGGAGTTGGAAAGACAACGCTTATTATTCAGCAAATGCAGCAGGTTACAAGTCCTTCCATTTATCTGAGTTTGGATGATTTCTTTTTTGAAGAAAACAGACTTGTACTTTTTGTGGAAGCTTTAATTGAAAAAGGATATAAAACTTTCTTTTTGGATGAAGTGCATCGCTACCAACTTTGGTCAATCGACCTTAAAAACCTTTATGATAATTTTCCTGATGTTCGGTTTATCGTCTCAGGTTCTTCTATTTTGGCTTTAGAAAAGGGAAAAGCAGATCTCTCAAGAAGAGCTGCGGTCTATCATTTACCAGGTTTGTCTTTTAGGGAGTTTTTAGATCTGGAAAAGAAAGCTAAGCTTCCAAAGCTAATGTTAAATGAAATCTTAGAGAAGCATCAAGAACTGAGCGAAAAGATTACAGATCAGATAGATGTTTTTTCGTTATTTAAGGAATACTTGGAATTTGGCTACTATCCTTTTTATAAGGAAGATAAAAGCAACTATAAATCCCGACTATTGGAAACAACACGGGTAGTCTTAGAAATGGATTTGAGTCCTATGGAGGACTTGACGCATCAAACAATTCGCAACATGAAAAAGCTGATCATGATCATCAGTGAATCTGTTCCATTTATTCCTAATATCAGCAAACTGGCGGAGAGATTGGAAGTGTCAAGGAATACTGTCCTTAAGACACTGGATTTACTGGAACAAGCCCAAATATTAAACCTCCTTAGACAATCTACCAAAGGAGTATCTTTTCTCCAGAAGCCTGAAAAAATATATCTTCAAAATACCAACTTAGCATTTGCCCTTTCTTCTCTTTCAACTGATTCTGGAAACTTAAGGGAAACATTTTTCTTCAACCAACTCCGTCACATGCATGATGTAACATTCCCGAAATTTGGGGACTTTATGGTAGATGATATTTACTTTTTCGAAATCGGAGGACCAAACAAAACTGCTCAACAGATTAAAGGAGTTCCGAATGCATTTGTGGTGGCTGACAGTATAAAGTTTGGAAACGGAAATAGGATTCCGCTTTGGCTTTTTGGCTTTTTGTACTGACCCATTTGAATATTAACTTCAATCCTAAAACGACCAATTTTTATCTCATTGATCAAAACATCAAGTATTTCTTGTGAACCAAATGTTGGTTACTACTTCGACTGGACCTATCGGTCTTTGGGTGGAAGTTGGGACGGAGGGATTCTTTAAGGATTTGAAGGTTGAATCTTTCGAATAACCAAACTAATTCAATAGGAGAACCTTAGTTCATTTCATTTCGCATCAAAGGATTATTTATTTCAGGCAACAGGCGCAAAGAAAGACGCAGCGAACGCAGCGGGCCAAGACCAAGAATTATTTTTCTTCTCTGCGTACTTTACGATACCGTTGCGGACGCTGCGAGAAATCAATTTTAGGTTTTGGGGTTCAGCAATCCTATAAATCACCAATGCATTCATTACTAAAATGTTAAATTTTCCAAAATGAAGAACCAAATTTTAAAAGCTTCGATTATTCATTATTTAAGGGGCAATAGATTGAAAAAATTCCAGGGCATTAAAAAGACTTCTGAGTTCATTTGTCTTTTAAAACCTTATAAAAATATTTAAGACTTCAATATGCCGGGTAATACCGGCGATTGATTGGGTAATAATTTGTAAAAAGCGATGGTTCTTTGAGCCATCGTTTTTTTTTGACCACAGCGGTTTTATGATCCATTTCAAAGTTCCTGAGGGAGAGGAAAAACAATGGGTAAAACATTTTCAAAACCTGGATTTTGTGGAATGGGCTGAACTAAACTATTATGTGCCAATAGTTAACCACTGATAAATTCCAACAATCTCCTTTCTGACCAGGTAAACTCCTCTCCTTTCACCAAAAATCCGGTATGCCCTCCCCTTTTGGGCATTTCGAGGTAGATTTGGGAATGTTTTTCAGCAAGTTTCACCGGATAACATCTATCCGATAACAAGGGGTCATTCAGGGCATTAATGATCAAGGTAGGAATTTGAATGTCAACCATCCAATTATCAGCACTGACGCTGCTATAAAAATCATAAGCATCTTTATATCCATGCACCTTGGCTGTAAAATGTGTATCAAAAGTATCGAAATCATTCACTGTTTTTAAATATTCCAAATCCACTAAACCGGGGAATTGCGCTCCTTTCAAGGCCATCTTTGCTTTGAGTTTATCAAGAAAACGGTTTTTATAAAAAGCATTTCCTTTCTCTCTTAATGTTGCAGCAGAATCAGGCAAATTGCAGGGTGTGGAATAAACAGCTGCTCTTTTGATTTTAGGGTTAAGGTTCAAACCGTATTCTCCTAAATACTTTAAAGTTTGGGCTCCTCCCATGCTGATTCCGGCTAGAAAGTATTCCTCATAGGGTTGGGTGCTTTCAACATATTTCAATACCGTGTCCAAATCGTAAGAAGCACCATGGTGGTATAAAATAGGGCCAATATTCATTTCACCACTGCAGGAACGGTTATTCCATGCCAATACATCAAAACCGTTTTGATTGAATAATTTGGCGAGACCTTTGGCATAGTGTCTGTCAGAGCTTCCTTCCAGACCATGGGAGATCACCAGTAATTTAGTACTACCCACTTTGGACCAGTCAATTTCCAAAAAATCGTTATCAGGAGTGTAAATTCTTTCTCTCTTGTACTGAATTCCTTCTATTTTTCTAAAAACACTGGGGTAAATGGTCTCCAAATGTCCATTGATCAGCCATTTTGGGGCTTTACCATAAGAGGATTTATGAATAATCGGCATTTTTTAAAAGGAATTCCGGCCTGAAATTAAAACATATCTTCGAGTGAGGGAATTATTTGATTAATTTGCCAGCAAGAAATATTTCATTGACTATGCGATTTAACAAAGTATTCCTCACTCTGAGTTCCTTCATATTGACCATTTTCACTGGACAGGCACAAACAGTGGATTCCTATGTAAATAAAATTTATCCTGAACTGGATGCTTTATATAAGCACCTTCACCAAAATCCTGAAATTTCCTCCCAGGAAAAGGAAACTTCAGCAAGGATTGCCCTGGAATTGAGATCACTTGGTTATGATGTGACCGAAGGTATAGGTGGATATGGCTTGGTTGGGGTTTTGAAAAACGGTCCAGGGCCTGTTTTGTTGATCCGTTCTGATATGGATGCCCTGCCTATGGAAGAAAAAACAGGGTTGCCTTATGCCTCTACCAAAAAAACAATAGGAAACGATGGCAAGGAAACTTATGTGGCACATTCCTGCGGTCATGATATCCATATGACTGTATTTGTGGGTACGGCAAAAATGATGGTGGAATTCAAAGACTCATGGAGAGGCACCCTCTTGATGGTGGGTCAACCTGCAGAGGAGACCGGAATGGGGGCATGGAAAATGATGAATGATGGTTTGTATGAAAAATTTCCGTATCCTGACTATGCTATAGCCTTACATGATGACCCCTTTCTCCCAGCAGGTATGTTAGGTTATAAACCAGGTCCTTTGATGGCCGGAGTGGATATGATGAATGTGACCGTTTATGGGGAAGGTGCGCATGGGGCAGCTCCACATAAAGGAATTGACCCCATTGTTCTCAGTGCACAAATGATTCAGGCATATCAGACTATTGTTAGCAGGAGAATAGCACCAACGGACCCTGCTGTTGTTACCGTCGGTTCCATTCAAGGAGGAACTGTCCACAATATCATACCGGATGAAGTCACAATGAAGCTGACTTTAAGGTCTTATTCACCAGAAGTAAGGGAAGAAATGATTTCCAGCGTGAAACGAATAAGTGAGAATCTGGCTAAAGCTGCTGGCCTACCTGATTCAAAAATGCCTACCTATTGGATCCGTGAACCCCATACACCTGCTCTGATCAATGATGTTGATTTAACGGAACAAATGGTCAAGGTTTTTAAAAATAACATTGGAGAAGACAAAGTGGTGGAAGTAGAAGCCCAGATGATCGGGGAAGACTTCAGTAGATTTGGGATGCAGGAAAGAAAAATCCCGATTACTATGTTTTATCTTGGCGCCAATGATCCTGAATTTTTAAAAGAAGCCGAAGAAAAAGGTCTGGATATTCCCGGATTACACAGCCCCTATTTTGCGCCATTACCTGAACCCACCATCAAAACAGGTGTAAAAGCCATGTCATTGTTTGCCATGGATATATTGAAAAATCAAGAAATCATGTTGGACGAGAAAAAATGAGACAATCTTTTGTTGATTTAAACTTCACAATGACTTAACCAAACATTATTTTATAAACTATAAGTTTGTAATGAAGTAAATTTTCTTCATAGGTATTGAACAGACATATAATCGGAGGGGTTTTATCTCTCCGTTTTTTTTAAGCTTTCAATTTTATATCCCAAAAGCATCGGGATAAGCTCTTCCAGCAACTCAAGATAACAAAAGATGTCATTTCCTTTCTGTAAATACTAATTTTAACGAATCAGTGTGCCGGTCTCTTGGATTTTGACATTGGGATGTTTCGCTTTGCTCAACATGACGCAGGATACTAAACCCAACTTCCGAAATCAGACTTTATTCCACTTATTTCCTTTTCACGACATAATTTTTGATGGGAAACTCCATGACTGCTTTGTCCAATTTACCATTTACGTAATAAAACCTATTTTTATTCCCGTTCACATTGACTTCATAGTAGTCTTTTACCTTTTTGATATGAGAGGGTCTTCCATATGCCTCCGGAATAAATTCCTTCGCTTGTTTGGGTTCTTCAAAATAAAAAACAGCAGAACTGTAATGATATGGTTTATGAATGGTGGTATCCAATTCATATTTATAATTGGTAGCTTTCACATCATAATGGTCCTTCATCCAGTCAATTTTTGCTCCGAAATTTCCTCTGTTTGATTTCGAGGTGGTCGTCGCTTTTATCAACATCATATCCCTGTATATAGCATGAGTCAAATAATCAAGACTGACTTTACCAAAAAACCAGAAGTGTACAGAACTTTTGAGTTCATAATGGATTTCCTCTCCTTTTGCTTCTTTTTTGGCAACCATTTCCCCTATGGAAATACCTGCTATTGAAATATCGTATTTCTCGATTTCCAACACTTGGGCATTACAAATAACTCCGGCCCAAACCAGGATTATAAAGGATAATACTGCCTTTACTTTTATCATATTACTTATTTTGGACTGTAAATAGAATCAATTTTTTAACCTTTTCAAAAAATAGGCTTTTTTTTGAAAACTAAAAATCTTCACCAAAAAGCCTTCACAATCTCTTTGAAAGAGTTTAAAAATTATTTACCTTTCCCTACAAAATTTATAGACTAAATATATTAAACAAATGACTTTACGATTAGGAGATTTAGCACCGGATTTCACTGCGGAAACAACAGAAGGAAAAATCAATTTCCATGAATACCTGGGAGATGGCTGGGGGGTTTTGTTTTCCCATCCAGCAGATTATACGCCAGTTTGTACTACTGAACTTGGAACAGTAGCAAAATTAAAATCTGAGTTCGATAAGCGGAATGTAAAAGTATTGGCTTTAAGTGTTGACGGTTTGGTTGACCATAAAAACTGGATCAATGATATTAATGAAACCCAGCATACCACTGTCAATTTCCCTTTGATAGCTGATGAGAATAGAAAAATTTCAGAATTGTATGACATGATCCATCCCAATGCAAGTGAAAAGGCCACCGTAAGGTCTGTTTTTGTGATTGGGAACGATAAAAAGATCAAATTAATCATTACATATCCTGCAAGCACCGGTAGAAACTTTGATGAATTATTGAGGGTTATTGATTCATTGCAATTGACTGCCTACCATTCTGTAGCTACACCTGCAAATTGGAAAAACGGAGAAGAGGTAGTGATTTTACCCAGCATTAAGGATGAAGATATTCCAGCTAAATTTCCAAAGGGGCACAAAAAAATCAAGCCTTATTTAAGAACTACCCCTCAGCCAAATCTTTAACAATAAACTTCATCTACATCCAACACCTTTGCGCCTAAATTGGACTTTGCAAGGGTGTTTTTTTATTTCTTGAACTCAGTAAATTGAATAGGATTTTCCTATTTGTTTTAAAACATTTTTTCTACATTTCAAGGATATAAACAAACAATCACCAAGAATTAAGTAATAGGCATGTCCATATATTCGGTAATTTCAGGATCAGGGAAATACATTCCAGATATTGTAGTCAAAAATGAAGATTTTCTTAACAGGAGTTTTATCAACGAAAAGGGAGATCCAATTCCAAAGTCCAATGAGGAAATTATAAGAAAATTTCAGGAAATCACTGATATCAAGGAAAGAAGGTACCTTAAACCTGAATTCAATACCTCTGATATGGGCTTTTTTGCTGCCGACGAGGCGATTAAATCTGCCAATATTGATCCGGAAACCCTGGATTATATTATTGTTGCCCATAATTTTGGAGATATTTTATTCAATAATCAAAAGTCAGATATGGTGCCTTCACTGGCATCAAGGGTGAAACATTTGTTGAAAATCAAAAACCCTGACTGTGTGGCTTATGACCTGCCTTTCGGATGTCCAGGTTGGGTTCAGGGTGTCATTCAGGCAGATTATTACATCAAATCCGGAGATGCAAAGAAAGTTTTGGTAATAGGGGCTGAGAACCTTTCCAGAATAGCCGATCCCCATGATATCGACAGTATGATTTATTCAGATGGCGCAGGGGCTATAGTAGTTGAAGCGATTGAATCTGAAAAACCCATTGGATTGATTTGCCATAAAACAAGGTCAGACACATTTTCGGAAGCGCATTTTCTTAAAATGGACATTTCCTATCATCCTCAATTTGAGGATAATACTTTATTCATGAAAATGAACGGAAGGAAACTTTATGAATATGCCCTGAATACAGTTCCAAATCTGGTAGCTGATACGATAAAAAAAGCAGGAATAGGAATAGAGGAAGTTAAAAAAGTATTGATCCATCAGGCAAATGCAAAAATGGATGAAGCCATTATTCAAAGAGTTTTCAAAATTTTTGGAATAGAAAAAATGGATTCAGCGTCCATCATGCCCATGACCATTTCCAAATTGGGAAATAATTCAGTGGCAACCGTTCCTATCTTATACGATATGATCATCAAAGGTGAAATGCCAGAGCATACCATCCATTCAGGAGATTATCTGGTATTTGCTTCTGTTGGGGCTGGAATGAATGTCAATGCTTTTGTGTATAAGGTGCCTTAAACAAAAATCCTCCCTTCCAAATAGGTCACGGCCTTACCTGTGATCTCCACCCTCTCACCCAATAATTCGCAGGTCAATGCCCCTCCCCTTTGGGAAAGTTGTCTGGCCGTCAATTTATTTTTACCTAATTTTTCAGCCCAAATCGGAGTCAGGGTAGTATGGGCTGAACCTGTAACCGGATCTTCGGGCACTCCAACCTGGGGACCAAAAAAGCGGGAAACAAAGTCCACCTCTTCTCCTTTTGCTGTAGCAATTACTCCTCTGGCATCAATTAATTTGATCTTTTCCAAATCAAATTGAAGTTGCCTGATATCTTCTTCATTTTGAAAAACCAAAACCAAATCAGTTTTTCCCCTGTATGCTTCAATGGGTTTATGGGTAAAACAACCCAACATTTCATTACTTATTTTGGTCCTTTCAACAGTATCAGTCGGGAAATCCAAAGTAAGTCCAATTGTAGATTTTTTGACATTCAAATTTCCTGAACGATGAGAATAAAAATGCAATATATCCCTTTGAAAACCTTCATGTTCAAATAATACATGGGCAGATGCCAGGGTAGCATGCCCGCATAGATCCACTTCCACCTTAGGGGTAAACCATCTAATCTGATATTGTTCCTCTTCTTTAACATAAAATGCAGTTTCAGAAAGGTTGTTTTCCATGGCAATTTTTTGGAGTTTTCCATCCTCAAGCCACGCTGTCAATGGCACAATAGCAGCTGGGTTTCCCCCAAAAATCTTCTCTGAAAAAGCATCTACCTGGTATATTTTCAATTCTTTCATGCCATTTTCTATTACCAATACGACTTCAGATTACATGGGTCTGACTATCAATATTTTACAATATTTTATTTTAATAATTTAATCTTTATGAAAATAAATTAAAAAGTTAAGACTTATAATCTCTTAAAATGTAAATATGATATTCGTCTAAATACTTTCATAAAAACCTTAAATAAGTGTATATACAAAGAATTACCAAATGAAATTTTAAAAATATTTTTACTGAAAATATGAATATAAATTTTATGAATTATTACATTTAGTTATCAATTAAACACCATCGCCATGAATAGAAATTTCCAATTCATTGGGAAAAATTATTTCCTTTTCTTGATATTTTTTTCATCCACTCTTTTGAATTACAGTTGCAGCAAAAAAGAAGAAATAGTCCTACCGCCCATTCAGGTCAATGCAGTAAAAGCAATCCAAACCGAAGTGCCCATTTATGAAGAGTTTGTTGCACAGGTCTACGGTGAATCTGATGTAGATATCCGATCGAGGGTGGAAGGCTGGATCACTTCTCTAAATTTCAGAGAAGGTTCTTTTGTAAAAAAAGGAACCCTTCTTTATGTCATAGATGATATCCAATATCAAACCAATGTAGATAGGGAACAAAGCCAGTTGGCTAGTGCAAAAACCGAAATGGTAAGGGCCCAAAATGAACTGGCGAGGGTTAGGCCTTTGGCAGAAATGAATGCACTGAGCAAGCAGGACCTTGACAATGCTGAAGCTTCCTATAAAGCATCCGTAGCCAGAGTAGAAGCTGCAGAAGCCTCACTTTCCAATACAAAAATTGAGTTGGGGTATACCAGAGTTTATGCCCCATTTGACGGAGTCATTGGTATATCCAATTTTAGGGTAGGTGATTATGTAACCAGGGCAGGAACAAGTTCTGTACTTGCTACAATTTCCAGCATTGGCGCAGTCAGGGTAAGATTTCAGATCAGTGAAAGAGAATATCTGAGACTGACCCGATTCACCCAGGAGGAACTTGAAAGAACCAGAAAGAATGTAAAAATTATCTTGGCAGACAGTACGCTTTACGAAGAAACAGGAGAAATTAATTTAGCTGACCGGGAAATTGATCCCAAAACAGGCACCCTAACGGTAGAGGCAAGGTTTCCTAATCCAAAAGGAATCCTAAGACCCGGATTATTTGTTAAAGCAAGAATATTAATCACTACCTTACCGAACGCCATATTGGTTCCCCAAAGAGCTGTCATCCAACAGCAGCATTTATCTCAGGTTTATTTAATCAATGAATCAGGAGAGATTAAGGCAACGCCGGTGGAAACAGGACCAAGAACGGATGATGCCTGGGTAATTTTATCAGGGGTAAAACAAGGTGATATGGTTGCAATTTTAGGTACTACAGGTTTGACACCGGAAACCAAAATTGAGGTGATTGAGCAGACATGGCCTGAAAAATCACAAAATCCTTAAAATTTTCCCAGCTTAAGCAAGATACAAAATGAGTGAGTTTTTTATACGTCGACCAATAGTAGCCATGGTTATTTCAATCCTGATGATACTCATGGGATTGATAACCTTAAGAGGAATTCCAGTTTCAAAATATCCGGAAATTACCCCTCCAATGATACAGGTGACCACAAATTTTACCGGCGCCAATGCGGTGAATGTGGAGCAAGCTGTAGCTACTCCTATTGAACAGCAAGTCAATGGTGTGGAAGAAATGCTTTATATGAAATCTGTCAATGCAGCAGATGGATCATTAACCCTGCAGGTTTCATTTGAAGTAGGCACAGATCTGGACAATGCCAATATGCTTACCCAAAACAGGGTGTCCCAAGCCAATGCAAAGTTACCTGTTGAAGTTAAAAACTTTGGGGTAACTACTAAAAAGTCTTTGGTATTCCCCCTTATGTTGGTCTCTTTATCTTCCCCAAATAATAGTTATGATGCCAAGTTTTTAAACAATTATGCCAATATCAATGTCGTTGACCAGCTAAAAAGATTGAAAGGGGTTGGTGATGTTTTGCTATTTGGTGGATCTGATTATTCCATGAGGATATGGCTGGAACCCGATTTACTTACAAGGATGGATCTGACAGTAAATGATGTGGTCTATGCCGTGAGAAAACAAAATGCCATTACTCCTGGTGGAAAATTCGGTGCACCTCCCTCCCCTGAAGGTGTTGAATACACCTATACTGTCACCATGCAGGAGCGTTTGATTACTGAAGAAGAATTTGGGAATATCATTGTCAAAGCTGATGATAGAGGATCTATTATAAGGCTCAAAGATGTAGCACGAATTGAACTTGGACTTGATAATTACAATGCCGTAAGTAGACTGAACGGAGCCCAGGCAGCTACAATTGTGGTGTACCAAATGCCTGGTTCAAACGCTTTGGAAGTAGCGGAATTGGTTGAAACCACAATGGAGGGATTAAAGGGTTACTTTCCCAACGATATCCAATATGAAGTTTCCCTAAATACCACCCGGGCCATATCTGTTGGTATTGAAGAAATTGTCCATACCTTATTTGAAGCCGTCATCCTGGTTATTTTGGTAGTTTTTATATTCCTTCAGGATTGGAGGGCTACATTGATTCCACTTTTGACTGTACCGGTGTCTTTGCTGGGTACCTTTATTATTTTCCCTTTATTGGGTTTTTCTGTGAATGTTCTTTCCTTGCTGGGATTGGTTTTAGCCATAGGTCTGGTTGTCGATGATGCCATTGTGGTGGTTGAAGCGGTAATGCACCATATAGAACATGGACTTTCCCCTAAAGAGGCCACAAAGAAAGCCATGAAGGAAGTGGGGGGTCCTGTGGTGGCCATCGCTCTTATTCTTGCCGCAGTATTTGTACCGGTGGCATTTGCGGGAGGAATTACCGGTAGATTGTATCAACAGTTCGCCATCACTATTGCCATTTCAGTATTGTTTTCTGCCTTCAACGCACTTACCCTGAGCCCTGCTCTAAGTGCTCTTCTGCTGAAACCTAAAAAAGAAAAGAAAGGGCTTTTACAAAGGTTTTTCAATAGTTTCAATAGGGGGTTTGATAAGTTTACCAACAAATACACTGGAGTGGCTGGAATTGTGGCCCGGAAATCCATCCGATCGGGCATTATCATATTAGTGGTTTTATTTGTTACAGTCATCCTAGGTAGAGGCATCCCATCAGGCTTCGTTCCTGAAGAAGATGAAGGGTATTATCTTGTCAATGTTCAGTTACCAGATGCAGCATCTTTGGAGAGATCAGATGAAGTCACCAAAAAAGTAGAGAAAATCCTGGGTAATATTGAAGAAATCGAATACTCAACGGTGGTACTGGGATATAGCCTCTTGACGGGTTCATATGCTACCAATAATGCATTTATCTTTATCTCACTAAAGCCATGGGATGAAAGGGAAAAAACTGCCAAACAACTTATCCAGGAAACCAATATTGCCTTTCGATCTACTATTTCTGAAGCCAGTGCAATTGCATTCGGTCCTCCACCGATTGAAGGTTTGGGAACTTCAGCTGGATTTACACTTCAATTACAGGACAGGTCTGGAAACAACCCTGAATTCCTGGCAGAACAGGCCCAAAATTTCATTGCTGAAGCTAGGAAAAGGCCTGAAATCGGGAATATTTTCACACTTTATCGGGCCAATGTACCTCAGAAAAAAATCAATATTGATTATGACAAAGTTGAAAAATTGGGGATTGACCTTTCAGAGGTAACCAGCACCATTTCCACTTACCTGGGAAGTGCCTATGTGAATGACTTCAACCGATTTGGTAGGCAATATAAAGTATTTGTACAGGCAGAAGGAAAAGACAGGTTGGATCCCTTGGATTTATCAAGATATTATGTGCGAAGTAAGGCCGGGGAAATCATTCCTCTTTCCACCTTGACAACAGTAGAAGACGCTTCAGGTCCCTCCTACACCAATAGATTCAACATGTACAGGGCAGCTGAAATTTCCGGAGCACCAGCTGAAGGGTTTAGTTCTTCAGATGCTTTAAAGGCTTTGGAAGAGGTTGCTACATCTATGCCCAAAGAAATAGGCTATTCCTGGAGTAACATGTCCTATCAGGAAAAAGCTGCTGAAGGTACAGGTGGTACCATGTTCCTGATGGCTTTGGTCTTTGTTTTCCTGATCTTGGCCGCCCAGTATGAAAGTTGGAAATTACCGTTTTCGGTTCTGCTGGGTGTGCCGGCAGCTGTTTTTGGAGCCTTTTTGGGATTATGGCTAGGAGGCTTTTGGAGTACCTCCTATGTCAACAATGTGTTTGCCCAAATAGGATTGGTCATGTTAATCGGCTTAACGGCCAAAAACGCGATTCTGATTGTCGAGTTTGCCAAAATGCTTTATGAGGAAGGAAAAGGCCTCTACGAGTCTGCCATTGAAGCGGCTAAACTAAGGTTAAGGCCTATTCTGATGACTTCATTTGCATTTATGTTGGGGGTTACACCTCTGGTAAGGGCAGTCGGAGCCGGCGCCGAAGCCAGAAAAGTAATGGGAATGGCAGTTTTTAGCGGAACCTTAATTGCAACAGTCATTGGGGTAATCGTGGTTCCGGGACTCTTTGTACTGATTGAAAGTATTGGAAAAAGAAAGAAAAAATCCGATGCTCCAGATGCTCCTGTTTCACCTTCTGAACCCGCTCATTGATATGAAAAATATAGCATTGATTCTTATATCGGGGTTATTTTTAGTAGCCTGTAAAGTTGGTCCCAATTACAAAAGGGAAGATAAAGAAAGGCCCATTTCATATGTGCAGGTAGAAGTCTCTTCGGATTCCATTACCAATATGTCATGGTGGGAAGTTTACCAGGATACTACCTTGCAATCCCTGATCAAAAATGCCCTTGAAGTAAATCTAGATCTGTTATTTGCTGCTTCCAGGGTTGAAGAAGCAAAAGCTGTCCTTGGCTATAATAAAGCAAATCTTTATCCATTTCTGGATTACAATGCCAAGGCAAGAGCTACGGATTTCAGGGAGACTTCCCAAGAGGCCGGGGTCGCATTTTCTCCTAATATGATTGGACTAATGGGAAATGTTTCATGGGAAATTGATTTTTGGGGTAAACTCAGAAGGGCCAATAGAGCTGCTTATGCTGAACTGATGTCCGCTGAGGAAACCAGAAAATCAATTTACATTTCATTGGTAGCCCAAGTTGCCGAATTATACTTTAATCTCAGAGGTTTGGATGAAAGGCTGGGTATTACCCAAAGAACTTATGAGACGAGGATGGAATATTTGGATATTATCACCAAAAGGTTTGAAAAAGGTAACGTCTCAGAACTGGATAAACTGCAGGCAGAACAATTGGCAGCTTCCGCTGAGGCCCAAATTTATGCGCTTGAAAGGGAAATCATATATGTGGAAAATGCCCTGAATATTTTATTGGCGAGGACATATCAACCTATAAGTCGTGGCCTTGAAAACAAGCAACAATTAATGCCTTTGGACATGCCAACTGGCCTACCTTCTGAATTATTGGAAAGAAGACCGGATATTGTTGCGGCAGAACAGTCACTGATTGCACAAACTGAAAGAATCGGAGTTGCTGTGGCCATGAGGTTTCCCTCAGTAAACTTGGCCGCTTTCTTTGGTGTAGCAAGCCCTTCAATCTCTAATATCTTTACCCCAGATGCCTTTTTAGGGTCTGTTACAGGCCAACTTACAGGACCAATATTCAATTTTGGCCAAAATAAAAGAAGGGTTGAAATGGAAAGAGAAAGGGCTATGCAAACCGCCTATAATTACGAACAAACCGTATTGAATGCTTTTGCCGATGTGGAAAATTCCCTTGCTGAAATCAGGACTTATACCAATGAGTTTACTGCAAGAATGAAACAGGTCAAAGCTACTGAGAAATCCCTCATGCTTTCCAAGGCTTTATATGATAACGGCTACACTTCCTTCCTCCAGGTTTTGGATTCTGAAAGGGAGTTTTACAATGCTGAATTTGAAAAGTCAATTGCCCTGGAAAGGCAATTGATCGGAACAGTAAGGCTTTATAAGGCCTTGGGAGGAGGTTGGTAGAATCCGGAAAAACTACCAAAAATATTTAAAATAAATGGCCTAAAAATCTTTGCGTTTTTCAGGCCATTTATTTTTTGGATTGTTTTTTTTTTAAATGCTTTATAATTCTCTTGCATTGAAAGTGTCTCCCATACTGACATCACCATAGTCAAAGCCTCTTTTAAACCATCTGGCCCTTTGTGCTGAAGTTCCATGGGTAAAAGAATCCGGCACTACCCTTCCCGTAGCCTGTTTTTGAAGCCTATCATCCCCAACCGCACTTGCAGCATTCAATGCTTCTTCCAAGTCCCCGGGCTCTAGAACTCCTTTAACCTTTTGGGTATGATGGGCCCAAACACCCGCATAAAAATCAGCCTGCAATTCCAATCTGACCATCAGGCGGTTAAATTCAGCTTCTGGTATTTTTCCTCTTTTGGATTGAACCTGTTCCAATGTACCATCCAATCTTTGAACATGATGTCCAACTTCATGCGCTATGACATAAGCTTGGGCGAAATCCCCATGAGCTCCCAATTTCTTTCCCATGTCCTGGAAGAAACTCAAATCTATATATACCTTTTCATCCCCCGGGCAGTAAAAAGGACCGGTGGCTGCCGAGGCAAAACCACAGGCTGAATTTACTGAGCCCGAAAATAGAACCAATACCGGTTCTCTGTATCCTTCCATTAATTGATTCCAAACATCCTCTGTATCTGCAAGAACCACCGCAGTAAATTCTGCCAATTCCTGTTCCTCAGCAGAAGCTTGATAATTTGAATCCACCACCTCCGTTAACTGCCCACCTCCTAAAAAATTGGCAATAAGGGATAATGGATTAGTCCCGGTCAGCCAAGTTATCAAGAAGAATGCGGCAATGAGGATGAGGCCTGTTTTTGAGAAAAGTATTTTAATTAAGGGACCGAGGAGCATAGGATTCATTCCACCTCCTCCCCCAAAGTTCTGGGCTTTCTGACCTCTTCTGTCTTCAATATTACTGCTTTTTCTTCTGCCTTGCCATTTCATAATTGCTTGATTTAATGGTCTGTAATCTTTTTACAATTTAAAAAATTCGGCAAAGTTTTGTTAGATTATTTTAGATTAAAAATCATTATAAAAACTCAATACATTCTAATTTTCTTCATTTTGAAATTGTGAAATTCACATTCAAGTAATATAAATAACTTTTTCTCCTGATGCAATTGTATCTTCATATTGAAACACCCTTTTCTTTCCCTCTTTGTCTTGTATGATCAAGGGTAATATTTTGCCCTTTCCGTGTTTAAGTACCCAATCCCTGGTTTTGGTACTATTACTTACCGTATTGGTCTTTTGAACATAATTGCCACTGTTTATTTTTTGATTCCATGGTTCAGGTTGAACTTTCATTGCAAATACGGTTGAAGCTTTTATGGCTTCCAAAATTGATTTTCCAGCCCCACCTTCATCCTTAGTAAGAAGTATATGATTATTATAAATGAAAAAATTTTCACGTGCCACTTGCGCTGCAAGAAGATTTACCTCCGAATTACCTGTGATTCCTATAAATACACTGCATTCATTTGCTTTTGCCTGCTCCATGACCACGTCCTTTAGTGCATTCCCATGGGTACATTCAAACCCTCTTTCTTTGGCAAGTTCAACCATTTCCAAATTGGCATCAACCATGTGCACAATGGGTTCTTTCTCATTCAAGTGCTTAGCCAAAAGCAGACTGATAGGGTTTACGCCTAAAATAAGAATGCCTTTCCTACCATCAACATGAATCAATTCACCCCTATTCCTTAGCCATGTAGTGGTCCATTTTAACATAAAAGGAACAGTGAACGTCGTGAAAATCGCCATAAATACCAATATGGAGAAAATGCTCTGATTGATGATTCCCATCTCCAAACCAATCCCTGCAATAATAATTTCAACCGCACCTCTTCCGTTCATTCCAGAGCCTACCGTAATACCTTCCCTCCAACCATGGCCACTAGGCAAATAAAACAACATGGTGCCGAATATTTTACCCACGATAGCTACAAATACTATGGTCAACATCATCACAAGATCAGTTTGAAAAACATTGATATTGACATTAAAACCGGCAGAGACAAAGAAAATCGGTGCCATAAATCCAATGGAAACGTCATAAAAAGATTTTTGAACTTCCCTTGCAATATTTTTAGGAAATAAGTTGTCCCTAATAAACAATCCTGCCATAAATGCCCCTAAGATACTGTGCATGCCTGCCAGTTCAGCCAGTTCCGCATAACCAAACGCAATAATCAAAATCATGGTAAAGTACATGGTACTGCTCTGATTTTTGAACTTTGATATCCTTTTTCCCAAAATGGGCAACAGGTAATTTCCTATCACTATCGTACCTGTAAAAAACAATAGAGCCTTTCCTAGAACCCATAACAATCCAGCAAGATCCAAAGATCCGGCATCTGCAAAACTGACTATTCCGGCAAAAATCACCAATGCTAAAGTATCGGATATCAATGCACCTGCCATCAGCACATAGGCGATTCTGGTATTTAGCAACTTTAAGTCAACCAAAATCCTACTTTTAGTAGCCAGGGAAGTGACACCAACCGCTATGGCAACAAACAGCCCTGAAGTTGGAGTTCCCCCAAAGTAAATGATGGTATAATATCCAAGGACAAAAGGAACAATAAAACCACCTATTGCGGCCAACAATCCTGCCCAAGAAGCCTTTTTGAGATCTGCAAAATCAATCTCTATCCCAATATATACCATCAACAAGGTTATCCCGATTTCTGCAAGAACCTTGATCGTTTCAGTTTCTTTGATCAATCCCAATAAAGTTGGGCCCAATAAAATCCCTATTATCAGTTCACCCAAAATAGGTGGATATCCAAGTCTTTTCGAGGCAATTCCTCCCAACCATGCCGCAACCAACACCAAAAACAGATTTAAAATATTAAGCGTAAAATCTTCCATTTTGATCAATTAAAGGTCAGGAGGTTCTTTTTAGTTTTTCTACTAAACTTACACAGCTTCTCCAAATTCTAATATAATAGAAGTTTGGGATTGGATTGGCAAAAAAAATGAAATATGCCAAATTGGTTGTGGTTTTTAAACAATATCTGCTAATCCCAAACAATTTAACCATAAATCTTTTATCCAAAAGCCCAAACAAAATACTCTGCCTTTTGGAATTTCAGATACTGCTTTCTTAAAAAATTAAACCTCAGTTTTCATTATTATAAAATATCCCAAATTGGATTTTGAAAATTGAGATTTGGAGCTTTGATTTTAATGAGGGATTCCGGAAGTAGAAAATTCCCACCTCCGAAATCCATTATTAAACAACTCAATTTACATCTTTCGACAGCTCCTCTACGGCTTTTTCCAACTGTTGGTCTTTTCCTTTATCTATCTGACCTGGCATATTTTTAACCTGAAACTGTGGCTTGGTTTCATTGTTTTCCATCCACTCCCCTGCTTTGTTTTTTGCCGAAACCGGAACTATTCCCCATCTTGCCCCATCAGGTAACATTTCCCATCCGGCAAAGGAACAAGTGCCTGGAGTAGGCATACCCACTGTCTTTCCTATATTCAAATCCGTATAACCACATGCAAAGCAATGTCCATCTGAATAATTGGCTTCATTGAACATGGCCAAGGTAGGTTTGGTCCATCTAAAAGTAGGTTCATAACCCACTTCCCTATCTTCAGTGGCATACGTGATAAATTTTTCTCCGGTAAAGAACATGGCCAAATCTGCAACCAAGTCACCACCGCCATTGAACCTTGTATCCACAATTACCCCTTTACGGTTATGATATTTCCCCATCATTTCTTCATATGTGGTACGGTATGGACCATCAGACATGCCCGGGATATGGATATATCCCAAGGTACCATTGCTTAACCTTTCAACCTCTTCCTGGTTCTTTTTGACCCATCTTTTATATAACAATTGGTTTTCCTGTGCCAAAGTGATAGGCTTAACGGTAAGCTGCTGCCTGGTATTTGTTTTTGGATCAAAAACTTCCAAAAGGGTAAATTTATCTGCCTTCCGGTTTAAGTATTGGGCTACATCTTTATCCAATGCAACTATTTCACCATCAATTTTTTCAATCACCATACCGGCTTTTATATTCATGCCAGCTTTATTCAATGGCCCATCCTTGAGCACTTCTGCAATTTTGATCCCTACACCTTTGTGTGTATAATCCATGAAAATCCCCAAAGAAGATGTTGCATCTCCCTGTGATATGCTTCTGCTGAACCTGGCTCCGGCATGCGATACATTTAGTTCACCAATCAGTTCTGACACCATCTCTGCAAATTCATAACTGTTGCCAATGGAAGGAAGATATTTTTCATAGTGAGCAGTCAAGGCCTCCCAATCCACCCCATGGAAATCTGAAGTATAGAAGGTACCTTTTGTCCTGATTTTGATATGTTCAAACATCTCTTCCCTTTCAGCTTCCGTATCCAAAGTCATCTCCCCGGCAATTTTAATCTGCTCCCTTTTTGACCCTTTATCTGTAATCTTAGAAATGTTTCCATCTGCCAACAAATACAGGTTTTTCATTTCCTTATCCCATTCCAATCTGCCGAAACCTGCATCCAATTTCAATTCCATTTTGGTTTCTTTGGTCCTAAGGTCTGTACTCCAAAGATTCATACCTTTTTCAAACCTGGCCAAATAGTAAAGCTTCTCTCCTTCTTTATCAATAACCGCGTCCCCAAGGGAAGATGAATGAATGGTTAATTTGGCCTTTCTTTCTTTTAGGTCATCCCAATCAATTTTTATGTCTTCAATCTTCTTTTCTTCCTTTTTATCCTCTTTTTTCTCTTCCCCATCTTTGGCCATTTTTTCCACTTCTTTGAGCAAATCATAATCCTCTTTACTCAATTTGAATTTATCAAAAGCTTCCTGGGTAAAGAAAAGGGCAAAAACATCATTTTGGGAACCACTACTGGAGGCAAAACCCTTTAAGCCATCCCGATTACTGAACCAGATCATTTGTTTGCCGCCATTGACCCATTTCGGCCTACTATCACCGTAACCACTCTGAGTCAAATTTTCGAAAGGCTTTAAACCACTGGCATCCAATAATACCACTTCCCCATTGGCCATGGTAGGACGATATTCTGCCAGTAACCATTTGCTGTCAGGGCTCCATGTAAAATATTTATCTCCATCCTGCATATGGTAAAACTCCTCAGGAGTCATCAGCGTAACAGTGTTTTTGGTGGCCATGTCCATTACCTTCAATGTCCTCCTCCCTTCCACAAAAGCTAATTTCTTACCATCCGGTGACAATTGAGGCAGATAATTGTCTAAGCCATTACTGACCAATTCATCCTCCTGCAACAAAGTACTGGCAAAAAAGAAAGGCTCTTCCTTTTCCCTGATTTTCTTTGTCTGGTAAATATTCCATTTACCATTTCTTTCAGAAGCATAAAGGATGGATTTACCATCAGGGGAAAATTGAACAAAACGTTCCTGTTGAGGCGTATTTGTGATTCTTTTGGTCATAGCGCCATCTATAGAAGTGACAAAGACTTCTCCCCTGGCAATAAAGGCTAATTCTTTTCCATCAGGAGAAATGGACATTTCCCTAACCCCACCATTGATACTGATATAGCTGTCAGCATTGGAAACCGGCTGGGTTTTGATGCTCACTTCCACCTTTTTTGGTTGCTCCCCTTCCTTTAGGGTATATAACTCCCCATCATAGGAAAAACTCATCGTTCCTGAATTGGATATACTTAAAAATCTCACTGGAAAATCTTTCAAAGAAGTCAAAGCCATTGATTTTCCAGGATTGTCCAAACTCATTTTCAAAACATTGAAACTCCCATATTCCTCACTTAGATAATACATACTTTGGCCATCAGGGGCAAATACCGGGTTTCTGTCCTCTCCATAGAAACCTGTGAGCATTTTATGAGAATTATTCTGGGAATCAAACAACCAAATATCCCTGGCAATAGCTGATTGATGCCTTTTACGCCATTCGTTCTCTCCCCCTTTCTTGTCATGGTAAAGGATTTTTTTACCATCATTACTCAACTGTACATATTCTGCCGGAATCGTCCATACCTGATCTACCCGTCCACCTTTTACCGGAACTTGATATAATTCTGGTTGGGATGCAGTAGGATATTGTCTGTGTTCCGCCAAATCCTGCCTAACACCCCCAAACAGCACAAACTGATCATCTGCTGAAAATGAATAGGGCATTTCGTCGTTGGAATGGAAGGTTAACCGGGTGGCAGGCCCTCCTTCCACATCCATCACAAATAGATCAAAATTACCATAACGATCAGAGGCAAATGCGATTTTTTTCCCATCCTTACTCCAAACAGGTTTAAAATCATGGGCTTCATGAAAGGTTAGCTGTACTGCTTTTCCACCTGAGGAAGAAACAACATACAGGTCACCTTTAAATGTAAAAACTATTTTTTCCCCATCAGGTGAAATGGCTGGATAACGTAACCATTTGGGATTGTCCTCAGCAAAGGACAATGTAATGGTGCAAAGTAAGAACAGACTCAGTAAACACTTTATTAAATTCATAGTCATATTTGGATTTGAGCGAACAAAATAAATAAAAACTCCAAGGATACATCATCAATTTTAACAAGAAAACTTTAGCAGTTTTAAATGGTTATTAAAATATGATAGTCCATTCTTTTGTTAGAAAAGCAACAAAAACTAATTGTAATCACTGCCTAAAGATTTTTTGGCAATTGGCTATTGACTGCGATAGGGAACTATTTCATTTTTAACGAACCACAAAAGTTAACAAAGTAAACAAAAGCAATATCAAAAATATTTTTACATCTTAGGTAACCGGTTTATTACCCTCTTTTGTGTTCCTTTTGTCACTTTTGTGGTTAATTTTTAAATTATAAAAAACCGAGCCTCAGACTGATACTTTTAAAGTTGTCTGTTTCAATTTTTTTCGAACCACAATAGTTTACAAAGTGAACAATAGCAGTCTCAAATATATCTTCCCAACTTTAGGAAAGAGTCTTTTACCCTCTATTGTGTTCCTTTTGTCACTTTTGTGGTTAATTTTTAAATTATAAAAAACCGAGCCTCAGACTGATACTTTTAAAGTTGTCTGTTTCAATTTTTTTCGAACCACAAAAGTTGACAAAGTGAACAAAGTTTTTAACCAAAGATGAATGGTTGTGGAGTAAAGCAAAGGATAAATATCAAAATGGCAATCCATGCAAGTGTTTTTCTTTTGGGGTTCATTTCCTGAAATCCACTTACTTCCGGGTGTTCCAAACCCATGACCCGGCCCAAAAGGAAAGCAAACAGCAACCAGCCGGAATAACCTTGCACCGTTGGCCAGATATAAACAATGGCATATTGGATTGAGGCTATTAAAAGTATAATGGTCCACTTGGTCTGATTTGGAATTCTAGCCCTGCTGTAAATGATATAAAGAAATCCAATATACAAGGGTATGGAAATCAATAATCTATTGATATCATGGTAAGGGTTGATTACACCCAAACCGGCATAAAAGACAAAAATGGTGAAAGCTGCAAAGGAAATGATCTTATGATGTTTTGGGAATAAACCAAAAATTACATGTCCTCCATCCAATTGGCCAATGGGTAATAGGTTTAAAGCGGTAAAGAATAACGCCAAATAACCTGCAAAAAGATATGGAAAATGGATGATTTCGGACATATTGGGCATCTTTTCCGGATCTGCCAACAACTTTTCCATGCCGAAGAAAAGGAGGTTGTATCCCATTCTAAGGTTGATATAACCTTCTTCTTCAGAATGGCCCTGAAAATCAGGGTCCAGATATTCCGGATGGATCTGATAAATGTAGTCTGCGTTAGGAAGATGTGTAAAACCATACCAGAGTACACCAAATGCAATTACAAATCCAGCCAAAGGTCCAGCTACCCCAATATCAAAAAACTTTCTTCTGCTATTGATAAAACTTTTCATCTGTATGATGGCACCAAAGGTACCAATGGAGGGAGATCCCAAAAATCCCAACCAGGCAGGAATAAAATAGGGCAAGGAGGATTTAACTTTATGATGTATGGAGGTGAATAAGTGACCCATTTCATGGATAAAAAGAATTCCGATAAAAGGTATAGAAAAATGCATGGATTTCTTGAAGTATTCCCAATCCAGGGCATATTCTCCAGTGCCCAATATGGATTTACCGTACAACCATTCACCACCGGCAAGAGTAGTAGCCAATATGGTCAAAACAAATAATATTCCGTGAATGAGATATTCTTTTTTACTGTACATCAATTGTTGATTATTTAACCGAATTCAAAAAAATCAACCAATCCCTTAGGATGGGCAATGTGAAAAGTTTGAAAACCAACTTTTTTAGCTCCCTCTAGGTTGGCTGGAAGATCATCAAAAAACAAAACCTTATTGGCGGGGATAGCAATTTCTTCCAAAACTGCCTGATATATGGCCACATCCGGTTTTGCCAATCTCATTTCATGACTTAAAAAAATCCTGTGGCAAAGGTCATAAATTGATTTTTCCGTAGTTTGTTCCTGAAGAATCTGATCAAATTTTTCAATATGGATGGCATTGGTATTACTCAATACGGCTGTCCCAAAATCAACCTTCAATTGTTTCAGAATATCTATTCTTTCCTGGGGAACATCCCTCAATAAACTGTTCCATACATGATCGATTTGTACATCAGTCCAATCTTCTTCATAAAGTTCTCTGATCTCATCCCTGAACTGGGCTGAGCTTATCAACCCTTTTTCATATTCTTTATGAAATTTTGAAGGGAAAAATTTTTGGGTGAGCTCATGTTTGCTTTCAGGAAGTATTTTTTTCAACTCATTGATACTGAAATCATAATCTATATTGATAATTACATTACCTAAATCGAATATAAAAAAATCAATATTCCGGGGAGTTTTCATGGATTATTTGGTTGTTTATTTAATTCCAAATATGTAACATTGCAGTCCCATTTGCAAGGCTGTTTAACAATAAAAGTTTTGTAAAAAATAGGGCTTCCGATATCTTCGGGATTCAGTTGGTTAGAGCTTCTGACTGCTGATAATTTCGGGCCTATAGCTCAGCCGGTTAGAGCATCTGACTCCCCCGAAGTATCGGGGCAGGAGGTCTCTAAAAAAATAAATTTTGGGCCTATAGCTCAGTTGGTTAGAGCTTCTGACTCCCCCGAAGTATCGGGGCAGGAGGTCGCTAAAAAAATAAATTTTGGGCCTATAGCTCAGTTGGTTAGAGCTTCTGACTCCCCCGAAGTATCGGGGCAGGAGGTCGCTAAAAAAATAAATTTTGGGCCTATAGCTCAGTTGGTTAGAGCTTCTGACTCATAATCAGGAGGTCGCTGGTTCGAGCCCAGCTGGGCCCACTAGCCGAGATGAAAATCTCGGCTTTTTTTGTATTTTGATGTTCCATTCGCTAACCACTTTTTCTATGAAAACTTTTGTATATATCCTTTTTTCTGAAAAATTGAATCGCTTTTATACGGGTTTGACAACACTAAAAATTGAAGAGCGTCTAAATAATCATCTTGAAAAAAAGTATTCCACCTCGAATTTTACCCAAAAAGCCAATGACTGGAAAATCTTTTTATTCATTGAATGTGAAAGTACTTCTCATGGTAGAAAACTCGAACTTTTCATTAAGAAAATGAAATCCTCAAAGTTTATTTTGAGTTTAAAAGATGATCCCGAAAAGCTCCAAAATATAATTGAACGAACAAATCAATATTAACTTAAATATTTTCGTTCAAAAATCTAATTACAAGAACATCTGACTCCCCTCCCGAATTATCGGGACTATCGGGGCAGGAGCTCCCTGTGCCGATAGCTATCGGCAGAGCCCAGGTGGGCACACCCCCAAGCCGCTTAGAGATTCTAAGCGATTTTTTTATTTTTAGACTATGGAAAAGTCTATAGTTTATATTCTCTATTCTACTAAACTGGATCGGTTTTATTCAGGTGTCACAACTCTTAATGTGGAAGAAAGATTTGAAAATCACATTCAAAAACGGTATGGAAAACTAAACTTTACACAAAAAGCTGATGATTGGACTTTATTTTGGAGCTTGGAATGCCTTACTTTTAAACAGGCAAGGAACATTGAGCTCCATATCAAAAGAATGAAATCAAAAATTTATATTCAGAACCTTGCAAGGTATCCTGAAATCGGTAAAAAACTTTTATTAAAATATAAGAGCATCTGACTCCCCCGAAAGCTTTCGGGGCAGGGGGTCCCTGGTTCGAGCCCAGGTGGGCCCACCCCCAAGCCGCTTAGATTTTCTAAGCGGTTTTTTTATTTTTAGGATGATTTAGAGTGATACAAATCAAATGGTTTGGTACCCATAAAGAATATGATAAAATTGATGTAAACACCATATCATATAAAAAGTAATTTTATGGAGCTTAGTGTTATAAAATCTGATAAACAATACGAAACATACCTTGACTGGGTCAATGAAATGTTTGATAAAGGAGTAGAACCAAATTCAGTTGAAGGGAAAAAGGTAGAAGTTGCCCTTGTTCTAATTAAAGATTATGAGGACAAAAATTACCCTGTTCCATTACCGGATCCAATCGATGCCATTAGACTGAAAATGGAGGAACTTGGAATGAAAAACAAAGACCTTGTTGGTAAGATAGGAAGCAAAAGCTATATCTCCATGATTTTGAACCGCAAAAAACCCCTTACCCTGGATCTAGCAAAAATATTCCATAAAGAATTGAATATACCAGCAGAAGTTTTACTCTCTTGAATATTATTCTGAACAGGAAAAGACCTTTATCAACGAGATCTCAGAAGCAGCTTGAAATGAATTACATCAATTCAAAGCCATTTCCAACCTTTTGATTTCAATGTCCATTTTTGCTATGTCCAGGTTGATAGATTCCTTTTCCAAGGTAAATTCGGAATAAGAAAGTCCTTTCAAATTACCTAAACGCACTTTTAAAGAAAGGTTATTCTTTTTAAGGTAATAGATTTCTTTAAAAACCTGAATATTGTTACCCTTTAAAGAAGATTCATATCCGCTTTGTAAAACATTTAATTTCTCTCTTTGGGAACTTAAAATTTTATCGGAAGCATTCAAATAGGCTTGATAACTTGAAGCAGAATTTGAAATAACCAGCTTTTCTGTTTTCGGCTTATTAAAAGATCTGAATTCTTTTTGATTGATATTGGGGTCGTTTTCTTTTTGAATGATTTTTTCTTTGGGCAAACAACCGAATAAAATTAAGCCGATTGAAAATGACAAAAACAAGGAAATTTTTTTTATAGAATTCATAGTTGGTTATTAATAAACCTCGAAAACCGTTCATTTAAATTACTCAATATAAATACGAATAACCCATTTTAAAAAATGGGAAACTACAATACGTTTATCTAGGTATTCTAAGAAACCCGATATGAATCAATAAGTTCAAATCAGCAATCGCAGCTACTTAAAAAAATAGCTGATGATTGTACTTAATTTTGAAATTCGATTTCAGTAAAGCCAATAAATTAAAAAAACTACTTTTTCACCTCTTTGATTCTAGGATTTAAGTGTACTTTATGCGTTCCTTCTTTTTTCCTGATACGCATATTGATCATTTCCACCCCTAATGAAAAAAATACAGCAAAATAAATGTAGCCTTTAGGCACTTCGAAATGGAGCCCTTCCACCATCAGCATAAATCCTATCAACAAAAGAAAGGATAAAGCTAAAATTTGAAGCGTGGGATGTTGATTGATAAACCTGCTGATTTTACCTGCGAAAGCCATCATAATCATGATGCTGATAATTACAGCAATAATCATAATTATAACTTCTTTGACCAATCCCACTGCGGTAAGTATGCTGTCAAAAGAAAAAATCAGATCCAAAAGGATAATTTGAAAGATTACACCGGAAAGACTCTTTGCAGAATTGGGTTTGACTTCTTCTGCTTTTCCTTCCATTTTATGATGAATTTCAACCGTGGATTTAAATAAAAGAAATAAGCCTCCAAAAGCAAGGATCAAATCTCTCCCGCTTAGGTCAAACCCTGCGATAGATACCAAAGGCTGGGTAAATTGAATTATATAGGATATCCCTAAAAGCAACATAATCCTAAAAACCAAGGCAAATGTCAAACCTAATGTCCTGGCTTTAGCCTGTTGGCTTTCGGGCAGCTTATTGGAAACAATACTGATGAAAATGATATTGTCTACACCCAATACAATTTCAAGGAAAGTAAGGGTCAATAAGGCAATCCAAGTCTCGGTTTGAAGAAACAACTCCATAATTATCCAATTTAAATGTTCAGAAAGTTAGGGACTATCAGAATAAATTTGCAATAGGAATAAAGAAGAATTTGAAAGAAAAAATTGATTCAAAAATTCACTTATTTTTTTCTACCCCAAAATCCTCCATCAACTGTAAACCGTAATTCCTGATGGTCTCAATGATGGGAATGGCACCGAGTCCTCTATCAGTGATAGAGTATTCTACTTTAGGGGGTACCACTGGGTAAACTTTTCGGGTGATAAATCCCTCTTCCTCCAATTCCCTGAGCTGTGAAGTCAGCATCTTGTGGGTAATATGGGGAATATCTTTTTTCAGTTCACCATAACGCATTACCCTGTTTTTCAATCGCCAAAGAATTGGCATTTTCCAGGTCCCTCCTATCCTGTCCATAGCAAATTCCACAGGATTGTAGTAAAGCTTTTTGTTGAATATAAAATCAGGCATATCCGATCATTTTTCCATTTCTCACCAAAAGGTGTATATCCTGAATTTGGGTAAGTATATTGTCAAAGGTAGTATAAAATTTCATTTTTGGAAAATTAAAACAAAAAAAGACAATCATGACTCAAATTCAAGAAAGACAAAGTTACGTTCACTTCCATGGAGCACCTGCCAAAGGCAAAATATTAATGGTAGCCAGTTCACCTTCTATTTCCAAACAAACAGGTTGGCCTATTGGCTTTTGGATTGCAGAATTGACCCATCCTTTAAGGGTTTTTCAGGAAGCAGGCTATGAAATTGAATTGGTATCCACAGAAGGAGGAAAATTGGAAATGGATGGTTACTCCAACCCTACTGACCCCTCTGGCTACTCAGCCCATGACGTGATTTCTCTAGGCTATTTGCAAAAGCCTGAATTCAATGCCATGCTTGAAAATACTAAAAAGCTAACGGAAATAAAGCCTGCTGATTATGCTGCGATTTTTCTGGTTGGTGGCCAGGGTCCTATGTATACTTTCCGAGGCAATAAAGATTTGGAAAAACTGTTTGTCGAATTCTACGAATCCGGAAAACCAAGCGCAGCGGTTTGCCACTCCACTACCCTGCTTTTGGAGGCCAAAAAATCCAACGGTGAATTATTGGTGCATGGAAAAACGTGGACAGGTTTCGCAGATGCAGAGGAGGAATTTGCCGATCAGGCTGTGGGAATGAAAATCCAACCTTACCGCATCGAAGATGAGGCTAGAAAGATCTCCGGTACCACATTCAAAGTAGCAGCGCCTTTTGCATCCTATGCCATCCAAGATGGGAATTTGATCACAGGTCAACAACAGAATTCAGGAGCTGCGGCTGCTGAGATGGTAGTAGAAATGCTCAGTCATTAAGATGAAGAAAAGAATGGAGGTAAGCAAATCTGGTAAGTCAATAGTCAAATTAGCACTTCTTTCCATTTTCCTCCATTCCATTGCCTTCCTTGCCAAGGCCCAGTTGAATGAAAGCGATACAGCAAGTTTCCAAATCCGGGCAGGTTTGACGGGCGCTTCCCAAAAAGGAAATGTAAACCTCTTGATTATACGGGGAAGGTTGGAACTGGTAAGTAACAGTAAAAATCCTTGGGTCTTCAAAAGTCAGAACAATACTCTTTACCAGGAATTCAGTGATTTTAAAGCTGACAATGACATCAATAGCAGAAACTACCTGTATTTCAGACCTTTCCGGAAATACTATCCTTTTGCCATGGTTTATTTACAGACCAATTACCGAAGGGAAATCAAAAGCAGGGCTTTTGGTGGTGCAGGCTACACCTGGCAGATAGTTCAGCAAGCCAAAACCAACCTGAAACTATCAGGAAGTATGGTATATGAAAACACCTCTTTCAGAAATACTCAATTTAATGAAAGCTTTTACAATGGGAACAGCATCATCGAAATTTGGCGGGCGACTGTATACCTAGCTGGTTGGCATAGGTTATTGGATCAAAAACTGAGGCTATTTTATTCGGCCTATTGGCAACCGGGAATGGCTTATGTGCCAAACAATCGGGTATCGGTGGAATTGGGCTTTGATCTCCCCGTTTGGAAAGGTTTATCAGCAAACGCTCAATACAGCTATACCTATGAACAGGTTGTTACTTCAAGTGTCCTTCAAAGGGACCGTATGTTCACCTTTGGTATGAGCTATCAACTCAAGAAAAATTAAATCCCATGATCATCAAAAGAAAATTCAACCCGATCAGGGTCATACAATACGTCCAAAAAGAAATCATCTTTTCCCTGCTTATTTCCTTACTTGTGTGGGGGTTCTATGAACAAAAAATCAGTTTAGTGGTCCTGCCTTTCTCCATTTCGGCTATTTTGGGAAGTGCTCTGGCTATTTTTATAGCCTTCAGGAACAATAGCTCCTATGGGCGCTGGTGGGAAGCCCGAACGCTTTGGGGAGGAATAGTCAACTCCAGCAGGGTATTGGCCAGATTGATCATCACCTTCACTGACAGCCATGCCCATCAGGCCAATTTTGAAAAAGAGCGCAGCGAAACCTTTAAAAAGGAAATGGTAAACTACTGCATTGCATGGGTTCATGCCCTAAGGCTCCACTTGAGAAAACAGGAGAACTGGGAAGAACTGCAATCCTTTCTTTCTTGGGAGGATTTTAAGGTTTTGACCAATAGTCAAAACAAACCCAACTTTCTCCAACTGCTCATGGGCAAAAAAATATATAATGCGATGTCAAACGGCACATTGGGTGGATTTGATTCCTTTCAAATGGAAGGGCAATTGCTGGCCTTGGCCAATTTTCAGGGGGGATGCGAGCGGATTAAAAATACCCCTTTGCTTAGGCAATATGATTTTTTTACCAGGTTGTTTCTGTATGCTTTCATTTTGTTACTTCCATTTTCATTAATCGGGGATTTTACCAGGATGGAGATCAGTTTCCTGATGATTCCTGTGGCATTGATCATCTCCTTTGTATTTGCCATTCTAGCCAAGGTGGGAGAAGTGAATGAAGATCCTTTCGAAAACCGGATTACAGATGTACCCTTGTCCGCACTTTGCAATACCATTGAGCGGGATTTACTGGAGATGCTTGGCCAAAAAGATTTGCCGAAAAAGCTAGAAGCGGAACAAGGGTTTTTATTTTAATGGAAAGATGGATTCATACATATCGATTTGAACTATTGCTCTATGCATTGCTTATGGTGATTTTTAACAAAATTCTAATCACCAACCATTCATTTTACAGTTCAATGGTATGGCCGGCCAATATGGTTTTACTAGGCTTGGTTTCTTTAGGAGTTTTCCATGAACGGAAAAAATGGGAAAAATTAATTCGAAACCTCCTGTTTTTGATGGTTATAAGCATACCTATAGCCCCAAAGGTATTTTTCTCTTCAGATAAATGGACAATTGTTTCTTTACTTGCCTACCTCCTCTTTTATTCCTTTTTGTTTTACTCAGTGATGGTACAGATTACTCAAAAAAAGGAAGTTTCAGAAAGTGTGATTTACGGTTCTTTGAGTGGGTTTTTATTGTTGCTCGTTTTGGCCACTTTCAGTTTTCTTTTGCTGGACCTATCCATCATGGATTCCTTTCTCCATATTTCAGGTGATTCTATTCCTTCAAAATATCAGCAGTTTTCTTATTACAGTTTAATCACACTTACCACCATAGGGTATGGTGATATTACACCAGTTTCTGAGCAAGCAAGGTTGCTCGCAGGTTTTTGGGGAGTGGTAAGCCAGTTTTACATGGTAGCAATCGTAGGAATAATTATCTCAAAGTACACTTCTAAATAAAAGGATATGGTATTCAGGAAAAATTTAAAAAATATTAAAAGATGGACAGCTGAACAATACTGCAAATTATATTTACAAACCCCTTCTGAATATGAAGGTGAACGCATCTACTAAAAAATATAAACTTTTAAAACCATGAAAATCGCAATCATAGGAACCGGAAATGTTGGAGGAGCACTCGCCACCAAATGGGCAAAAGCCGGACATCATATCTATCTAGGGGTTCAGGATCTGAATGACTTCAAAGGAAAAGAACTCCTAAAAAATCCCAATACTACCGCATACCCCGTTGCAGATGCTGTAATCAAATCCGAGGTTATCTTGATTGCCACCCCTGCCACAGCAGCAGTTGCGGTAGCACAATCCCTAGGAGATACAACCGGTAAAATCATCATCGATGCCATGAATATCGTCATGGGTAGAGGTCCACTGGGCTTCAAAACCACATCAGAAGCCATCTTGGCCCATACCCAAACCAAGGATGTTGTCAAATGCTTCAATACCACCGGGTTCAACAACATGGTCAATCCTAATTATGGAAATATGGCCATAGACATGTTTGTGGCAGGAGACAGTGAAAAAGGAAAAGATGCAGCCATACAACTGGCAATAGACGCGGGATTTGGAGAATGCTATCCTATAGGTGGCAACGACAAATTTGAATTGATGGAGCAGTTTGCCTGGTTTTGGATCAACTTGGCCATGTTTCAGGGACAGGGAAGGGAAATCGGTTTTAAGCTTTTGAAAAGGTGAACATCGCATTGGTAACAGGAGCCTACAAAGGTCTTGGATTCGAATGGTGCCGCCAACTGGGTAGAAGAGGTTATAAGGTCATCCTTACAGCAAGAGATTTTGAAAAAGCCCGGAAAGCAGCGGAAGTCCTTAACCAGGAGGACTTGGTGGTCTACCCGAAGCAACTGGAGGTAACGGATGAGTCAGCCCTTCAAGAGCTGGCCAACTGGGGCCAAGAGATGTTTAGCCGCATTGACCTAATTGTCAACAACGCAGGGATCAACCCAAAGGATTATTCAGATAAAAACCAGATGGCCAAAGCTTTCTACTTGGATCAATTGGATGCAGAAGAAATGCTAAAAGTCATCCATGTCAATAGTTTATCGCCACTGCTCGTTGTAAAGCATTTCAGGTCTTTGTTGAAAAAAAGTCAAAATCCAAAAGTCATTAACATCTCCAGTTGGCTGTCTTCTGTATCCCTACTGCGCTTCGGGGGACATTATGGGTATGTGGGGAGTAAAAACCTGCTCAATATACTTAACAAATCTATGGCCCTGGAACTTCAAAAAGACGGTATCATCTCCGTCAATGTCAATCCTGGATGGGTCAAAACAGACATGGGAGGCCAAAAAGCCCAATTTTCTTCAGATGAAGCAGTACAAAATATTTTATCCAATGTGGTAGACAAAATCCATCTCGGTGATTCAGGGGCATTCATGAATTTTGATGGGATTCTGCACCCTTGGTAGTTTTAATTATTTCTACATTGGATAATTCCCTTATTCCAACTGATGGTTTTTAAAGAAAACGCAGCTTTTTAAGAGCTGCGTTTTCTTGGATAATGATAATTCTAAAAGAGCATTGGGGTAAAAAAAGTCAAATAAGTTCTCCAATTTGCCCAGGTATGCCCTCCTTCATTCTCAAAGTATTCATGTTCAAAATTGGTTTTCTTTAAAACTTCCAACAGCCTTTTATTGGAATCCATCACAAAGTCATCAACACCACAGGCTACCCAATATTTGGACACACCAGTTTCCTTAAGGGCCATAAATTTCTTCTCCATCTCTGCCATATTCTCATTTTGATTGAATATTCCGCTGCTAAATACCCCGATGTAGCCAAAAGTACCCGGATAGGTGATGGAAGCTGTAATGGTATGCCCACCACCCATGGATAATCCTGCGATGGCACGGCTATTTTTATCTTTCTTTACCCTATAATTTTTCTCCATATACGGAATAATATCTTCTACAAGGCTTTTTTCAAATTGCCCCTGATATTTGACATAACTTTCCCGGGTAACGGGCGGTGTTCCTGGTACCTGTCTTAAAGTTGAAGTCTGCCAGGCATTCCCATTGGGCATAACAACAATCATGGGTTTAGCTTTACCTTGTGCAATTAAATTGTCCATAATTAAATTTGCCCTGCCCAGGGAAGTCCATGCGTCTTCATCACCTCCCCCTCCATGCAACAAATACAAAACAGGATAAGAATCATTTCCAGAAGCATATCCTGGAGGAGTGTACACATACATTCTTCGGTTTATACCCAGAGAAGGAGAATCATACCAAACCATAGAAAGATTGCCACGGGGCGTATCATTCAACTGAAAAACCTCAGATCCCTCACCAGGAACCATCAATAAACTGGCATAACGGGTACCATCTCTCAATGCATGGGGGTTAGTGGGGTCAATGGCAGCTACCCCATCAATAAAAAAGTTGTAGTGGTACATGGAAGACGGCAACGGATCAATAGTGATGGACCAAACTCCCTGTTCTCCTTTGGTCAATGGAAGGGTCTTGCCAAAGCCTAACCAGCTTCCGTTGATGGTAACGGAATTGGCTGTTTCAGAAAGCACTCTGAAGGTAACTGAATTATCGTCGGCAATTTCAGGAGAAACCACTCTTGGTGCCTGCATGGCACTGACTTCCTGAGCCCTAACATGTAAAGTACTTCCCACGAGCAAAAGTGCTGTAAGAAAGGTTCTAAAGATGTTTATTTTCATAGTGTTGGTTGTTGTGAGTTTTTAAATATTAGGATTTGGAAATGAATTTTACATTTGTTCCATGAAGGATTGGCTGGATGTAAGGCATGTGCTATCGATAGTTCAATGCATAAGCTATAATCCCCTTGAAACTTTCCCGGTTACTGGAAAAGTTTAGGTGCAAAATCGGAAAGATACACCCTCCAGTTTCGCCAGGTATGCCCTCCTTCAGATTCAATATACTCATATTTCATACCCATGCCATCCAGTTTTTCCCGGTATTCAGTATTGGCTTTGTAAAGGAAATCCGTCTTTCCAATGGCTATCCAGTACAATTTGTAGCCATTTTCCATCTGGGTTTTCAATGTTCCATCTATATCACTGTAAACCTTTCCGGTGGCATCTTCCCTTGGCATGATAGCAGCTGAATACAACCCTACATAATCAAAAGTATTAGGATAATATCTGGAAATATGCATGGTGTGATAGCCTCCCATAGAAAGACCTGCAATGGCCCGGTTGGCTTTATCAGCTTTTACCCGGTAATTACTTTCCACAAATTTGATGATATCCATAAAATTGGCCTCGTAAGTTCCATCCATGGTCTTTGGTACCATAAATTGCGGCTTATAATAACCCAAACTTCCTTCACCAGGAGCTGCATCCTGGATCACATTGGCATTAGGCATTACTACAATCATGGGTTTTGCTTTTCCCTCAGCGATAAGGTTGTCCATGATCTGCGCTGTACGGCCCAAAGATATCCAGGCTTCTTCATCCCCACCTGCCCCATGAAGGAGATAAAGTACCGGGTATTTTTCAGTAGAGCTCTCATAACCTGGCGGGGTATAAATGGTAATCCTTCGGTCCATACCCAATCCAGGGGAATCATACCAACGTCTGGCAACAGTCCCGTGGGGAATATCATTCGTTTTGTACAAGTCTGCATGCCCACCTCCTATTATAAAAATATTGGTCACCGAGGCCACATCTCTTATTAAAAAAGGATTGTTGGGATCGGTGGTGGTAAATCCATCAATGATAAAAGAATAATTATATAATTCTGGCCCTAATACTTGGCTTTTATATTCCCAAACTCCCTTATCATTCTTGGTAAGATCAGCTTTTCCCGGACCATCCACCTGGCCCATAGGGGAGTCAATTTTCACTGTTGGCAAAAAATCCCCGGTCACTTGGACTGATTTAGCGTCAGGGGCTAATAATCTGAAAGTAACAGTATTGTCCTCATGGATCTCAGGTGAAATGATTTGTTGTGCCCGAAAAAGGGCTTCCTGGGCCTGAGAGGAGATTCCTAAAAAGGTCAGGAAAAGAAGTGAAAGCAATAGGTTTTTTTTCATAGATAATTTTTTAATTCTCAATATGTAAAAATAACATAAAGAAACTATATTTCCTAAAAATTAAACCTGACAGGGAATTTTGAAACTTGAATATTAAAAAATATAAGAAACCAAGATTTTTCCTGATCTGAAGAATTTATGCTCAAAATTCCATTTAAGTCTGAATAAACCTTAAATTCCATCATGTAACCCATATACCTATGAAAATCAAAATCATTGCTTCAGTTATTATTTTATGTCATCTACTTGTAGTTACAAACTTTGCCCAACAAGCCCAGGGCCCAAAATTAATTGTTCGTGGAGATGATATGGGTTCTTCCCGATCTGCCAATTTGGCGAGTATAGAAAGCTACGTTAACGGTGTAGAAACTTCTATAGAACTGATGGTAGTGACACCTTGGTTTCCTGAAGCTGCCCAAATGCTAAAAAAACATACGGGAATAGATGTAGGCCTTCATCTGGTCATTACCAGTGAATGGGATGGCATCAAGTGGCGGCCCCTCACCTCCTGCCCCAGCCTGACAGATAAAGATGGGTATTTTTTACCCATGATGGGCCCAAACAAAAATTATCCAGGTCTTTCCATCCTTGAAAACCCGTGGAAACTGGAGGAAATTGAAAAGGAATTCCGTGCCCAGATTGAATTCGCTTTAAAACATGTACCCCAAATCAGCCACCTGTCCGGCCATATGGGATCTACAGGATTTCATCCTGAGGTTACGGAAATGGTAGAAAGGCTTTCGGAAGAATATGACCTTCCTGTAATGAGCAGGTCTGTTATGCAGGAGTTGGGTATATCTGGAATCACTTACGACGGCCCCAAAACTAGCTCTAAGGAAAAAGAGTGGGCTTTCATCAGCATGTTGGAAAAGCTAGAAACTGGAAAGTCTTATATGTTTGTAGACCATCCTGCTTATGACAACCTGGAAATGCGGGGAGTAGGTCATATTGGATATGAGGATGTGGGAGTAGACCGACAGGGAGTTACGGATACCTGGACCAGTATTAAGGTCAAAGAGGCTGTTGCCAAAAATGACATTGAACTGATCAATTTTCCTGCTTTGGCCAAAGCATTGCCGCGAAGCAACCTGGAAATTGAAAAGATCAATCCAAATGCAATCTCTAATTATCTCCAAGCTGTTAAAGAAAATAATCAGGAACTCCATAGTCTCATGATTGTTAGAAACGGTAAAGTTGTTGCTGAGCAATATTTCGGTGAAAATGCTGCCAACAAACTCCATGCTTTATATTCGGTAAGTAAGACTTTCACGGCTACTGCCATTGGATTTGCTGTACAGGAAGGGCTATTGAATGTGAATGATAAAGTCATCTCCTTCTTTCCTCAGAAACTACCAGAAGAAATCAGTCCCAATCTTGCCGTCTTGGAAGTTCAACATTTATTAACCATGACCGTTGGTCATGATGTGGATCCCACCCGGGTAATAAGAGAAAAAACTGACGAGGATTGGGTGAAAGCTTTCCTGGCTTTACCTATAGTTCATCAACCAGGAACGCAATATGTTTACAACAGCTTGGCTACCTACATGCTTTCCGCGATATTAAAACAGGTTACAGGTGAACGATTATTGGATTATTTACAACCCAGACTTTTAAGGCCACTGGGGATTGTGGGGGCTACATGGGAACAAAGCCCACAAGGCATTGATATTGGCGGTTGGGGACTTATGTTAAAAACAGAAGACATGGCAAAATTGGGATTATTCTACCTCCAAAAAGGTGAATGGAACGGCAAACAACTATTACCCGTTTCATGGATTGAAGAGGCAAGCTCAGCCCAGGTCCCTTCCCTACCAGCCGGTCAGAAAAAAGAAGACCTGAAAGTTGAGCCCGAAGACTCCGATTGGCTTCAGGGATATGGCTACCAGCTATGGCGCAGCCGGCACAATTCTTTTCGGGCCGATGGTGCCAACGGGCAATTTATTTTGATCCTTCCAGAAAAAAATGCAGTTATCGTCACTACGGCCAATATTCAAAATATGCAGGCCGAACTTAATCTGATTTGGGAATACTTATTGCCTGGATTTGAAAACTGAGGATTTTGGACTCTGATGATGTTAATCATTTCCTGTATTTGGAAATCAATGCTTTTCAGGAATAAAAACCTTATCTTATTAAAATTCAAATAGGAAGGACCATAATAATAAACCAAAATGAGATTCCACTTGGTACATGATTGATTCATGAATAAAAATGGACTTCAAATTTCCTTCAGATTTTTATGCGTATATTCTTCCAAGTTGCATAAAGCATGACTAGGTTTAACATTTTCCCATGAAGATATTATTGATCGAAGACAACAGGGATCTGATCCAAAACATCCAACAATATCTTTCCCATGAGGGAATTCTCTGCGAGGTAGCCGAAAACCTTTTTGAGGCCCAGGACAAGATATTGTCATTCGAATACGATTGTATATTGTTGGACCTTATGCTACCAGATGGCAATGGCCTAAGTCTGTTGGATGTCATTAAACAATTGAAAGTCAAACCAAATGTCCTGATCATTTCCGCAAAAAATTCGCTAAATGACAAAATAAATGGTTTGGACCTAGGTGCCGACGATTACTTGGCCAAACCCTTTCATTTGGCCGAACTGTTGGCACGTCTGAAGGCAATTTACCGCAGATCCAAATTCAAAGGGGTGGATGAAATCCACTTTAATGAAATAGTAGTCCAGCCCGAAAACCTTCAGGCCAGTGTTCACGGAAAACAATTGGAACTTACGAAAAAAGAATTTGATCTCCTGGTCTTTTTGATTACCAATAAAAACAGGGTTCTGGGAAAAAATGCCATAGCCCAGCATCTATGGGGAGATTATACCGATAATCTTCCCAGCTTTGATTTTGTATATCAACATATCAAAAATCTCAGAAAAAAAATATCGGAAGCAGGAGGAAAAGATTACCTGACCACGGTTTATGGGATTGGGTATAAATTTGGAGAAATCCCATCATGAAACTTCTTAACCTACTTACTTCTGTTTATCTGATCATTACCATGTTGGCTTTGCTTATAGGAGGATTTTTCATCTATAGAAAACTGGGGGCAGAGATAGATTTTGAGTTGGGGATGGAGCTGAACAGACAGATAGAAGCTTATGCGGAAAGACTCCAACAGGGAGTGTCTCCAGAAGCTTTGGTCAATGAAAGGTTGGAAATCATTGAATTGCCTTTCCAGCTTGAAGAAGAGGAACTAAGTATCAGGGATACCCTTGCCTACCACGATCCATTGAACAAAGAAGAGAATCAGCTTAAAGCAAGTAGATCTTTCAAAATTGATGACAAACATTATCGGATTTCTTATTATAACCTTGTCGTAGAGGCAGAAGATATCACCGAAACGGTTGTGTACACCATGTTGCTAGTATTTTTTATCCAAGTTTTCTTCTTGGGATTGTTTTTCAGAGGTATTTCCAATTGGATCTTGAGGCCATTTCATTATACACTCCAAAAGATCCAACTTTTCAATTTCCAAACAAACAAACCCCTGGCTTTTCAAAAAAGCAAAATATTGGAATTCAATCATCTTAATGGTTTCTTGGAGAGAATGACCCAGAAACTACTCAAAGATTACCGGCAGATCAAAGAGTTTTCCGAAAATATTTCCCATGAAATCCAAACCCCAGCCGCTGTGGTCAGCGGTAAACTTGAAAATCTCATGAACCTGGAAATGACCGAAGAACAGGCTCACTTGATTTATTCAGCCTATCAAAACAATGAAAGAGTCCATAGAATAGTCAGGTCTTTGAGTTTACTTGCCAAACTTGAAAATGAAGAATTTGAACAACCATCACAGGTTGACCTTTCAGAAATCATTGAAAAAAACATCGACTTACTCTCTGAACTCATTGTCCTTAGCGATTTGAAGCTGCAAACTGACATCAAACCAAAGGTATTGGTGACCATGCATCCTTTAATAGCCGAGATCATGATCAACAACTTATTGGGAAATGCCATTAAACATAACCATAAGGAAGGTTGGATAAAAATAAAGCTTGGATTGAATCAGTTGATCATTGAAAATTCAGGATCAACCTTACGACAGGATCCCGGAGAATTAGTCCAGAGATTTAAAAAAGAAAGTGATAATCCCGAGTCAGTTGGCTTGGGTCTGGCTATTGTAAATCAAATATGCAAAACATATAAGTTTAGATTTGGTTATTCTACTGCAGGGAATATCCATATTGTCAAAATTGATTTCGGGTAACAACTTCAAAATTGGTTCAGATTGTATTGGTAATATTGTTCTGAAAACAAATAAACCAAGTCAAATACAATGCTAAGAGTAAGATTTTTTCTTTTGATTTTCTTGAGTATCACGGTAGTTCCAAATATTTTCGGTCAATCCTTTCCGGTGAAAGGGACCCTCTTGGATTCAGATTCAAAGGAGCCTTTAGGATTTGTTCAGGTAGCTCTTTTTACTTTGGATGATCAAACAAAACCTATCAGTTTTTCAGACACGGGTGATGATGGCAAGTTTTCACTTGAGGCCCCAAAAGGAAAATATTCTTTTAAAGCTTTTTTTATTGGATATAATGATTACCAACTCGATGAAATTGATATCAATGGACCAGTTGATTTAGGTGAAATCATGATGGAAGGGGAAAGCCAAAATCTGGAAGAAGTTGTAGTACAGACCTCTAAGTTACCCATTCGGACTAGTATGGAAGGAATTACAATTTCACCGGAAAACAACCTGGCCAATGTAGGCGGTACGCTTCTTGATATTTTGAGAAATACGCCCTCGATTATAGTTTCTGAGGATGGTTCTATTTCACTCCGAGGTAGCACAGGCACCAATATTTTGATTAATGGGCGCAATTCTTCTCTGACCCAAAACTTGGATCAATTACCAGCAAGTACGGTAGATGAAATCAGGATAATCAATAATCCCAATGCCAGATACGATGCAGAGGCAGAGGGAGGGGTTATTGATATTATCCTGAAGAAAGGTCAGGACTTTGGAACCCATGGGGGATTAGAGGCAACTTATGGCACAAGAAACCGGACAAATCTGGGTGCAAGAGTAAACCATAGAAGTGCCAAACTCAATACTTTTTTTGGTTACAATTATAGGGATTGGAAAAATGTCGGTAACAGACGATCCACACGAATTCTTTTTGAAGATGAGGAGACCCTGAAGCAAAATACTGAAAATGCCAGACGGAATATTGGTCATAATTTCACTTACGGTGCAGATTATTATTTTGGCAACAATGTACTGAGCTATGAGGGTGTGTATCAATCGAGTCTTGACCAACAGGTAAATACCCTTTTTGCAGAACTTGAAAGAGGAGGTAATGATCCTGAGGCTTTTGATTATGTGAGAAGAAATCAGGAAAGTGAAACAGATACCGGGCTTGACAATGCCTTGATTTTTGAACATAATTTTAAAGATAAAGGACATTTATTAAGAGCTACCGCCAGTCACTCCTACCGAAATCAATTTAAAACCCAGGAAATTGACATTTTCAACAATACATTAGATCCATTACCTGAAAACAGAACAGGACAGGAACTTGCCTATATCGATGAAGTAAGAAACATCTCTGTTCTTCAGGCTGATTATATTAAGCCAATGGAATCCGCTAAGTTTGAAACAGGATTAAAATCCATCATCAGAAAATTTGACAACGATTACCAGTATTTTAGATATGATGAAACCGCAGGAGGTTTTTTGGAAGATGAAAGAATAAGCAACAGGTTTATTTATCAGGATCAGATACATGCGGGATATGCTGTATTTTCCGTTACTAAACCCAAATTTGAATATGCATTGGGTCTGCGGGGAGAGCTTACCTTAGTAGACACTTATCTTCAGAACACAGAAGATAGAAATGAGCAAAACTATTTCAACCTATTCCCAAGCGTTCAAGGATTATACAATGTCAGCGAAACCCAAGCAATAAAATTCACTTATAGCAGAAGGATTGATAGACCAACCGCCTGGAGATTAAATCCATTTCCTGATATCACTGACAGCTTAAATGTCCGAAGAGGTAATCCTAACCTTCAACCTGAGATGATCAATTCATTTGAAGTTGGTCACATGGCCAACTTTAAAAAGGCAAGCCTGACAACCAATCTATTTTACAGAAAAGTAAATGGTCAGCTGGATTTCATTACTATTGTGGAAGATGGGATATCCTACTCACAGCCAGAAAATCTTCTGTCATCACAATCTTATGGTCTGGAGTGGATCGGTACAGGAGAGTTTACCCAATGGTATTCCCTTAATGGTGGATTGACCTTATTTAGAATTTTGGTTGATGGTTCCAACATAGGGGAAGAATTTACCAATTCAGGCTTTGCCTGGAATGTTAAGCTTACCCAGGATTTTAAATTGCCTTATGGAGTTAATTTCCAATTGGCAGCAAATTACGAATCACCGGAAATTGAAGCCCAAGGTAGGGATTTGGAACAATATTTTGTGGATGCTACCCTTCAGAAAAGTCTCCTTAGGAATAAAGGGAGCATTGCTTTGAGTGTAAGGGATATCTTTGATACCAGAAGATTTGCGGGATTTGCTAGGACCAATACATTTTCACAGGATTTTTACTCCAAACAGGAAACAAGAATTGTCCTTTTATCGGCCAGGTTTAATTTTTAACAAAAAACCTGTCTAAATTTTTTTACCGATGGCCAAAGAAACTAATTTAATTTAGTTTTAAATTCATGGATTTCAGGTAATTCTGATTTCTAAATTCTTCCTTTGAAGATTTTTATTCAGCATGCATTTTTTGATAAAATAGGCCATTATGGCAGAATTCCATTTTGGAACATTTGTTGAACCTGTTGAAATTTTCTCAATGAAAGAAATATGAAACCATTGGCTAATTTCGTAAAGTCTTTATGGAAGTCTTTCAGAAACCTGATTTGGGCTTTGATCGTCGCATTTATGCTGGGTGTACATAATTTTTATAAGCAGGAAACCAAATCCAAAGATGACATTGCCTTTCGCATAGAACAGGATGTCAAAGAGGAAGATGCCGCTCCAAAGGATTGAGATAATGCTATTGTTCCGGAATTGGAATTGGTGTTTTTTTATACAGATAACTTTTACTATCATTTTATGAATAGGATATTATTTTTCTCTTCCCTATTTTCACCATAAGAGACAATAATTCCCCAACCTGACCTCTACCTAATAACCTATGAAAAAATTTATTGGATTTATTTTCATGATTTGCTTGGGCTTTTACCCTGCATTTGCCCAAAAAGGCAGTAAAGAACGCATCAAAGTCCACAGCAAGGCACTTGAGGGAAATTTGATTGGCGACCCATCTGACAGGGATGTGACTGTTTATCTTCCCCATTCCTACCAGGCGAACCCCGAAAACCGATATCCGGTGCTGTACATGCTTCATGGCTTTACAGACACTGATTCCCAGTGGTTTGGCTGGGAAGACCACTGGATCAACCTTCAAAACGTCATTGATCAATCTATAGCTGAAGGACTGTCCAAGGAAATGATCGTGGTCATGCCCAATGCTTATAACCGATTCAAAGGAAGTATGTATGCCAGTTCGGCTACCATAGGTGACTGGGAAACCTTCGTTACCAAGGAACTAGTTCACCACATCGATGCAAATTACCGCACATTGGCTGATAAAAACAGCAGAGGGTTGGCCGGGCACTCCATGGGAGGATATGGGACCTTGCGTCTGGGTATGAAATATCCAGATGTCTATTCCGCTATCTATGCCCTTAGCCCTTGCTGTATGGATGGAGGGGCAAATACCAATGCAGAGCTGATGAGCAAACTGGAGGCATTCACTCCTGACCAATTGGAAAAAGCAAATTTCTTTGAAATCGCTACACTTGCTACTTCAGCTGCCTTTGCTCCGAATCCACAAAATCCTCCATTTTTCCTTGATCTTCCTGCGAAAAAAGGGGAGCCCCGACAGGAGGTCATCAACAAAATCATTGCCAACAGGACGCTGAGTTTTGTAGACCAATACATCCTCAATATCAAAAAACTGAAGGCAATTGCTTTGGATGCCGGTCTTCAGGACCGTGGTATAAGTGAGGCGACCAAGACTTTACATGAAATTTTGGAATCCTACAAAATCCCACATTTCTACGAAAGTTATGAGGGAGATCACCTCAACCGGATTGCGGAAAGGATTCAGACGATAGCACTTCCCTTTTTCTCCAAAAATCTCGTCTTCCAACCCAAACCTGTTTCTGAAATCATCGAAAATGGAGGTACAGGTAGCTATCCTGCCATTATGGTCTCCGAAGCCACACTTCCCACGCATACAGTATTCAAACCTCAGGATCTTTCAAAATTTGGCAACCAAAACAAGCTTCCGATTATTGCCTGGGGCAACGGGGCCTGCTTTGATTCTCCTTGGGAACATGTCAATTTTCTGAATGAGGTGGCTTCTCATGGATTTCTGGTTATTGCTATCGGAACTATGCCAAAGCAAACGAATGTTCGCTCAAAGTCCCAGAAGCTACTTGACGCCATCGACTGGGCCATTGCGCAAAATGCTGACCCTAAAAGTGTTTACTATCAAAAACTGGATACTGAAAACATTGCAGTGAGTGGAATGTCCTGTGGTGGACTTCAGACGATCGAAGTGGCGGGAGATCCAAGGATTACCACCATTGGGGTGTTCAATAGTGGCGTCCTGCGAAATCCAGGCGGCGGGATGCCCGGTATGCCCCAAGTTACTAAAGAGCAGCTGAATAACATCAAAGTCCCAACACTCTACCTTTTGGGCGGGGAGTCTGACATCGCTTATGGTAATGGTATGGACGATTTTAATCGGATCAACCATGTACCGATTTTCGTCGGCAATCTAGATGTTGGACATGGTGGTACCTATGCCCAACCCTATGGAGGTGAATTTGCCCGCGTCGCTACCCATTGGTACAAATGGCAACTGAAAGGCGATAAAGAAGCTGGGAAGCTCTTTACCGGAAAAACTCCTGGATTATCAAAATCCGCAGGATGGGTAGTGGACAAAAAGAATGTGGATTGAAATATTAAGGTTTTTCCAATGAAAGCATCCACCTTACCCCAAACCGGTCAATGACCATAGCGAACAAAGCTCCCCAGAATTGTGGCTGAAGTTCTTGGACAATTTGTCCTCCTTCAGATAGTTTTTGGTATAAGTGATCTATTTCTTCTTTTGAATCACAGTCAAGGCTCAGTTCTACTGAATTGCCCTGCTTCAAATCCCCCTGTCCGCACATGTCAGAAGCCATGATGTTAAAAGCACCATTGCTCAGCGTAGAGTGCAGGATTTGATCATGTAGGTTTTCCGGAAAATGCTCTTTGGCAGGAGATTCTCCAATGCGCATGATTTCAAGTTCTCCGCCAAATAATTCTTGGTAAAACTGCATGGCTTCTTTGCAGTTGTCCTGAAAATGTAGGTAGGGCTGTGCTGGTTTTTTCATAGTAAATTTTGATATTAATTGATATTAGAAACTAATGGATATTATTATTGCGATTCCACATATTTTTTGAAATTGTTCAAAATAGCCTGCCATCCATCCTGTTGCATCTCCCTGGGATGGGTTTGCTCAGGATCAAATTGGATCTGCACATTGGTCTGACCATTTTCTTCCTGGAATGCAATATCAACTCTTCGGCCATTTGGCATGGTATAAGCTACTTTTTCTTGCTCCAGAACTTCATCGAACACCGCTTCAAAATCAAATCCAAAACTTCCATCTTTTGCTTCCATGCGGGCCAGGTACTTCCCTCCTGCCCTGAAGTCAGTTTCTACCTTAGGACAGCACCAGTCATCGCTGGCAAAGTTCCAGTTAACGATATGCTGGGCATGGTTATAATATTGCCAAACCTTTCCGATTTCTGCATTTACAATAGCATCTATGGTTATTTTTTCAGAAGACATATTAGCTTGGTATTTGGGTAGGATCACTATACATTATTTCCCACTGATGCCCATCAGGGTCAGCAATGCAATCATAATACATCCAACCATGGTCAGCTGCTTCCCTGTAACGGGTAGCCCCGTTTTCCAGAGCTGTTTTTACCATCTCATCCACTTTTTGGCGGCTATCCACCTCAATGGCTAGCAATACTTGGGTAGTATTATGGTCTGCTACAGGTCTATTGGTGAAGGTGGAGAAAAACTCCTTTTTTAGCAGCATGGCGTAAATGCTTCCATCATTCAGCATCAGGCATAATCCCTTGTCATCGGAAAAACTTTCATTGAAGGAAAAACCAAGTTTGGTCCAAAAAGACCTGGACCTGTCCAAATCTTCCACGGGCAGGTTTACATAAATAGCTTTTATCATTGTGGTTTGGGTTTTGTTGATTTATTGTTTGCATCTACTCTAAATTTAACAATTTCACCTATCAAAGCGAAAGGTATTTCTTGGTCGAGGGGAAATTGGACAGAACCTTTTCCCTGCTTGTAAATGGATAATGCTTCCTTAAAGGCTTCATGCCCGGTTGGAGTGGCATAAAATCCTATATGGTGATTGTACCCTGCAAAATACACCAAGGGCTTTCCATGGGTTTTATAGGCAGGCATGCCATAAGCTATTGATTCTTCGGCTTCAGGAGCTATTCTGAAAATAATTTCCCTGATTTGTTTCAATATGGATTGGACCTTCTCAGGAAAGTTTTCAATATAAGCATCCACTTCGTTCATGTAAATTATTTAGTAGTCATTTTTCATTCGTAATTCTGATTCTGAGGCCAACCTTTTGGGGAATCCTCCCATGATTCCTGCCTGCCATAAGGGGTCAAATCCAGGTAATTATAATGCGTGGCCGCAAATTCTAAACCCCGGGCAAATGAAGAATAGGTATGATATACTTTATTCCCATCCCTGAGGAAAACACTTTTTCCCGGAAGGTCTCCTTCATATTCTTTTAACCAACCCTTTATTTCCATTCCCTCATAATTGTATTCCTGGTTTCGCTTTGGGTCTAGAGTTGCCTGGAAATCATAATTGAAATCACTCTTTTGGGAAGAATAAAATTGAAAATCCCAGTTTTTCTTTTCCTTTTCCAGTTGAATCCTCTCTATTGGTGCACGGCTGATGACTACAAGGGTTACACTCTTTTTGTGCAATTTTTCCGAAAGGAACCTGTTATAATTTTGATCTGCTTCCAAAGAACAACTTGGGCAAAACCTTGAGGACTCATCGAAATACATGAAATGATGAACAATAAGTTGCCGTCTGCCTTCGAAGAGATCAAGAAGGGAAATTTCCACTCCTGGCCCCTCAAAAATGTATTCTTTCTCAATTTCAACCATGGATAATCTTCTTCGAGCAGCTCTTACAGCATCCAGATTTCTAGTGGCTTCTTTTTCTATTTCAAGGAGTGTTCTCCGCTCAGCAAGCCATTGGGAGCGGCTTACAATTTTAGGGATTGCCCAATTTTCCAAAGTTCATCTATTGAATTATTGATTACTTTTCTTTACGATCTATCGAATTCTTTCATATTGAATTCAGGCTTCTAACCTGCAATCCAGTTAAGTCCATTTTCATAAGGTTATCTATCCTTCTGTAATTCTTTTGAGTATTTTAAGGGCTTCGTTCCAGGTATTTTCAAACATCTCTTTGTGTTCTTCGGTAGAGTCCAACTCTACCAATACTTTTGTTGATTCACCCTTTTCTTCGAAAGTGTAATTCTCAAGAGCACCAGCCCAAGATTTGACAGCTTCACTGCTGGTATCTTCTTTTCCGTTTTCAATGAAACCCAAATGCTCTATGGAGATAAAATTATATTGTTTGTTTGCTTTGATTTTACTTACCATACCGGAAGTATTCCCTCTTCCATCAGGAGCCAAAAACAGGATTTTGCTCCCTTCACTCCAATCACCGTCAAAATAAGACCCAGGCATAAAAACCTCAGTCCATTTAGGGTAGGTTTCCTCCCCTAACATGATATCCCAAACTTTTTCTTTTGGGGCATTAATGGTGATAGAAAATTTCAACTTTTCCATAGACTATATGCATTTTCGGGTTTGGACCTATCTTTAAGACATTTAGTAAATCCACCATAAATGTCTTTACGGTGAAATTCTAAATACAGATGTATTACAAAATTAGCCAGTATCCAAAAAAGTCACATATTGCAAAAACGACAATATGAAGGGTTGTTTCCGACAAATGACTTGCTTAACTTAGCTTTATGAAGCATGTCTCCATTTTGCTCTTGGAGCAAGTCAATCTCGCAGGTTTGGATAATGCTCGCCAGGGATTAATGGAAGCCAACCATTACCTCATGCAGCAGGGAAAAGAGCCTTTGTTTGAAGTTCAAGTAGTGGGAGTTCAAAAAAATGTAATGGTCAATAAAGGCCTCTTCGCCATAAATGCGCATAAGCAGATCTCTGAAGTACCCAAAACAGACCTGATCATCATTCCTCCGGTTCAGGCACCATTGGAAGATGCCATGCTGAAGAACTCGGGTTTTCTTCCCTGGATCTCCTCTCAAAGGAAAAATGGAGCTGAAATCGTTAGTTTATGTATGGGAGCTTTTATCCTTGCAAGGACCGGGTTGCTGGACAATAGAGATTGCGTCACCCATTGGAAGGCTGGAGCTACCTTCAAATCGCTTTTCCCAAAGGTCAATCTGGTGTCTGAAAAAATCCTTACAGACCATGATGGCCTTTACACCGGTGGTGGGGCTTTCTCTTCGGTCAACCTGATTTTATACCTCATAGAGAAAATGATTGGCCGGGAATGTGCAGTGTATTGCTCCAAAATTTTCCAGGTGGATTTAGGAAGACAAAGTCAGTCTCCCTTTATGATATTCAAGGGCCAACAAAACCATTCAGACGAACTGGTAATACAAGTGCAACAATACATTGAGTCTCATTATCCCGAAAAGCTTTCTATAGAAGGAATATGTGAGATTTTCGGTATTGGCAGACGGACTTTTGAAAGGAGATTCAAAAAAGCCACTGCTAACAGCCCTATTGAATACCTCCAAAGGGTTAGGATCGAGGCAGCCAAAAAATTACTGGAAGAGGGTTACAGAACAGTCAGTGAGATAGTTTTTGAGGTTGGCTATTCAGATATGAAAGCCTTCAGGGATATTTTTAAAAAAATTACAGGTACTACTCCTCTTGAATATAAATCCAAATTCTGTATACCTATCAGTGCTTGAAGTTATGTATTATAAAACCTTTGGGGTTTTGAAAACCCCAAAGGTTAGGTTTTAATTGCATTCCAAATATTAGAAAATATAAACTTCTCTCCTTTTTACTTTTCCAATACAATGCCATCAAAATCCTCCAAACTGACCACTTTGAATGTTACCCTTCCATTTTGATAGGTATAAGGTATGTCATTTTCAGTTACCATGCTCCAAATACGTTTGGGTCTGAAGTCAGACCGTATATCGAATTCGGTTGCGTAAACTGGCAAGGGTTTAAAATAAGTATTCCCACTGAAACCGGTGAGGTTGACCAAATGTAAGATCATTCCATCCTGACTTTCCTTCCCATAATTCTCTGGCGTATTTAGAGCAAAATTCTGTAAAATCACTTCTATTCTTGGATGGGCATTGGTACGGATCAATTGGTTAACATCGGGAAAAACATAATCAATCAGATCCAAAAGGATGTTTTTATGCTGCTCATAACCATGTAGGAAATATAACTTACCCAGATTGATGGGCATCAGTACTGCTTTGCTCCTTGCATGCTGCTTGATCCCAACTGAATAAAAACCAGTAGGTTCGTGTCCACCGATGATTTCCGGGGGGCCAGGGATACCAGGAGTCAAAATGGGAAGCTGAGTTTCATAGGCACCATCAAATTCGTAAAGGCCAAGATTAAATTTCCAAAACAAGAGGGATTGTTTATCAAATCGGGTAAAAAGGTCTTTGTTATCCGGTTGAAGGTAAAATCCAGCCCCATCATGGTTCAATTCTTTTACCCTTGCTCCGAACAAGTCCCACAAAAAATCCGGATGATCGGAAAGGGATCTGTTGGTGGCCAGGATGTTTGCCCCATTTTTAGCCAATCGCACCAAAGCATCCAAAGCTCCCTTATCAAACCGAAGGATTTCAGGAAGAATAATCAATTGGTATTTTCCCAAAGCCTTTTCCTGATTCCCTACCTGACTGTCCTCAATGATGTCATATTGGATATGGGATTCTTTCAACATCAATTGAATTCCTCTGTATTCTTGTGCTGCATCTCCGGAAGGCCATGATCCAGGCGCAATAACCGCCACTTTAGCCGGAGAAGTATAATTGCCAAAGTAAGGTTCAAATTTTTTGTGATGGGCATAGATTTCCTTGAAAACTTCAAAATTCCGCTCATCCTCATAATCCCTGAAATCCCCCATCAGGCTCAGGTCCAGGCCTGAACCATTGGCAATGTTTTCATATAGCCTGATGCTTACTTCTTCGGGCTCTATGGCATTGTACCGGGACTGAAAGGAAATCTGTTGGATACTGGCATTACTTACAATGTGCTGGGGATAAGAGTGCCTGGTATTGTTCACATTGTCCGAAGCATTATAGGGCCAATATGGCAGGGAATTGGTCTGGGACTCGTGCCGGATGATATCTACATGATCCTCCGAATAAGTGCAAATGGCTATGTTCTTGTTTTTTGATTTTACAAGAAGGTTCAACCTCCGGATGATATCGTCAGCGGTAAATTTCTTGAATTCCTCATACTTGTTGAAAATAGGGTCATTTCGGTCCTCAACTTTGGGAAGTTCCAATCCCCCGCTGAATTCCGCAAAGCGCTTTTTGTCATAAGGATTTTGGTCAATCCCATAGTATTTCCCGATATAAGGGTTTCTTGTCTGGTATCCGGGCATATTTAAAAACACGCCATCGATGGGATATAAGTCAATGACCTCTTCTACAATATGGAATAATTGTTCCTGTTCATATGGGGCATTGATGGAAATGGTATAAAGGTCCTCATTGGTGATGCGCTCACCTTGGGGAGAAATATAAAACCAATCAGGATGCTTCTCGAAAATACTTTTGTGAGCTCGGCTAAAATCAAACCTTACAATCACCCGGATGTTGTTTTCATGACATTTTTTGATCACATCACCCAACATGTTTTCTTTCATGTAGGGGTTTGGATAATGATACTCCAATTTAGTAGGATAAAAAGCCATAATCCCACCTGCATTGATGATCAGGGTATTGGCAGAAAAGTGGATCAGATCGGCAACCAATGAATCCGGATCAAGAGTAGCAGCTTCGTAAGCAGGAAGATTGGTTTGAATCACCCGGAGGTTATTGGCTTTCCACCATTCAATGCTATCCGGCCAAGTCAAAGACTGTGTGCTGCCTTCGGTTGTAATAGTCACAAAAATAACTATCAAAAAAAATAAGATGGTACAAGGGAAACCTTGCCTAATAAATTTAGGATATTTTGTATGCTTCATTGATGGGAAATTAATTTCAACAATACCTGATCGATAAGAATAATAATTTAAATTAAAATTTGGCACTATTTGGGAATTAATCAATTATCCTGGAAACTTCTTCAACTCATTTTCAATGAGTTGCTCCATCCCAATGGAAGGCTCCAACAAATCAGAGTTTAGGATAATCCCATTCTGATCAATGAGAAAATACTTTGGTATGGATTTGATCAAGTACATGTCCCCAAACTCAGTATTCATACCATCCGGAATATGTAATTCCATCCCGAATTGGTCAGGATTAGTTTTTTGAACGTAATTCAACCATTTCTCTTTTGATTGGTCAATAGAAATCATCAAGATGGCCACTCTGGGATTGTTCTCATATTTTTTTGCAATCTCCAACATATTGGGACGATGTTGGATACAGGGACCGCACCAAGTCGCCCAAGTGTCAATCACCACAATTTTCCCTTTAAAATCTGAAAGTTTTATTTCTGAACCATCAAACCTATTTGCCTTGAAATCAAATCCTTTTACCCCGCTTTGGGAAGAAAAAAAAGAACTGGATGCCCGGTCAATCAGGAATGCATAAGGATTTTTAGATTCCTGCAGTAAGGCTTCCTTTATGGTCGTGCTGGTGAACAATTTTTCGTGAGGTCTCCAGTAGGATGGATTTTCGATCACTTCTTTTAGATAAACCGCTTTCAAAAAATGCTGTAAGTCCTCTGTCTTTGTGTTTTTTTCTATATAGTCCAAAAAAATACCCAAATTTTCAATAGAATCTCTTTCACTCAACAACTCGATTTCATACTTATATAAAAGCGTATTCGGAAGAGATTTTGTATAAATATTCTCATTTTCAATGTCTTTAACAAAACCGAAAAAGCCATCTTCTGGTGAAATTTCTTTGATGATCCGGCCATAAAACATCAAAAAAGAATAAGCCCTTGCTTTGTTCTGAAAGGTCAACAATCCCAATTCTTCTTCTGTGAGTTGGGATTCGAAATGCATCAATTGATCCTCTCTCACCTGAACCAAACTGTCAAACAGGCCTCTTACTTTCCAGGGATCATCTTCTGCAAAAATGACTTTATCATGTTGGGAAAACATAAGGTTGGTCGATTTCCATAAATAATTGGCCAAAGAATCGGCAATGGATTGTTCTACCCTGATGGTATTGGAATCAATGACAACTATCTTCTTTGCTTCCGGTCTTAGTACAGTCAGATAGGTAGATTCCAAACCTTTAATGGCAATTTCTCCAAGGGAAGTCTCCTGGATCTGAAATTTGTATTCTTTGCCGATGGGTTCCAAGGGCATTTTCAATAAAGTTTGTCCTGAATAAATGTCAACAATATACAGGCTGTCATAATCGCTGCTATTACCTTCAATTATAATCGAAACCACCTTTCTTTCTTCGCATGATGAAAGGAAAATAAGGCAAATAAAAACAAGTAGAATAATACCTCTCATTTCAAACATTGATAAAATGGTGAATCATACCCTCAAAGATCCCCTGAATCCTCTTGATGCATAATAGGATTCTGCCCCATTATGATAGATAAAAACCTGGCCATAGCGCCAATCCCCAAAAATAGCTCCACCAAGATTCCTTATATCATCCGGTGTTTTTAACCAGCTGGAAGTTTTTGCATCAAATTTTCCCAATTGTTGCAAGAATCTGTACTCGTCTTCATTTAAAACTTCAATTCCCATCTCCGCCGCCATTCCTAATGCAGAATGATAAGGTTTATATTCTTTTCTAGATGCCAAAGCCTTAGGATCATAGCAAACACTTCTGCGACCTTTGGGACTTTCTGATGCACAATCGTATATCAGGAATTCGCCGCTTATTCCATCCACCCCTACCACATCCGGCTCCCCGCCTGTCAGCTCCATCTGATTCAAAGACCAAAGTTTTGGGGGATTGGCCAATAACTTTTCCTCAACCCTCTCCCATTCAATATCCCGGTGGCGATTCATGTTTTTTTGGAAACGGGTGGCTACGATTTTTAACAGGGATTCTGATTCCTCAGGTGTGAGATAAGGTTTCATTCCGATTCAGTGGATTATGGATTTGGTAGATCAAGAAAATTATAAAGGAAAATTCTTTAAAGAAATTCAGGTAGTTCAACCAAGATGCTGATACTTCCCTCTCCTAATTATTTAGGATTTATAATACTATTGATTTTTTGACTTAAAACCATCAAAAGCCATAATTTTTATATATTTTTTGACCTATAATGCTTTGACTTTCTTGTACTTTTGTACATAAGGCTTTCCAAATGATGGAAAAGGGCCTATGTTTAAAAAATAGGGATATCAAAAGCAATCTGCCCAATTGCTTCTTAAATAAACAAGCCAATGAAAAACAAAAGATTGCCATTACTTCTGATTATAGTGATCCTGCTGTTACTCGCTCCTCTGATCTTCATGCAATTTACGGAAGAAGTAAAATGGAGCTTTATGGATTTTGTGAAGATGGGTGCATTATTGCTCGGTTTGGCTTTGTTGGTTGAACTAATTTTCAGGAAAATCCAACGGATACAACATAGAATTATCCTCGTGGCAATGGTTTTGATATTGTTTTTTCTCATTTGGGCCGAACTTGCTGTCGGCATCTTTGGGACTTCATTTGCAGGGAATTAAATACCGGCAAATGGAGAAAAAAGCTTAGAATCCAGAGTGACTTTTAACAAGAGCTTTTAAACTATTTACACTCCCCACTGGTAAACTTCAAAATTCCACTGTTGATAGCTTCACAACTGTTGCCATAAGTTTTATTGTCACAACCACAGACTGGATCATATAGCGCAATGCAGGCTACATCATGCTTAACCTTAGAACTATCAAAGCAATCCGCATCCAACAGGACTTCTGATGGATTGTTGCTTTCACACAAAAAAGCCGAAAAAGCGATAAAAATTACCGCGGCAAATAAATTCAGGTGTTTTCTCATAGCTGTTATTTTTAATCTAAGACGCAAAGTTCAGGCTGAGTGCTACAGATTCATATTTTTTTCGATCATTTTTTCATTAATTAAAGTAAATGGTATAGATTAAGGAAAGGTTTTCAATCATAATTTTTATCTATCATGTTAACGGCCATCCATCCAAAATTACCTATGCGCGACAAGGCTAAAACAAAAGATTTTTACATCAAGGGATTGGGTTTTCAGGTATTTGGGAATGCAGACTACGAGGGTTACCTTATGTTGTACAAAGACAATATTCAAATCCATTTTTTCGAATTTAAAGCCCTTAACCCAAATGAAAACTACGGGCAGGTTTACATTAGGACCAATGATATCCATAAGGTTTACCAGTCTTTTGTCAATAATCATGTGAAAATACATCCCAATGGACCTTTAGAAGCCAAACCTTGGGGACAATGGGAGTTTTCCTTGCTTGATCCGGATAATAATCTGTTGACCTTTGGCCAGGATCTTAATTCTTAGCAAATAGGCGGACTAATTTCTGATTTTAATCCACTTCTTCCCACCAGTTTGTAAATACCTGATTTGCATCATCCAGCCATACCTTCTCTCCAATTATGGGAGTTTTCAGCTGCATTTGGTATTGCTTACTGAATTGATACACCTCGGAAATAGGTTCATACCAGGGATGCATGGACAGTGCAAATTTTGAAGAATGGACCGGCATCAAGCTTTTGGCTTTGAGGTCCAATGCTGCTTTGACCGTTTCTTCCGGGAAAAAATGAATATTTCTCCAGGCCTGATTATATTGTCCATTGTCCAAAATGGCCAGATCGATGGGACCGTGCAAGGCACCGATTTCAGCCAAATGGGTATCATATCCACTGTCTCCTCCCACATAGATTTTTCGGATTGGAGTTTCCACCACAAAAGACAACCATAAGGTATTGTTTCTTGAAAAAGTCCGCCCTGAAAAATGTCTTGCCTTTGCAGTATGGATTTTCAGGTCCTGGAATTCAATGGTTTGATCCCAATCTTTTTCAATGATCATATTTGAAGCATAACCCCAATACTCCAAATGGGATCCCACACCCAGTCCACAGATCACTTTTTTAACATTATGCTTAATGTCTCTTATTGTTTCATAATCCAAATGGTCATAATGGTCGTGGGTAATCAGTAAATAATCAATTTCAGGTATATCAGCAACTGTGTAAGGATCGGTCCCTTGGAAAGCTTTTACACTTCCCGGAACCGGTGAAGCATTGCCGCTAAATACAGGGTCTATTAAAAACCTTTTCCCCTCAATTTGCATGAAATAAGAAGAATGTCCAAACCAGATCAGGATATTTTCTTCCCTTTCCAACTGGTGCAGGTCAATTTTTACAGATGGAATAAAGCCATTTGGCTCTCGATCAGGGTGTTTTTTGAAGAGTTGGTCATAGAGTAATCCCATCATGGAAGTGCCTTCCGCAAACATGGGGGTAAAAGTGAAATTCTCAAACTTCCCGTTTTTAAAATTGGGAGATTGCTGGAATTTAGCCAAACGCTCACCGCTGGGAGCCTTTCCTGATTTTGGGTGGAGCAAAAAAAGAAATATCCCTATTGCTAAAAGCAGAATGATACTGAGGAAGATTAGCATGATATATTTCAAAAATTTCAGGAATGTTTTCATCTACCCAAATGTAGAAAATGTATATCTATTACAATTGGCGAATCAATAAAGTTTAAATAAATACAGAATATCATAAAAAAATAATGAGTGAATCTTTGACAATGGGTCAATAAACATGAATCCATTTCCAATTTTTATAGATCGGCTTTTTTCAAAGTTTTAAACAAGCGATTGATCATTTCTTCCGATTGCAGAAAGGAACCTAGAATTTGCTTGGATATAGCCCAAAAATCAGGAATAATTTGAACCAGTTCTTGAGTACAAATTTTAACGGCACTAAAATTTTCCATTTCGACATAAGAAACAGCTTTCAATATTAACTCCCAGACTATACTTTGCCTTTGCATTTTCTCTGCCCAATAGACGGCATCTTCATATTCATTCCTTTGAAAGTGATAAATACTTAGACCTGCATTAAACCACCACGGATAATATGGATTAACCTGGATGGATTCACTCAACAAGCTATATCCTCGTTCATATTCGCCGGCACAAATCAAACAAAATCCCAATCCTCCGGCAATGCCAGTAGATTTCGACTTTAAATTTAACCATTGATCAATAATTAGCAGGCAGTCTTTTGGTCTATGTTGAAAAAGGTAGGCAAGGCCAAGTGTTTGATAAGCATGTTGGCAACGGGGGTCAATGCTTAGTGCCTTTTTTCCGCACTTCACACCTTCTTCCAATGGGGCCAAAACTGAGCAATCATAACCAAAAAAAAATCCTGCAACATAGGTCTCCCCAAGAATGGCCCATCCTAAAGCATATTGGGGATCAAACTGAACGGTATTTTGCATGACCACCAACCCTTTCTTAAATGTTTCTTCATTTAGATCATTTAGCAAGTAGTAATACCAAAAAACAGCATCATAGACCTTTACATCCAGTGCATGCTTAATAGGAGATGCCTTAGCTGCTTCCCTAAAAATAATTCCATGACTGCCTCCAATCTGATTTATTACATGCTTTACAATATCATCCTGAATGGTAAAAGTGCCCATTGCTGATCTTTCCCTTTCATATGAACTGGCCCATACCTGATGGTCAGTAGCACTTTTAATAAGTTGCACACGAACACGAATTAAATTTTTGTTTGATTGAATACTTCCAGTTATTAGGTAGGTAGCATCCAACAACTGTCCGGCTTCTTTTGAATCAATTCCCTGTGAAGCGATTTTTCGCGAGGAATAATAAGAAACCACCGTTATTTCATTAAAATTTGTGAATTCCGTACAGATCTGATCACACAATCCATCAGCTAAATTTTGCAGATCGTTTTCTCCCAAGCAATGAAATGGTATTACAGCCAAAGTAGGTTTGAAAATAACTTTTAGAGTTTGAATTGGGCTCTGGACAATTGATGGAGTAATCAACTCAAAATTTGGTATGTATGCACCTTTTGGAACGGAAATAATAATAGGATCATTATAACCTGGACCGCTGTAATATTCATTTAAGGCCCTTCTAAGCCTCCCTGCATGAATTCTTACCGAAGCATCCAACTGCGGATCGTAACCAACCTTTTTTGCAAGCACGTTAGTCCCAATTGTATATTCCTTAAGTAAATTTTCCCTCCCCTCCAATGTTTCTTCCACAATGAATGTAAGAAAGCCTGATAATATCATGGAATTGCTAAATACCGGAAATGATAGTATCCGGTCCAACTGATCATTAATTTCTTTCTGACTGATAGATGGGGACGATTTCATTTAACGGTTAATTAACTGGAATGATTGGTATCTGAAAATACAAAATTATAATTTCGTTTTTAATTCTATAGGAAATGCTGATTTAGCAAGAACTTCAGCTGATTGTTTTAAAATTTTTGGACTTTAAAACTAAAAAAACTCAGCCATACAATGATGATTCAAATCTTAAAATTCTCTGTATTGATTATCGTTTGAGTTCAACCTTGTTTCAAAAGTTTAGAAAGAAGGTATGGGCGAATTTAATGCAGCTTAATGAATATTACTATAAGAGGGCAACACAAAAGAAGCAAATGACAGAAGCTATAATGAAACAATAACCTATTCCAAACTCCATGAAAATCATAAAAACCATTTTATTACATTCTGTTTTTTTTGTTTCTAGTTTTCAGCTTCAGGCCCAAATTGATAAAGAAACATTATCGTTGAATATTTCAAAGGCAGAAGAAGCCAATCAGCTTAAATTAAAAGAATACATCTGGAAGCGAAGGTCAGATGTGTTTATTGAAAGTCAGTTAAAATTGACAACAATCACTGAATTCAGTTATTCCGCAAATGGAGAGCTTGAAACCAAAATAGTAGATGCTGAAACTACTGTCGAAAAAAAGCCGGGATTTCGGGGCAAAGCCCAAGCGAGTGCTGCTGAAGATAAGATGGAATATATCGAAAAGGCCCTTAAAATCGCCTTAGATTATACCTTTATGACAAAGGGTGAGTTGTTGGATTTTTTTAGCAAGGCCACGGTAACTGAAAAGAACGGATTGATTGAAGCTGTCGCTGATGACGTTCATGTGAAGGGTGACCGATTGATGGTAGGTGTTGACCCAGACACCCACATGTTTACATACAAAGAATTTACAAGTTTATTGGGCCAGGATAAAATAGAGGGGAAATTGAATTATGAGAAATTCAGTGATGGGACAAACCACTTATCAACAACTATGCTGAACCTTCCAGCGCAAAAAATGAATATTGACGCAAAAAATCAGGATTATACCATTCGAATAAAGTAAAGCTATATCTTAAAATCCGATAAATATGAAAGTCACAACTAAAATCATCTTGCTTCTACTGTTGAACTGTATGGTGCTTGCCTGTAGTTCACCACTGAGGGTCATCACAGATTATAATACCAAAACCGACTTTAGCAAGTTTAAATCTTTTTCATTTTATCAGCTTACCGACAAGGGCCCAGGATTAAGTGAACTCAACCAACAGAGAATAATTAATGCCATAAGAGATGAGATGCTCAAAAAAGGGTTTAAAGAAGATCTAAATAATCCAGACCTTTTGGTTAATGCAACGGCTATCGTAACAGAAGAAAAGCAGTTGACTTCAACCAATTATTACAACTATGGAGGTTATTACAGGCCGTATAGATGGGGGCCGTCCTATGCAGGATCTACGGTTTATAGTGTTTCAGAACTTAGAGAAGGATCACTGGTGATCGATATCATTGATGCTTCTTCAAAGCACCTGATTTGGCAAAGCACTGGTAACAAGGAAATCGATACAGGATTAAAAAAAGCTGAAACTGAGATTCCTGCTGCCGTGGAGAAAATTCTTGCTGATTTTCCTCCCCAACCTGAAAAAAAGTGATGAACTGATTTAAATACAAGATATGAAAAAACTATTCCTATTTATTCTTGCAGGGTTGGCAGCATGTAGCCAAAAACAAAACGAAGAGAAACCGCCCCAAAGGCCCAACATCCTTTTGATTGTTGCAGACGATCTGGGATTCAGTGACATTGGCCCCTTTGGCGGAAACATCAATACACCTGTACTGGACCAATTCAGTAAGCAGGGAATGCTCTTTTCAAATTTTTATGTGTTGCCTACCTGTTCCCCAACACGCTCCGCATTACTTACAGGTAATGATAACCACGTAGCGGGAGTGGGAATCATGAGTGAAGTCAGTTATCCGGCAGTGGCAAATCTCCCCGGATACTCCGGACATTTGAACAATCAGGTGGTGACAATCCCAGAACTGTTGAAGGAGAGGGGCTATCACACCTACATGGCCGGCAAATGGCACCTTGGAGACGGAGAAGGACAAATCCCCTCTGATCGCGGCTTTGAGGAATCATTTACGCTTCTTCAGGGTGGGGGAAGTCACTATGCCGACCAAAATCCTTTGTCACCGCCTCAGGTAATGGACTATAGGGTGAACGGAAAAAAAATCACAACCCTTCCTGCTGATTTTTACTCGACTAAAAACTATACCGACACCCTTATTCATTACATTGACAAAAATAAAGGAGATCAAAAGCCATTTTTCATCTACGCTTCTTACACAGCCCCACATGATCCGCTGCAGGCGCCAAAGGAGTACATTGAAAAGTACAAAGGCAAATTCGATTCAGGATGGGATTCACTGCGGGTACTTAGGCTCAATAATCTGAAGGCTTTGGGAATTATCTCAGCGGATGTCAACTCCTTTGCCCCAAGTGGTATTCCCGAATGGTCAACGCTAAATTCTGAACAAAAGGCGGAGTTTGCCAAAGATATGGAAGTGTATGCTGCGATGATTGAATACCTCGATATGAGTATTGGTCGCCTGCTCGATTACCTCAAGAAGCAGGGTATGTATGACAATACATTGATTGTATTCATGTCGGACAATGGAGCTAATGGCGTAATGGCCACAACGTACCCAGGTAATGCAGATGGAAAATACTTGGGCACTTTCAACAACGAATTGGATAATCGCGGATTACCAAACTCATTTGTTGAAATGGGTCCTGGATGGGCCCAAGCTTCATCATCACCATTCAGGTTGTTCAAGAGTTTTGCTTCAGAGGGAGGAATCAGAGCTCCTTTGATGATTAAACTCCCTAACGTCGCGCCAAATCCCGGACAGTGGAACAGAAGTTTTGTACATGTAACGGATCTCATGCCTACTGTTTTAGAACTTGCTGAGGTATCATATCCTGCACAGTTCAAAGACAAAGCAGTTAGACAACCAATAGGAAAATCATTGCTGCCGGTACTTACCGGAACAGCCCAGGAAGTTCATGCTGACGGTGCAGGAATGGGCTGGGAATTGTTTGAAAGAAAAGCCTTCATCAAGGGCAAATGGAAAATTCTGAGATTGCCTGAACCCTTCAGTACAGGAGAGTGGCAACTATTTGATCTTGAAAGAGATCCGGGAGAAATCAATGATCTTTCTCAGCAATTTCCATCAATTCGGGATTCATTGGTTAATGACTGGTTGAAGTATGCCAAAGCCAACGACGTCTTTGATCATCGGGGACATTACGACTCGCTCTTAAGCAGAAGTCTGATTGGGGATCATTGAGCGCAATAGACCAGGAAAGCAAAATCAATCTATGAACTGGATATTCAAAACCACAGTCTTGGTCATCTCCTTGACCATGTTTGCGAATTTTCTCTTCACCGCTGGCATAGGGGTTTATAAGACAATTCATGCCTACGCTATTTTGTATGCTGATGGGATTGCGGGGAAGCCTGGGCTTGAAATAATCGAGTCACTCGATTTGTTTTTAGTCGCTTTTCTCTTCCTTATCCTTTCATTGGGCTTTATGAAATTGTTTTATCCTGATTTCAAAGGCTTCAATAAAATTACTTTGCCATGGCTGAAAGTAGACGATTTCTTTCAGTTAAAGCACTTAACCTGGAATGCCATTTTGTTAACGTTATTAATCACTTTCGGTACACATGTAATCCGAACGACTGGACCATTAGAGTGGACCATGCTGATAGTTCCTGCCGCCGTATTCCTTTTTGCTATGAGTGCAAAGATGCTCAAACACTAACAAACGCGCCTGACATTTATTGATTGGGTCTCAAACAACGAAAAGATATAAAGACGAAAATATGAACAGAATAATGGTAATGATTACCCTTTCGGATAATGGAATAGAAACAATCAAATCAAATCCCGAATTGCCGAAAAAGGAAATGGAATTCGTGGCCCGATGGAAGGAAGAAGGCTTTTTGGAGAGCTTTTTTATTTCGGTTTCAAAAAAAGATGCCGTTTTGAATTTCAAAAACCTTGATGAATCCACAACAAAGGGACTTATAGAAGTATTGCCTTACTTTCCGTATATGGCCAAAATTGAGTACCACAACTTGAATAAGCAGTTCTAATAATATAGCACCGTGGATAGTTAAATGAAGTGGTCATTAAATATCGGAACAATAATAATCCTGACGGTTCTTTTAACATCCATGCGCGTAATGGGTCAGACAGAATCAGTGGATGAGGATGAAAATGAAGCATCCAATAAGCACCGTCTGACAATATTAATGGCAAACGCTTTTATTCCTGCAGCGGACAATATTGCAGATCAGAACAGTGTGTTTATTGTACCGGCCTGGGGTATCAATTATGATTACTGGTTCAATCATAAAATTGGTATCGGTCTCCATAACACTTTTATTCTTCAACAATATAAAATTGAAAAAAGCCAAGAAAATGTCATTATAGAACGGTCCTTTCCAGTGATCGTAACTGGAGAATTTTTGTTTAAGCCTGTAAGAAATTTAACTATATCATTAGGGGTAGGACGTGAATTTGAAAAACATGAGAGTTTTACCGTTATAAATACAGGCATTGAATATGGGTTTGAACTGCAGCATGGAATTGAGCTAAGTCTTAATTTTTTGTACGACAACAAAATTGATGCTTATGACAGCTGGATGTTTGGCGTAGGATTCAGCAAATTCTTTTCGTGGACCAACAGAAAGGAGTAAGTTTCGTCATGGCCCTGTTCAGACGTGTTTTTTTCCTTTTTCTTGTTCTGACTGCAGGGACCGTTCAAGGGCAGGAATCAAGCAATCAAATCTGATTTTAAACCCCTCGGATTAAACATTTTTAGAAGCAGACATGCCTTAAGAGTTTTATCTTGTTTGACACAGAGAAATTAGTCAAAAAAAATGTGCGCTTCGGGAAGCCGCACTACTACTTGAATACCCTAATTTTTATCTAATCCCCAATGCATCACAAATTTTCCTGACAATTGCCTTCTGATCTTTCCAGGATGCTTTCTGATTAAAGAATTTTTTAGTAGATTGAAAAGATAACAAAACCTAAGCCAAACTAATAAATTGTGGTTGAATAAGTATGGAAAAGTAGGTGTTATAAATAAGTTATGCCTTATTTTAATAAACCGAAACGCAACAAAATGAAGAAACTAATAATCATTGCAATACTTTTTCAAACCATTAACCTCTTTGGACAAGAAAAGAATTTTCAAACGAAGGCAAACGACCTCATTCAAAGTGCTATAAATGATAATCAAACTATTGGTATTGTGGCAGGTTTCTGTATTAATAAAGAAATAAAATGGCAACAAGGTGCAGGATATTGTGATTTAAAAAATAAAATAGCATTTGACACTCTTACTAAAACAAGAATTGCCTCTATAAGCAAACCAATGACAGCAATTGCAATACTCCAACTTTATGAGAAAGGGAAATTAAATTTAGACGAACCCATTCAGACCTACTTGCCGGCTTTTCCGAAAAAGAAAGAAGGAGACATTACCATTAGACAACTTTTGCAACATTCTTCAGGTATTGACGGATATAAGAATAACAAAGAACAAGAAAACGAAACCAACTATGCTAATTTAGAAGACGCTGTTTCCATATTTAAAGACAGGATTTTGATTGCCACACCTGGGGAATCTTTTAATTATACAACATATGGCTATGTGGTTTTGGGACTCATTATTGAAAAGGTTTCAGGAATGAGTTATGAATCCTATTTACAAACAAACATTTGGGATAAAGCCAAAATGACAAATACGGGAATTGAATATTTCAATAAAGAAATCCCAAATAAATCAATGATTTATCACAAAGATTCAAATGGAAGAATTAAAGAAGCGAAACAAACAAATTTAAGTGACAGAATTCCTGGAGGGGGATTTTATTCGACAGTAACAGATATGTTAAAATTTGGAGACGCAATTCTGAATAATACTTTACTGAAAGAATCAACATTTAAAATGATGACTGAAAATCCATTGCTAAAAACTAAAGGAAATGGTTATGGTTTGGGTTGGTATTTATATGGTGAAAATCCGAAATATGGAAATGTTTATGGACACAATGGAACCCAAACAGGTGCTTCCACATTTTTAATGCTCTTACCTAAGGAAAAAACAACAATCGTAGTGATGTCAAATACTTCGGGTGCAATGCAAATAGTATCAGATATAACAATAAAATTATTTGACATTGCGGCCGAAGCTAAAGATTAAAAAAACAAGGCACACACCACCTACCCAAAAGTGGCAGTTCAGTGGTTAAAACATCCCGATACCTCGGGATTGAACTTCTATCAAAGTTTGCGCTTGGTTGACAGTGCAGTGCTTCGAAATCGCCACCTTCGAGTAATAGCAAAACGACGTTTTCGGGCTAAAAAGACAAACTGATCAAAACTAAGTGACTAAAATGATAGAAACGGCAAGACTAATTTTAAAACCATTGACGTACAAACAACTGGTGAAATACGCTAAATGCGACAACTCATTGGAAGCTGAACTAAATTTGAATGAAACCTCAAGGACAATTTCTGCAGAACTAAAAGAGGCATTGGAGCAAACAATTATGCCAAATGTTGCGGAAGAGACAAAAAATTATCTGTATTCCACACTTTGGACAGCAATTTCAAAAACTGAAAATAAAATGATTGGTGACCTATGCATTGTTGGAGAACCAAATGCAGACGGAGAAATAGAAATCGGGTATGGAACTTATGAGGAGTTTCAGGGAAAAGGATATATGACAGAAATTGTTGGTGGAATTATTGATTGGGCAAAAACACAACCTTTGATTAGGTCAATCACAGCTTCCACAGACAAGAAGAATACGGCATCGTTCAAAGTTCTTCAAAAGAATAACTTTATCAAAGCAGAAGAAACAGAAACCTCATTTAATTGGAAATTGCAAATAAAAAATGACCATTAATATTATACATCGCAATGAATTTAGACGGTTACCTTGCTAAACCGAATGATGAAGCAAACATTAAATCACAACAATTTTCTAGAAACACCGGGCTGCAAGCTGTTTTTGCCATGGAAGAAGATTCAGAAGGAAACATTTGGTTTGGAGATAGGGATTCAGGTGCTTGGAAATATGGTGGAATAACGCTGACAAACTATACCGTTGACAAAAAACCGAAACCTCAAATGATTTTGAGTATATCCGAAGGCAAAGACAAAACTTATTACTTGGAATAGCAGAAGGTTGCATTTATAAATTTAACGGAAAAACATTTGATAAATGGCATTGAAAAAAATACTAACGCACAATCGAGTTGACGGCTGTGAGGCATAGGCCCAGAGTGCTACTGTTAAAAACAAATCGTGGTAAGCATTCAGCGATTTGTGTTAAGGAACTTCAAAACGACAGAATAAGTTTGTGAAAAGAAATAGTATGAGAGAACAGATTATTCATTCAAAATCAATTACTGAAATTAGAGCGGTTTTTGGCCTGGATAAGCCAACACACCCATTAATCACCATACTAGACACTCAAAAGCTCGCTTATGGAGAAGAGACAGTTGGAAAACGTTTTTCTTCTGATTTGTACTGCATTGCTCTAAAAGATTCAAGTTGCGGAATTGATTATGGGCGAAATTCTTACGACTTTGAAGATGGGGTATTGATTTTTACCGCACCGAAACAGGTCATTACTGTTAAAAAACCGCAAGCACTAAACGAAGTTCAAGGGTGGATGCTTTACTTTCATCCTGACCTTATCAGAAATACTGCCCTTGGCTCAAAAATTGAGACTTACAACTTCTTTAACTACGAAGTTCACGAAGCACTACACCTTTCTGAAAATGAACAAAATACGCTCAATCAAATAGTTCTGCTGATTCAAGATGAAATAAAAGAGCGAATTGACAATCACAGTCAGCAAGTATTAGTTTCGAATATTGAATTGTTACTAAATTATAGCAAGCGATATTATGAAAGACAGTTCAACACTCGCTCAGCAAGCCATATTGATATTGTCTCTAAGGTTGAGTTGTTGTTAAAAGATTACTTTTCCGAAAATCAACTTATTGAAAAAGGACAGCCTACCATTCAATACCTTGCTTACCATTGCCATTTATCGGCCAGTTATTTGAGCGACTTACTGACCAAAGAAACAGGACGTTCTGCAAAAGACCACATTAACGATTTTCTTATAGACAAGGCCAAACAATTGCTACTCGGTTCTACCGATTCAGTTAGCGGAATTGCCTATTCACTAGGTTTTAATTACCCCCATTATTTCGGGAGACTGTTCAAACAAAAAACAGGAAAAACACCCCAAGAATACCGTCAATTAAATTAGAATAAAGGGAGAAAACAGCTTCCTATTTTTTTTCTGCGATTTGTGTTTAACCTTCCACTATTCGTGTTAAGCCAACATTCATATCTGAAGGATATTTGTTTCATACAACCTTTAAAATTTAAAAAAGATGAAACATAAAATTTTAATTACCGGTGCAAGTGGCGCTTTCGGAAGTCTGACCTCACTCAATAAATAAGTCATGAAAAATCTTAAAAATTACGTGTTTATCATAAGCCTTGTTCTTGTATCAGGCTTGCATCATAATGTTGTGCAGGCACAAAATGATTCCACTACTGAGCGTAAAGAAGGCTCTCAAGTTATCATCATCACAGGTACTGCATCAGGTTTTGGCAAAGCCGCAGCAGAGAAATTAGTGGCCAAGGGTCATGTCGTTTATGGCGGCGACATCAATGTTGAAGGCAATGCTTATCTCAATAAAATTGGCGGTCATTCTCTTGAAATGGACGTGACCAATGATTCCCAGGTTCGTGCCGGAATTGAACGCATCATTTTAGAACAAGGCCGCATTGATGTATTGATCAACAATGCAGGGTATGGTGAATTTGCCACAATCGAAAACATAAGTATTGATGACCTCAAACATCAGTTTGACGTCAACGTGTTTGGTTATGCCCGTTTGCAGCAGGCTGTTCTACCCTATATGCGTAAGCAACGGTCAGGACGTATCATCATTGTTTCTTCTGTAATCGGTAAATTCTCACTACCAATGCTCGGTTGGTACGCATCAACCAAACATGCTGTTGAAGGTATGGCAGATGCACTAAGACAAGAAGTGGCACAGTTTGACATTGAAGTAGTGAAAATACAGCCGGGAGCTGCTAATACAGGGTTTGGGGCAACAGCCTTTGCCCGACTTGAGCAGTCCTACATTCCGGATGATTACCGTGCAATAATAGATGCCAGTGTTAAATCTTTAGAGAACAATTTCGCATCTGCACCATATGCTGAGGATACCGCAGAAACCATCGTTGATGCTACAGAATTAGTGAAACCAAAAATTGCTTACATCACAGCAAATGCACATGAAATTGTACGATTGAGAAAGGAAATGTCAGAAGAGGATTTTTACAAAATGTTTTCAAATAAATAATCCTAACCAAATGAAAAAAACCATATTAATAACGGGGGCAAGCAGTGGGATTGGAAAAGCCACCGCCCTTCATTTTCAAAAACTAAGGTGGAATGTAATTGCCACCATGCGTTCGCCTGAAAAGGAAACGGAACTGAACAATTTGGAAAATGTCCACTTGGAGAGATTGGATGTACTCGATTTAGCATCCATTGAAACAGCGATTAGCAATGGTATTTCAAAATTTGGAAAAATAGATGCCCTTTTAAACAATGCAGGTTATGGAGCATACGGGCCTTTAGAAACATTCCCACGAGAAAACATTGTTCGGCAATTTAATACTAATGTGATTGGCTTAATTGATGTTACCAAAGCGATTATACCACATTTCAGAAAAAATCGTAGTGGCGTAATTGTCAATATCTCATCAATTGGTGGACAAATGACCTTTGCCTTGGGTTCACTCTATCATGGAACAAAGTTTGCCGTAGAAGGAATTTCAGAGTCATTACACTATGAAATGGCAGCAATAGGTGTGAAAGTTAAAATTATAGAGCCGGGATTTATTGCTACTGATTTTGGTGGACGTTCTTTCGACTTTCAAACAGGAGAGATTGAAGACTATCAACCTATGATTAACGCTTTAATGAAGCAATGGCAGAATCCAAATAACACAGTTTCACCACCAAGTTTGGTTGCAGAAGTAATATATAATTCAGTAACTGATGGGACAAATCAATTGAGATACAGAGCAGGAGAAGATGCTAATTTCTTATTGGATAACCGGAGGAAAATGACAGATGAGGAGTTTTTTGAAATGATGAATAACAAATTGGAAAAATAAAAAACGGTAGCAAATACGATTTATAAGCCATAGCGGTTTAGATGCAAACTTGAACCGCTTTTGAATTTTAATAAGAATCTTACTTTCTTAATAGTTAATGGCGATAAATTCGCTAATGCTTATACAATAGACCTTTGTTTCAGAATCAATGATACTATGGTTGAGATAATGGCAATTTTTGGAATGCAAGATTTGAAAAATATACTTTAATTTATGGTTTCTATCTCATGAATTATGGCAGAAATAAAGACCAAACAGACAGAAGCTGATGTCATTGAATTTATCAACGCATTTGCCGATACCGAACAAAAGAAAAAAGACAGTTTTGAGCTCCTTAAAATCATGCAGGATTTTACCGGATTCGAACCCAAAATGTGGGGGCCTTCAATCATTGGTTTTGGAAAATACCATTATAAATCCGAAAGAAGCAGGCAGGAAGGAGATTGGCCATTGGTGGGTTTTTCACCCAGAAAAGCAGCTATTTCCCTATATGTTTATTCAGCCTGTTCAGGGCAGGAGGAACTACTCAAAGATTTAGGGAAATTCAAAATGGGAAAAGCCTGTATTTATGTCAAAAAACTATCAGACATCAACCAGGAAACCCTCAAAAAATTAATGAAGACAACTATTGATTTTCTGCAATCTAAATATGGTTAAGGATTACCCTTAACAGAATTAATCGGATGATAAAGTCAATCAATTTCTTCCTTTTCTGATTCCTTTGTCTCAAAATACAGATGATAATGATTGCTGCAGCCAGGATTAAAACTGGATTTGCAATGTGGACAGGTGTTTTCTGAGGCCATATAGTCTTTGATGCTCAATTCATTGCCACAAACTCCACAAAGTATCGCATTTTGGTCAAATTCTGACTTGGGCCAAACTTTGTGTTGATGGTCAGCTTCTTCTTCATGACAGGAAAAACAAGGGTAATACTTATCGCAGCACTTGAATTTAATTGCAATGATATCCAGTTTCGAATACCAATGCACACATCGGGTTTGATTGTCAACTGATTTACCGTAAACAGTGATATCTCCAATTTGGATGAAATTAAAATGCTCATAATCCTTTTCCTGGGCAAAAATAGATTGGACAATAAACATGGTCAGAACAAACGTGATCAGGAAGGTTTGTTTCATTTTTCAAATTAGGAATAATCGGTTTGATTTTACAACCAAAAGCAAAAAGAATGGGATTTTAAATTATTCAATTTGTCAAAATTAAATACTTGGAATTACCCCCTCTTCTTTCCACCAATCCACCGGAGAAGAAAAATACCTTTATCTGATTTAACAGGCTTAGCTAAAAAAGAAGCCACCATTGGGATTTTCATCCTTCAGGTGGCTCCGGTAGGCAATTGCAGCAATTTTATACTTGAATTACTTTCTTACCCTTACCCTGCTCCTCATAGTAACCACGGTTTCGTTATTCTCCAAAGTCACCAAAAACATAAAAGCCACGTTATCAGAAAATCCACCTTCAGGTATTGAAATCACCACAGAAGGGCGTTTTTCACGGAATTCTTTCAAACTGGTTTCGAATACAACCTTATTTCCGATTCCTTGAATAGGTTCATCGATGTAATCACCCGAATTTCGAAGGGTGTTTACATTAATATTGTTACCACCTGCAGCAACGGCAGTGATTTCCTTGATGCCCATTCCTGCCTTTTCCGGAATTTCCATTTCAAAAACAATGGTATCATCTTCTGATTCAATGACACTGATATACGGATCACCTCCAAAAGCAGTGGCATTGGAAAATACAATCGGATAGTCTGGTTGATTATCCCTATTTAACTGGCCATAATCCTGTTCACAGGAAAATAATCCAAAGGTTATTGCACCTAAGAGCATTTGTTTTATATACTTTTTCATATCATTGATTTATTTAATTTCAGCCAATATCCCACCATACGCGAACATTGGGCTGAACCAGCTTGAAATTGGGATTTCTGGCAAGTTCCTGATCAACATAAACGATCCTGACTGGCCTGGTACCATCGATACCCTGGGCGTTTTGGTGGTCAAGCAATCTTGGAAATCCTGTTCTTCTGAAATCATTCCATTGCTCCAATCCATTTCCATAGAGGGCTATATATTTCTGAGTAATGATCTTTTCAAGGTTTTCTACTTCAGATCCACTCAAAGTTACCTCATCAGGATTAGATGCGAAATAAGCATCGATCTCCACCATATTCAGACCTGCATCTTCCATAGATCTTCTTATTCCTTCCTGGAAAAAATCCTGCGCATTACCTGCAGTTCCCAAGGTAAGGACTGACTCTGCTAAGATAAAGTTAACCTGGGCAGCTGTGATCAATCGGGTCGGTCCTTCACCAGATTCCCCTGTCACATAAGCGCTGAATCTTGACCAGGAGCTTACCGGCTGAGGCAGTGCCCCTCTGAAACCATTATCAATAGTCACATAGTTTCCACTTGGTTTGGTCACGTAAACAGGTAATCTTGGATCATCTTTACTTTGAAGCAGATCCACAAAACGTGTACTGATGAGCATATTGTCTTTGAATTGACTCTTCTCTGTCCATTCATAAATCGGTGACCAGCTTCCACTTATTCTCCCAAATTCCATAGTCATGTTATCTGCATTGGTTTTGATAAAATTATCCCTTTGCAGAACAGTACCGATAATCTCTCTAGCCTTTTCAGGCTCAGCAGATGAAATGGTATTGGCAAGTTTCAACAGCAATGATTCACCTGCTTTAGCCCATAAAGCCATATTTCCCCCATAATAAAGATCATCCTTGGCTGGGGAGAAAACAGATACTTTATCAAGATCTTCAAGTCCTTCTTTAACCAGATCAAAAAGGCTTTGGATCTGCTCAGTTCCCATATAAATTTCCTTTTGACTGTCCAATTTAGGTTGGCGGTTAACCTCTCCCTTCAAGGCTTCTGAATAAGGTATATCTCCCCAGGCGTCAGTTGTCAAAGCAAAGGTGTAAGCTTTCATGATTTTTCCTATTCCGGAATAAGCAGGACTTTCGAGTTTATCAGCTTCCTGAATCAACAACTCTAAATTGATCAGGGCGCCATTGTAAATCTCAAATCGCCACTGGTTTCCAAAATCCGCACCTGTCATATTATAGATATCGTACTGGGCTGGTGCATTGGATGCTCCAGCGGTCACAGACATTACAGTTGAAGCAAAGCGGTTCAGTTCATTACTGTTTGCATAAGCGCTTGCAGCCAATGCGGTGGACAGCAATACATCGGGAGAAACAGCCACTGGGTTGTTGGGCGTTTCATTGATGTCAAAGAATTCATTGCAGGAACTGGAAGAAAGCAGTATGGCCATCCCCAATCCCACCTTGATTGTATTTCTTAATATTTTTCTCATTACAAAGTAAATCTTATGTTAAAACCATAATTTCTGGTCTGCGGGGCCCCATTAAGGTCCATACCCTGTATGTTTCCTGCTCCTCTGGTATTGAGTTCAGGATCTGTCGGGAATCCTGGAGCAAAGAAGAATAGGTTTCTTGCACTTACTCCGATGGAAGCCTGGCCAAATGGAGTTTGGTTCAGCCATTTCCTCGGAAAATTGTAGCTCATAGCCAACTCCCTTAACCTGTAGACAGTGGCATCAAATACAGCTCCTTCAGATCCGAGACCTCCTAAAGCTGTAAAATAGTCCTGTGCTGGTATCTGAATGTAGTTTTTGCTGTAAGTCCCATCTCCGTTATCAATCACCCCTGGCAAAACCCTGGGCAAATGTCTGTCCACACCTGTGTAATCTATATGTCCCCCTGTTTTGAGGTCTGCTTGTGAGAAGGAGAATATTTCACCACCATACCTCACATCAATCAGTGCCGACAAAGAGAAATTTTTAAAGTGGAAGGTATTATTTAATCCTCCCAACCAATCAGGTTGCACATTGGCCACAATTTGACCTCCCACTCCTGGAAAGAATGTTCCTGTTGCCGGATTGATCAGCAACTCTCCATTTTTATTTCTTGGAAAAGCTGATGCGATTATGACTCCATAAGGTTGCCCCACGGCAATTGATGGAGAAATTCCGACAAAGTTATTTCCTGTAATCACTGAATTTTCTACCCCTTCTGAAATGGAAACAACCTTATTTCGGATCCTGGTAAAATTTAGATTGACATCCCAACTAAAATTTCCTCTATCCAAAACAGTGGCAGAAAGAACAGCTTCAATACCTTTATTGGTCATCTTTCCAATGTTGGTGGTTCTGGTATCAAATCCTGATGAAGGCGAAACTGCTACATTGAATATTTGATTGGTACTGACGGTATTAAAATAGGCAAGGTCCAAACCAATTCGGTTTTGGAATAGCCCAAGATTGATTCCCCCCTCATAGGAGGTGACGAATTCAGGAGTAAGATTTGCACTCCCTATCCTGCCACCCACATTGAAACCTGGAATGTTTTCCCCTCCTACTGCAAATGGAAACCTGATCTGAGCCACATTATTTCCCAAGGTGGTGGTTCCAAATGTGGTCTGGAGCAGGTAAGGATCAGCATCCCTGCCCACCTGCGCCGCACTTGCTCTTAATTTCAGGTATGAGAGCTTATCTGAGGTAATATTAAAAGCATCTGTAAGCACAAAGCTCATAGCAGCCGATGGGTAGAAATAGGAGTTGTTTCCTTTCGGTAATGTGGAAGACTGGTCAACCCTTCCTGAAAGCTCCAAGAATAGATACTCCTTGTAATCTAATGCCAATTGGGCATAATGCCCCATCAATCTTCTTCTATTGCTGGTTTCTGTGGAATTGTTAAATACATTTCCATTGTCAACATGGTCAAATCCCGGTAATACAAAATCCAATGAAGAAACAGTCATATTCTGAAAATCCCTTTGATTGATGTTCTGACCCAAAAGCAATGTGGCATTGACACCAGAACCAAAGAGATTTTGTTTGCGCATATTGATCAATAAGTCACCATTCAACTCAGAACGGTAAACCATATCTTCATCAATCTGACCTTGCGGGGTCCTTACTGAACCAGGCCTGAGTAGTAGTTTTCGCCTATCCGTGTAGGTATCACCAGTAATCCGATATGAAATATTTAACCAGTCTGCAAAATCATATCCAATGTTGAAGCCTCCAAAAAGCCTATCAACTTTGGAAGTCAAATATTCATTTTCAATACTCCAGAGCGGATGGTTTTGGGTAGGATTATAGTAGATGCTTCGTTTCCGGATAGGATCTTCGTAAGGTGCTGAAAAATCAAATGACCTTGGAATCCTTGTAATCTGACCCAATGCTGAACCTCCGTTGCCCATGGTGGTATTGGACTGGGTAGAATTTACATAAGTAAGGGTCCCTCCTACTTTGATTCCGTTCTGAAGTTTTTTGTTACCTGCCAACTGGACACTATAGCGGTCAAATAAGCTTCCCGGAATGATGCCGTCCTGATTCGTAGAACTCAAACTTAAAATAAAATTTTCATCTCTGTTTCCAGAAGCAAGACTAACTCCGTTTTGAAGGATCCTTCCTGTCTTAAAAAATAAGTCAAAATGGTCAGGATAAGCTTTATAAGGAACTTCCTTACCCTGCGTATTGGTCACGGTTTCAAAACCTGGAGTTCCGAATCTTGGACCCCAAGAGAATGAAGATGTGGGCACAAAATTCCCAAATGTCCCTTGACCATAGTTGTTCTGCAAATTCGCAAATGGAATAGGATCCTGAAAATTTACTGAACTGGTTACGGTAACAGCAGTTTTGTCATTAAGGCCTTTACCACTTTTTGTAGTAATAATGATGGCCCCAGCAGATGCCCTGGAACCATATAGTACAGAGGCTGCGGGTCCCTTGAGAATATTGATGGACTCTATAGTCTCCGGAGCTATGTCATTTAACCGGTTTGCCGGCTGAGAACCAAACAGGGTATTTTGGGTATTGTCGGTGTCATTACTCAGGATGATTCCATCCAATACGATCAAAGGTTGGTTACTCCCAGAAAAAGAGGTTATCCCCCTAATATTGATATTGGTTGAGGCGCCGGCAGCACCTGAGGCCGAACCGATTGTGACACCTGCCACCTTTCCCTGTAGGGCGTTCAGCACATTAGGCTCAGACCTTTGGGCCAATGCATCTCCTTTTACAGATTGCAGGGAATAGCCCAAGGACCTTTCATCTCTTTCCAAACCCTGTGCCGTAACCACAAATTCCGTGAGCGCAGTAAGGTCTGAAACCAAAAGAACATCAAGCTGACTTTGACCGGTGTAAGCCACCTCTTTGTTCAAGTATCCTATATAACTGAACACCAGGGTAACTGACTCTTCAGGAACCTGAAAGGAGTAATAGCCATCCAGATCCGTGACCGAACCAATGGATGTTCCTTTTACCAGGATATTCACTCCTGGCAATCCATCCGGGGAATCCTGGGCTGTCACCCTTCCCGAGACAGTTTTACTCTGTGCCATTAATGCAGGAATAGTAAGCACTATCGCTGCCAATAGCAGTAAAGCTTTCTTCATAATTAAACTGTTTATTTTGGTAGTAAAATATAGACTGATCTGTGGGCTTGGACCTCAGTAGTCTCCGCATACTTTGCAGAACATAAAAGTATTTTGACTAAAAACTTTAAAAAACACCCAATTTGGGGTAATTAACGGGTACAAATACCATTCATTTTGGGTCATGTATCCCCCATTTAATATTTGTGGGTAGGTTTGAAAATTACATTTTGGAAAAAGGATTATCCAGATTGAAAACTAGATGTAAAAATGAGAGAGAACTTTTTAAATGAGCGTCAAACAATCCAAAACTGAAAAGTTAACTACCTGTTATTTAAAACCTAAAGGATCTTGCATTTAATAAAAACCATATCCCTAAAATTCAGAATAAAAAAGACAGATCGGAAAATCCGGATCTGTCTAACATCAACAACCCAACATATTTGCTTATAGTCTACTATCTACAAGGTGATATCATTCCCATTTTTGAGATGCATATTTCTTTATTCTAAAGGTTATAATGAAAAGAGAAAATAGGTCTAATTTAGACCTATTTCTACTATCATTAAACCAAAAATCCTCTATGAGAAAGTTTTACATCGTCAGATAACAAATGAGCTAGAGGAGAACTCATTATAAAAGCAAATTTATATTTGGAAAAATTATCCTTAAACACCTCATTAGGGGTATATTTTTATTACTTAATCCCCCATTTCGGGGGATCAGAGATATTTTTTTTCTCTGGCCAGTTCCAATGCCTCTGCTTTTGAATTCACTTCCAGTTTTGCATAAATATTCTTTATGTGGGTTTTGGAAGTTTCTTTGGAAATAAATAAGGTATCTGCAATCTGTGAGTAGGATTTCCCTTCTGCAATCAATTTTAATACATCCTTTTCTCTTTCTGAAAGAGGGGAGTTCGGATTACTATGGAAATTAGAAATGACCAATCTGGCTATTTTGGAACTCATTGGGGCGCCACCTTTAACCAATTCATCCAATGAGGATAACAATTCCAGATAATTATAACTTTTTTCAATAAAACCGGAAGCCCCTGCCCTAAATGCTTCAAAAACAAGGTCATTATCCTCATTTTCAGCAATAATCAATACTTCAATATAAGGATATTTAGATATGATATATTTGGTACCCTCAATACCATTGACCACACCGGAAAGGTTCAAATCCATCAAAATTACGTTGGGGCGGTCCTTCTGAAGATTAGGAAAAGCTTCCTCACAGGTACTGTAAGTGTTGACCAAAAAAAACTTTTCCACGCTTTTGATGATCAGTTTGTAACATTCTCTCAATTGCTGGTCTTTCTCAATAATGACAATTCTATTGTTGTATTTCATAATAAATAGTTGGTTATTCTGGTATAGGTAATGATCTGTTTTTCAATTATTTAAACTGACACTTTATCAGTTAAATAGGTGCAATTGGGTATTGGCTTACCTGCAGGAAACAAAAGCCGTTTTATGAGTTTATAAAGAGGTCTTAGGAAAAAACTTCCGATACCGAACATGTTTTGACCGATAATGAACACTTTTTTTCCTTGAATACTGAAATTTCATCTTTTACAATTTCACCCAATTTTTTTTTATTACTACTCTTTAGAAAGACGCACATCGTTCATCTGACGTTTTATGGTTTTATCCCTCGATTTGGGGGATTTTTACTTATTTTAGATTTCAATTCATAACCAAAAATACAGGGCTGTTCTCTTTAGATTGTTCGCATTTATAAAATGGTCCATATTTTGTGAAAATTTGGTTCGGGATTGCAAGATCAAACCATTGGATTAATTCTTTTTTTGAATTTTGTCAAATAAAAATTAATTCTTCTTATTCTCTACCTAACCTATCTACTATGAAGCCTTCCATCCAAGCAGCTATTTTCCAATTCCCTGTGGTTCAAGGTGATCTGGATCATAATTTAAATTATATCTATCAGGGTCTGAAAGGCCAAAGTGCTGACCTGATTGTTCTGCCAGAATTATGCACCACCGGTTATTTCCTAAACAATGTTCAATGGAGGCGTTTTTCTGATCCCCATGCCTGGGAAACTTCCATAGATTTATTGACTGATTTGGCAAAGTCATGCAATAGCCATCTACTGGTTACTTTACCCAAAATTATCAAACAAAACCTCTATAATATTGCCTACATCATTAATGAGGATGGTATTGTAGGAGCTCAGGCAAAAATTCATATCACCGATGATGAAAGGAAATTTTTTACTGCTAATCCCATAAAAAGAATAGAGCCAATTGCCACAGACTTTGGAAAAATTGGGATTTTTTCCTGTTTTGACCTTTGGAATTCAGCCCTTTTGAGACAGATCAAAAGTGAAGAAATCGATCTGATCTGTTCACCCTGTTCCTTTGGTTCGGATATGACCCCTGCCATAGGAAAAAGCAGAACCTTGGAATTCTCCACTCCTCTTGTACTTTGTAACAGAATTGGAACTGAAACTATTGAAAAAGAAGAGGTTGAATTTGTTGGAATGAGTACCATATGGAATGCCAAAGGAAATGTGATGGCACAGACAAACAAAGAAGAAATCTTCCTATCAGTTAAACTTCCTTTGCCCAAGAAATCGGAATTACCTTTTTGTAAGGAGTTGGCATTGGAAATGAACTGGAATTGAAATGATGGTAAAAGACATCAAGATTGAAGAAATTTCCAGCCATGAAGCTCCCATTGAGCTTATGCTTTTGGCTGATCCTTCCAGAAGTATGATTGTTGAATACCTCGGTCATAGTACTATCTTGACAGCAAATTTTAAAAAAAAAGTCATTGGTCTTATTGCTCTTTATCCCATCGAAGAATTAAAGCTGGAGATAAAAAATCTAGCTGTCCTACCACACTACCAAAGTCAAGGTTTAGGCAAATTTCTTATCCAACATGCTGAAAATTTTGCAAGGTCAAAAGGTTTTTTTTCACTTCGTATCTGTACAGGAAACTCAAGTTTTTCTCAATTGGCCCTCTATCAAAAACTAGGTTTTCTTATTACAGGAAAAGTGTAAAAATTCTTTTTGAAGCATTATCCAGAGCCTATAATTGAAAATGGGTTTTTATGCACAGATTTAATTGTACTTGAAAAGGGTATAAGGTGATTGTTTTTTAATGGAATTTATTTTACAGGTATTTCCGATAAACAGACCCTACCTAATTGAAACCTGTTTTTATTTATTTAAATCAAATTAACTCCTCAAGTTGTGATTTTTATATTCTGTTGGAGTCATCCCTGCATGCTTTTTAAATGCGGTATTAAAGGCCGTCTTGGAACTGAATCCTGATTCAAAACCAATTCCGATCATGGAAAGATGGCTGAACTTTTCGTTCATAATCATTTTTTTTGCCTCCTCTACCCTGTAGCCATTAACCAATTCAAAAAAGTTTTTGCCAAGAGCCAAGTTGATGGACTGGGAAACCATATAAAGCTGTACGCCTAACTCATCTGCTACCTGTTTGATACTCAAACCCTCTTCCCTGTACAATTTTTGTTCTTCCATAAGCTTCAGAACATTCTGAGCTATCAATTGATGCTCTTCTGTCAGTTCTTTCTCTGGTTTTTGTTCAGATTCTTCCAAAATCTCCTTCTCAGGTTCTTCTTGCTTTTCCTGGATCATTCTGAGCTGATAAATTCGGGGATTCAATTTTCCTTTGATGGTAATGAAATAAAGAAAAGCTGTATAGATGACAACATTTAGAATACCATTATAGGGTTTGTACCATTCTACAAAAGTAAAGGCTACAAAAATCAACAAGTAATCTACCAATCCAATAATATACCTACCATAAAAAATCTGCTTTGCCCATTTGACCCCTACCGCATTCAAATCTGAAAAATTCTCTTCTGCCTTTTTTCTGTACTTGATCAATTCCTTATAGGTAATAAAGAAATAAAAAGCCATGGTAGCAAACAACCAGCCTATACTTAGAATCTCAAGTGTGGAGCCAAAGAACTGATAAACATACCCATCCGTTTCCAATGCCTTTGGTACTTTATACATGGTTATGGCTCTGATTCTGATTATATCAATAATCCATATGGGAAGATGGTACCATTGCTTTCTCCAGTTGATATGGGAATAAAGACTTTTTACATATAAAAAAAGTGAAATATACACCAATAACCTAAAACTATAAATGATCCAACTTGTATCAGCTGGCATCCATTCCACAATCCTTGAAGCAATCAATAAATAAGCCTGAATAAAAATAAAGGCGCTCAATAACCGGTTGGAAGTGCTGTGTTCTTGGGGGTAAAACAAGACAACAACAGCCAAAATAAAACCTTGAATAGCTCCCAAGAAACTAAACAAGACCTTGAAATTTTGCAAAATCCAGTCCGAAAATTCAGTTAAGCTCATGAATAAAGGGTTGAATATTCAAAATTAGGCATCCCCACTACTTTTCCAAATAATTTTTTGACTTAGAAGCTATCATTCCATATTTACCATTCTGGCCATCAGTAATATTATGAATGACCAAATTTAATTTTTTTCACTCTACACTTGGGTGAGGCAAGACAGATTTCAGAATTAAAATTTGGCTTTTAAAATTTTTCCAAAAAACCAGGACGACTTTTCAAATCGGAACGTCCCAGCACCTATAGAACTATATTATTGCATCAAAAATCAAATTAATCATGCCATTATTCCGGACTATCGCTATTTTAATTTTTGCTATTACACATCCCTTTTCATTGAATGGTCAAACATATATGATAAAAAGTGTGAATGTGATTGAGGTGGAATCAGGGAAAATAAAGCCTAATCAAGAAATTCTTATAGAAAATGGGAGAATTAAAATGATAGGAGTCGGATTAATAGTTGATGATTTAACTATTGATTCTTTTTTTGATGGCACTAATAAGTTTTTGATACCTGGACTCTTTGATATGCATGCCCATTTGGGACCTGAAAGCTGGTTAAAAATGTATCTGCATTATGGAATTACAGGAGTTCGTATCATGGCGGGCAACGATAAGCTATTGGAACTTAGGGATAGCCTATCTTTAGTAATGCAGCCAAACCCATCTTTGTATATTAGTTCCTGCCTCATTGATGGAAACCCTCCGCTTTGGGGAGACCAACAAATCGGACCGGTAGTGGAATCCAATACTGATATCAATCCTATACTTGATGATCTTCTCAAAAAGGGGTACAAAGAATTGAAAGTTTACAACAGGCTACCTTCTGATCAATACGAAAAAATCCTTCAATATGCCGAAAAAAACAACCTGAGAGTTAGTGGACATATTCCATACAACCTAGGGAATAACAGTTTTCCAGATCCGAGACACCATTCGGTTGAACATATGGATGGCTTTGTACAATATGCCAAACAGAATTCTTTTTTATGGGACAGCATAGGGGTGGAAGAATTACAAAGAACCTCTTTGTATAATGACTTAGTAATAGAAGACTTTGAAGAAATAAGCAACCGTATCAAGTCAAATGGAATTTGGATCTGCCCTACCCTAAGTTTGTATGGCAATATTGGAAATGATCTTATAAGGGAGCTAATCGCCCAAAATGAATTCAAAGAAGAATTGGCTGGGATTTTTGGGTTTTGGAGGACACTTGAGCGATTGAAGGGGGAATTTAATCTTAAATACACTGTCCATTCCAGTATCCTTTCAGCATATTTTAAGGATTTTTCAGAACGAATTCTCGCCGGTACTGATAGTCCAAATCCTTACAATCCTCCAGGACAGGCTCTTCACTTTGAATTAATTCATCTCGCAGAGGCAGGATTTTCCAATGCTCAAATTTTAAAAATTGCCACATTAAATGCCGCATCCTATTTAAATCTGGAAAGTGAATTAGGTTCAATTGAAGAAGGGAAAATTGCGGATATGGTACTGTTGAATCAAAACCCCTTGGAGAAGATTCAGGCAACACAGGACATCTACCAGGTTTTCAAAAATGGAAAACCAGTATTAAACAATTAATACTTATTAAAGATGATTAAAAGCCTTCTCCGAGTTTCTTGGCAACTTGATCTTATACAGAAAAGTGATCAAATAGCTTTGTTTGAGGTGCTGGATGAAAATAGAACTTATTTAAGAAAATGGTTGCCGTTCGTATCTACGATCACTTCTGAAGAAGATCTCGATTCTTTCATTGATTTTGTAACCAAGCCAAAAGAAGTTGAATGGTCGCCGGTCTTTTTGATCAAATCCGACAATAAAATCATTGGATTGATAGGTTTTAAAAATACCAATCTCGAATTGAAGCATACAGAAATTGGATACTGGCTTGTCGAACATATGCAAGGTCACGGAATCATCACCTCAGCTTTAAAAGAACTTTTGAGATTTGCTTTTCTTAAAATGGAAATGCGGAAAATTATCGTCAAATGCGGGCTTGAAAATTTCCCAAGCCGAAGAATCCCTTCAAAATTAGGATTCAAAATCGATCATATTGAACCCATGGGTGAACAAATGGCCAATGGAGATTGGATAGATCTTGTCCATTATGTCTTAGATAGAAATGATTATCCGAAAAACTCTAAATCAAAATACAGTTAAAGCAGTTTTGATGGTCCTTAAAGAATCAAATCTAAACCGCTTCCTGTACTTTTTTCAATTAACTTTATTTTCTACAAAAGTATTCGGTTATTTTTAGCAATATTTTTAACGAAAATGCCAGACATCCAAAATAATATATTGAACATTTTAATAATATTCGGTGGATTACAAGGAATTATCTTATCCACGGTTGTTTTCTTTTATCCAGAAAGGGATAAAGCTTCCAATAATTTGTTGGCAATTTTTATTTTTACTGCTGTAATCCTCCTACTTGCCCCTATCCTTCAAATTCAGTTAGGTTGGAAATATGTCTGGATTTTTCATTGTACGAAGTTTATCACCATATCTTCCCTTTACCTTTACATCAGAAGTTTATCGGAGGAAGTCAGTCTCAAAAGAACACTCAAACACTTCTCTTTTGCTGTTGCCTATATTCCCATAGCCCTGCATTATGTAAACTATATTCAGGAAAAATATCAGGTTACCCATGAGTATGCAGGAGGTCAGGATAGCTATGACCAAATCCTTTCCTTTTCCAATCTCATTTATATTGTATTCTATGTATATCTTTATTTCAAAGCCTACAAGCAACACAAGGAAAGGGTACAGCAGAATTTTTCAACTGAACAAAAATTAGGGATTAATTGGATCAAACAGTTGATATTTGGTTTTCTGGGAACGGTAATTATTTCTTATACCCTACTGGCTTATGTATTGGCCAATCCTGATTTTTCCACGAAAGGATGTCTGCTAAATATGGTAGCCCTGACTATTTTCCTGTATTTCGTCACCATCAAAGGAAAAATATCGCCCGAGATTTATAAGCTTCGGAAAATTGTCACGGAAACCTCAGTACAGCAAGAAAAGGGAGTTGAAGAGATAGAAAAAATTGAACCTGAGGAGGAAGAAAAAACCATCAATCCTCAATTAGTTGCTATCGCAGGCAAAGTAAGGGAAGCCATTAAGGATGAAGAGTTTTTCAGAAATGAAAATGTGTCCATCAGGGAATTGGCTGAATTAATCGGAGAACAACCTTATCTTGTTTCCCAAGCTATCAATACCGTCATAGGGAAAACTTTTTTTGAATTGATCAATGAAGAGCGGGTCCTACTTGCCAAACGGTTGTTGGTAGATGAAAAATACAACCACCTCTCTTTGGTTGGAATTGGTTTTGAAGCAGGTTTCAATTCCAAAACAACATTTAATACTACTTTTAAAAAGATCACAGGAATGACTCCCAGCGAATTCAGAAAAGCTGAATCGGAAGCTACCTTTTGATTTTTATAGGCAACAATTAATTCTGATTTCCATTCGAATAATTGATTAAAAAAGGGGTTCGAACTTCCAAGTTTGAACATTTAGGTAGGCTTTTGGGTAGAATTTTGCCCAAAAAAAAGACTATTATGAAAATAACAATTCTAACTACAACACTTGCGATTTGCATGCTATTCAAAGCCTATGCAAATCCTGCTGAGGAAAATGAAAATAAATATTCAGCTCAGCAAACTATCTTATTGAAAGATGCCAAGCAAAAATCATCTTGGCCCAACTATCCTGACGCTCCATACAGGCTATCATGGAAAACTGATCTGATTACAACAGCTGTTGGCATGGGGCTTTTTTTCTATGCCAACTCATTGGACAACAGCCGAACTCCTCTGACATCCGAGCAGGCCAATAGGTTTACCCACAAGGATGTGAATTGGTTTGACAGAAGTGCCACCTACAAATACAATCCACAGTTAAGGGAGGTTTCTGATCAATTGGGAGCTTTTGCTTTGGTCGCACCTTTGACACTCTTGGCTGACAAAGGGGTCAGGAGGGACATTGCCACGATAGGCACTATGTTTATCCAAACCAGGTTATTTGCTTATGGTACGGCCAACATCAGCAAGAGAAGTATTACCCGATACAGACCTTATATCTACAATCCAAAAGTTAGCTATGAGGATAAAATTGCCAAAGATCCTGGACAATCTTTCTTTGCCCAGCAGACTACAGCAGTGTTTTCAACCGCTGTGTTTGTGGCCACAGTTTTCAGTGATTACCACCCTTACTCTAAATTTAAACCTTGGGTCTGGGCAGGTTCATTGGCCGCTGCTTCAGCAATTAGTGTAGTTAGGTATGAAACAGGAATCCATTATACCTCTGATATTTTGGTTGGTGCATTGGTAGGTTCAGCTATTGGATATGGAATCCCAAAAATCCACCGAAACAAACATAAAAACCTCAGCTTAAACCCCATTATCCAAGGTAATACTTATGCATTATCAGCCATTTGGAAATTATAATACAGAGATACAAAATCAAATCCTTTAATCAACAATTTCTTCTCCTGAGAAATATCCACATTTACATGAAGCATCGACCAAAATGCGGTGCTTTTTTTCATTTTTACCCCCAAAGTGGTGCCGCTTTTTAAAAACGAACTTCAGAACTTAAAAAAACACTGATATTTGAGCATCTGAAAATCAAAACTACTTTGGAATGAAGAAAGACATCAATATCCGAAATATCCTAATATTCATTGCGATTGCTTTGTTGATTGGTTGGGTAGGTGTGGGCATAGATTCAATTTTGCCGGAGCAGGAAGGGGATGAAAGCTTAGGAATGGCAATTTGGTTGGTTTTCCCCTTATTGACGGTCATTGTACTAAGGACATTTATGGGTGACGGATGGAAAGACGCTGGCCTCCTTCCCAATTTTAAAGGAAATGAACAATGGTATTTCTTCGCCTTGATTATTTATCCACTAGTGACAGCAATCAGTCTTGGGATAGGTCGACTTACCGGATGGATAGATTTCAGTGCATTTGAAATCAAACCATTTATCTCTGTATTCTGGACTTTATTGGGTGTTAATATCATCAAAAACATATTCGAAGAATCGGTTTGGCGGGGGTATCTGACCGTAAAACTGGTCAAGCTAAAGCCTTCTGATCTCCAACTTTACCTGATCATTGGATTGGTTTGGGGGCTTTGGCATGCCCCATATTACATGGTTTTCCTCCCTGAAGAAGATATACAAACAGTGCTACCAGTAGGGAGGGTTTCCTTCACGATTGTAGCAGTATTGAGCATGATTGTTTGGACAGTGATGTTTACTGAAATCTACCGTCTGACCAATTCCATTTGGCCGGTAATTCTGATGCATGCCGTAGAAGATGCCCTAATCAATCATCTTGTAATAGATGGGTTTATCCTCATTGATAATGGCTATCAGATTTGGATATCTCCTATCTGTGGGATTATTCCCAACCTGCTTTATTTACTGATAGGTCTTTGGCTGAGAAGGAAGCGAATAAAAATATGAATTACCTCTTTATAGATAAACCAACCAAAATTAACCACAATTGATTTCAAAAATGAAAAAACTAAACCAACTATTTGCCCTTTTCCTGCTCATCTATTCAACTCCATCCTTTTCACAAAGCTTGGTCTGGGAGCAGGATACAAATGCCCCAATTCATGCAAGTCCAATCATGGAGGACGAGTACTTATTTGTCGGAAATACCAAGGGAATATTTTACAAACTCAACCAAAAATCAGGTCAAGTAATCTGGCAATATGATAGTAAAGCACCCATTATGTCTGATGCAGCAGTTTGGAATGATCTGGTGCTTTTTTCCAATGAAAAAGGAAACCTTATTGCCTTGAAAAAGGACTCTGGTAAACTGGAATGGATAGCAAGTGGAAATCCTACTCAAGCCATTGACCTTTGGGATTATTACCGTGCCGGGCCTGTGGCAGGAAAGGATAAAATTTACTGGGCCACAGAAGATGGAAGTATTGTAGCTCTCCAGCCAGAGACAGGTAAACTTTTATGGAATTTCCCTACCAACGGCGCCATCCATATGAGTCCGGTTTTGGTGGATGACAAGATATTGGCGGGCAATTTCAAAGGAAAGGTTTTTGCCATAGATGCAGAAAAAGGAAAACAAATCTGGAGTTTTCAGGCTAAAGGTTCTGAATATTTTCCTGATGCAGAATTCCAGAAATCTCCCTCGGTAGCTCATGGAAAAGTCTATATTGGTTCCCGTGACACCCAACTCTATGTATTGGATTTGGAAACAGGCAGAAAAATCCGAGAATTTACCGAAACCGGTGGCAGTTGGATCATTGCAAGTCCATTGGTCTATCAAGAGAAGGTGTTTTTTGGGAGTTCAGATACTTACAAGTTTTATGCATTGGACATCAATTCAGGTGAAGAGATTTGGAGCATCCGCACTTTTACCAGATCCTATGCCTCTCCCCTTCCTTACAGCAATTCCGTTTTGATGGCTGGCTTTGATGGAAAAATCAGAGCATATAAAGCATCATCAGGAGCATTGGACTGGGAATTTCAAACTACAACCAGTAGTATCAACTTTGACAATTTATACAATCAGGAAGGCAAATTCAGAAATGATTTAACGATCAATTCAGCAGAAGAAGGTGAAGCACTTATCAATTCACTGGGGCCTATAATAAACACACCTACTTTAAAAGAAAATATGCTCTTTTTCGCAAGTCTGGACGGGAAAGTCTATGGGATCAAATTGCCATGACAAAGCAAAAAGCTCAATTAAGGAAGGTATCCGCTTGGTCAAGAAACTGGATTGTAAATCGGTGTTTATCATGGGCGTTTTTATTCTGGATTCCGGTTTTCATCCATTCAAAACCGGGCCATTGCCAGGATTTTATAGCCCTCCAAAAAACCAAAAGGATTCAGTTTCTCACCGGATACATCCAACAAAAGGAATTGAACCTCATACCTAAGGTTCATCAGGGTTTCCAATATGCCTTAGAATACCAGGCTGATAGAGAGTTGAACCACCTTAGCCGGTTTCTGGCCAGATTGGGGTTTTCACCTTTAACAAGCCCTTGGGAGACAAGCGGATTTTCGGCAAACCTCCAAATCCAAGCACACTATTTCCATTTATTTCCAATCTTAAAAAACCAAAACTGGAAAATTTGGGCCGGGCCATTTGGCAAGCTGTCTTACAATACGAGTTTTTATCCCAATTGGGATGAGAGCCATTTGTATTGGGCCAATCAATTGCAAACAGGGGTTTCTTCAAGAACAGTGTATAGTCTTCAAGGTCAAGCCAGGAGTTTGTTTTGGGAGTTTAATCTTCCTGTAATTGGTTTGTTAAGCCGACCAACCATAGAAAGAGATTACAAAATTGATGATTTTTCCTTTAGAGGAATTCTCCAGTCAATGCACCATCAGCCCAAGTTAATAGGGTTGCCCCATAACTTTCAGGTGCATAGCAGGATTGGATACAACTTCCCAATTGCGCAGAAGAAGCATGCCCAATTTGGATATCATTTCGACCATATGCAGGTTTCTACCTATTATTCCAATCAGTTTATTCAATCTTCCCATCAGATTTTCATAGGAATCAACTTATGAACATGAAATCGCTCATAGGAATTATACTTCTCTTAATACTTGGATCCTGTCTTTCGGAAGAGCCATTCAAAAAGCCATTTCAAACTTTGCTTCCACAGGAACTAAATGATGGCTGGGAACTCAGCACTCCTGAAAATGAAAACATGGATCCTCAACTATTGGAAAAAGCCTTCGAGCTAGTGTATAGGGAAGACAGGTATGTAATGGCGAGAAGCCTTTTGGTATTTAAAAATGGAAAATTGGTGGCTGAGGCCTATCCCAATGATCCGAATGATTTACATAAAATTTCCAATATTCAATCCTGTACCAAATCCATCACCTCATTAATGGTGGGAGTGGCTATGGAAAAAGGTTTACTTGACAACCTTGAAATCAAACTCCATGAATTGTTTCCTGAATTGTTTGATGACCAAATAGACAAAAAACAGATAAGCTTAAGAGATGCATTGAGCATGCAGGCAGGATTGGATTTTGACAACGGTAAACATACCCTTCAGCTTTATCAGGAAAAAAATAATTCTATTCAATGGATATTGTCAAAGGACCTTATACATGCTCCCGGCACTTTTTTGAATTACAATGATGGGGCACCCCATTTGGTCTCTAAAGCTATTGAAACGCTTGCCATGCAACCGACAGCATCCTTTGCTAAAAAACTTCTTTTTGAACCATTGGGCATCAAAGATTGGAAATGGGAATCTTCCAGAGATGGGATCACTTATGGAGCATTCAGTTTATTTCTCAAACCAAGGGATTTGGGCAAAATCGGTCAATTGGTACTTCAAAATGGAATCTGGGACAATCAACAAATCATTTCCCCTGAGTACTTGGAGGAAGCCAGTTCAATCCAGGCCATCTCCGGACATAATAACCGACCCTATGGCTACTATTTTTGGATATATCCCGAATGGAAGGCATTTGCTGCCTTGGGACATGGTGGGCAATTTGTACTGATGGCACCAGGAAAAAACCTAGTGGTAGTTTACACTGCATGGCCCTATACCCATACCCAACTTTGGGACGATGAAAAAGAACTAATCTCACTGATTATCCAAAGCTGTAAATAAAGCCACGATATTTTTCTGCTTCAAAAAAAGGCAAGCCCCATTTTCCAAGTCTACCAGCCTATTTTTCCTGCATTTTTTATCTCCCAAGTACTGATTTATAAATCCGAACACCTTTACGGAAGCCCATAAGTTCGGATTCCCCAATTGGAACACCCACCTGATAGGCCTGCCTTAGTTTTGCATCAAATGAAAAACACCATGAACACAAAAACTATCATTTGGCTTTTTATTTCTGTGATGGGCATAGCGCAGGCTATAGCTGGAAGTAAAGGCCTGGAAGGAAACTTTTCATATGAAAATGAAAAGTACTGGGGAAGGGTAAATGACAACCAAGGGGAACCCCTTCCATTTGCCAATGTGGTCTTGCTTCATCCAGAAAGCAGGGAAATAATAGTGGGTGCTGTGACAGATTTTGACGGTAGGTTTGAACTGTTAACTACAGCCGAATTTAAAGAAGTCATCTTTAAAGTTTCAGCCATAGGGTTTGAAAGCTATGAGAAGGTAGTTAATTCCTCCCAAAAAAATTTGGGTACCATTTTGCTTGAAGAGGAAATTTCCACATTAAATGAGGTAACAGTTAGGGCAGCAAGGCCTGAAATTACAATCTTCGAAGATAAAACCGTCGTTAATGTAGAAGGTTCCGCTATGGCAGAAGGAAGTAATGCCCTTCAGGTAATTGGCAGGTCTCCAGGGGTTTTCATAGACAATGATAACCGCATCCAACTCAATGGAAAAAGTGGTGTCCTAGTCATGATCGATGACAAACAGACCTATATGAGCCCAGAGGATTTAGCCTCCTACCTGACTGGCATGCCTGCAGACAACATTAAGAGCATTGAGGTAATCGCCAATCCATCAGCTAAATATGATGCTGAAGGGGCCGGCGGGGTAATCAATATTAGATTGAAAAAAAGTAACCTGAATGGAACTCATGGAAGCATGCAAATCGGTGGAGGTTACAATGGCCTACCCAATAGCCTTGCCAATGCTTCAATCAACCACAAAAGTGGGAAATGGAGAAGCAGTCTGAACCTAAATTACAATAACCAAGGGAATTTGATCAATCTACAAACCCAAAGGAATTTTTCAAACCCTGAAGGTAATTCCTCCTTGGACCAAGAGGCAAATACCGAAAGGATCCAGGAAAGTATGTTTGCGACGGCTTCTTTGGATTATGACATCAATGACAAACACAGCATAGGTGGCAACCTCCAAATCAACTACCTCAACCAAAGCGATGAAGTGGATGCCATGGCTGATATCCAAATTAGCGGACAACAAAACAATGATTTCTTAAAAACCAGCAACGAAGGGAATCAAATAACTGACCGGGTTTTTGCCAACCTCCATTATATAGGTTTATTGGATACCCTTGGCACAAAACTGACGGCTGATCTGGATTATTCCATCATGGGTGCCAATAACCAAAACGAGCTGTCCAATTTATACACAACGGGAATTGATGGGATCAGCAGCTCCAATGTATTGGACATGAACAATGACATGTACTATTCCATATTGACAACCAAAGCAGATCTATATCTGCCTTTACAAAATGGTTCTAGAATAGAAACAGGAATAAAAGGAAGTTGGGTCAAATCCCAAAATGATTTGACTATAGATAGGACTTTTGGAGATGAAAATGTAGAACCTATCACCTACCTCAACAACTTCAGATATGACGAGAATGTATGGGCAGCTTATATCAACTACGGTGGAAGCCTGAGTAAAAAAGTAAATCTTCAGGCAGGTCTGAGAGCAGAATATACTTCTCTCACAGGTAAGCAGTTGGTGACCGGCGAAGTGAATACTTCAAATTACCTGGATTGGTTCCCATCAGTATTTATTGGGCAGAAAGTCAATGATAATTATCAAATCAACTATAATATCAACCGCAGATTAACCCGGCCAAACTATAGGTTTTTGAACCCGGCAATATTCTACTTGGATGACCTGACACAAGAACAAGGAAATCCTAACCTGACGCCAATGTATGCACATACGGCAGAAATGACCCAGGTTTGGAAAAATGCCTACCAGTTTACTTTAGGCTATACCTATACCACAGATATCATTCAGGTAATCGCCATTCAGGATGATGCCACAAGGGTAACTACCCTTCAGTTAAAAAACCTGGACAACATGCATAATTTATCCGCAAGGTTGATGGTTCCAGTAGAAATCACCCCATGGTGGTCAACAAACAACATGTTTCAGGCCTACTATAATTCTTTCAATTCCCAAATTGGAGATGAAATGTTAGAAAATTCGGCCTTCTCCGTGATAGCAAGAACCCAGCACAATATTACACTACCCGGCAATTTTAAATTAGAGCTTATGGGTATGTATGTGGGGCCACAGGTACAAGGGGCCTTTAGGTTCTCAGGATTCTTCTACATGGATGCCGGAATTTCCAAGTCTTGGAAGAATGACAAGTTTAACGTTTCCCTGACAGGTAGAGACCTATTCAGGTCCCAAAAGCTTAGAGGAGAGATGCAATTTGCCAATGTGGACACCAGATTTAGCCAGTACTTTGGCCAACAGGGAGTCAATTTCACCTTCCGGTACAGGTTCTCCAAAGGACAGTCCTTCTCAGTAAACCAACGAAGCGGAAGTATTGAAGAACGAAGCAGATTGGATTAATCCAAATCACTCTTTCATCTGAACTGAAGATGTGTACCCAGAAACATATGGATTTGGGTTCCCACAAATCAAAAGAAGAAAAGCAACTAAGACCTTGTTAATCATTAATCTATTAAAATCATGAAATTTCAATTTGAATCATCAGATATGAACTACCATATTCAAAAAGTAAAATCAATTAAATACACCATTGAAGCAGCTATGGATAATCCAGGAGAAGCCTTGAAAAGTATTTGGACTGGAGAAAAGCCTGATTCTATGGTTAAAAAGCACAGTTTGCTGGCAGCGTTTACAGCTCTCTTTGTTACCGCTCCTCTCGAGATTAAAGAAATACACCTCAAAATGCTTCAGAGTGAATTCGGCATAAAAGAATTAGAAGATATTTGTGACATTCTTTCCAAAAAACTTCAAAGCAGGTTACCTAAAGCAGCATGATCAATGATCGCACCGGATCCAAAATATGGCTCCGGTTTTTTTGCTTTTGGGAAGATTTCACCTTATTAATTTAAACTTATCGAAAAAACCTAAAGGTCCCCTTTTGACATATCGCTTAGAAAATCAATAGCTTATTTCAATTTATTTGCTTTAATATTGCAAAAGAATGACTCCTATTCAAAACATCAAAATTCAGCGATCAAATAGCTCAAATCTTGATTTCCTGAGCCTTGTGAAGCTATTGGATATAGATTTAGCCATCAGAGATGGGGCTGACCACTCGTTTTATGCTCAGTATAACAAATTGGATAAAATCAATCATGTGGTTATTGCTTATGTCGGACAAATTCCAATGGGATGCGGTGCATTTAAAGAATATGAGAAGGACAAAGTTGAGATTAAAAGAATGTATGTTCTAGAGAACTATAGAAATAAGGGAATTGCTGGATTAATCCTACATTCTTTGGAACAATGGGCTATAGAATTGGGATATTCCTCCGCAATTTTGGAAACCGGTTTAATGCAGCCCGAAGCCATTGGGTTGTATAAAAAATCAGGTTACGACAACATCCCAAATTACGGTCAATATGCGGGTATAGAGAACAGTGTTTGCTTCCACAAAATCCTGACAAAGGATTTGAAGTAAAAATGGAAAAGATTCAGTTTTCAAAACTGGATATCTTTTAATGACTTTACTTTTTGTTTTTCCTTCCAATTCAATTCTTCTTTTTCGGCAAAGAATGTTGAATCCATCAGGCCTGTACACTTGAATTGAAGTTTTTGTTTTTAAAAATTCTATTGAGAATGGCGGACTTCTTTTTTCGACTATAAAAAATTAACCTATTCATTTTCATTTATTTAAACAAATAAAGCTTGCCACAGGAAATGAAAACACTTTTACTTATTCTTAAAACTTAGAAAAAGCTGAGAATGAATTGAGGCAAAGTCAAGGAAATCAAAAAGTAGTGAAATTAAACAATGGAAGGAGTTCAGGTTCACAAAGTCGGACTATCACTCTTTTCAAAAAGGGTAATTTTATCCTTTCAATAAACATTAAAAAAATGCGCAGACATGATTTGGATTGGCTTAGGGTAATTGTATTTAGCATCTTAATATTTTATCATGTTGGTATGTTCTTCGTTCCATGGGATTACCATCTCAAAAATAATGTAATATATCCCAATTTAAGGTGGCCTATGCTTTTTGTGAACCAGTGGAGATTATCAATTCTTTTTGTTATCTCAGGAATGGGCACCTACTATGCCTTATCTAAAAAAACTGGATTATACTTTATTAAAGAACGGATATGGAGGCTCTTTTTACCTCTTTTGATTGGGATGATAATCATTGTCCCTCCACAGGTATATTTTGAACGACTTAGCACCTTGGAATTTACAGGAAATTACTTTGAATTTTGGCCTTCAAAAGCATTCCTTGGAAGTTATCCACAAGGGAATCTGTCATGGCACCACCTTTGGTTCTTACCATATCTGTTATTATTCTCTTTGATTTTGTTTCCACTTTTCATGTATTTAAGAAACCATGAAGAAAACCGATTTCTTAAAATAATTGAAAGACTTGCCTCCTCCCGCTTTGGATTATTTTGGTTAGTCCTTCCTTTATTCATGTATAACTCTTTTCTGGCTCCATATTTTCCTTCTACCCACGCCTTGGTGGGAGATTGGTTTAATCTTATAAACTATATAACCCTATTTTTCATAGGTTTTATTTTGATTTCAATAAAGGAGACCTTTTGGAAGACAGTAATCCAACATCGTAAAATTTACCTACTATGTGGTATTTTAGGATTTAGTGTTTTGCTACTAATTTGGCTATTATTTGAACGATCTCCATTAATTTATTATTTAGAGTCTTTGGTAAGGGCGTTCAATACCTGGTCTTGGATTATGACCATATTTGGATTTTCAGCAGTTTATTTAAACCGTAGAAATGCATTCCTATCTTATTCCAATGAGGCAGTGTATCCATTTTATATTTTACACCAAAAAGTAACAATAACTTTAGGGTATTACTTAATGAATTTAGATTGGGGATTATTTTCTAAATTTACTCTAATGGTTTTTGGAACCTTTGGAATTTCCCTTCTCCTGTATGAATTCGGCATACGCAGGTGGAAGTTTATCAGACCACTTTTCGGCTTAAAAAAGAAACATTCAAGGTCAGATGTAGAAATCAAAGTTGTCAGCTTATCAAAACAATCGAAACAAACAGTTTAGTAAGTAGGGACATCATAACGTAAAAAAACAGGGAGTGTTTGTTACAAAAAATACTGAAGTTGCATTAAAGTTACCCATATCAAAGGGATAGGCTACTCTTTCAAAACACTTTTTTAAATACCTTTTCCGAAAGCACATCAGACCGATTCCTTTTAATAATCTAAACTCAATCTGGTAAACACATGAAAATCAAGTTAATTATCACCATAATCCTAGTTACAATCATTGCAAGTCTTATTACTTTCTTCCATTTTAAATCTAGAAAATTCCAACATTACTTATCAGAATCACAGTCAAAGTCAGCATTTAATGTGGAGGTAAATCCAAATGCTCCTGTACTAGCAAAAGCTAAAATTGACATCCAAGCTTCCAACAAAGAAGTTTGGAAAGTATTAACCCAATTAAACAATTGGCCTGAATGGCAGACTGAAGTTTCATCAGTTGAATTCCAAGGCCCCATTCAGGAAGGCACCATGTTCAACTGGAAAGTTGGAGCATTGAAGTTCAAATCAAGAATCCATACAATCGTTCCCCAAATGTACTTTGGTTGGACCGGTGAAATTGTAGGGGTTCAGGCAATCTACAATTGGACCATAGAAGAAAGTGAAAATTTTGTAACCGTTTACGTGGAAGAAAGCCTTCAGGGACCCATTGCCAATATTCTCAAATCCAGCTTTCAGGAAAATCTGAAAATTGGAATGGAGAAAAACCTTCTGGAATTAAAACATGCCACAGAGAATATTTCAATTGAATAGGAATCCCGTTTGTGGCCAGTCAGATTCAAAATCTGATTGGCCACAAAGTATTTCTGAAATGAAATTCTCAGAAGGATACTTTAAGAGTGAATTTCAATTAATTTTTTGATTTGTGATTATTATTTCAAACTTAATTCAAATTGTTTCTCTTTTAGGTTTTCGGCTGTCCATTTTAGGATTAAGAAAAGGATCAATCCGTTGAAGCCAAATAAAAGTGCATTTTGTATCAAAAAGTCAAACTTTTCCAACAGATCTAACTTTGACTGAACTTTAAAAAAATCATACAGACCGGAGAATAGTCTCAATATTCCTCCAAATAGCAAAAAGTAAGCGAACACATATAGCCCCTTTAGGTTTCCGAACTTAAATTGAATTTTCATTTTTTTAGTTTGATTTGTTTAACAAAGGTAATAGGCCTATTACCCCCAAAAATTGACCTATGTTAAGTTAATCCTTAACTTGAGAGTCAAACTAAAATCAGACCCTTCATGGATAGAGCCCTTTCTGAAAAGGAATACCAACAGCACCTGAATGCAGCAAGGACTTTATTGTATGACTACCTCCCCTTAACTGATGAACAATGGGAGGTCTTCAAGCAAGGTTTCAAGATCAGGAAATACCAAAAGGGAGATTTTATATTAAATGAAGGAGAAACAGAGCGCTTTCTTTCGATTGTTTTAACCGGCTGCACCAGGCACTATGTCATGGTCAAAGGAGAAGAGAAATCTTTCGACTTTTCTTTTCAGCATGAGTTCAACTGCTCCTATTCCAGTTTTATCCTACAGGAGCCATCCCACTTTTTCATCCAAGCTTTGGAAGATTGCATATTAGCTTCCATACATTATGACTTTTTGCAGCAGCTTTACCAACACTACCCTGAAAGCAATAAGTTTGGCAGGACTGCTGTGGAACAGTATTATATATGGAGAGAACAAAGGGAAATTTCACTGATTACAGATTCTGCCCAGGAAAGGTACCTTAGATTAATGGAGAAATACCCAATATATTTAGAGCAAGTGCCCTTAAAGTACCTGGCATCCTACCTTAATATCAAACCAGAATCTCTGAGCAGAATAAGAAAAAAGCTTTTTGAAGCGCGTTAGATATCTTCTTAACATAGGTCAATTTTTGGCTCCATGTCTAGCCCCACCTTTGTAGCTGTCAAACAAACAGTTACAAAATGGAAAAGATTACCTTTAAAAAAGTCCTATTGATTATTCAATTTTTCTTTCTAGGCCATCATCTTGCGGCACAAAATGAGAATTCCATTTCCAAAAAACCTTACAAATCCCAAACTTACTTCAGTTTCGGGGCCGGGGTGAGTTTCTTAGGGGGAGTGCCGGACAACTTCTATCAGGACGGACATGGCAATGTACAGATAGGCCTGATGAAAGAATTGCCATTCAACAAAAGAGTTTCTTTTGTTACCGGGTTGGAATTGGAAAGATTGACTTATAATCTGGATTTCTTTCCTGTATTGGAAGAGAATAACCAAGCCTTTATCCAGGCTCCTGATGGGGTAAAATATACTAGGGTATTCCAAAACAGCCTGAACCTCTCAGCCCAGGTCAGGATCTATTTTAAAGAAAATAGCGGTAAACAGACAAGCAATATTTTTCTTCAGACAGGATTGCGAGGTGGTTATAACCTGAGCACCACATTTTCCTTTCGGGAAAATAATCAAAATCAATCCATTAATTTATCAAAAGTAGCAAGACCATTTAATCTTCAGGCAGAATTGATGCTTGGGTTTAAGGGAAATTACTTCAAAAAACTCGAAATCCTCAATGCCTCAACTTTTGGGTTGACCTACCAATTCAATTCTCCTATTTCAGCAAAGAATGTAGAATCTATCAGACCGATTCATTTGACTTGGAGGTTCTTGTTTTAAAAAAAATCCTCTGGTGTGCAATCCTTTGCCACCAGAGGAAATATAAAATAAACTGATATAAGCATCCTCTATTTACCAATGGTTATTTCAGCCACCTGGTAAGCACTTGCATTGAAATAGCCAACAACTGGAATATCAGCAATAAGATTTGATTTGGGATTAAAAGCAGGTGAATCGAAAAAACTCTCCTGAGTCAATGCCTGCATATAGATATCAAATAAATACTGGTAAAACATATTGCTGATAGATTGTTGGTAAACAACTATTTCATCACCTTCCTGGAAAGGTTCATAGGTTAAATCAAGTCCTGTAATAAGATTTCCATCTAGCCTGCTATCTTCCACCACCATAATCTGCCGGGGGTCATTTGAGAATTCTCCGTTTACTTTAACTTTCCACCGGTAGTTGTTTCCTTTTCCTTTTGGATCATAAGTATCTATGAAAAGGTAATATCCTTCTTCAAATACCAAACTTTCCGGCTTGTATTCATAGCTGATTCCTGTGATTTCTGAAACGGGTTCCAGTTTCTCAGATTTACTTGAAATGATCTTGCTACTAAAACCTGGATGTTCAGGCATTTCAGGCAATTTTATTTCAAGTTTGTAATCTGATCCGACTTTACCTTTATGGCTCAATAGATACTCTCCGTCCTGGATATAGCCGTAGGTCCCAATAAGTACTTCATCTTCATATAAATCAATCACAGCATTTTCAATTATGATTTTTTGGCTGGACTGAAAGTAGGGTTGGGTAATTGACAGTCTTAGGGACTGCAAATCATCCTTATTATTGATTTCTCCATCTACCACCACCATGGGTTCATAGGATTTTACATCCAATTCTATAGTATCCATGCAGGAGAACATTAATAGCATGGAAATACTTAATAATATATTTTTAAGTGACTTCATTTGGTTTAAAATTTAAAGTTATAGGTTACACTTGGTATTACTGATCCAAGAATCGAAAGTCTTACAGCTTCGGTCTGAGGTGAAGATTCCTGTTGTCTAAAAAAGATCGAGTAGGCATTTCTGCGGGCATAGACATTGTAAAGACCAAAACTCCAAGACCCTCTCTTGCCTTCGGGATTAAGGTTGGCAGCAATATCCAGTCTATGATAAGTAGGAATCCTTTGTGCGTTCCTTTCTCCCATCACGGGCAGGACCATTCCATCCCATTCGTACTTTCCTATCGGTTGGGTAAATGGCCTTCCTGATGCCAGGACAAAATTGGCAGAGAAGTCCCACTTTTTATTGAGCTGGTACAAACCGTAAATACTTAGGTCATGAGGTTTGTCAAAATTAGCCCTATACCACTCACCTTGATTGATTCCAGCTACCTTCCTTTCAGATCTAGAAAGTGTATAACTGACCCGGCCTGTAAACCTTCCTTCCTTTTTTTCTATAGAGGCTTCCAGTCCATAGGCACGACCTATACCTTCCAGTACTTCTGTCTCCAAGGTTTCATTGAATGTTAGGCTTGCACCATCTTTAAACTCCAGCACCCTATTGTAATTTTTGAAATAACCCTCCAAAACAAGTTCAAAATTATTGTTTTGGATTCCCCGCACCAATCCTAAGGAAATTTGGTCCACCTGAGCTGGTTTCAAATATGCATTGGATGGCTTCCAAACATCAATTGGGGAAGGGGAATTTGTATTGGAAATCAGGTGCACAAATTGATTGGCCCTATGGAAGCTTGCCTTAATGGCAGTTTCTTTATTTGGATTGAAGCTCAGATTCAATCTGGGTTCAATTCCATTGTAGCTGGCCATACTTTGAAATCTTGAAAATTGGAGCGTATCAATAATCGCATCCCTTTCTTTGATACCATTCTCGTAAATATATTGGGTTCCACCAAGTCTTCTGAAATCCACATACCTGAGCCCAAGTTCAAATTTCCACTGATCATTTATTTTTTCATTCCATGATACATAGACCCCTGATTCTATGGCGTATTCTTTTGCCATTTCAAGTGAGTTTACCGCAGAATCATCACTGGTTGGGATAATTGTCCCCGGCACATAATCCTGCATATTTGATTGCAGACCAAAATCAATGGTCCTGTTGGGGTTCATAAAATAGGCTGCATCAACTTTGAAATTTTGGTTAAGAATGCTGGATTTCCAATCCCATGCATCCGGGCCGTGGCTTCCGATAAGATGGTAAAAATATTTACTGTTTGTAACTGTAATATTGGTAAATAATTTGGGATTGAATATATGATTCCACCTAAAGGTCATAGTATTGTTTCCCCAACTGCTACTGAACAGATCCCCTAATCTCATCACATCGTTTCCGGAATAATAGGAAAGAAAAACCCTGTCTTTATCAGAAAATTTATGATTGATTTTGGCATTGAAATCATAGAAATAAAGGTTGTTGTTTTTAAGTTCTTCATCACCGGAAAGTCTGGTGAAGACATCCATATAGGAGCGTCTGCCTGCCAGCAAAAATGATGTTTTATCTTTTTGGATAGGACCTTCCACCGTCAACCTACTGCTTAATAGACCGATTCCTCCTTTAACATTTAACTTTTTGGAGTTTCCTTCCAATTGCCTAACATCCAGTACAGAAGACAACCTTCCGCCATACTGTGCCGGTAATCCTCCTTTATAAATTTTGACATCCTTGATGGCATCAGAATTGAATATAGAGAAAAAGCCCATCACATGCGCAGCATTGAATACCGTAGCTTCATCAAGCAAAATCAGGTTTTCATCTGCTCCTCCTCCCCTGACATTAAAACCTGAAGTCCCTTCTCCAACTGTGGAAATTCCCGGGAGAAGTTGAATGTTCCTGATCAGATCAACCTCACCCAACAATTTGGGCATCTTTTTCATTTGTTCCATGGATACCCTTTCAATTCCACTTCCGATTTCCAGGATTTTTTCGTCTTTGGCGATTGCCGAAACTTCAACCATTTCCAGTGAAAGATTAGTTGGCATCAATTCAAAGGACAGATTAAGATCGGATTGCAATTCAATGTCAATTATTTTGGATTCAAATCCCATATAGCTTATCGCAACCGTATAATTACCCGGATTCAGGGAAATGGAGTAAAATCCATAAAGATTTGTAACAGCCCCTTCCAAGGTGCCTTTGATCAGGACTGTTGCTCCAAGAAGTTCCTCTCCTGTCGAAGCATCCCGAACATACCCGCTTAGGGTCATTTTTTCCTGTTGAGCCTCCAAAAGGCCCACACTCAGAAAAAGTAAAAGGAAAATTAATGTGGTTTTTCTCATTGTGGTTTTTTTTAAATGATAGATATTTTAGTTTAATCGTACTTGAAATTTCTTTGAGTCCCGATTGGAATTCCCTTCAAAATTGGGTTGCTGAACCATTTAAAAAGTTCCATTTAAAAAAGTGGAACCCATTTTTTTAAAAAGTGGAAAGAATTTATACCCCATTAATTTTCAAGCAGTTAGATAAAAAGTGCGAAACCGTTACAATAGTGGTGTTTTTGATTATTGAGAATCAAAAGAAAAATGTGAAGAATGAATTGCTGTAATAGTCAAGTAGACCATGATGTAATTGCATTAAACCCCAAAATGAAAAAGTTCGGGTTTGAAAAGCTGAACCATCCACCTTCAGAAAACATTTATTTGCCCAAATATGAAATGACTCTTCCTTACGTTTTTTAAGAAAAGAATACTATGGATGGAGTAATATGGTGATGTTTTGAAAAAGAAAACGTCTCCAGCTTTAACTTTACTATTTCAAAATTGTGTTTTCAGTAATTCCTGGAAAGAATTAAATTCAAAATAACGCCTCTTTTTTAAATTGGCTTGGGGTCATACCTGTATGCTTCTTAAAAGCAGTATTGAATGCAGTCTTTGAACTGAATCCTGCTTCGAATGCAATTCCAATCATGGAAAGATGGTTTAACTTTTCATCCATCATCAGGTTTTTGGATTCTTCAACCCGATAGCCATTGACCAACTCGAAAAAATTCTTCCCCAAGCATGAATTTATCGCCTGAGATACTATATAAGGTTGTTCTTCAATTTTATCGGCAACATCTTTCACGGTTACCCCTTCTTCACGAAAAAATTTTTCAGTCTCCATCAAGTTGATCACTTTTTCGGAAACCACTTTTAGATGCCCTACATCCTCCACATGGCTCGGTTTATTATCCGTTATAGGGGAATCTTCCAGATTTCTAAGCTGATAAATCTGGGGAGACAATTTTCCTTTGATTGTAATGAAATACATAAACATTGTGAAGGCAAGTATGCTTAAAATACTGGCAGTATTTGAATCAAGGCTACCAGATCTGGAAGAAATCACGCTCAGCAAAAAATCAAAACTTACAATAAACAGGAATCCGAAAAATAATTGACTTACCCATCTTAATCCGACTTGATGAGTGCTGGATAAGTTCTGAAGCACTTTGGTTTTATAATTGTTGAATTGTTTGAATATTAATTTGAGATAGAATAGGAAAATGATGATAAACCAACTTTGGTTGATAATTACCCATTGCAAAGAACTGATAATCCCATTTGACCTGAGCTTCAAACTAAGGTAGATAACGAGTATATCTATAGGGATCAAAAAAAATAGAAGGGAGAACTTCTTATCAGGAACCTTCTTATAAAGACTTTGAATATATAAAATCAATAATATGGGTGTCACCATCCTAAAACCAAAATAAAGCCTTTGGAAAGGTGAATCTACAAGTTCTAAAACCTGGGGACCTACATACAAGTAAACCAAGGATAATAAAAATAGACTTAGAATTCGGTTGGCAATTTTATGCTGTTGAGGATAATTCCAAATAATAACGGATAAAATTACGCCTTGAATTGCCCCTAGGTTAATGAGAGTTTGGGCCATGTCACTCTTTAAAAATAACTGGAAGTTCTCCAGATCCATTTGGTTCTTGGTTTAACATTTATCCGAATATGCATTGCTTTGAATATAAAGGATATAGGGTTAAAATCATAAACAAAAATAGATTTAATTGTTTATTTTGATTCCTCGCCAGTTTTATCTTTATCACAACTAAATTCAACAGCTATTCCAAACTTTCTTGGGAATAACACCTTGGTAAAGATTTAGGAATAATTGAATATGGGTTTAATTTAAATTCTTCACAAATTAAAAAATGAATGGTCACGATATAAATTTATAATTTATTTAAAAGTAGATAGCCAAGATGAAGCTCATCTTCCTCAGGGCTTGCACTTCGAGAAATTGATATGCAATATTTGGCTTTAAACTTTTCATTTAGGATTTCCTGTACCTCACAAAGATCATCCACATCTACTCCATATTTATCATCTATATGGGAAGGAGCTCCCTTGAAGCCGATATGCTTATAAAATGCTGTTTGCTTGGCCTGAGAGATGGCCTTCGCTTTATTTATGTCTACAGTTAACATTTTGTAATGAAATTCTTCAAACTCCCCTATTTTATAACCTCCAAGATTGATAAAAAAAAGTTTGTTCTTATTTCGGTCATCATGGATATGCCCTTCGGTTTGTTTTGGCAGGATTTTTATTTGGTATCCATTTACATAATTTACTTCTCTCCAAGCATCAATGTGTAAACTTTTTCGGGCATTTGGCCAAAAATCCCTGATATCTGATGCCAGGTCTTTTAATTCCCTTGCTATTCCAAAAAACACATCATGTTGCTCAGTATTTCTACCCAAAGGTTTAGCACCTAAGAGAATCATATATAATTTGAAACCATTCATATAAATTTGGTTTTATTTCATGGAAAGTAAATATTAATTCATCAAAAAAGCACAAAATAGGTTATCAGAAATTCCATTAAGGATGAATAATATTTCCGGCTGAAATATAGAATTTCTAATTAAGTCAAATTAAATCCCATTTGAGTTTTGATAGGCTTTAATTTGCAGTTTTCGATCTAATCCCAGCTTCTTGGACATTCCCTATCTCATTTTTAATCCAATCGGCCATCACATCTCTGGTATTCTCAGAAAATTTCAAATCACTCCAGGCACCTTTAAAACAAAAAGGCGATGTTTTAAAACTATGATTTTCTCCTGCTGCAATGTGATAGGTAAAATTATCAGGAAATCCGTTTGGGTAAAGCTCTCTTAAATGTTCCAAACTCCATTCAGGGTTGACCAACCTGTCGTTTTCAGCAAAAAGCAACAAAAGAGGTTTTTTGACATTCAATAGATACTCTTTAGGGTCAAACTTCCTGATTACTTTCAATTGTTTCCAGTTTTCCTGTAAAGGAAAAAGTGAAATAATGGTCAGGTCTCTGTTCACTCTTCTTTTGGCCTTTTTCAATGCTTTTTCGGGAGCCAAGTCTTTATTGCAAATAAAGGCACTTTGATAATCATTGATCAGTTGTTTTTTGACATCGAAAGTGGGTCCTGCCATACTGATACCTCCAGCAAAAAGTTCAGGATATTCGGACAGGCATATCTGAACAATCCAGCCTCCCTGACTGTGGCCTACCACATATATTCTTTCTGCATCGATATCTGGATGGTCTTTGATGTGGAGGGCTGCATTTTTTCCATCTAATGCCCTTTGCAAAAAATCAGTATTTTGCCATTTTCCTTCAGACTCTCCTACTCCCCGTTTGTCAAAAAACAAAAAAGAGACAGGCTCATTTTCCAGTGGAGATTTCAGAAAAAACTGAAGGAAATTCCTGTAATCGGTAGCATAAGAACTGTTACCTCCTGACCCTACAAAAAATAAGATAACAGGCACCTTACCTGTACGATTCTTGGGAAGCAAAAGCCTGCCTTTTAAGGTATGACCCTCACTTTCAAAGGTCAAGGGAATGGTGTCCATTTCAGATGCCCAGAGCCTAGGGGCTAACAAAAGAAAAAGGGTTAAGAAAGTTAAGATTAGCTTTTTCATAGTTTTTTTCTTTCAAAATTACCTTCTGGATTAGCTGTAATGTTCAGATTTATAAATCTGAACCTTTTATTTGTCAGAATTCCCAACTAAAAGCCTTGCTATATGAACAGCTAGGAATTTCTTATATGCAAAAGCTGTCCTCTGTACTTATTTGGCCCTATTCTTTTCAATCCTTTGTAAATATTATGTCAGATGTATAATTAAACAAGCAAGAAAAACACTGTCCAGAGTATTAAGATGGCCGGCACAAAAAACAGAAAATCCCTTCTGATTTTTTCTGCTAAATAAAGTCCGCAAACCATTAATGTTTCTTGGAGTTCCTCATCCATTTGGTGAAAATGAATCTTCTGCCCATCCTTATCAACAGATTCCAATCCTTTTCTTACTGCCCAATCTATTCCAAAGAGACCTTTGGTTGAAAAAATATATGGACCTTCTTCAACCAAGTTGATTTGAGCAAGATTACGGAAAACATGCATCTGTATATAACCTATTGATTTCCCATCCCTAAAGATTCTAAATGAATTCCCCCAGGCATTGACACAATTGATTTGAAATATACTTTTCCCTTTATAAGTCCCTGAATTTTCTAAAAAGGGCAAATTAAGGACACCTTTAACCCCATGATTATCTTTGATCATGGTTTTTCGGGAAAAGATTCCTTTTTTTTGGGCAATTAGACTAAATGAACTGGTCATAAATCGCTACGCTACTCTTGTCGGAGAATGATTTGAAACTTGATAACTACTTAAAATAAAATTTGTCAGTACCTCAAAAATCAAGGTACTGACATTTAGGGTGAAAATTAATTGATTTTGGAAAACGGTATATTTCTCAATCTCCCCACATCTTTGATTACAAATCCGTTGATCTTATTTCGGATATCTCTTGTGAAGTAAATCTCCCCTAGCTTTTCAACTTTGAACCTATCTCCATTTATATGTTCCAAAGGAAGGTTTTCCAATCCCAAGTAATACTTCAAAGTCTGGGGCATTACCAAAATTGGTAAATCATTATTTAAAGTTATTTGATACCCTGCATTCAGATCAGCACTGAAGTAATTCCCCAATAATTCGTCTTTGTCAGGACCAGGAACGGGCATAGTCCCATCATCTTTCTTACCCGGAAAACTTTTACCACCTTGGTACCAGACCAATTCATTTACTTCCCCATTGCTTCCAATCAAAAATTCTGTTTGTGCTTCAAATGCTTTCAGGTAAAACTTTAATGGCGAGGAGGCAAACAACTCAAATTCAGGTGCATCAGGAATTAAAAGGAATAGTTTACCTTCCTTTTCCTTAAAAGTCAGTACCATTCCATCTTCCATTTTAAACTCTCCCTCAAATTTCCTCAATTGGTCTACAGGGAGATCTAGATCTTCATTTTCTGTCTCAGGCACTTCAACAAAATACTCAGAGAGCAAAGTTTCTGTCACCAATCTGGAAATGGTGGCAGTACTTATATTTTGATTATTGGCTGCCACCGCTACAAACATGTTGTGTTCTGGATACCAGGTAAAATAGGCAGAGAATCCCATGGTTCCGCCGGAATGGCTTACAAGTCGAATTCCTTTATAGTCGACCAGACTTAATCCATATGAGTATTTTAAATCAGAACCATCTGCTAGTTTGGCAGGTGAAGATTCCAATCTTGGTCTAATGTTGGATGAAAACAAACTAGGGTGAAAATAATGCCTCCCCCAGATCAACATATCCTCCAAGCTCATGTAGATATTTGTGCCACCTGCAACAGACTCAGACTCGGTAAGCGTTCTTTCCACACCATTAGCTGCTTTTTTGTAACCAACCCCTCTGTTCGGAATTGTTTTCCCAGGTCTGGTATAAGCAAAGGAATTGTTCATTCCTAAAGGAATAAAAAGTTCATTTTCAATATAATCATCATAGGCTTGACCACTTACATTTTCAATGATTTTGGCCAATAAGGCATAGCCAGCATTAGAATACAAAAACTCATCTCCTGGATTGAAGTTAAGAATCCTGTAGCTCTTAATAAGTTCAAGCTCATCTTCAGCCGTCCAAGGCTGTTCCAAAGAAATCCCGGCAAATAGACGGATGTTATCCGTGGAGCCCAAACCACTTGTATGATATATCAAATGTCTGACTTTGATTTCCTTTCCGTAGTCAGGTAATTCCGGAATGTAATCCTGGATCTTTGCATCCAAATTGATTTTTCCTTCTTCTTCTAACTTCAAAATTGCAAATGCAGTGATATGTTTGGAAACTGAGGCCAGGTTAAAAGTTGTTTGGTTGGAAATGGGCATCTGGTAGTCAAGATTCATTTGACCATAAGTCTTTTGGAAAATCACCTCATTTCCTTTGGTAACACCAATAACAAAACCAGGCAAACCATCCCCAGTCAGGCTTGCTGCAAGGGAATCCATTTTGTTTTCAAGGTTCTGCGCAAAAGTTTCTAAGGCCAGGAATAGAATCCCTAAGCCCATTATTAATTTTTTCATCATTTTGTGGTTTAAATTGAATTGGTTTAAATTTTCATTTACACCACAAACATAATTTCACCGCTCTGATCAAATGTTCGGGTTTATAAATCGGTACCTTTTCAGGTGCATGTAAAAAAAAAGAATTGGTAGAGCCTTCAATTATTATTTTTTTGGAAGGAGAAAAAATCAAAGAGCCAACATTTTTTTAATCTGATTTTCAGTCCAAAACCTCAAATTCTGAAAATTTTAGATCAAAAGCTGTCGCGAAACTCAAAACCCCAACGTATTGGTGGCTGAGCGCTCAATACTAAAAAACTCAAATAATTTTAAAAACTATGAAAATCAATTTTAGAAAACTAGTGCCTACTGTTTGCGCGATTGGAATGATTACACAACTATCAAGCTGTAATAATGAAGATGATAAAATTCCTTGCACGGATCAAAATTTAGCAGCCTTTCAAATGGTGCTTCAAGATGAAGAAGAAAACCTAATTCTGGATGAAGAAGAATTTGACATAGAATCCATGAAGCTCTTTGCTATAGAAGAAGAAGAGGAATCAGAGGTTGAATTTGAAATTAAAAAAACATCAGAAGATATTCATTTTCTCTCCTCCATGGAAATGTCTGAATTGAGCTTGGAAGATGGTATCAATTCCTTTGAGTTAAGGTTAGGAGAAGAAACCATTGCAAGTTTTGACTATGACGTAACTTCAACAAATGCTTCAGGTTGCCTGGCAATAACCTATACGGCTAAAAATGATTCGGAAAACCTTGAAACTATGACCTCAGGAAATACCAAGTTGTACGTATACAATTTGAATTCTTCAGAAGAATAAAAATCAAAAGGCCAGGCGAAGCACCTGGCCTTTTTCGACATATTAAAGTCTATTTAAATTCCTTTTTCATTCTGCTGTTTGCTCTCCTACTTCCAATACACCCAATGCATACCTCAATATGATCTCTTGAAAAAAGAGGGTATATAAGGCTTGGGCATAATCCGACTGGGCAGTGACCAATTGTTGATTGGCCTGGGAAAGATCCACAAAGTTACTGACACCGAGCCTAAACCTTTCCGAAATGGCAGATTGGGCTTCCACTGCTGCCGTCAACTGTACCTTGGTGGCCTCTTCTCTTTTGATCGCTGCTTTATAATTTTCATAGGATAACTTTATTTCCTGACCTATCCTTCTTTCCAATGCCATTCTTTCCAATTGCTGGTTATGGAACTGAACCTTACTTCTGACCACATTGGCTTTGTTGTTGAAATTATTGAAAATTGGGATGTTAAGGGAAAAGCCAAGTGATTGCTGAGGGAAAATCTGCCACAACTGGGCATTGATACTCCTTTCATCAAAAGAAGTATAGAAGGTATTGTAATTGAAGAAAGCATTGATCTGGGGATAATATGCCGCTTTGCTGGCTGCCAACATTCTTTTATTCCCATTCTCCATAAGCTGTTGTTGCTGGAAATCTTTCCTTCGCTGAAGTGCCAAATCAAATAATTCATCCAATGGCATATTAAAATACTCACTTTCCATTGGTACTATGCTGACCGGTTCAACGACAGGCAATACATTCGGTTCTAATTGAAGTGTTTCAGCGAGGACCCAAGCGTCTGTTTCCCATTGGATCTTGGCATTCAAAGCTACTGTTTCCAGCCTGGCCACTTCTGATTGTTGGTTATATTGATCAGAAAGGGTCCTTAAACCGGCCTGAACAAATCCTTCAATCTGCTCCAATTGTTTTTTCTGGTTTTCAAGGTTTTCCAATGCAATACGGTACAATTCCTGATCCAATAATACCTGGAGATATTGCTGTGCCACATTGAACATCACATCCTGAGCTGCCCTTTCCAATCCATATTTACCTGCTTCCTCAAAATAATGGGTTGCTCTTGTGGTATTGATTCTTCTGGCGCCATTAAAGATGGGCATGTTGGTGTTTAAATTGGCCGTAATGATATTGTTGGCTTCAGTGGTAACTATCAGTTCACCTTCCACCTGCTGAAATTGTTGTCCAATTTGCCTAAAGGTATTGTTGCTCAGGTTGAGACTGGGAAGGTGACCCAAAACAGCTGCCTTTTTTTCTATCTTAAGCACTTCTTGTTGATTTTGCAAGGATTGATAGGTAAGGTTATGGTTTAAACCGATCTGTACAGCCTCCCTAAAATTAATTCTCAAAGTATCCTGAGCCTTTATTTCTCCAATAAACGCACCTAATATCAAACTGGTAATCAGTAATTTTTTCATATCAAATGGTAATATCTCTATCAATTTTTCCGTCCAACATTTCAATTAATCGGGTTCCATAATCTGCATTTTCTCTGGAATGGGTTGCCTGGATAATAGTGGTGCCTTCCTTATGAAGTTCTTTAAATACCTCCATGATTTCCTTTGCCTGGGCAGAGTGTAGGTTACCGGTAGGCTCGTCTGCCAACAAAACCCTTGGCTTTCCCGCAATAGCCCGGGCAATTCCCACCAATTGCTGCTGTCCGCCTGACAACTGTTCAGGGAAAAGGTCCTTTTTGGCAACCATCTTGAACCGATCCAATAAATCTGCTATGATACTTTTCCTTTCAGATGAAGAAACATTCCGGTACAAAAGTGGGGTTTCTATGTTTTCATAAACTGTCAGCTCGTCTATTAAATGGTAGGCCTGAAAAATATAGCCAAACTCTGATTTATGGAGATTGGATTTTTGCTTATCCTTCATGCCATTGATAGACTTTCCATCAAAAACATATTGACCTTCATAGTCTTCATCCAATAGACCAATAATATTCAACAAGGTGGATTTTCCGACTCCGGAAGGTCCCATTAAAGTCAAAAACTCTCCCTGTTCGATGGTCAGGTCAATTCCTTTTAATATAAATATCCGTTGAAACCGGGATTCTATAAATTTGTCAATATTGGTAAGTTGTATCATTAGAAATTCAATTGGTTCAATTTTTTTTGATCATTGGTAATTGGTAATTGGTAATTGGTAATTGTTAATTGGTAATTAATTATTAATCATTTGTATCTATCCCATTCCCATGCCATAAAAAAGGCCCCAAAACGATGTTTTGAGGCCTTTTTGAATAAACTATTGTATTTTGTTCCGAACAACATTGTTCGCTGGCGGACGAAAATCCAATCATGATCTAAGATTCACATTTATTCGCTTTTTAATGAATCAATAGGATTTGAATTAGCTGCTCTAAAAGATTGTAGCCCCATAACTGACCAGGATATCAATAGCACTACAACAGCCACCAGAAAAAATATTCCAAAACCTAAATCAATCTTATATTGATAGTTTTCTAACCAGGATTTCATTCCCCACCAGGCCAATGGTGCACCTATTAAAAAGGCAATCAAAACCAACTTGGTAAACTCTTTTGACAGGAGTAACACCAAAGAACTTACGGAGGCTCCTAAAGCCTTTCTGATTCCGATTTCCTTCTTACGCTGTTCAGCTGTAAAGGCAGTCAGGGCAAACAATCCCATACAGGCAATAAAAATCGCAAATCCGGTAAATGCTGCAAAAACCTTTCCTATCCTGGTTTCTGAAGCATACATGGATGCAAACCGCTCATCCAAAAATTCATAGGTGAAAGGCTGCCCAGGAGCCAATTCTTTCCATTTCGTTTCCACCAATTGCAATACTTCCTGTACATCCTGCGCCCTGAACTTAAAGGAAGCAATTCCTGTCGGGTTAGGGTCCAGGTACATCAATACAGCTCCGATGTTTTCCTTTAGGGATTCAAAATGAAAATTCTCTACTACTCCGATCACTGTTCTGACCTCCAAATTCTCTGTATCCAGGCCTGAAATATTATTCCCTGAAAAAGTAGAGATTTTCTGCCCTATCGGATCTCCTTCGAAATTAAAATTTCTTAAAGCTGACTCATTGATAATGACACCGGATGAGTCGGATGGAAAATCCATGGAGAAATCCCTTCCTTGGATAATTGTCATCCCCAAGGTGTTGATATAATCAAAATCCACCCGCCAATTTTGAATCGATACCAGATTTTCCTGATCCTGAATGTCCCTTCCCAAAACCCACCAAGGATTATCAGCCCTATTGGTGCCGGAAACCGGCAAGTAACCACTCAAGGTTCCTTTTTCGATCAGGGAACTACCTAAAATTTGCTGCTTAAAGGATTGCTTTTGATCTCCTAAGGCATATAAATCATGTACCATGATAATTTGCTCCTTATTGAATCCCAGGTTTTTATTCTGTATAAAATTCATCTGGGAAAACAGCACTATCGTACAGAAAATCAGAATAATCGATATTGAAAATTGAAAGACCACCAAGGAACTTCTTACTTTAGCACTTTTCATGCCACTGGACACATCCCCTTTCAATACATTAACAGGCTTAAATCCTGAAAGGAAAAATGCCGGATAAATGCCTGCCGTAAAACCTACAAGGATTGAACCCAAAAGTAGGCTAATATAAAAACCGATCCCATCCAATGGTAGCTTTAAATTTCTACCTGCCAAGTCATTAAAGAAAGGCAGTAATATAGAAGCAATAAAAATTGCCAAAGAAAAAGAAATCAAGCTCATCAGGAAAGTCTCTGTCATAAACTGAAAAAACAGATCCTTGCGATCCGATCCCATACTTTTTCTCACTCCTACCTCCTTGGCACGGTTAGAGGATTTGGCAGTAGCAAGATTCATAAAGTTGATGCAGGCAATCAGAAGGATAAATACTGCTATTGCAACAAATAGATATACATAAGTGATGGAAAAATTTGCCTTGAACTCCCCTTGAAGATCAGAGTGCAAATGGATATCCAGTAGAGGCTGTAAGGCATATTCCAACTTATTCCCGCTTTCCCTGAAGGTTTCCAAAGTAAAATCCTCTCCCAAAACCTGCTTAAGTACAGGGCTGATGTGCTTTTCTGTCATGGCAGTAATTTTTTGCTCCATTTCCCTAACGTCCGCACTGGGGTTTACCAATAAATAGGTCTGAAAATTATTGCCCAGCCAATTTGGGGATTTTGCTTCGGGTAGGCCTTCTGCAGCAAGCAAAACATGAAAATCAAAATGGCTGTTTTCCGGAATATCCTCATATACCCCTGTGATCTTATAATCAGTCTTGTTATCCAAAACCAAACTTTGCCCAACCGCATTCTCCCCTTTAAAGAACTTTTCAGCTAAAGTCTGACTGATCAACATGGTATTGGGTTCATCCAATGCACCCTTGCTATTTCCCTGTATCAAAGGGATGTTAAACACCTTCAAAAAATCTTTACCCGCAAAAATGACTTTATTCTCTTTGATATTTTCCTCAAACCTCTTGATCAAAAAAGAACCCTGATTTCTAAAATGTACTGCTGCTTCCACTTCAGGGATCTCTTCAACTAAAGCATCCGCCATTGGCGCAGGGGCATAGGTCATTTTCATGGCATTACCGCCAAAAACAATATCAGAAGTTACCCGGTAAATCCTCTCCGCATTGGGAAAGTGCTTGTCATAACTCAGTTCGTTTCGTACAAAAAGCGCAATGATCAAACAAAGTGCAATACCCAAAGACAAACCCAAGACATTGATGATGGAAATACTCTTTGTTTTCCAGAAGCTTCTTATGGCGATTTTGAGGATGTTTTTTAGCATATGATTGGGTTTTGTTATGAATTAAAGAGTTTGGTATTAGTACAATGTACCAATTAAAATCAGCCAAGATGGACGCGTGGTAAATGGTATTTAGTCTGGGTTAATTGAGCTATTATATTGTTTATGGGCTAAACTATATTTGCTTTATTAATTCAACCCCTTCAGGGTTGATGCATCAATCTATATTCCTAAATTCCCGAGTTCCACTCGGGGCAATTCAAGGTTTAACCCCTTCAGGGTTAAATCTACCTTAGATTCACGACTCAAGTATCTCCTTTCTTGTTACTTTTCTCTCATTTCTCCTGCCTTGGTTCTTGTATCTTGCATCTTGTTTCTTGTTTCTAATCTCTCGCTTCTAGCATCTCCTTTTTAAGACCAAGACCTTCAAGGTTAATAAAAACCTCAAAGGTCGAGGGACTATTCACTTTTCAGCACTTTTGCCGGATTGGTTCTGGCAACTCCAAGAGAGTGAAATCCTACTACCAAAAGGGCCAATAAAAGCACCCCGGCACCTACAGCAAAGTATAACAGATAGGGCATATCAATCCTGTAGGCATATTCCTGCAGCCATTTATTGCTGAAGTAATAGGCTGGATATGATGCCAAAGTAAAAGAAATCAATACCAGCCAAACATATTGCTTGCTGACCAGTGCAACCACCTGAAGTATACTTGCTCCCAAGACCTTTCGGATGCTGACTTCTTTCGTCCTTTGGGCAATAGTAAATGAGGATAAACCGAATAATCCCAAAATAGAAATCAGGATGGCAACACCTGCTGCAAATCCAAGTACACCTTGGATTTTTCTGTCTTCCTCATAGAAACCTTCCAAAACCTCATCCATAAAATTAAACCCCGAAGCTTCATAGGGGAACACTTCCTGTACAATGGATTCCAGTCTCTGTTTGGCAAAAGCCAGATTTTGTTGGGAAGATATTTTTGCTGTAAGCAGGTAGTAATAGTCGGGTTGGTATATGAGCACCATAGGCATAATTTCTTCCTTCAAATTCCTTGCATTGAAGTTTTCCACTACCCCAACTATGGTATTCTGTTCCGCTCTGAAGTTAATGCTCAGCCCAATCAACTCCTGAGGGTCTGTTGCCCCCATGGCTTTAAGAAAATTACGGTTGACCAAAATTTCATTCCCTACATTATTCGCTGTTCTACCGGCCAGCAAAGGAATCCCGTTGACAGACACAAATGCAGAATCCACATTCATCACATGTACATTTAATTGCTGCTCCACCGAATCCACCATCACATAGGCATCAGAAGTCCAAATGGAGTTAGAAGAAACCAAATTATTACTCAGACTCACTCCTTGCACGAAGCTTTCATTTCGGATTCTATCTGCCAACAACTCTCTTTGGTCTCTTTCTCCCATAAATGGAAGATTTGTGTACATAACTGCTTCTTTTTCAAAGCCCAAAGGCTGAGAACTGATATACTTCAATTGGCTGGTCAACACCAAAACCATGATAATAAAAGTAATGGAAGCCGTAAACTGTAAAACTGCCAGGTTTTTCCTTAGAAAAACCCCAAAAGAAAAACCATGTTCATGATGCAGCTCACCTTTGAGTGCCCGCTGTGGATTGTAATTGGCCAATACAAATCCTGGATACAGCCCGGATACCAAAGTTACCAATATGGCATTGGATGCCAGGAAAAACAAGCTCAGAGGACTTAGGAAAGAGGCTTCGAAATTTGCAGGGAGATAACCCGCAAAATATGTTTTGATCAAATCAGCAATAAAAATCGAAACCCCTGATGCCAAAAGTACCAATACAAAAGTTTCACTCAAGAATTGAAATATCAATTGACCGCGATTACTGCCAAGGGTTTTTCGGATACCTACTTCCTTAGATTTATTTATGGCCAAAGCAGTTTCCAAATTGATAAAATTCAGACAGGCTAACAGCAAAATTATGAAACCAATATAAACCAGTCCATTCAACAAAGTTTTTGAAATCGTCGTATCATCGTAATTTTCGCTGAAATGAATTTCTGAAAGTTCTTCTCCAACATATTCAGGATGACTTTCCGAATCATTAAAATACTTTTTTGCCAACGTGGACAGTCCTTTATCCAAATTTGCTTTTCCTGAATTTTCCGTAATTTTCACAAAAAGCTGATTGGAGGTATTTAAATTGTTCCAACTATGTAAGCCATACCATTCTTCTTTTTCATTTTTGGCAATCGTGCTGAAAGAAATAAAGTCCGTAAAGATAAAATCCGTGTTTTTTGAATAATCAGCTACTACACCCTTTACCTGGGCATAAATGGAGTCTGAAGCATCAACCCAGAGGATTTCCTTCCCAAGGATTTCATTGGCTTCCAATCCAGGGAAATATTTTTCCAAACTATTTTCAGTAATAACTGCTGAGTTGGGTTCCAAAAGTGCTGTTTGAGGGTTTCCTGCCAACCAATTCCTTTGGAAAATCTCAAAAAATCCAGGATTGGCAAAGGCAACTTTATCACTTCTTCCTATTACCTTATTTTGCTCAGGTATTGCTACCATTACCTGGAAAAGAGAATATAACCTTCCTTTTTGTTCAATCATGGAAAGTTCTTCGTCTATTACCTCTCCCAATGGACCGTTGGTACCGGAAGTTTGAAAGATGTTACCTTCCTCCCACTCCTCTAAGGTATTAATCCTGAAAATCCTATCGGCATCCGCATGAAACCTGTCAAAGCTGTAAGCATGCATGACCACATTGAAAATAAGCAGACAAATAGCAATACCAAGAGATAGCCCAAGCACATGAACTAGCGTTCGGAGTTTGTTTCTCCTGATGTTCCTTATAGCGATGATGAAGTAGTTTTTCAGCATAAAACTATTTTTTAAAGTTCCAGGATCAAAAATCTACTTCTATGGTTCAAGACCTATGCCAAAGGAAAATGCCTAATTTTTATTGAAATCCTTGTTTTGATCTGGAGGAATTAAAAAGAGGCGAACAATTTTGTTCGGATGCGGACGGAATATATGAATTCATTTGAAAGTGAAATATGAAAGTAACTATATCTACCCAAATTCCTTCATAGCTGAGGAAAAAAGGGAATGAATCAAATTCCAGATAAATTATTATAAGTAAAATCTATAGTTACTTTTCATAACTATCTTTTATTAAGGAAGAATTAAATATTTCATATTTAACTCCTTGCTGCCCTTCAAAATCAAATGCTCCACAAAAAGTCATACCAATTTTTTCGAGAACTTTGATGGAGGCGATATTTTCTTTCATTGCCCGCCCAATAATTCTTTCAAGCCTTAATACTTTAAAACCGAAATCCAAGCAGCTTTTAGCTGTTTCTGTTGCAAAACCTCTTTTCCAATATTCCTTGAAAAACCTAAACCCAATATCATAGTCATCTTCTTCCGATCTGAATTTTAATCCACACCAACCCATGAATTTTAGTGTTTCTTTATTTATTACAGCAAGGCGTCCTATACCATATTTTTCGTATTGATCATAGTTTGAAAGAAAGTCTTTTGCAGCTTGAAAGTTTACAAAGGGTCTATCACCCGTAAATTTCAAAACCTCTGGGTCAAGATTAAGATGATAAAAGTCAATCGCATCCTCTATTGTCAGATTCCGCATGAATGTTCTATCGGTTTCTATAAATATTGATCTGTCCATACCGGGATTTCAATAAAACTACTATTAAACCATTTGATTACCATTGGTTTACCGGCATCCTTTATGGTTTCCTGTGCGGGATCTTTTCCGGAACCATAGTTGATAATCTCAAAGGGATGTTTGTTGATGTTGAGCAAAATGACTAAACAACTTCCTTTGCTTATTTTCTTACTGACAAACCGCGTATTGTCGAAAGAAATATTTTCTTTTTTATTCGGACGTAGTAGCTGACGCTTCGTGTTGTCTTTGGCGAAGCTTGCTCTTCCCACATAACGGGTTAGAAAAAAATATCTTCCGTCCGGCATTAACTCGTAAAATGCCATGGAAATATCCATGTCCTTTTTGTTGGTGCCCACCAAAAGATTCCCTGTAAAAGAACCACTTATAATAAACTCATTTTCAATAGGCTTAGAAGTAAAAACCAAACCATTACTTGCATCCAGAGAGTCGAAGATAATTTCAGGTGTGTAATAATTGTTTTGGCTATCCCTGTCCTTAAAATCTATCGTTTGTTTTTCAAATCTTTTTGTTTTTGGCTTTTGATCAGTCAATGTTTGATGATCCAAATAAAGAGTTAAAGTATCATTATTAATTGTCTGCAATGTAGCTGCATGCTTCCACTCATTGGTACCCATTACCTGGAAGTTTACCTTGTCTTTCAAGATATCAGGTTTTGTTTTCTCTTTTAAAATATAATCAAGCCATTGATATGCCAAATCCATCATATTGATATTGGCAACACTATCTATCTCATATCCCATTAAGTTTTTCGCAGGCTGACGTTGTCCGCCCCAATGGTCATAGGGTCCAATGACCAAATAATGCGCTGTATTTTTATTGTATTTGTTGTGGAGTTTGAAATATTGAAGTGCTCCGATTTGGGATCCATCGAAATAGCCGGTTGTGGTCAAAACAGGAATATTGATCTCGGCATACTCTTCCGGCGTAGGAACCATAGATTGCCAATAATCGTCATAAGCAGGATGAGACAACCACTTCTGGAAAATTGGATTTTGAAGACCTGCTGCACTATCCAATTTATTATATGCTATTCCTTCATTATAATAGTCAAATTGCAAGTCCCTCGATAAGGGTTTATTTTTATAAATGTTGTCATTGCTCCAACTCAAAATATGGGATAAGGGAACATTGTTTTCCATTGGAAAATCATACCCGGGCATAACCGCTACCTGAGGAACAATGGTTTTTAATGCTGGATGTGTATTTTTTACAGTTGCCCATTGAGAATAGCCAGTATAACTTCCGCTGAACATTCCCACACTTCCATTACACCATGGCTGTTTACTTATCCAGTCAATAATGTCATGAACGTCTGTAGCCTCGTTTTCAAAGGGTGCATAATATTTCAAATCAGTTTTAATACCTCGGGCATAAGCTACAATTCCCACATAATCCCGGTCCGCAGACCTTTTTCCAAAGATGGCATCTCCTACTCCCTGATGATAAGTGGTATAAAAAAGAATGGCAGGCAAAGGTTGTTGGTTAGTTTTTTTCCGGACAATAACCGCTGAAATAGCTATTCCTGCTCTCGTAGGGATAAGTACACTGTCCTGAATGATATACAGACTATCTTTATTTATGGCCTGTTGCGCATATGAACCTATGCAAAACATAAGTATAAAAAAGGCTGATAATAAATATTTCGTCATTTTAAAATTGAAAATACCTTATTTTTGCAAGTTCTTAATTTCTTTATCGTAAATGACTTTAAGCTGTAAATCCCCCAATCCATAAATGCCTTCCCTATTTGAAAATTCCATGAAAACGTCTTGAAAATTGGTTGATTTTGTCTCAAGGATTTCTTTTACAATTTTTTCAGGCCTTCCCAAGGAGTTATCTTTTGGAAATCTGTCCATATGGGCCTGACAGACTTTGTCCAAGTGTTGAAAACAGTTTGAAGACACCTTTGACAATTCCTTTAATTTGATGAAGTCCCCATGTTTAAAAGCCGTCCACAGATTTTTTCCCAGCTCCATGTCTTCGGGTCTAAAAATTTCTCTTGAAGCATAAGATTGTTCAAGCATTTCAGCATTGGATACTGCAAATCCCTTACAAGTACCATAAGAATCAATATTGGCTGGAAAAATTCTATATACCTGAATATTAGATCTGTCTGCAAACAAAGAAATCACAAACCACATATTTACCTGACAAAATAGATCATTACCAAACCAAAGACAAACTTTTGAGTCATCTGGAATAGCCACTAATTTCTCAAATTCACCTGCTGTCTTGGAATAATAAAAATCCTCTGAAGTATTGAAGGTTTCCTTGATAAATTTCGCCCTTATTTTAAAAAAATCTGAAAGGTTATCGGCAGCCAAGTCCCCTTCCATCAAGCATTCCCTACAAACAATAAAATTCTGGTCAATTCTGATTTCTTTTAACTGGCCAGTTAAACAATCTCCATTTAAAACATGGTAAGTTTCCAAATTAATATTAGTTCAAAGTATTAAATAAAAGACAAAGGTTTAACGCAGGTCCTGTTTTTATAACAAATCAGAAAAACAGTCAAATTTTTAAAGCAACTTTTTTCGTCGAGTCAAACACAAAGAAATCAATATTTATCTTTTTATAAAAAAATGAACTGGTTTTGTGTTAAGGATAGGAGACTGTGATAGACCTGGAAAATTCCCTACCCGAGCCTTCCCCAATTAAATCCCCAAGTCTTTTTTAAGATTTGAAATCTGGTGAAAATGTCTATCAATATGGAATCTTATAAACTCTAATCTTTGAATGGCATTAAGCGGACCGCAAAGAAAATGAGGGTAAATGACCTCCTCCAATGGTAAATCTTTAAGAACAGGTATTAAATTCAATAAAAGGTCGTCACAATTTTTGAAGTGAGAAGTCCAAACCCCAAGACTCCATTTTCCTTGAGGGGTTGCAGAAGGGGGTGCCGTTTCTTTTTCCTTCCATGTTCTATGTATTATTTCTTCAATGGTTTGTCCGGTATTCTCACTAGGCCCTGACCAAATAGGAGTGCCATTTCTAAAATTTTCAGCAGCTGTAAAAATTAGATCAAATCCTCCTCTTTCAGCCAATACTAGGTGTTCTATAATTTCTTGAATATTCCAATGATCTTTACTTAATTTTAATGAACCTCCATCTTTGTCTATGTCCTTAATAAGCTCGATAATATGGGTTCGGGATAGTTTGATATCGTTCAACAATAACTTAATCGGATCAGCCATGGTCAAATATTTTGGTGCAATTACATTTTTATTGATTAGGTATTTAACAACTCATCTGACAGTTAAAAAACTATGTGAAATACGGGGTTAATTCCTATAAATTTCCTAAGTGTTTAATAAAGCGAAAAAAAATTAAAAAACCTATAATATGTACCTCAAATCAGGAAAGTATTGGGTATTGAAAGAATCTCTGCTTCTTGCCTCTTCCAAAAGCTCTTGACCCGTTTATTCTGACAATTTTTTTGATTCATTTTGCTCAATTTCTCAATCCCAAATCTCATTTTTTTCAGTTAGAACAATAGGTTTTTGGTCGGTAACAATTATGGTATGCTCATGTTGGGCCATAAAACCACCTTTATCGCCTACCATTGTCCAGCCATCATTTAAAGTAACCGCATAATTTGATCGGGTTGATATAAAAGTCTCAATTGCCACCACACTGTTTTTCTTAAATCTCATTTGGTTCAATCTGTCCCTAAAGTTTGCGATTTCGGAAGGTTCTTCGTGGAGACTTCTGCCGATTCCATGCCCGGTAAGGTTTTTAATAACCTTATATCCCCGCTTTTTGGCTTCTGTTTCAATGATATGTCCAAGATCCGAAATTTTAACCCCTCCCCTAATGTTATTAATTGCTTTATGGAGAATTTCTTTTGATGCATTGACAAGTTTTTGATGCCCATTATGATCAGTACCAAGAACAAAAGATGCTCCATTATCTGACCAAAATCCATTTAATTCTGCGGAAACGTCTATATTTACCAGGTCCCCTTCCTTTAAAATTTTCTTTGATGAAGGTATACCGTGACAAAATTCATTGTCAACACTGATACAGGTCCAGCCCGGAAACTTATATGTTTTGAACGGCGCAGAATCTGCTCCAAAATCCTTAAGAATACTTGCTCCAAAATCGTCAAGCTGCTTTGTAGACATACCAGGTCGGGCGAAGTTTTTCATTTCCTTCAAGGTGTAAGCAACAACGTCACTTATCTTTTTCATTCCCTCAAGTTCAGATTCTTTGGTTATAGACATTTTTTGCTATTTAGATTATTGATTGTTTAAAAAATCATTGACCAATTTTCCAATATGGTCATGCTGATGCTTCCATGATTCCCAAACTGATTTTGCCCATTTTTCCGCTAAATTATAATGTAATTCTGGTTTGTTGTTATCCCATAATTCATAAATGGTTAATTCTCCAAATGTTGCTGGAGGTTCAAGCCATTTTAACAATTCACTACCTTTGAAATATTGCGAAAAGTTCATTTTGAACGATGCAGCATCGGCAACATGTAAATCCCGTTCAAATATCATATATAGAGAGGCCAAATGAATATTGATAGAATTAATAGCTCTTTTATCGTCTTTAATACCCACGTGCTGTGAGGTGTAGGCATCTACAGTAAAGTGATGAGCTTTGGCATAGGTAAAATCTGAGTATTCTCTATCCATCACTTCGCAGAACATTATCCAACAACCAGGTGAAGATAATAAATAATCGTGGGTCTCTCCTTCAATGTTCAGTGAATTTGAACCACAACCAAAGCACTTTATATATTCTTCCATTTCTTATTTAGGTATTACGAAATATTAATCAATTCCACGAAAAATTAAATAAGGAGGTTTTTAAATCAAAAGAGATTCCACAGGTTTTTGTATTTAGAAATAGGGGAAATCACCATGCCTCGTGAACGATTCCTTGCCAATTGCCATGCCAAGTATAAATTACTGAATATTGTCCAAAAAGGGCTTGAAATCAGATTTAATATCAAATTAATGTGAACATTTTTGTTCTTAAAAGGACAAAAATGAAATAGTATCCCTGATTGACCTATATCAATTAGTTTTATATAATTTGGGCGCCATGATACCTTTTTTTGCATAAAATTCTTTATTCATCTCGAAGTTCATAAGCGTCATATCGTTTAAATATTCCTCCAATGGTTGAAGTCCCATTTCCTTTCTTCTTTTGTTTACATTCACGCTATCAGCAAGATTTTTGGGAAATGCCTGGCAAATTTCCATATTATAGTCCACTTGGGTTCCATAAATTTGTGCTTGACCGGTATTCAATTGAACCCGGTCAAAAAGCAATGCATAATTTCTGGAGTCAGCATTACCTTTGTCTACTTCAATTTTCATTTTTTCCAACACTACTTTTTGAAATTCCGGATCGTGGTCAGAATGTTGAACCATTAACCAAAAGTTGCTTGAACCTTCCTCTCCAGCTAAGTCAAAGCCAACAAATCCGTATTTGTCAAAAATTTCTTTTAGGCGCACTTGGTGTGTAGAAAACACACTGTCCTTGAAGGCAATCCATTGTTCACTTGTCAATTCCTTGTACTTACCTTGCGGGATATATGCTGCTATTTGGTCGATTTCAGCCATTTTCTTTAGTTCAATGGCTAAGTCTAAATCGGTGGAATCAAATTTTTCAATCCTATTTTCACCATCTTCCGAAATTAATTCATATTCTTTTTGGGGTCTATCTTTTTGGGATTGACAGCTACCCATAGATAATCCCAGAAGAATAAATAAAAATCTTAACGCCTTCATAAATATATTTTTTGTGGTAATTGCTATTTTATTAAAACCCCATCCCATCTCACTCCCTGGAAGTCCATTAAAGCTTTTTGATTCCCTTCCTCGTCAGTGGTGAAAATAAAAGATTCTTTGCTTTTGGCATCCCAAAAGAATGTAGAATCATTTTCAGGAATCAATGCACCTGCTAATTCTCCTTTTTGATAAGCGTTCAAACCTCCATCCTCAAACTTAATGCTTATCAATATATGTCCAGCATCAACAAAGTCATAGGTACCAGTATAATTTTTCAAAATTGATGCTGCAACTTCAACCGCTTGCCTTTTTACCTCTACTGGTATTTCTACTTCTTTCCCTTCCATCATATCCCTTAAATCTTTTGTGAGATTAGAAAATGGGATGTTATCGTAGTTGGCCAGAAATATAATTTTGTAATTTTTTTTCTGATCAGAATAAACCCACGCCCTTTTACCTTTGCTTCCACCTGCATGAGAGATGGCATCATCTTCAATAAGCTCCTCGTAAATTTTGTTGCTGCCGATAAAATCAAGAAATTTTTTCATGTCATTAACAGTTGAAAAAGTATGGCCTTGTTGCATATCAGAATCATCTTTCCCCACTTTTTGAACGCTATCCATATCATATAAAAAATGACCATATGCATAGTTATCAAGACGGGCTTTCGGGTCTAAATAGTGGCTACCTGAATTATCCATACCAAGAGGGTCAAAGAAATTATTTCTAAGGTAATCTGCATATGTACCACCACTTAAGTCGCCTACTATTTTATATAACAATTGGAATCCCAAATTCGAATATCTGGAATCCTGGCCTGGTTCAAATTCCAACTTCTCCTGATGGATCAATTCTATTATCTCATTAGGAGATAATTGAGCATTAGGGCCCTCGTAATTGGATAACTCTCTTCCCAGGCCCGACTTGTGATGCATAAGTTGGTCTATAGTAATTTCATCTCCCCTTGGGAAATCAGGGAAGAATTCTGACAATTTTTGATCAAAATGTATTTTTCCCTCATGCTCTAATTTTATTAAAGATGCTTTTGCTAGCAATTTAGCTATTGAGCGTAGGTCAAATTGATGTTCTACTGTTACTGGTAAACTTGGTACATTTCCATCTTCAATATTATATGCTTTCGAGAAAGCGTTTCCTAAACTGTCTTCAATTAATAGTACCCCATTGAATTGCTTAAGCTTGGTTAAAGCAGTCATATATTGATCTATAGAACCAGGAATTGAGGTTTGAGTACTCTTTGTATCTTCATTTTTACAGGAGACAAGAGTAATACAGGAGATGGCAAAAATGATTATTGACTGGAATTTCATTGTTGTTTTTTTTACAAAATTAAAAATTGAATTATTGGACTAATTGTAAAAATGGAAACAACATCAATGCCTAAGCAAAAATTCAGGTAAATTATTGAAAAACTGGGTTGGTGTTACTCCACAAACTTTTTTAAAATCGGCTATAAAATGCGGTTGGTCAAAATAGCCATATTCATAGCAAATTGTAGTCAATGATATATCGCTGTTCTTTGATTTATATTTAACCAAACTCAATATTCTACTTGCAGTAATAAAATATTTCAGACTATACAGCACTTCTCTTTTAAAGATCTTATTTAAATATTGTCTGGATTTATTAAAATGTTCGCCTAGTTCATTAACAGTTATAATCCCTTTTTTTTCTTCTATATATTGACAAATTGATTTGACCAATACCATAGAATTAGATAAATCAAAATTTTTATGAAGCATTAATTCATCAGCTATCATAAATATTTTTTCAATATTCTCTTTCTTAAATACATCTCTATAAAACTCCAATAGTTTCTCATCCAAGGATTCTAAGTTTATAATACCTCTGCCCATTAAATGGGAAAAAAAATAACCATTTACCCAAGGTTGTAATTTAATTGTAAAAAAGGTCAGGGTTTTATCAAATCTTATTTTGAAAGGAGGTTTAAGGTTATGGATAGTAAAAATCTTTTCATTAATTAAAATATTCTTTGGAATGGTATCACAAACAAAGATTGCTTTTGCCTCTTTGAAAAATATGAGGTCGTAACTACAGTCATCAATAATTGGTATTTGCTTAGTTTTACTTTTTGCATCTAAATGAATGAAATAATATTCTTTTACAATGTCCCGTAAAACGTTATTTGGAGACGCGTTTTTAATTTTCATGATCTTGGAGTTTGAAGTCAACGCTTCATGGGGGTATTAAATTTCTTTCCAATTTGTTAACCATACGGATATTTTTAATCTTTTTTCTTTTGCTATTGAGATTTATTCCACTGGCACAGAACGGGATTGGGAAAAAACTGAATAGGCAAAAACGCTAGGAAAGTATGCAGGACTATTGTTGTCATTTAATTATTATTCTTAATCCTTTATATTAATGTGTTTTAATAAACCATCCAATATTTCATCTTCTTCATCTAAAAGATGGTCTTTTATGTAAATATCAGGTATTACTCCTTCAGCTTTTTTACTGCCATTCACACGTACTATATAGCCTTTAGCAATTTTAACTTCTATACCAGTCTGAGGCAACTTAAAATTGTATTGACTGGCATATAAACTTGGAAAATCACCGGTCTCTTCGCCTACTATAGTAGCAAATTTATAATCCTGAATTTGAGCGGCTGTTACTGCTGATTGTGAATGAGATTGTCTGTTCACCAAGACATAAACTTTACCTGAATATCTTTTATCTATTGGTTGAGGATTATATTTGTCAAATTCAAAAGCATAAATGCTGCCGTTTTCATGCATTAAAACACTTTGCCAAAATGGATTGGTAATGTCATAATTTTCCCGGACATGAGCTTTTAAAATTGAACTAGTTCTGAGAGTAAATTCAGAATTCCATTTAAAAGGTTGGTCAGCAATGTATGAAACCAGATAATCACTAAAAGAATCGTCTCCACCAAGGTTATTTCTAAGGTCAATGATCAGGTTAGGGGGATTCCTTCTGATAATTTCAACAAATGAGGAATCTATGAAACTCCTGAATTTTTGTTCATCCCCACTAAAATTCCCAGGTCTTATGTAAGCAGATTGATTGAAAAACCGGAATTCCCTTTTTTCTGAAAATATTTCATTTCTTTTCATTTCAAAGTCCTCAATGAGAGGTATGGATTTGATTTGGAATTTTTGATTTTTATTGTCCTTCTTAATTTCAATTTCAAAGTTTTCCTGCTCACCAAATGCCTGCCAATAGAGCCTAGGAAATGAAAAAAGCTCTATTTTAGCTAATTTAAAGTATCTTCTTTCCGCTGATACCAATGGATATATTTTCTGTAGCACCTCATTTATGGTTAGTTTATTAATACTAATTATTTCGGAGCCAATTTCTAAAGAATCATTATTTGACCAGTTTTTACGGATAAGTGCTTTACCATCTTCAAATGCTATTTCTAAAGGAAAAAGCGTTCCGCCTGAATAAGCATAATCAGCGTAGACTGCACTTGGAAAAGGGATTTCTGAATGCCCATTATTGGCCTCAGAAATCACAGCTTGGAATAAAGAAGTAATCTCAAGCATAGAGAGACTGTCCTTAGAAATTGAGGATTTTATTTCTTCAAAATTTCTATTAAAAGCTTTTTCGGTTATGTAAGTATATAAATTATAATGTGCATCTCTTAAAGACTTCCGCAAATAATGCAAATCTTCCAGCACTTCCTCTTTTTTAAAAGCATGTTGACTTGATGCTGTAAAAGATATAAGATATAAAAAAGTTAAAAGATAAATTATTCTCATTTCTGGTTTTTCGTTTACTTGATGAAACTAATACTTATTGATTGGGATGACATGAATGAGATCATACAAAATCAACGACCGAAAGTAGGAAGGGGTGCTATTCATGTCAAATTGAAGAGGTCTCAAATTGCTATTTGAGACCTTTAATCCTTCGAATTAATATATTCTGTTGGGGTGATACCTGTTTCTTTTTTGAAAGCACGGTAAAATGATGCCTTAGAACTAAACCCTACTTCAAGACCTAAACCTGCAATGGAGTATTTCTTAACATCTGGAGAACTAATGAGTTGCTTAAAACGATCAATTCTATACTTGTTGATCAAATCATTGAAATTGGTTTTTAGCACTTCGTTTAACATGCTTGAAAGGATATAAATTGGCCAGCCTAGGTGGCCTGCCAGCTTGGCTAGAGTGATTTGAGGATCTTTAAAAAGCTCATCCTGTTCTATAGCTATTAATACCAATTTTTTCTTTTCTTCTAACTCTTCATTAGTGAAATTAAATTTTTTCACTTTATCCATATAACTCCTAATTATTGAGCTATACTTCACAAGATACGAATAGCCTAAAATGTAGATAAGTAAACCAATTATGGCACACAATGGCTTATATACCAAATGGTTATAATTATCAAATTCTTCTATATAAATCAACACTACCGAGACAGTTATGACTAAAAAAACTATGAGGATACACCAGGATATTAACAGATAGGTCAACCACCTTTGGACTTTTGTAAATTCTCTTAATACTTGTTTGGTATCATTGAATTCCTTGTAAATCAAATAAGTGTAAAGAGTCAATTGAATGACCCCAATCGCTATTATTATTGTTGCAATGGTCAGAATTAAATTGGTATGTTCATTTGCCCATTTGGGATTATTCCCTAAGTAAGAGCGGGAAATGAAAAAGAAAATCCCGTCAATTAATATAGAGGGAAAAAAGTGCATTAGGTCCATTTTCTTGAGTTCCCGTAATGGATTTTTTACTTGAAGAATGTGGTGATAGGCGAGCGGCCCGAAAGCAAGGGTAAAATCCATTGGAATTGGGAATTGGGCATTAAAGCCTGGAATTGAATCCTCTAACATCATGTGAAGCAGAGAAAATGAAAATAATAAGATCAGTAGGCCGAAGAAAAGATTAGGTTTGTTAAAAGACTTTTGAAAAATTATTAAAATAGAAAGTAAAACCCCTTGTATAACGGCTACTAAAAAATAAAAATTTGTTGAATCTAATGAAGTATCTAGCATTGGGATACATTCTAAATATAAACTATGAGGATAGAAGTTCCTTCATCTTCAACCATTTTACATTGGGGGTTAAATATATTGAAAATTGAATAAAAAATGGCTTTTCATTGGGTTAGCTTTTTATCGAATTTGGGAAAACATATTAAGTATTAATTCAGGTTTTAGACATCATCAAAGTTCTCCGCAAACTTTTTTTATGATAGGACATTAAATCATATTTAACATGAATTCTAAAATTATTTGTAACTTTTTAAGTTTCCAATTATCATTAACCTATGAAACAAATCCGATTAAATTTTTGGACCCAGCTTTTGGTTGTTTATACCCGGATGATGTTGGGAGGAGGATTTGTATTTGCAAGTATCATCAAAATCAAGGGAAAAAGATTCACGACAGTCAGCCATGAGGACGCACCATTTGGAACTGCTATGCATTTTTTTGAAACCATGTACCAAACTGGAATTTATTGGCAATTTCTGGGCTGGGGACAATTGATAGCCGGTTTTTTACTGATGACACAGCGCTATGCGAAACTTGGTGCAGTGATTAACTTCCCCATTATTCTTAATGTATTTATCATCACTATTTCAATGGACTTTAATTACACTCCAGGCATTACGGGAATGATGTTGTTGGCCAATATCGGTCTTTTGTTATGGCATTGGGATGAACTTAAAATCCTTGTCAATCTACCTCCCACATCCACTGCCAAAAACCAATTGGTCAATGAGCCTATTTGGGAAATTACAGGGCTAATATTGTTTTCATTTACTGCCATATACAGGTTGCTCTATGACAGGTATGATCCGGTTTTTTGGTTTTTAGTTTGTCTGGCAATTGGCCTGGCAGCCCTACCCATCCGTCAATTCTCTACCAAGATTCCCCGTCAAAAAATCATTTAGAGACTCCACAACTGATTCTAGTTCTTCTTCATGAGGAAAATAGCAGCATGCTTACAACATAATTGTTGATGATTTGGAAAAGGCTCTAAGTTTTCTTCAAAAAAGAACTGATACATGCAAATCGTCCTTACCTACGGCACTTTAAGCCAGGCTCCCATCTCAGTGTCTGGCAATAAATTGCAAGGTTAATAATTCGGTCATGCCTATGGCATTCCTCTTTTAATCTTAATGTCCTTTTGATAAAAGGTTCACCAAAGTCAAGCAATTCGTGGTTTTTTCACTTACTTGTCCAAGCTTATTCATTCTTAAGTCTTAATTCTTATGTCTTGTTTCTTGTTTCTTGTTTCTTGTCTCTGGATTCTAGTCTCTAAACTCCCCCTCTCTCTGTTTTCTCGCTTATTCCTACTCCACCTTCATCGAATCCACCGGATTGATCAGGGCAGCTCTAATGGTCTGCGAACTGACTGTCAAAGCGGCCACGAGCATTGCGGATAATCCTGCCAAAATGAAAATTAGCCAGGAAACAGATATACTATAGGCAAAATTTTCGAGCCACTTGCTCATCCCAAACCATGCAATAGGAACAGCTATCAAAAATCCAAAAAGCACCAACTTAAGAAAATCCTTTCCCAACAAAAGCAGAATACTTCCTACACTAGCTCCCATCACTTTTCGGATTCCTATTTCTTTGACGCGTTGCTCAGTGGCATAGGCAGACAAACCAAAAAGCCCTAAAATAGAAATCAAAATAGCCAAACCTGCAAAAAAACCAAAAACCGCACCTACCTTCTCTTCTGCTTCATATTGTTGGGCAAACCTATCTTCCACTGTATAATAATTGAAAGGAAAGTCTGGTCTTAGAGCTTGCCATTCCTCTTTGAGATAAGCCAAAACTTCTTCTTTCTGGTCTTCCTTGATTTTGAAAGCCACAGAATTAAATCTTTCATCCGGTATTAAAAAGACCATGGGACTGATGGGCTGATGCAGGGATTCGAAATGGAAATCTTTCGTAACCCCGACCACATAACCTCGGCGGTTACCATAGGTAAACTGCTTATCAATGGCTTCCTCAGGATTCGCCCAACCAATGGCCCGGACTGCAGATTCATTTAGAATAAAGGCCTGCAGAGAATCAGATGCTAAGCGATAATCAAAATCCCTTCCTGAAGCAAATTCAATTCCGAAAGTCTTGAAAAAGGTATGACTAACGTGCACATCTGAAATTCTAACATCCAAGGAGGTAAGTTCTCCTCTCACTTCTGCCTGGGCCCCCTGTGAATCCAGTAACCTTCCTGAAGGGACACGGCTTCCCAGGGCCATTTCAGTTATTCCCGGATGGGAAAGATACCTTTCCCTAAGAATTTCATAATTATCAGTCAGTTCAGTATAGCTTGGAAGGATTACCAAGGATTCCTTGTCAAATCCCAAGTCCTTGTTTTTCATATAATCCAATTGGTTGAGCACTACAAGTACTGCTACAATTAACATGATGGAAATTGCAAACTGCCCTACCACCAACATGGAGCGGAATTTCTCATGAATTGAGCCGATTTTGTAGGTGCCTTTCAAAACCTTTACTGGCTGAAATCCAGAAAGGAACAAAGAAGGATAGCTACCTGCTACCAATCCAACCAATAGTACCATGCCCAAAATCATGATAATATACCTACCTTGGGCAAGCATTTCCATATTTAAGTCCTTATTGGTAAAATCGCTGAATGAGGGTATGGTTAAAAATACCAGTAAAAGAGCGATCAATAGACCAAAAAGTGTCATCATGATGGTTTCTCCCATAAACTGCCTGATGAGTACTGATTTATCCGCCCCCATTACTTTTCTTAACCCTACTTCCATGGCTCTTTTGGCCGATCTTGCGGTTGCCAGATTCATGAAGTTGACGCAGGCAATCAAAAGGATAAAAATGGCAATAGCACTGTAGATATAGACATATTCTATGCTACTGTTAGGCTGAACCTCTGAATCTAGGTTGGAGTGCAAATGAATGGATGACAAAGGCCAGAATTGCAATTTGGTCCAAGTTGAGGCTTTTACCCCACTGGAACTTTCTGAAATATGCCTGTCCAGAAAAGAGGGAATCTGCTTTTCCAATTCACCTGGCTTTATTCCATCATTTAGCAGAAGGTAGGTCGAAAAATTATTGCTTCCATAATTCCTCATCATGGACTCATAGCCACCATAAAAATTGATCACCGGTTCCATAGAGGCCAAAAAATCAGGTTGAAGGTGGGAATTATCAGGAATATTCTTCATAACTCCGGTCACCTGAACATCAAAACGAACACTTCCAACCATAACTTCAAGGGATTTTCCTAAAACATCTGTTTGGCCAAAGTATTTTCTGGCCATTTCTTCTGTCAATACCAGACCATCGGGACTCGATAAAGCGGTTTGAGGATTTCCTTTCAACACTTCCCATGAAAAAACATTGAAAACTTCCGGATCTGCAAAAAAGAACCTCTCCTCCTCAAATACATCCGACCCGTTTTTTATCAAAATATTGATGTTCATCAATCTTACAGATTCCTCAATTTCCTTGGAAAAATCAGATTTCAATAAAGGCCCAAAAGGAGGTGCAGCATGGCCAAGATGGAGGTTTACTTCCCCTTCCTGGTTCATAAAAGCTCGGGAAACCCTATATATTCTATCCTTTTTTTCATGAAAATCCTCATAACTCAGTTCATGGTGGACAAACATCAGAATCAATAAACTGGCAGCCATCCCTACTGCCAATCCCAAAATATTGATGAGAATATATGCGGGATTCTTTTTCAGATTTCGAAGAAATATTTTAAGGTAGTTAGATAGCATGGTATATGATTTTGGTTGAATTTGCAATTGTTATTGTTGTGGTATTTGTTATCGTGGTTTTCATGGTTGTCAAGTTCAAAATTGAAATCCTCAAGTATTATAGAGGTCCGTTGTTTTTTGTCGAAATCCCACTTCCGAAATCCGACATTCTCCCCTTATTCATCCTTCAAGGTCTTTGCCGGATTCAAATGATAAACTTTAAAGGTTCTATATGCAATTGTCAATAGGGCAATCAATGCAACGGTCATGATGGATATCAGATAAACACTTGCAGAAACAGAACTTTTATAGGCAAATTCCTGCTGCCATTCTTGGGCAAACCAATATCCGAATCCAACTGCCAATAGTGCCGAAATGGCAAGTAACAAGAAGAAATCTGCAGATAAGACCTTTAGGACATCCAGCGAATTGGCACCAAGAACCTTTCTGATAGAAATCTCCCTAGTCCTCCTCAAAGCCACATAAGAAACTAATCCAAATAGACCCATACAGGCTATAAAAATGGCTATCCCTGAAAAAAGGCTGAATATACTTCCAATCCTTTCTTCTGAGCTGTACATCCGGGCATATTCCTCGTCCACAAATTTGTATACAAAAGGCCTGGAAGGAAAGATACCTTTCCAGATTTCCTCCAATGCAACCAAGTATTCTCCTGGGTTTCCTTTTGGAAGTTTGGCCATAATCACATTTGCTTGTGGCGGATCCAGGAAGATCACCAATGGACTCACCTGGTGATGAAGGGAATTAAAATAAAAATCACCTACAACACCCTTAATGTAAGACAAACTCCCTCCTGTGTTCACCTTTTTTCCTACGGCTTCCTCATTTTTCCAACCCAACTCTTTTACTGCTGCTTCATTCAATAATACCGGAAATTCAACTTCTTCTTCATATGCTTGTTCCCTTGAAATATCAGTGTCAGAAAAATCCTGGCCTGCAACCATCTTCAATCCGATTGTCTTGACCAATTCATGATCAACGGAGTATCCGGTAATCATAAATTCCTTGTCATTATCCCCTCCTGGGAAAATGGTATATCCAGCTTTGATGTAAACCGGCATATCTGCTGCCATGGTTACTGATTGGGCAATTCCGGTTCTGAGCAATTCATTCTTAAAAGATTCATATGATGGCTTCATGTTGTGATGAAGACTCAAGGCCAGCACCTCTTCCCTTTCATAGCCAAGATTGACCTCACGCATATAATCCAACTGGTTTTTTACAATAAGCGTCGCCATCAACAAACCAATGGAAACAAAAAACTGAAATACTACAAGTCCCTTCCTCAACCATGCTCCTCTAGCTACATTTAATTGATTACCCAAAGCTTTCAAAGGTGCCATTCCGGAGAGGATAAGGGCAGGATAAATCCCTGATGTAAATCCAACAATGACCAAAATAATCAGTAAAAACAGGAGACCTACGGGAGATACCAAAAGTTCCAAATTTAAAGGAACTCCAGAAATTTGTTCAAATTGGGGGCCAAGGAGGAAAATTGCGAAAATACTAAAGACTATGGCAAAGAGGGTAAGAATGAATGATTCGGAAATAAACTGGCCAAATAGCTGGGACCTTTCTGCACCCAAAACCTTGCGCAACCCTACTTCTTTATTTCTCTCAGTGGCCTCTGCTGTAGCCAAATTGACATAATTGAAGATTCCAATAAGGATAAGGAGCAAAGCTACCGCTCCAAAAATATACAGATACTTGATGTTGGAAGTAGGTTTGACCGCTCTAAGAACATTACCTCCCAAGTGAATACTGGAAACAGGCTGAAACAGGATGCTCGAGGTAAATCCATAAGATTTCATTTCTTCACCAAGGTATTTATCCATCATTTGATCTAGCTTGGAAGAAACAAGGGCCAAATCTGCATCTTTTTGGAATTTGGCATAGGTCAGGTAATTGGATGGTGACCATTCCGGGTTTTTTCCGTGACGATGGGTTTTGAAGGAAGCCAAAAAATCAAAATTCAAATGACTGTTGCTTGGAAAATCTTCCATCACTCCGGAAATTGTGTATTCTGCCCCATCAACTTTCAGGATTTTTCCAATCGCTGAATTTGGATTTCCAAAATACCTTGAAGCCGTGGATACAGGAATAACCAATTGATTGGGCTCAGATAGTACCTGATCGGGATTCCCAAAAAGCAAGGGAAAATCAAATACTTTAAAGAAGTTTTCATCCGCAAAGGCAAATTTGGACTCTTCTTGTAAATCACCCTCATTATCGACAACTACTGTAGAAAAAATACTCAAATCGAAAACAAGGGTAGCCAATTCAACTTCTGAAATTTCCTCCATCAAAGTTGGAGCAAGACTGGAAGGTGTAGTGGACACCAACTGGGTTTCACCTGATGCGGAGAATTCCTGATTGAATTTATAAATTCTCTCATGATCGGTGTACATCTTGTCATAACTGAGTTCATGATAGGTGTACATGGCAATGGCCAAAAAACTTACAATGGCCACGGTAAGACCAATAATATTGATCCCAGTATAAAGCTTCCGCTTTTTGAGGTTTCTAAAGGAAACGGTAAAGTAATTTTTCCACATGGCTTTCTTAATAGTGGTTGTCAGTTTAAAATGTTGGTTTAACTTTCAAAGGGCAGAATCCTGTCAAAGGACGTTAAAAAGTTATCTATGATTGTGCCATAAGGAAAACATGGAAAAAAAGCTGTTTTTGAGGAAGTTACAAATGTCCCCCTAAAAATATGCGTACAGTTTTGACCGTCAGCGGACAAAATAAACCAGTTATGTCACACCAATCCCTAAGAATTTCTATTGCCACGAATACACTAATGAGCACTAATATTCGTGTCCATTCGTGAATTAGTGGCAAAAAAATATTGAAATAATTATGGGCTTTACATTTTTTGGGGAAATAATTTGCCTTAAACCAGTATGCACCATACAGGTAAAGAATTGCAATTATCTTAATTCGTGAATATTCGTGTATCCGTGGCATAAAAAAAATTAAGTGGTAAAAGCGTATTCCTCAACTTGCTTTTTAAGGGCCTCATTCATTGCCTCAAAGCCTTGTTTGATTTCTGTATCCAACTTCTTGGCCATCAAACCTACAAGGATTCCATTGAATCGCTCTCCATGGATGAAAGTGGTGCTGCCATCCACATTTTCCAGAAGTTCGAAGCTGTGTTCTCCATCGAAAATACCTGGGAAAAGTAAGTGACCCAACCAACGGAATTCTCGAGCCTCTTTGAATACCAATACTTTTGGTTTAAAAGTCATAGGCTTGGTGCCTTCAGGTCCTAGCTCAACTTTGATCTTGTTTCCTTCTTTTACTTCTCCTTTTATGGAACGGACAAACGGATTCCATTTGGAATGATTCTCAAAATCGGTTAACACTTCCCATACCTTTTTTGGGGAAGCATTGACTTGTATATGGGTTTTGATTTCCTTTTTCATGGTCATACTATTTTGTTTATAAATTGATTCTGACCCAAAGGTAGGGGCTTGTCCAGTAGCTTCTCTTGATATAAATCAAGAATTCAGGAAAGCTGTTTGTTTCGTATTCTACTGAAGGTTTCAGGGGTCATCCCAAGCATTGAAGCGATGTATTGAAGCGGAACTTGGTTGAACAGGGCTGGGTTTTGGGCGAAAAAGTCATGGTATCGCTCTTCTGCAGATTTGGAAAGATGGTTGTAAATGCGGTTTTCCAAGATGGCAAAGCATTTAATAATAAACAGTTTTTCCAACTCATGCCATTGAGGCACCATTTTGATAATATTTTGATAGTCCGTTTTGCTTATGGTGAATAGTTCCACATCGGTAAGTGCCTGCATATTCCAGCGGGAACTACCTCCAAACATAAAACTCGATATTTCTGTCACAAAATAACCTGGGCTGGAAATCCATTGTGTGATTTCCTTTCCATCTTCATCGGTAAAAATTCGGATCAGGCCTGATTTGATAAAACTCATCTGATTTGCTGTTTGTCCCTGCCTAAGAAAGAAATCACCCTTCAGTAGATTTTCTTCTTTGAACATTTCGCAGACTTTCCTTAGGTCCTCCTGTTTTAGGACGCCAAAATATTCTTGAATATAGTGTTGAAGAGAAGACAACCTGAATTGAATTTAGATATGGAAAATAAAGGTACAGTTATTACTTGTCAAATTAAATTTGTTCAATAGGCCTAATAGAATTCCTTATTCCGTTTTTTCTGAACACTTTACAGACATTTTAAATAGTAAGGCCTTCCAAAAAACGAAAGCCCCAACAGGATCGGGGCTTTACGCTGTTTATCAACTAAACTAAAATACCTCTGGAAAAGAACGTTGTGGTTTATGAGGCAGTAAACCTGTTTCGGCAAAAATGAATACCAATTCCTTTTTTTGAATAGTTCCAGAAAATTGGATTCTTGGTTAAATGTTTGTGGTCGTTATGGAGTTGGTCTAATGTTCATTTAAAGGACAGTTTACCTTTAAAACCGTCTTGCATCAATTGTTCCAAGTACTGTACCAAAATTAAAAATGGCCTTTTTTGGCGCAAAATGAGGTATAAGGTATTTCAAATCCTTTGAAATCGAACAGGTATTGTTCGATATCGCCCAATGAATTGTACCTGCTTACCATTTAATTTAAATGAAAAGCTGAACCTTCAATCGATTTTTTGATTATATTAATTGAAAGAGATTTAGAATTGAATAGGACATGAAATTTACCTCCTTTGTTTTTTTCCTTAGCATGTTCAGCGCAGCCTGTTTGGCACAGGTGAACCAAAAAGAAATTAATCTTGAAGAACCCTATACATACAAAACTCCTGACAGAGATGGGACAGGTAAGGTATATATGGGGAGGGAGATTTCACAGGTGATGAATTTTATGGGAATGAGCTGGCTGGAAAGGGCCACCAGGCCTCAGGAGGAAAATACTGAACTGGCCATCAAAAACTTACCCATCAACAAACAAAGTGTAGTCGCAGATATTGGGGCAGGTTCGGGATATTATACCTTCAGAATCGCCAAAAAAGTTCCTCAAGGCTTGGTATATGCGGTAGAAATCCAGAATTCCGCCATTCAATATCTTCAAGAAAAAAGCAAAGAACTTAACTTTACAAATGTGCTCACTGTCCAAGGCAATGAGCAATCTCCTAATCTTCCCGAAAACACCATTGACCTTGCTATTATGGTAGATGTCTATCATGAATTGCTATTTCCACAAGAAATGCTTCAAGACATCAGAAAATCCCTGAAACCGGATGGAAAACTTTTATTGATTGAATACCGAGGAGAAGATCAAAACGTGCCCATCAAAAGACTACACAAAATGACTGTAGAGCAAGCTACAAAAGAACTGGAAACTAATGGATTCCGTTTGGTCCAAAACGGTCAATTTATGAATATCCAGCACTTTTTGGTTTTTGAGAAAATATCCAAATAAGCATTTCTTAGTTATTCCAAATCTTTTGATAAATTAATATCAATACCGCAAACAAAACAATGGATGTATAAATGGTTTTGTTGTGTTTGGCAAGCCACTCAGGAAGAAATATATCAAAATTGTGGGCCTCGGAATTAGAGTATTTTCTTGCAATTAAAGTAACAGGGCATATTGCTTTGAAAATCAGCAATATAATCCCTTCCATTACAATTAATCCCAAACATATCCAGACCCACTTATCTATTTTATTGACAACCACTGCATACAATAAATAAAAAATCACCACATTGAAAAAAAGCCAAATCACTGTATGGAGAATTTTGACCCAAAACAGCTTTTTCTTCTCATCCATTTCCGTTCTTAATTCAAATCCCAATGAACAATTACCTTTCCCGTTGACTGTCTGGACTCCAAAAAAGAATGCGCTTCAGCTAAGTCCTTTGTACTGAATTCCATTCCGACAACCGGCTCCAATTCTCCTTTGTTATAGAGGTCCACTACTTGGACCATACAATGGTGCAAAAGCTCCGGTTTACTTTCAGAAATCCGCAACATATTGACCCCAATTAGGGAAATGGAGCGTTTCATCAATACTATTGGAGACCAGATTCCAAAACCAGCTGCTATCTTTAATTTTTGAAACAGATTATTGGCATCTGACATACTGCTTCCCCCAAAGACCAACATTTTTCCCCCTCCTCCCAGTAAGTTCATGCCTTTTCTGACTGAAACCCCTCCTATCGGATCAAAAATGGCATCCACTTTCCCAGCCCAACCCGAATTGATCAATTCCTGTTCAAAATCTTTTTTTCTGTAATCAATGGGGAATTCCACTCCTTGTTTGGTCAAATAATCCATCTTATGGCTGCTCGCTGTACCTGCGATAATACAACCTCTCCTTTTGGCCAATTGTATCAGTGCTGTACCCACCCCACCAGCCGCCGCGTGGACCAGGACCCTGTCACCTGGATGTAAATTCATGCATTCTTCCAAAGCATACCAAGCTGTACTGTATTGGACGGCGAGGGCAAGAGCAACTCCTGAAGGAATATTAGAATCAACAGGTACAACAGCGAGTTGAGGGGTAAGCACATGACTGGCATATCCTCCAAATCTACTGAAAGCAATCACCCTATCTCCTACCTTCACATTTTTAACCTCTGAGCCAATCTTTTCAATTATACCCACTGCCTCATAACCAATAACTGTTGGTAAGGGAGGACATTCCCTGTAAAGACCAAGCCGGGCCATTACATCGGCAAAATTAAGCCCAAATGCCTCTGTTTTTATCAATACTTCGTCTTCTCCAGGATCAGGCAAAAAGATTTCCCGAAGTTCAAAGGCTTCATTTGCCGGTCCGTTTTTGACTAGATAAAATGCTTTCATAGTTAAAAATAATCTAAAATTTCCGAAATCACACTGCCGAATTCCGAAATCCAAAATCCGAAGTCACACTTCTTAATTCTGTCCGCCAATGATCGTTTTTTGTCCAATAATGGCCATTCAAAAAATATAATAGGCTTGATTTCTTTGTTTTAAAGCTTTTACACGACTGGCACTGGTATTGAATAAGCTTAGAAAACCCAACACAAACCACTATGCTCAAAAACTATTTTCTTACTGCCTGGCGTATCATGGTCCGACAAAAGGGCTATACCGCCATCAATATTTTGGGATTGAGTCTTGGAATTGCAGCCAGTATTCTGATCAGCATTTATATCATTGACGAACTCAGTTATGACAAATTCCAAAAAGACGGGGAATACATATACCGGGTCAATATGCAGGGAAAACTGCAGGACAATGAATTTTTGATTGCCCTTTCACCAGCTCCTATGGCCCAAGCGCTGAAAGATGAGGTACCTGAGGTAGCTGATGCTGTCAGATTTGGACTTTTTAGAACGATGCCTTTCCAATTTGAGGAAAAAACTTTTACGGAAGACAGGATGTTGCTTGCTGATCCCAATTTCTTCGATTTTTTCAGTTATGAAATAGTTCAGGGAGATCCGAAATCGGCCCTTGTTGGGCCTGATAAATTGGTTATTACCGAAACAGGAGCAAAAAAATACTTTGGGGAAGAAAATCCATTAGGCAAAATTATATTGCGTGGCTCTGAAAAGAAGGCCACCGAGATCACCGCGGTGGTCGCAGACCCTCCGCATAATTCCCATATCTCATTTGATATGATACTTTCCGGGGACAGTTGGGATTATATGAAAAATGAACAATGGTCAAGTAATAACCTCTACACTTACTTCAAAATACATCCTGGGGCTGATCCAAAAAAAGTTCAGGAGGCATTGGATATATTTATTACCAAATATTTTGGTGCAGAAATAGAAAAGTTTCTCGGTATTTCCATGGAACAATTTAAAGCCGCTGGGAATAGCGCTGGTTTTTTCATGCAGCCCATGTTGGATATTCACCTCAAATCAAACCTTCAGGAAGAAATTAAACCCACAGGAAATATTCAGTACCTCTATATTTTTGGAGCAGTAGCCCTTTTTATCATTTTCATAGCCTGTATCAATTTTATGAATCTTTCCACAGCACGGTCAGCCAACCGGGCAAAAGAAGTGGGCGTACGTAAGACTGTTGGTGCTATCCGTTCAAAACTTGTAGGCCAATTTTTATCTGAATCAGTTCTTTATAGTTTGATTTCCACAGTGATTGCCACTTTTCTCATCTTGATCTTGCTCAGACCTTTCAACAATCTTTCCGGAAAAAGCCTTGACTTATGGATTTTCCTTAATCCATTGGTCCCATTGGGTCTGATTGTGTTTGCGATTTTGATCGGAATTGTGGCTGGTTCCTACCCCGCGTTTTATCTGACATCATTTAATCCTGCCAGTGTATTGAAAGGAAAAGTAAGAAATGCTGCTAAAAGATCATCTTTTAGGAATGGGTTAGTCATTTTCCAATTTTTAGTTTCCATTTGTCTGATCATCAGCAGCATGGTAGTCTATAAGCAATTGAAATATATGCAGGACAAGAATTTGGGCTTTGAAAAAGAAAATGTCATCAATCTGCTGCATACCATGTCATTGGGACAAAATGCCAAAGCATTTAAGGACGAAGTTATGCAATACGCAGAATTTGGATCTGCAAGTTTTGCCAACTCCCTTCCCCCTAATATTGACTGGAATTCTGTATTCAAAACTACCGATACGCAACAGGATTTTCTTTGTAACCTTTACTTCGTAGACCATGAGCATCTGGATGCCATGGGATATACCATGGCACAGGGAAGGTTCTTTTCAAGGGATTTCATCTCTGATTCCTCAGCTGTTATCCTGAATGAAACAGCCTTTAGACAAATGGGTTGGACACAATTGGATGGAGGACAACGGATCAGCGGATTTTGGGGAAATAATGATGAACCGGTAGAAAAAACTGTCATTGGAGTGATCAAAGATTTTAATTTTGAATCCCTACATCATTCAGTAAGACCTTTGATCATGTCACTTAGTTCAGAACCCAATTATGAAATGGCTATCAAACTGACTCCTGGCAATGTGGCTGAAAAAATTGCATTACTGGAAAGCATCTGGAAAAAACACTCCAATGGAAATGCATTTGAGTATTCCTTTATTGATTCCAATTTTGATGCCCTATTCCATGCTGAACAAAAAATGGGAAATATTATTCTGGTATTTACCATCCTGGCCATCAGCATTGCCTGTTTGGGATTATTTGGCCTTGCAGCTTATACTACCGAACAACGCTCCAAAGAAATAAGTATAAGAAAGGCTTTAGGCGCCTCATTGGCCAATCTGGTAACTATTTTAAGTAAAGATTTCACCATTTTGGTTCTTGTTTCTTTCATTATTGCAGGGCCACTGAGTTATTATGTCATGAACCAATATTGGCTCCAGAATTTTGCCTACAGAATAGATATTGATATCCTGATGATATTGGGTGCAGGAATGATTTCCATAGTTATTGCCTGGTTGACCGTTAGTTATCAGTCCTTCAAAACAGCCGCAAGTAATCCTGTGGATTATCTGAAAAATGATTAAATGGAATAACAAAAACCTATTAATTAAACGTTGATTAATTTTTAATCAACGTTTAATTATTTTAAAAACACATGAATTCCAAATTAATCAAAAGTGTTTTAGGTTTAAGAGTTGAAGTTTGGATTCAGATTTAGGAAGTAGGATTTCGAAGGTCCAAAAAAATAATTCCTAAATTAAAATTAAGGTCTCGTCATGTTGAGATTGTAAAATTTACTATTTACAGCTCATCAAATGACAAATGGTTTCATGCAACGGGCGCAGCGAAGTCCCAGCTATCGCCGCTAGAAATAGCAATTTGTCATTCCAGTTCCAGTGATGAGACCCTGATCCTGTTATTGTGGTAGGGATCAAGGTGATCTTTCAATGGCAGCAGCACGAAAAACCTCCTTTATCTGCAAATCGATATTCTTAATACATAGATAATAAATCCTTCAAATTTTGAACTTGGATTTTGGGCTTTGGAGCTTGACAATTGGTAATTGGTTATTGATAATTGATAATTGGAAATTACAACTTCTCAACCTTTCCACTCCGTCTCTACCCCTTGACTTCTCAGCCTCTCTTGAAATTCTTTTAAAAGTACCCTGTCCTCCCTTACCGTTTTTGGACTAATATTTTTGTCCATTGCAAAAGAGATCAGCATACCTACAGCTTCCCCAATACTCCATTCCACCGGGTGCAGTCTATAACAACCATTTGTAATATGGGTTGTCCCAATATTTTTATTTGCAGGGATTAAATTTTCCATCCTTTGAGGAATAAGGGCACCCAAAGGGATTTGAAAAGGTAAGGATGGAAAATCAATGTAATTATCTCCGTTGGAACTCGGATGAAGGTCAATATGATAATAACCAATACCCACACTATCATAAAATTCAGCAGCTTTAAGGGAATCTCCCGAAAGACCGGAAACCAGAGAGCGTTGTTCTTTTCCTACATGTTCCTCTAAAACAGTAAACACTGCCTTTATCCTCCTCGATTCTCTCACATATGGATATTTGGCCAAACCATCTTCAGTACCCATCACATCATTTCTGAGGCGGAGTCCCTTCCACCCCTTTCCTCCGTCAGGTCTGAGTGCCTCTGTCTGCAACCAATATAACAAGGACAAACTCAATTGTTTCCCCCCATGGAAATGCCTTTGAAATTCTTCCTCGCTGACATCCACTATATTTCCTGGGATATAGTCATTCTGTGGCCAATTGACCAGACTAATATCACCTGGATAAATACCTGGCTTGAAATTACCTTTATCCAAAATTCTTCTGTAAAGCCATAGGTTCAACATATCCCCAGTTGGCAATCCTTCTGGATGAAAACCTAGATTTTTGGGTTCCAAGGTCTGGGGATTGGAATAATGCAATCCCAACATCGGACCCGGCCATGTATTCCTGAGTTCAGGCACATAGTTTTTCCAAAAATCATATTGCTCAGGTTTGGAGATAGTCCAATCCTCCCCTTTGACATAATCCATGGCAAAACAAACCGTGAAAGATTGGTTGTTTTCCGGATCACCTACTGTGGGAGCATGTAATTCCCCTGTTTCGGATTTTGATTCGGTACCAGTCACATATTCTGTTTTGGTCAGGGGCAATAAATCTCCCAATTCAGTGGCATCCACAAAATAAGGCGCAATGAGTTGGATATTTGATCCAGATGGAAGGGATTTAGCATTCAGGGATTGTACTTTATTTCCTTTTACTTCAGCAGATGTGATTTTATGATCGATCAACAAAACCAATTTTCCCATACTCTCATAAGGAGCCAAAAATGCTTGTAGCACAGCCAAAGCTACCTTGGGTTCATGGCAAAGTCGGGAAACAGAGCCGTTCCCTGGATTTAAATATTCATTGGAAGCCGCCTCAGCGGTCAATGGATAATTGTTCCTATAATAGTTTCTGACTTCTGTTCGGAATGCCCTGTATGATTCCGGTGCGCCATGGGTTTCAATCCATGGATGTTCGTCAGGTGGAACTCCCTGCTGCGTAATCTGTCCACCTATCCAGTCCGTTTCTTCGGTCATAACCACGGAGAGCCCGTTTCTCAAAGCAGCCAAAGCAGCTGCAATTCCCCCCAATCCTCCACCTGCTATTATAATATCAGCTTTGTAGACCTTCCTGTTTTCAGAAATATGCAGTTGACCAAAGGGATGATTCTCTGCTCTTAGCGTTTGAAATGGATGCATTGCCAAGGCTCCGGAGCCCAAGGCCAAACCTGTCAGAAAATTTCTTCTTTTCATAGATTGGATTTTGAAAAAGTTAAAAATATAAAAAATTAAGTAAGGATAGGCTCTTTAATAAATTTTTTATAAATGTTCAAAAGCTAGCAAGAGTAGGAATACTATAATTCCATTTTGTATTTTGTGACATTTAGCAGGAAAAATTGGGAATTGCGTCTGAGATAATTTTCCCACAAAACTGACTAAAAAACACCAAGAAAATTCTCTTTGTGAGCCTTCGGGTCTATGTGGGAAATAATTTTATCCCGCAAAGCCGACAAAGAAACACTATGAATTCAATTTATGAACCTATATGGTCTTTGTACCTCTGTGGGAATTAGATTATATTTACCTATAACCCAAATTCCAGCAGATGAACTACTTACTCACTTTATGGCCTTTTATTTTTTCTTTGTATTCCAGCGAACCCCAATTTGACATACAGGAAATTGATAACAATGTGGCCATAGGTTATGGCATTGTCATCGGAGATGTAGACGGAGATGGCAAACCGGATATTCTTTTGGCAGATAAAAAGGAATTTGTATGGTACCGTAACGGGGACTGGAAACGCTTTGTCATGATAGAAAATCTAAGCGAATACGACAATGTCTGCATTGCAGCAAGAGACATCAATGGGGATGGAAAAGTGGAAATCGTCGTGGGAGCTCAATGGAATCCCGGAGAAACTTCAGATAAGGAAAAATCAGGAACTGTTCATTATTTAGTCCGGCCTGAGGACCCTACCCAGAAATGGAAAGCTGTTCAATTATATCATGAACCCACCGTTCACCGCATGCGATGGGCAAAAACATCAAACGGAGAATATCACCTTGTTATGGTTCCACTTCATGGAATTGGAAACAAAGGCGGTGAAGGTAAAGGGGTAAATATAATTGCCTACAAACCTCATAAAGACTGGACAGGGGAATGGAAGCATCAGATTATCCCAACCGACATGCATATGACCCATAATCTTGAAATAGCTGATTTTGGCAATAATGAAGGCGAATCGGTACTGATCGGCGGAAAAGAAGGAATTAAAGTGTTTACTTTCCAAAATAACCAATGGCAGCCAAGTTCCAAAGGAGAATGGCTGGTTAAGGGCCATAGTTTTGGTGAATTGAGAATGGGACAAATAAGTCCTGAAAGATGGATGTTGGGTGGTATCGAACCGATTCATGGAAATATGGTTACGGTTTACCTTTCTTCAAATAACCAATTCACCAAAGAAAATCTTTCCAGATTTCAATTGGATGATAAGATAAAAGAAGGGCATGGAATACTCATTGCTGATTTTTTGAATCAGGGCATGTCTCAGTTGATTGTAGGATGGCGTGCCAAAAATGATTCAGGAGAAATGGGAATCAAAATGTACTATTCGGAAAACAAGGATTTTACCCAAACCAGTGAATTATGGATTGATAAAAACGGCATATCCTGTGAGGACCTTCAGATGGCCGATCTGGACGGTGATGGCAAATTGGATATGATTGCAGCAGGGAGGTCTACAAACAACCTTAGGATTTATTGGAACAAGTCAAAATGAATTGAGTCAGGTCAATATGAATGTTTAGAAATATAAAGAATATCTCAGAATCGCTTAGGGGTCCCTATTGAATACTATTGATTTCCAATAAACCTATGGGACCAAATGCTTACAAATGAAAGGAAAACATGACATGCATCACTTTTTAAATAACCAATAATACATACCTTAAGGGTTGGAATAAAGCAATCCTTAAACATTGAAAATCCATATGAAAAAATTGAATTTAGTATTGGTTACTATATGTTTGATCATGACTTCCACAATCTTGTCATGCGATGATAATTCAAACAGCTCCCCCGACAATTCCGCCCCAATTTTAAAAGATGGAACCTGGATAATTACAAATTTCAATGAAGACAACCAGGATAATACCAATTACTTTACTGGATACTCATTTGATTTCCAGGATGCAGGAGTTGTAAAGGCAAGCTCAGGATCTAATGTGATTTCAGGCACCTGGATTATCCGCAAGGATAGTGGTAAAACCAAACTTGATCTGAATTTTGGAAATGTTCCGAAATTTGAAGAACTCAATGAAGACTGGGAGATAATAACCCAAAGCCCCACAAAAATGGACCTTAAAGATGTAAGTGGAGGCGATGGTGATATTTCCTATTTAACCTTTGAGAAAAATTAGAAACCAATTAATCACGATAATTCTTTTACCTAATTTCTTAATAAATAAGAACTAAAAAGGTATTTCCAAAACGCTACCAGCCCATCGTCAAAACGAACAAATAAGCAATATACAAACCTAAGAGTATTCCTCCCTCCCATCTTTCAAGCCTTCTTCCCTTACCTGTAAACAAGAAAACAAACAATAAGAATGAAGCAAGGATATTCATCCAAATATCATTGAAATTCGCTGGAATGATATTTACCGGAAGAATGGTAGAAGATACCCCCAATATAAAGAAAGCATTAAAAATATTGGATCCCACCACATTACCTATGGCGATATCCACTTTCTTCTTTCTTACTGCTGCCAAGGAGGTGGCCAACTCAGGTAAGGAGGTTCCAATGGATACGATAGTCAAACCAATAATCCTCTCCGATAACCCAAATTCAATCGCCAAAGCCACTGCATTGTCTACAATTAATTTGCCTCCAATGATTAAACCTCCTAATCCGAGAGCTATCCAAAACAATGATTTCCCTGTGGAATATTTATGAATTTCAACTTTATCCGCTTCAGCACCTACCTGCTTGGAAACTGTTATGTTATAAACCAGAAAAACACAGAAAAACAACAATAACACCAGCCCATCACCTAATGAAATAATATTGTCTGTTGCAGCATTTAAAATTAGGTCATTCGCTAAAATAAGTACCAAAACTGCGGATAATAAACTCAAGGGAATTTCGATCCAAGTTGTGTTGGACTTGACGGTGAGAGGATAAACCAAAGAAGAAACACCCAAAATTCCCAATACATTAAATATATTGCTACCCAGGACATTGCCCATCACCATCCCGGATGAACCGTTGAGGGAAGCAAAAACATTCACCACCATTTCCGGTGCAGAAGTCCCGAATGCCACTATAGTGAGCCCGATAACAATATTGGGAATGCCAAAATTATTAGCCAACCCTGATGCCGCATCCACTAATTTGTCAGCCCCAACGATAAGGATTACAAAACCAATCAATAATAAAATAATTGATAAGATCATAAGGTCAATTTTTCCTCAATTTAATCCGAAATAATTTGATTTTTAGGCGGAATTGAATTCTAATATCAAATAAATTTCTGATTTCCCAACTTGATGATGGCTTAATGGATAATGGAACATCATTATGGAATGATCAATTATTTTGAACCAATGTAAATGGTTCATAGGACATCCAATCCACTTCCAATTCGTAGGGATGTAGTGGTTTTTCTATAGAATAAGGGTTTGTTTCAACTGACCAATCTTTCGTGTGCCAAAAGTTCATCCGGTAACGGCTCCTGTGTTGTGGAATTCCATTGGTAGTTCCTTTATAATCCCACAAGACTATTTTTTCACCGCTTTTGGGATGAATCATCCACCACAGAATACGGTCGGGATACCAATCAAAACCATAGGTATAAAACCCTTTCGAAGCATCATAGTCGGAAATGGCCTCAATGGCTTCCGGCTGATTCTGCATTCCGGTCAAAGCGGTCCTTTCTCCTGTGTGATTTTCCCTATAGCTGGTTTCATAGATAATTCCTTCGGCCATATTGATGGTCCTCCCTACCCTTTTCAGTTCTCCGCCATGGCCAGTCCAAGTGCCGACATATATGACAGTCGGATCAGCTAGCAGCCATTCAAAATCAATCTCACTTAGACCGGGAATGCTGTCCACATGATAGGTAAAATATCCTACCACAGCGCCAACATTTGGCTGAATATCCCTTACATCCGGAACTTTCAGCCGGGCAGCATAAGAACCAAAATGGGTAAAGTCCTTGGAGATAATTTCCGGACCCCGACCTGCGCCAGCACTTTCCTCTGGATCTAATTTGAAGGAAAGAATTTTAGAACCTTCCTCTGTTTGAGAACTAACACCGACCTTGTACTTAAATTCGGTCTTGGTTCCGGTAGAACCATATCTAAAGTAGGTTAAAGCGGAATCTGAAAAATTCTCTACAAAGGCAGTATGGAACCCATTGGTTTGAGAAGTACCCAAATAGGGAAGCAGGGATAACGCTGCGGCTAAGATGGAATGTTTCATGTGACTAATAGCTGGAGTTGTTATCAAAACTAATAAATAGAAGACTTAGATAATAACTTACAGTCCTCAATTTATAAGCGGTTGATTCACCTTTGCCCATAAAAAACAGTCCGAAAACTAACTTTTTAAACTATTTACTGGATTGATGCTGGCCGCTTTATATGACTGGTAACTAACAGTCAACCAAGCAAGTAAAAACACCAAAACACCTGAAACCAAAATCGCCCATAAACTTACATTGACCCTGTATGCAAAACTCTGAAGCCACCATTTTTCCATTACCCACCAAGCCACAGGTGCTGCAAATACAAAGGCAATCAGCACCATTTTACTGAAGTCCTTACTCAACATGAGAACTACACCTCCCACTGAAGCTCCCAAAACTTTCCTGACTCCGATTTCTTTGGTCCGTAGACTTGTAATGTAGGCTGAAAGAGCAAACAAACCAATACAAGAAACGAAAATTGCCAAAACCGAAAAGATTGAAAAAATCCTGCCTGTTTGCTTTTCCTGCTCATATAAATTGTTCAACCTCTCATCCAAAAAGGAAAATTTAAATTCCTGGCTTGGATCAATTTCCTTCCATTTAGCTTCAATCGCGTTGATCGCAGCTTGGGTTTCGTTGGGTTTGATTCTGGCAAGCACATATTGCCCTCCTACTTCCTGTCCAAAACTTTCAACATTCTGGAGAACCAAAGGGGTGATTTCATCTCTAAGTGATATAAAATTAAAGTCTTTTACTACACCAATTACAGTTCTCGAAATGGTAACAGGACCATCGGGTCCATCTTGAACTTCCGAAAGCTTAACCCCTATGGGATCATTTATTTCAAGCAATCTGGTGGCGGTTTCATTCAAAATCAAGTATAAAGAATCCTGGGTGGATTCCTCAAATCCCCTCCCTGCTATTAATTCCAGTCCCAAAGTCTCCATAGCCCCATCAGCAATTACCATGGATTTGGCAGTTAATAACTCAGACGCACCTTCAGGCTGATACATTACACCAAAGAAAGAGGACTCCTCCCCTGGAGCGGCAAAGGTATAGCTTGCGTTTTCTACCTCCGGAAATTTCCTGATTTCTTCTACAAATGTTTTAATTTTTTGGGGTCCATAACTGAAACCTCTTTCTACCATGAGTACATGCTCTTTATCAAATCCAAGAGACACTGATTGCAAATAATGCATTTGATTCCGGATCACAAAAGTCCCAATGATCAGGATTATGGATATCCAGAACTGGAATACCACCAAGCCATTTCTGATCCATTGCCCCTTTTGGCTACTTACAAATTTTCCCTTCATCACCTCAGTGGGTTTAAAGGAGGAAAGAACCAATGCAGGATACATCCCTGCTAAAAAACCTACAATAATGACGATTAACAAAAACACACCTATAGTGGCAACAGAAAAAGGAAAAGTAATATGTCTTTCAGTTAGGTCATTGAAATAAGGCAATACAATTTGTGCAATTGCCAAAGCAAGGAAAACCCCAATTCCACTGAGAATTATTGCCTCAATAAGGAATTGGCCAATCAACTGAGTCCGAAAGGAACCTAACACCTTCCTGATTCCAACTTCTTTTGCCCTTTCTGAAGAACGGGCTATGGAAAGGTTCATGAAATTAATGCTGGCTATCCCCAAAATCAAAATTGCGACAGCAATTAAAATATAGACAGAAGTGATATTACCTCCCGGTTTCAATTGTGCTTCTATAAAGCTGGGATACAAATGGATTTCAGAAATCGGTTGTAAAAAATAACGATAGCCATTTCCTGCATTTTTATAATCTGCCCATGACTTTCCCAATTCCCTTTCAATCTGTCCTGCGGCATAAGTATCCACCAATTGTGGAATTTTGGCTTCCAATGAAACCGGATCCACACCTTCTCTAAGCTTAAAAAAAGTATAGGCAGAAAAAGAAGTGAAATTTTCCTGCTGCAAAAAAGGAAGGCCAAGGTTGGATATTACAGCACTGAATTTAAAGTGTGAGTTTTCTGGAACATCCTGCATGACCGCTGATACTATAAATTCCAAGTTTTCACCAATTTTTAAAACTTTACCTATGGGATCTATATCGCCAAAGAACCTTTGCGCAAATTCTTGGGTAACTACCATTTCATTGGCAAGTGAGAGAAGATTTTCGGTCTTTCCATTTAGAATTTTGAAATCAAAAACCCTGAAAAATAAACTGTCTCCTGCCAATATCATTTCTTCATCAAATCTGATTTCTTCCCCCCTTTCATTTTCATAAGTCAATTCTACATTAGGAAACCTTGAGGAAACAGTAAAATCCTCAATTTCCTCAAAAGATGCTTTGGCTACTTTGCCAAAGGAATGAGGTACTATGGCATAATAGGTAGAATGATTGGGGTATATACGCTCCAAGGACATCCTGTAAATTCTTTGGTAATCCTTAAAAAATTTATCATAAGAAAACTCATGTTGGATAAAAAGTACAATCAAAATACAACTAGCAATCCCGACTGCCAATCCTAAGATGTTGATGGAAGCATAAAGTTTTTGCTTCAGAAGGTTCCTTATTGCGATTTTGAACTGGTTATGGATCATGTCTCTTTAGCTCATGTTGATTGGGTATTAAGTTCTCAAAATTGAAATATTTTAACTTATTCCCCTTTTTCTTTCTACAAAGGTGATAGGAACAAACTTATCTGTTGGAGCACCTATGCAATAAAGCGCCCATTTTGGGTCATGATGAGCCAACATTTCTGAAATACAATCCGCCCTGTGCCCATTGGGGTTTTGGCAATCGTCCCAGTAAAACAGTTCCACCTTATAATGGAGAGACTGCTTTTGGTTGTTGATGGTCACTTCAATGTTGATTTCCTGTTTTCCGGAACCTGTTGGGATGGGTATAGCGATGTGAGTCATGGGATTGTAGGATTATAGTGATTGGTTGAATATTTCTGGGCTGTAGTGGCAAGAGTTATTGGGTTGTCGTTGTTGTCTAAGTTGTCAGGTTATCATTGATTCTAAGTTTCTTTTTACATTAATATCAATAAGCAAAGGATCCAAATGGAGACTGTTCAATGTTTCTAATCGTTTAAAACGTACTTCCGAAATCCGATTTCCGAAATCCGAAATTCTTAATTCTTCACTCTAAATTCATCATTCTTCACTCTCAATTCCCGCTGCTACTCCCCTTTCAAGGCATCTACCGGATTGGACCAAGCTGCCTTCAGGGCTTGGGAACTTACGGTGATAACCGCTATTGTTAAAGTGATAAAGGCAACGCCCAGGAAAATCCAAACATCCAGTTCAATCCGGTAGCTGAAATCCTGTAGCCATTCATTCATAAAATACCAGGAAACAGGTAATGCAATGATCAATGAAATCACCACCAATTTGACAAAATCTGTTGTCAGCAAAGCTACTACACGGGAAGAAGAGGCTCCCAATACTTTTCTAACACTGATTTCCTTCATCCTCTGTTCGGCCATAAATGCTGCCAAGCCAAACAGTCCCAAACAGGAAATGAAAATAGCCAGGCCTGAAAACCAAAGTGTAAGCATACCGACCCGTTCTTCGCTCTGAAATTTTGCAGCATATTCATGGTCCACAAATGTGTATTGATATGGAAAGCTAGGATTGAATTTCTTGAATATGGTTTCCAGAGTGGCAAGGTTGTCCCCCACGGCATTTACCGGATTGAGACGTACATGCAGCACATTATACCAACTATCAGGTCCAAATATCACTAAGGGATTGACTTTTGTAAAGGGGGAATTGAGAATGAAATCCTCCACCACTCCCACCACATTCCAATCCTTCCCATTGTCCTGAATCAATTGGCCAATAGCTTCTTCAAAACCCATCACTTCAACCGCAGTTTGGTTGAGGAGCACGGCATTAGAATCAGAGACGTGATGGAATATGTCAATATCCCTTCCTTCAACCAACCGAAGTCCTGCGGTTTGGATTAAATCAGCATCTGAACTGAATCTTTCCACAGTGATGGTTTGGTTGGGATCTTTCCCTTGCCAGGACATCCCCCAAGTATTGCTCCAAGTGGAGGACATGGGTGACATGGTCCGAGAAAGGGCTAAAGCTGCTCCTGAAGAAAGCAATTCATTCCGGAAAGTTTCATAATTCCTGGAAAGATCTTCGGTCAAAATGTAGTAAACTAACTGTTCCCTATCGTAGCCTGCGTTGCGGTTTTGTCCATGATCAATTTGGGACTTGATTACCAATGTGGCCGCAATCAGTATCACTGCAAAAGTAAATTGGGTAACAACCAAAATCTTTCTTAGCGAAAATGCAGACCTAGGTGAGCTAATCTTACCTTTGAGTACTTTGGCAGGAACAAAAGCAGAAAGAAAAAACGCAGGATAGGAACCTGCAGTCAGTCCGGTAAGAAAAATAAACCCAAACAACAAAAGCCAAAATATCGGATTTCCAAAGGGAAGGACAAAAGAGGTTCCCATAAGGTTGTTGAAATAAGGCATCAGGAATTCTACAAAGACTAGTGCAAAAGCGGAAGCTATGATGGCAACGATCATCGATTCACCGATAAACTGAAAAATCAATTTTTCCCTGCCAGCGCCGGAAAGTTTACGGATTCCGACTTCTTTGGCCCTCTTTTCACTACGGGCAGTGCTAAGGTTCATGAAATTGATGCAGGCAATTATTAAAATGAGAACAGCTATCCAAAAAAACTGTCTGACCAATTGCATTTTGCCTTCAGCTAAGACACCGTTTTCATAATGGTCATATAGATGCATTTTGGAAACCGGATGTAGGATAAGGTCATTTTCCTCTTCGGAATATTTTTTCGTCACTCCTTTAAGGTTAGCACTCGCGGTTTCAAGACTGACTTCCGGTTGAAGTTCTATATATGTCTTAACCGAATTGTTTCCCCAAAAATCATCTTCATAGCCCAGCTGCTTATAAAGCGCCCAGGGAACAGCTATATCAAATTTAAAATCTGTGTTTGCTGGAAAATTTGCCAAAACACCCGAAACTACAAGCGATACCTGGTTATCAAAAAGTACTACTTTTCCGAGGGGATCTTCCTCACCAAAAAGCCTTTTTGCAGCATCTTCGGTCAGAACTAAGGATTCTGGTCTTGAAAAAACATTAGAAGGGTCGCCTTTTATCAAAGGAAAATCAAACATGGTGAAAAACCCGGGATCCAAAACCGTTAATTCTTCCATGAGCTTTTGATCTCCGTATGCGACCAGCATGTTGTATGGATATTGATAGCGCGTGAAGGCTGCGACTTCTGGATACTCACTTCCCAAAATTGGTCCAAGGGGTTTTGGTGTATAACTCCATGACCTCAATTCACCATTGAAATCTGTCTGATTCCAAACCTCATAAAGCCTATCCACTTTATCGTGAAATTGATCAAAACTCCTTTCATAGTGTATCCATAACATGATCAGAATTGCCCCTGCCATTCCAACAGCCAATCCGGAAATATTGATAAAGGAAAATCCCTTATTGTTCTTCAGAGATCTCCAAGCAATGGTGAGGTAATTTCTAAGCATGAATTTTGAATGTTTATGTTTTTCGTTTTTATGACTTGCCCCCTATGGCAAACATGCCTTAGCCCTTTATACTTGTCCTTTTTTTCTTTTTTCTATAATCCCAAATTTCCAAAATCCTCCTTCTGATATCCGACTTACCACATCTAAGCTTTCCATTCTAGTCTCTCGCATCTATTGACTCGCTTTTTAATATAATCAATCGCTCTTAAGATTATTCACCGGATTCATCCCGGAAGCATTTATGGTCTGCAAACTCACTATCAGAATGGAAAATGTCAGTCCCAGTGCAGTAGCAAAGAGAAAGGTTCCTGCTCCCAATTGTGTCCGCACTGCAAATTCGTTAAGCCATTCCTTCATCAGGAAATAACTCAAGGGTAAGGCCATCAATATCCCAATTATTGTAATTTTCAGAAATTCCTTATTAAACAGTATAGAAATTTCCATTGCACTTGCTCCTAATACCTTTCGGATTCCGATTTCTTTAATCCTGGTACTAATTGCCAAAGAAGCCATGGCAAAAAGTCCCATGCCTGCTATGATTATGGCTATCAATGATGAAGCTGTCACCAACGACCGAAGGCTTTGATCTTTCGCATACTGCCTTGCAATAGTATCGTCTAAGAAACTGTAGTCAAATGGATCGCTGCCGTACAACCCTCTCCAGGTGTCCTCCATTTTTCCAATTGTTTCCTGTAATTCACTTGTCTGGACTTTTACAAATATTTTGGGGGTAAGGTCATCGCTCATCATCAAACTATGAAGACCACTAAAGATGTTTTCATGACTTAACACCAAAATTCCTGGGGTAATTGGTTTGTACAAACTTTCAAAGTGGAAGTCTTTTAACAATCCAACTGCTCTGTTATCTGGAAATCCTCTTTTGCTCTCCATGCTATTGTCCAACACTGAATTCCAGCCTAAGGCATTTTTCATAGATTCGTTCAATAAAAACCCACCCTTTTTATCTGAAAGGATATTGGCGGAAAAATTCCTTCCCTCTATTATTTCCAAACCAAATACCTCTACAAAATCCTCGTCCACTATATTGATGCTGAAATTGATTTCTTGATCTTCTGGAGTCTCATATCCAGCCTGAAACCAGGAATTATCCCCATATATACCAGTGGCAATGGACACTTTTTCAACCTCAGGAAATTTGAGAAGCTCATTTTTAAAAGTTTGTCCATAATCAAATCCTTTGTTGATAAAATCAGCCAGACCATGTGAAGCCGGAGGAGGGACATTTACCTGTACTATGGATTGATGATGTATACCCAATTCATGGTCCTCAATAGTTCTCATTTGCCTGTGCATGATAATCGTGCAGGTGATCAGAAAAATTGAAATAAAAAACTGGAATCCAAGTAAAGTCATCCTTAGGTTTTGCTTCCCGAATTTCAGGTTCAAATTGGATTTAAGAACTTGAATGGGTAAAAACGAAGCAAGGAAAATAGAAGGATATGAACCAGCCAACAGGGCTATCACGATTCCAAGTCCCACAATTACTCCAATTTGTTCCCACGAAAAATTAATAAGCATTTCTGTTGCCATCCATTGATTGAAAACCGGAAGCAACAAAGTGGCTAATACACCCCCCAAGACCAAAGCAGCCAAAGTTAAAATAACAGATTCAGACATAAATTGCCCAAAGAGTTGGGACTTGTCAGCTCCCATTGTTTTTCTAACCCCCACTTCACGGGCACGGCTGGCTGAGTTACCTATGGACATAGTGGTAAAATTGATACAGGCAATCAAAATGATCAATACCCCAATCCCGCTCAATACCCAAAGTATTTTGGGATTTAAATTGGCGGCTGAACCAGGGCCGATTTCTGTGTTCAGGTAAATGTCTTCTAATGGCTGGAGGGAAAAATTATAATCAATGGGATCTTCCCTATCACTGAAAAGCCTTTGCATATAAGCGGTCATAACGGATTCAAAGTCCCCGGAATTTGTTTTTTCCTTTACCATCAGGTAAGCATCCCCAAAGGCCATATGCCAATGTTCAATCTGCTGTGGGGTATAAAGTACATCCACATTGTCATCCAAAATGAGCACTTCATAGCCCAAACTGGAATTTCTGGGCTTATTTTCAATAATTCCGATCACCTTAAATGTGATAAAATCTTCTGCCAAGCGGATTAATAAGTCTTTACCAATAGGGTCAGATTCACCGAAATACCTCTTTGCTGTCTCCTCCGCCAATACCACTTCGGACCTTCCCTCAGAATTTTTTGGATAAGTTCCTTGAAGCATCCTAAAAGTAAACATCTCAAAAAATGCAGGACTGACCATAGTCACCTCCTGCCTAAAACCATCCCCCTCTTCGGTTTTGACTAAAAAATTATTGGGAAGAATATTGGTATATACCATTTCCCCTGCAAAGTTGGATTCCAAAACAGGTTTTAGTGCCAATGGTAAAGAAGGGGAAAGCTTTACTTCCTCCCCGTCTTTAAATGTCCTCAATACCCTGAATACGGAATCTTTGTATTCATGGAATTTGTCTACACTCAATTGATGCTGTATATAAAAAAACAGAAGGATGGACGCAGCTACACCTACTGTAAGTCCAAAAAGATTGATTGAAGTATAGGCCTTATTCTTAATCAGGTTTCGAAGACCAATTTTGAAATAATTTTTCCACATATTTCTCAAATTTTTTTGAAGATGAATAATTTCAATCTTTTGCTGAGTTTACTATGAGGAAATTCAAAATCACAATATGAACCAGTTTTTAAAAAATGAATTATTCCTTAATTACCATCAATTTTTCTGTAAATAAGTTTCCTGTTCTCAATCCTTAAAACAAGTGATTTCCATTTTCTCATCCTGCTCAACATATTCCCAAATGCCAAGAGTTATGCCACTGAAAAATGGCCTGTTTTTCTAAAATTGCCATGTTTTAATTTCAGATTCTTACTAACTCGGACAATTTTGTGCGCAGGCGGTCAGTTTTAAAAAATATTCCAGCTAATAATTTCTTCCCAATTGCAGAATAATTCTGCTGTATGTGTTAAATTGAAAATATTAATGAAATAATTAATTTTATTCACTTCACAATTTAAACAGGATTTCATGAGATGTATGTAAAAAGAAATTATGGTCTTTGGATGACATTCAAATGGTCCAAAAAGTCATTTTTATACGGATTATTCTATTCTTCAATAATAATTTTTATTTATAAAATAACCGGAATAGGGTTTACCTTGCCATGGGAACCCCTCAGTGTTATCGGTATTGCAGTGGCATTTTATCTCGGATTCAAAAACAACAGTTCATACGATAGAACATGGGAAGCCAGAAAAATATGGGGAGCTATTGTTAATGACAGCAGGACTTTTGCCACTGCAATCCTTACCTTATTGAATGAAAAAGAAGGAGAGTCTTATGATCAATTAAAAAAAGATCTTATTTACAGGCATCTCGCATGGATAATTTCCTTAAGATATGCGCTTCGAAAAAGAAAATCATGGGAACATAATTTTGGTCCTAAAAACTTGGTTTTCGTTCCGACCTATTATGAAATTTTACAAAATGGTCTGGATAAAGAACTATTGGTCTATTTAAATGCAGGAGAGTTGGAACAATATAAAACCAAATCCAATATTCCTTCCCAAATTCTCAAAAAACAAGCTGAAGAAATCAAAAAGTTACATGCAGAAGGCATCATCAGTGAATATAAACATGTTTGGCTTCATCAGATCATAAGCAAACTTTATGATGATCAGGGAATGGCTGAACGCATAAAAAATTTCCCATTACCAAGGCAATATGCATCTGTAGCCCTATGGATTACCTATTTTTTCTGCGCTTTGATCCCTTTTGGTCTGTTGGATATTTTCATTACTTCGACTGAACTCTGGATCTGGATGACGATCCCCCTTTCTGGTTTGATTATCTGGATTTTCTTTCTCATGGAAAGAATCGGTGATTACTCTGAAAATCCCTTTGAGGGAAATTATAATGACGTACCCATATCATCCATAACACGATCCATTGAAATAGACCTTAGGGAAATGATAAATGATGACAATATTCCTGAACCCTTTCCTGTAGAAAATGGATTTTTGATGTAATTCTTTTAAGAGGTGCGGTTAGTAGATCGAAATACGATGACTAAACACAATTGCTGACGAACCCAAATAAATCAAACAATTTTATACTTCTTTTAATGCCAAAATACAATTCCAAGAATCCTAGTTGAAACACAGTTCCTACTTATACCATGCAATACTTCTATTTTCTCCTGAGTTTCTTATTGGTTTATTCCAATACCCTCCATGCTCAACAAAAAGTCCATGAATCTCATTTTAAACAACTGGATTTTAGGTTCATTGGCCCTGATGGTAACCGGACGATTGCCGTTTGCGGGGAACCTGGAAATAATCTGGTCATGTATGTTGGTATGGCGTCCGGAGGATTGTTTAAGACGGAAGATGGAGGAGGAACCTGGAACTCAATTTTTGATGAACAGGACATATCTTCAGTTTCTGCATTGGCTTTGGCTCCAAGTAATCCTGATCATTTATGGGTTGGAACCGGAGAGACTTTTCTCATCAGACCAGCCCATGCTATGGGAAATGGCATTTATAAATCAACTGATTCCGGAAAATCCTTTGAGCATATGGGACTCAAGGAAACAGCCAGAATAGGACAAATAGCAATTGATCCCAGAAATGATGACGTAGTATATGTTGCTGGACTTGGTCATACCTACGGGCCTCAGAAAGAAAGAGGGGTGTATAAAACCATTGATGGTGGAAAAACTTGGGAAAATGTCCTGTTTGTGGACGAAGGAACGGGAGCCGTGGATCTTGCCATGAACCCAAAGAATCCGGACGTTATTTTTGCGGCATTTTGGTCTGTTGACATCAAAACATGGGGTCTGAACAGTGGAGGGCCTGGAGGGGGTATTTATAGAACTTTGGATGGTGGAAAAACCTGGGAGCCCATGAAAAACAAAGGCTTGCCGGGTGGGGATAAAAATCCTGTTGGTAAATCCTCCGTTGCCTTATCCTTCAGCAATCCTGATGTGGTGTATGCCCTCTTTGAAATGGACAGCCCACAGCTTTGGAAATCTACTGATGGAGGTGATTCATGGGAATTGACCATGATTAACCATACAATCAATGAACGGGCTCCTTATTACACCAGGCTTAGGGTGTCCACAGACGATCCTGATGAAATCTATTTTGCCTCTGTCAAATTCAGCACTTCAAAAGATGGAGGAAAAACCCTGGCTCAGGCAGGATATAGAGCAGGAGGAGACAATCATGATATTTGGATTGATCCTTTAAATGCAAATAGGATATTAGTGGCACATGATGGCGGTATGGGAATGACTTGGAATAAGCAACAGAGTTATAAGCAGTTTGTTTTCCCAAATGCACAAATGTACCATGTTTGGACGGATAATCAGGTACCCTATAATGTTTATGGCAACAGGCAGGATGGTTATTCTTACCGAGGTCCAAGCAACAGTAGACAAGGGAGTATTCCCTTAGGTCTTTGGCACGCAGTGGGGGGATGCGAAAGTGGCTGGGCTATTCCTGACCCTGTTGACAACAACATCGTTTGGTCAGGGTGTTATGATGGTGGACTTCAGGTTTATGACTTAAAAACAGGTCATGCGAGGGATGTTAGGGTTTGGCCTGAGGCAGGTTATGGTTGGGCACCAAAAGACCTTAAATATAGATGGCATTGGTCCTTCCCTATTTTTATAAGTCCACATTTTCATAAAAGGGTTTATGTAGGAAGCCAATTTGTCCATATGACAGAAGATTACGGTCAAAGTTGGAAAATCATAAGCCCGGACCTGACAAGAAATGATAAATCCCATCAACAGTCCTCAGGAGGTATCGCAGTTGATAATCTCATGACTTTTGATGCTTCAGTCCTTTTTGCCATTGCAGAATCCCATTTGGAAGATGGTTTGATCTGGGTAGGCTCCAATGATGGTTTGGTTCATGTAACTCGTGATGGAGGTAAAAATTGGGTTAATGTTACCGATAATATGCCAGGCAAACCGGAACTTGGAACCATCTCCAGTATAGAACCTTCCCGACATAAAGCCGGTGCAGCTTACGTCACGGTTGATGCACATCAACTGGGAGATTTTGACCCCCATATTTATAAAACAAATGATTATGGAAAAACATGGGTGAAAATTTCTGCAGGTATCGAAAGGTCTGAATCCTCTTTTGTTCATGTAACCAGAGAAGATCCAATTGTTCCCGGATTGCTTTATGCGGGTACAGACAAAGGTCTTTATATTTCAAAAGATGATGGCAAAACTTGGTTTAGGTTAAGAAATAACCTTCCTCCTGCTCCAATTTATTGGCTCACCATTCAGGAAGATTTTAGGGATATGGTCATAGGAACTTATGGAAGAGGATTCTATATCCTGGATGACATTACCCCTATCCAGGAATTGGATGAAGCAATACTTTCTAAGGACCTTCATCTCTTCAACCAAAGACCCGCTTATAGATTTCATGAAGTCCAAGGAATTAAAACAGAAGGAAGGACCATGACAACAGGCAGCAATCCAACTTACGGGATGGATGTCAATTATTACCTGAAGTCACCTGCAAACCAGGTTAAAATAGAAATTCTCAAAAAAGACGGAACGATAATCAGAACTATTTCCGGTAAGAAAGATGCAGGAGTTAATAGGGTTTGGTGGGACCTGAGGTATGAGCCTACCCTTGAACCCAAGTTATTGGTAGCACCTCCTGATAAACCTTGGGTAAAGTTGGAAGGTAGGGAATTTAGGCCATTGGTTACATGGGATCTGGATCTTTACAGAGGTCAGTTTGGGCCTAGAGTAGTTCCTGGAGAATATGAAATCAGAATCACAGCAGATGGAAAAACAAGCAATCAACTAATCAATGTACTGAAAGACCCCAATTCAGCAGGCACTATTGAAGATATAGAAAAGCAAGTGGCATTCTCTTTAAAACTCAATCAGGCCATGGATGAAGTGGTTACCACTATTAATGAAATTGAAGAAATCCGAAAAGAACTTGAAGAACTGATAGTATTAAAGGAGGATAAAGAATTGGAGTCCAAAATCAAGGAACTTGAGTCCAAAATATTAAAAGTAGAGGGAGAACTTTTTGATATTAATTTGACCGGAGCCCGTGAAGACGCATTCAGGAGCCCAATGAAACTCTATGGTAGAGTCAGTGCTTTGGCAAGTGATGTGGGAGGTTTTGGGGCAGATTTCAAGCCCACCAATCAGCAGGTAGAGGTGTATACCCTTTTCAGAAAACAACTGGATGATATACAGGTACAATATAAAAAACTGATCAATGAGGAAATACCGATATTTAACCAGTTCTTGATTTCCAGAGACTTACAACTTCGAATTAAAAAATAAAAATAACCATCATCCTGATTTCATTTTGCCAATGATGTCAAAAAACTTTAATTTTATTAATCAACTTATTTTCCATTCAATCATGCTTAAATCCTGTCTTTTTTCTATACTCATGCTAGTTTCTTCAGTTTCATTTGCCCAGACTATCGGAGCCAATTGGAAAAAGTTGAAAGCCTCTAATGATGCCGTGCCCAGGCATGAAAATTCACTGGTAGAGTGTGACGGAAAATTCTATGCCTTGGGAGGACGGGGAACAAGGCCTATAGAAGTTTACGATCCTGAAACGAATACCTGGACTGTGCTGGCAGACAGTCCCATGGAGTTTCACCATTTTCAGGCCATTTCCTATAACCATGAAATTTATGTCATAGGGGCCTTTACAGGTCCTTATCCCCATGAAACCCCAATACCTGAGTTTTTGATTTTCAACCCTGCGGACAACACCTGGAGAAAGGGTCCGGAAATCCCTGAGAACAGACGTAGAGGGTCTGCTGGTGTGTTTACCCGAGGAGACAAAATTTATATGGTCTGTGGTATCGTAGATGGTCATTGGAATGGATTTGTGCCTTGGTTCGATGAATTTGACCCAAAAACAGGGGAATGGAAAATCCTTCCGGATGCACCTAGGCCAAGAGATCATTTTTCAGCCTCTATGGTTGGAGACCGGGCCTATGTGGCCGGTGGCAGAACTTCACATGCTGAAATCGGAAAGGTGCTGGAACTGACTATTTCTGAAGTAGACTATTTTGATTTCAACAACTATACCTGGTCTACGGTAAAGACAGGATTACCTACCCCAAGAGGGGGGACTTCCAGTATTGGGAAAGACCCCTATTTATTGGTCATCAATGGTGAAAGTGCCACTCAGGTTCCTTCCCATTCAGAAGTGGAGGTTTTGGATATACGAGATGAAACCTGGTCACGCCTGCCCGATCTAAACCAAGGCAGACATGGTACAGGGGTAATATATTGGAAAGGTAAAATTTATGTTGCTGCCGGCAGTGCCAATCGGGGCGGCGGTCCTGAATTGAACGATATGGAGTGTATAGAGTGGAAATAATCCCTGAGAATTTCCATCCCTTTGGGAGTATTTCACTTGATTTCAGCAAAAAACACCTCTAAATCCAACTCAAATCCCAAAATGACTGATGATTTTACGATATCCCCAGTGGTCATCAATCGGGAGGCTTGGTATCTGCCATGGATCAAAGTATAGATCAAAAGTGTCTGTCCTTCAGGGTCCACCAGCCAATATTCCTTTACTCCTGATTCTTCATAGACCTGGTATTTGTGCTGGAGTTCAACCTGCTTGTTGCCAGGGGAAAGTACTTCCACCACCAAGTCCGGGGCACCGATACAACCTCTATCATCCAGCTTATCCATATCGCAAACCACACAGATGTCAGGCTGGACAACAGTGGAAATTTTATCGTCTTTCTTTGAATTGATCGGAAGTCTAACATCAAAAGGGGCAATATAGGCCTGACATTGTTTGCCTTTCAAAAACAAATTCATTTCAGTATATAAATTACCTGTCAACCATTGGTGGATTCTTCTTGGAGCTGCTGCAGCCTTTTTAAAGACTTTTCCTTTGATAAGCTCTACCATTTCTTCCATCTCCCAGGTCAGGTAATCAGCATAAGTATAATTACCATAACTCAGATCAGGCTCTTTGACCAAATTTTTGCTATCGCCCTTTTCCATATCTGAATTTAATTAAATATTGAGATATAAAGAAAAGGCAAAAGCAGAAGGTAAATTACACCATCTCCCCCCCTTAATTCTGCCTATTTTATCAAATAGGATAATTACTCACTCTTCAACGTACTTGAAGGATTGATATTTGCTGCCTTCAAAGCCTGCAAACTTACTGTCAAATAAGCAATAGAGAGTATAACAAAGGCAGCCAAAGGTATAAACCACCATTCAAATTCAATCCTGTAGGCATATCCTGATAACCAATCCTGCATTAGCCAATAAGCAATTCCGGAACCGATCAGAATAGATAATGATACAACCAAAATGAATTCCCTATTAATAACATGAAGTATAGACATGGTAGAAGCGCCGAGAACTTTTCTGATTCCGATTTCTTTGGTTTTTTGTTCTGCTATATGGGCAGATAAACCAAAGAGCCCCAAACAGGAAATCAAGATGGTCAGGATGCTGAAATATTTGGCCAATTCCCGGGTACGGACATCTTCGTCATACAACCTGGAATAATTTTCATCCATAAAACTATATTGGAATGGGAATAAGGGTTCAAAAGATTCAGTCACCTTTTGGATTTCCGCTAAGGTTTCTCTTATATTCTCAGGTGAGACTTTGATAAAAGCCTTAGAGGCAAAAGTCGGGTCAAGGTAAATAATGGCTGGCTCCATACCCTGGTGGAAACTCTGGAAATGGAAATCCTCTACTACTCCTAATATTTGGATTTCATCGTCCCAACTGAAGCTGGTTGCATTTTGATTATCCTGAGTGATGAGTTCATAAGCTCTGCGATTGATGATAGCCTTTCCAATAGAATCTGTAACCCTATCAACTGAAAAATCCTCTCCTTGAATAAGTTTCAATCCCATAGTCTCAATGAAGCCATAATCCACTCTCATGATTTCAAAAAGCGCATTGAAATCAGGGTCTTTCCCTTCCCAAGAAATACTCCCCGTGTTGGAATTTCTTCCCAAGAAGGAATGGGTTGATCGGGTAACGGATTGCACTTCGGGCAATTTTTCCAATTCCCCACGATAAATATCAAAATTATGAAACAGTTTTCCCTCCAACTGAATCATAAGCAATTGGTCTTTATTGTATCCAAGGTCCTTATTCAAGGCATAATTGATCTGTTTGTAAACTACAATAGTGGCAAGAATGAGCATGGTGGCCAAAACAAATTGAAATAAAACCAATCCCTTTCTGGCAACCACCACACCTTTACCCGATTTTGTGAAATTGCGGAATACAGAAACCACTTTTGTGGCTGAAAGGTAAAATGCCGGATAACTTCCTGCTACAATTCCGGTAACAATCAGAACAGCAAACAATTGTCCCCAGAAAACCCAATCTCCATAGGGTAAAGTCATGACTTTATTGGTCAGGTTATTTAATATGGGAAGCGTTAATTCCACCAAAACCAGAGCTATGAGTCCTGCAATAATTGAAATCAATAAAGACTCGGTTAAAAACTGGTAAACCAGCTCTTTTTTTTCTGCGCCTACCACTTTTCTAACCCCTACTTCTTTGGATCTTTTTTGTGATTTGGCAGTGGAAAGGTTCATAAAATTGATGCAGGCAATCAAAAGGACAAAAAGCCCAATAACTGAAAACAACTTGACATATTCTATCCTTCCCCCCTGTTGTAGACCATCAGTAAATTTACCATAGAGGTAAAGATCCTTTTGGGGATAAGCAAACAATTTCACATTGCTGCCTTCATTTCTCTCTGCAATAAAATCCACAATTTTTTCAGAAAATTCCTTCCCATTTGCACTCTTATTTAATTTTACTATGGTGCTCGGGCCATTGTTCCCCCAATGTTTCAGCCATCCATTATAAGGTTTGTCAAACATGAATTTGAAAGGGAGAATATATTCAAAAGTCCCACTGACATCTTGGGCATTTATATTGACTACCCCCATTACCTTGAAGAGTTCTTCCCCATCAGTTTCCTTCAACAAAACGGTTTCTCCTATCACATCTGTTTTTCCAAAAAGCTTAATTGCTGCCTCCTTGGTCAATACCACATGGTTTATTTCTGTCAAAGCCAAATCCCTTTCCCCGTGCAAAAACTCATATTGCATTATATGTAGGTAATCCGGCTCAGCATAAAATCCATCAAGATTGATTCTTCTATCTTCCAAAACAAACAATGCCGGTTCATTCCAGGAATAACAGGCGGAGCGCTCTACCTCTGGAAATTCCTCCTTTAAGACCGGTGCCAATACTCCAGGAGTGGAAGTTGTTGTAAAAATATCCGAACCGTACCGCTGGTGTTCCATAATCCGGTACACCTGATCAATTTCAGCAAAAGACCGGTTCATGTTCAGTTCACTCTTTACCCAGATGCCAATGGAAATGGTGGCCCAAAGACCCAATGCCAAACCAAATAAGTTAATGAAGAAGGTAAGTTTGTGCTTACTGAAGCTTCTAAGTGCTATTTTGAAGTAGTTGGAATACATAGTGGTTTATAATTATGTTGTGGGCAGAATCATTTCAAAATTTCTTTTTTAGGTTTTTCTACTCAGATACGATCGAATTGATAGGGTTATTTGTTGCCGCCTTGAAGGCCTGAAAAATGACAGTAAGCAATGCAATTAGCAGTATTATTGCAGCAGCTCCGGCAAAAATCCACCAACTGAGGTTGATTTTATAGGCATACTGTTGCAACCAGTAGTTGGATAGATACCATGCCAAAGGAATCATCACCAAAATCGAAACCATTACCAATAAGACAAAGTCTTTGACAATCAGATAGAGGATGGATTTTATGGATGCTCCAAGGACTTTTCTTACCCCAATTTCTTTTTTGCGGTTTTCTACAGTAAATGCTGCCAATCCAAATAAACCCAAACAAGAAAGAAATATAGCAACGGACCCAAAATACTTGGCAAGTTTTGAAACTCGTTCTTCCTGAACATAAAGTGTCTGAAAATCATCATCCATGAAGCTGTAATCCATACTTTGAAAGAAAAGATTCTCAAATAGTTCTGAAACAGAAGCAATAGTTTCTAATTGCCTATCACCATCAATACGAAGAATTATTTTTTGCATAAATGAATCATCATACTTTAAAAAGGCTGGTTTCACCTTTTCTTTCAGGGACTCAAAATGAAAATTTTTCAATACCCCAATTACTTCCATATCCTTTCCCCAAAGATTGACAGTGGCACCTATTGGCTCTTCCAATCCAATCACAGTAAGGGCTTCTTCGTTGAGGATGATCTTGTTCTTTTCATCTCCGAATTCTCTTGAAAATGATCTCCCCTCTAGAATCTGGAATCCCATGGTTTCAATCAAATCCATATTGACTGTGATATTTTCAAATTTCACCTGTTCATCAGGGTTTTTACCTTCCCAGGTCAACCCTATGGTAGAACTCATCAAGCCGATCAGTGGATGGGATAAACTAGATGCATTTTCAACACCCGGCAATGTTTTTGCCTGTTCTAAAAACAGTTTTAATTGGGAAACCGAAAGTGAGGAAGAACTGATCTGAAGCAAATTGGATTGTTTATAACCTAGATTTTGGTTTTGAATAAATGACATCTGCCTCCCAATTACCAAAATTCCAATTATCAAAAGAAGAGAAACCGAAAACTGGAAAACCACCAATCCCTTTCTTGCCAAAAGTTCTCCATAACTACCTTTGACATTGCTTTTAAGAATTTGTATAGGTCTTAATTGTGATAGATAGACAGCTGGATAAATCCCCGACATCAGTCCTGTAAGTATCCAAACCGAAACCAAAAACAGAATCAAAGTTAAATCAAATTCCAATCTCAGTTCCTTCATCGATATTTGATTGAAAATGGGCTGAAGTAAGGAAGCCAAAACCAGTGCTGCAAGCAATGCAAAAAAAGTTAGCAAAAAAGTTTCTACCATAAATTGACCGAACAAAATCCTTCTACTGGCGCCCATGGATTTTTTGACCCCAATTTCTTTGACCCTTTTCATGGTCCTCGCAGTAGTCAGGTTCATAAAGTTGATACAGGCAATCATTAAAATAAATAAGGCTATGCCAGAAAAAATCCAAACATAATTGATCCTTCCCCCTACTACCTTACCATTTTCATAAACTCCATATAAATAAGTATCCTCAAACCCCTGAATAAAAGGAGTTACGTTACTTTCTGCTTTTTTGGTTTTTATGAAGTCTTTTATCTGTGAATTAAAAGCCTCTATATCGGTCCCTTCTTTTAACAACAAAAATGTTCCTGCATTAAAATTATCCCAATGAGCACCATCACCGAGCATTTTTTTAAAATATGGGAAGGCCAATAGAAACTGAGGTTTAACCACATCCTTTTCTCCAAAATCTTTATACACCCCGCTTACCATGACATCATTTCCAAATTCAAATACTGACCATTTCAGTGTTTTCCCCACTACTCCTTTGGTTGAACCAAATATTTTTAATGCAGTTGATTCTGAAATAACCAGCGAATTCAGGTCATTTAAGGCTTTATTTTTATCCCCTTCCAAAAATTCAATGCTAAACATATCCAAGTATTCCTGGTCCACGAATAAACCATCTGAAATATGGATTTCGCCCTCATTATCAAAAGAAACATCTTCAATAAATGGAGAATAGCCAGCAGCTTTTTCTACTTGGGAAAGCTCGGTCCTCATGGCTTCTGCCATCTCGGCCGGAGTAATTGCTATAGTAACAATGCCTGTAGAATTATCATGGTTGGTTAAAACAGTATAAATTCTATCTCCAAGTTCATGGTATCTGTTAATTCCCAATTCATCCTTAACCCACATCATGATCAGAATCATAGTAGTCAATCCCATAGTGAGTCCCAATAAGTTGATTGAAAAGGTCAACTTATGCTTTTTGAAACTTCTGATGGCGATTTTAAGGTAGTTGGTTAGCATGGCGATAGGAATTGGTTAGTTAAAAAAAATAAAGTTGGAAAGAGACAGATGACTGATGTGGCATGTCATCATCGGTCATCTGTCATCGGACATCTCTCAGTTATTTCAAATATGAAACTGCTCCCTGATGTTCTCGGTTACTACCTTACCATCAAACAAGTTGATGATGCGATGGGCATAATTGGCATCATGTGGAGAGTGGGTTACCATGACAATAGTAGTGCCTTCGTTATTCAGCTCCTCCAAAAGTCTCATTACTTCCTCTCCATTGGCGGAATCCAGGTTACCTGTAGGTTCATCAGCAAGGATCACGGAAGGTTTGGCAACGATGGCCCTGGCTATGGCAACCCTTTGTTGCTGACCTCCGGAAAGCTGCTGAGGAAAATGGTCCTTTCTATGCATAATGTTCATTCGGGTCAGTACTTCTTCTACCCTTTTTTTGCGCTCATCAGCCGGAGTTTTCAGATATAATAAAGGCAGTTCAACATTTTCAAATACAGTAAGTTCGTCTATGAGGTTAAAGCTCTGAAATACAAAACCTATATTACCTTTCCTCAGTTGCGATCTTTGTCTTTCAGAAAATTTGGCCACTTCCTGCCCTATAAAATAATATTCACCAGCATCAGGATTGTCCAGCAAACCGATAATATTTAACAAGGTGGATTTACCACAGCCCGAAGGCCCCATGATGGCAACAAATTCTCCCTTTTTGATTTCGATCTTGATATCATCCAGAGCAGTGGTTTCCACCTCTTCTGTGGTGTAAAGTTTTTTTAGGTTGGTTGTTTTGATAATGTTTTCCATGGGATTTATTTTTTGTTTTTTAGATTGAAGATATAAGATTCAAGATATAAGACTATCTTAATTCTTAATCTCAGATTGCCTGTCTTATTGTATTTTTATCACTTCCTAATTTAACTTGATACTTTTATCTATTTTTTTAATTCAACCCCGTTAGGGTTGAAAATACCATATCAGATTTTCCAATCCCCATCCCCGCATTTCATACGGGGTATTCAAGGTTTAACCCTGCCTCGCCGGCAGGCAGTCACTTCGTGGTTATAGACAACATCATCCATATTTTTTCTTCCATCACTTCTCTTTCTTATTTCTTGTTCCTGACTGACAGAAAGCAGGTTTTGATTCTCGATTCTAGATTCTTGAGTCTTGTATCTTGTATCTTAATTCTTGAATCTAAAGTCTCACTTCAAATTCAACACCTCGTTTTTACCGAAGTTCTCATAACCGCTCACGATGACTTTGTCGCCAGGTTGTAGTCCTTCAATTACTTCATAGAATTCCGGATTTTTTCTTCCCAGACGGATATTTCTCTTCTCTGCTTTTCCCGCTTCTTGGTTAACCACAAATACCCAGTTACCACCTGTATCTTTATAAAATCCTCCCGTTGGCAAAAGCACAGCCTGCTCACTCTCTCCCAGTTCCAATCTGATTCTTACAGTCTGACCTCTTCTCAGGCCAGATGGTGCCTCTTCTGTGAAAAACATGTCCACTTCGAACCTTCCCGCTGTAACGGTAGGATATATTTTACCAATCTCCACTTCATGGGTGCCTCCTGAGAAAGAAAAAGTACCCTTCAATCCAGTATTTACTCTTGGCAGGTAAAGTTCATCTATAGGAACCCTTACTTTGAATTTATCCAAAATATCGATCTGTCCGTATCTTTGACCGGCACTGATGGATTGACCGATTTCAATCTGCTCTGTCGAAAGTTGACCGGTAATAGGGGCTCTCACAGCCAAATTGTCCAGGATATGTCCCACACCGTTTAGAGATTGATTCATTCTCCTTTCAGAGTCTGCCAACTGTCTTTTTTGCAAAACCCTGGACATGGAATCGTTCCTATAAGCTTCATATGTCAGTTTTCTTCTTTTTACATTGTATTCATACTGCTCCCTTACTTCTTCATATTCCCTATCGGAAACCAGTTTCTTTTCATGAAGCTCTTTGAATCTTTCATACTGCGGCTTTAGTAAACTAATTTGATAATCTATTTCTGCCAGTTGCCCTTGTTGGTTCAGGTCATTCTGATCCAATTGCAAACGTACCTGCCTTAAATTGTTTAACTGAAAATATAGTCCAGATTCCCTTTCCATCACTTCCAATTGCAGTTTGGAATTTGAAAGAATCAAAATAGTGTCCCCTGCCTTGACGAAGGCACCTGATTCGCGTACAATCTTCTGGATATTTCCGCCCTCAAGAGCATCAAGAAAAAATACCTCTCCAGGTTCAATTGTTCCACTTACAGGAATATAATCTGTAAATTCGCCCTCTTTTACAGTGGCAATTGTAATCCTTTCCATATTCACATTCATGGAGGACCTGGAATCCGCAAAAATCAATTGATATATAATAAAGCCTACAAGTAGTGCGCTTCCTACAATCATTCCTATGAACTTGGGCGTCCATTTCTTTTTCTCGATCTTTCTATCCATTACTGACATTTTCAATCTTTTTAAAAGACAATCTTAATTGTTCGTCACATCCTTGTTTGCCAAATATATGCCATCCATAAAACCCTTTAAAAATGCCTGATTTGGCACAATCCATAAATTATAGGAAAAAATATCGAACAAAATTGTCCGCCAGCGACCAAAATCAGGAGTAAGAGCACAAAATAAAATCCCTATAAGTCATTATCTTCATTTTAAAAAAAGGCTTAATTTCAATCAAATCCCTGTTTTTGTAAAAAGATTGTCCGTTTGTATCATTTCGGTACAGGTTTTGGCAATATGATGTAGAATGATGGATGTGGGGTGTTGGATGATGTAATGTCTTAAGTGGGAAGGATGAAGTCTGATTTAGGAAATTGGTACCATGACATAACCACAATGTGCATGCATGCGAGGCAGGGTTGAACTGAATTATAAAAAATAAAAAAAGTGTCGGGCAATTTTATAACATGACACAATAAAGAATAACTGCTTTGATTTTGAAATATGGACTATAAATCTTGAATTCTATGTGTAATATCATAAGTCTACACCTATGAAAGAACAAAAAACAGGAAAAATTCTGATTGTCGATGACAATGAGGATCTTTTAAAAGCGGCCAAAATATTTTTGAAAAGGCATTTTGCACAAGTAGATACAGAAACCAACCCAGGTCTGTTGCCCATATTAATGGTCAATGAACAGTATGATGTAATCATGTTGGATATGAATTTCACCAAAGATGTCAGTAGCGGTCAGGAAGGGTTTTATTGGCTGGACCGTATCTTGGAACTGGATTCTTCTGCTGTAGTGGTCCTGATTACAGCTTATGGGGATGTGAATACAGCAGTAAAGGCCATTAAAGAGGGGGCTACTGATTTTGTACTTAAACCATGGGAGAATGAAAAACTACTGGCAACCTTGAATGCTGCCTTGCAGTTGCGTCAGTCCAAACTGGAAGTGAACGAACTGAAACACCAGCAGCAACAGATTTATCAGGATATAGACAGCAAATTCAAGGATATCATAGGACAAAGTCCGGCCATGACCAAGGTCTTCGAAACTATAGAAAGGGTGGCAGGAACCGATGCCAACATTTTAATTTTAGGTGAAAATGGAACAGGAAAAGAACTGATTGCCAGAGCTATACATAGGAATTCAAAAAGATATCGGGAAGCATTTGTCAGTGTAGATTTAGGATCAATAACCACTACCCTTTTTGAGAGTGAGCTTTTTGGGCATAAAAAAGGTTCCTTTACAGATGCCAAGGAAGACAGAGCAGGAAGGTTTGAGCAGGCCAATAAAGGGACTTTATTTTTAGATGAAATAGGAAATTTACCATTGGCTTTGCAGGCCAAATTGCTGGCAGCCCTACAAAACAGGGAAGTCACAAGAGTAGGTGCCAATAAACCAATCCCGGTTAACATCCGATTGATTTCTGCAACCAATATGCCTATCCACAACATGGTGTATGAAAATTCCTTTAGGCAGGATTTGTTATACAGAATCAATACCATAGAAATTACCCTACCTCCCTTGAGAGAAAGGCTGGAAGATATTCCGCTATTGGCGGATCATTTTATTGCCATGTATGCTAAAAAGTACAACAAAGATATTAGGAAAGCAGGAGAAGCATTGATCAAAAGAATGCAGAAGTACCACTGGCCCGGTAATATCAGGGAATTGCAGCATAGCATTGAAAGGGCCGTAATTATGACCACCCATAGTGTCCTTCAGCCGGAGGATCTTTTTATGCAAAAACAAATGGCCCCTGAAAAACAGGAGGAAATGGTTTCTTTGGATCATCTGAATATTGAAGATGTAGAAAAAATTCTGATACGGAAGGCCCTTCAAAAGCATAACGGCCATATAACCCGGGCCGCAGAAGAATTGGGGCTGACCCGCTCCTCCCTATACAGAAGACTGGAAAGATATGGGCTTTAAAACCTTTGCAATCGGTATTACTATCAGGGTTTTACTGATGGTGGCTGTAGCCTACATTGGCATTTATTTCTATTTTAAAGGGGAATCTTTGATTCAGGGAATTCTCTTTTCAGTAATTATGATCATCCTGATCATCAATCTGGTTTCTTATGCCACTACTACCAACAGGAAAATCACCAGATTTTTAGAATCCATTAGGTATTCTGATTTTTCCTCTTCCTTTACCAAAGACAGTACGCTGGGAAAGTCCTTCCGGGAAATGAACATGTCTTTCAACGAAGTCATTGAAGCTTTTAAAAAAACCAGGGCAGAAAAGGAAGAACAAATGCTTTTCCTTCAGATCATGATCCAACATATTAATACAGGTATCATTTCATTTGACAGCAAAGGAAAAATCGGGGTGATCAATGGAGCGGCTAAGCAATTACTCCAAATTCCACAGTTCAAAGATATCCATGATCTTGGGAAATTATCGGTAGATCTTTTGAAAAATGTCCTTCAGTTAAAACCAGGCGGATCTTTCTCCATCAAGATCAATTCGGACCTCCACCTGAATGTGCAGTCCGCCTCTTTTAAAATGGAAGGTCAAAGCTGGACGTTGATCTCCTTCCAAAACATCAAAAGTGAATTACAGAAAAATGAATTGCAGGCCTGGCAAAACCTGACCAAAGTCCTCCGCCATGAAATCATGAATTCGATGACACCTATCGCCAGCCTTGCCAGTTCTTTGGGTGTAATTTTAGAAGAAGATATCATTGAAGAAGACAACGGAACACTTGTAATTGATCAAGAAAGCTATTTGGATCTTTCTGAAGGACTGGAAACCATTTCAAAAAGAAGTGCAGGATTGGTGGACTTTGTCAATGCTTACCGCGATTACACCAATATTCCGCAGCCTGATCTGAAGGTATTTGCAGTTAAACCCTTATTTGAGAACATCCGCGTACTTTTGAAAGAAGATTTAGGAAAAGCCAATATTAACCTGGTATGTGAACTTCATCCCTTGGACCTGGAAATTCTCGCTGATCAGGACCTAATTCAGATGATTCTCATCAATTTGGTCAAAAACGCAAAGGAGGCAATGGATAAGGCTACTAACCGAAATATCATCTTAAAAGGAGGAATGGATAGCCACTCCCATCCTTTTATACAGGTAATTGACCATGGTGAAGGAATTGTCCCGGAGGCCCTGGAAAGGATTTTTGTCCCCTTCTTTACCACTAAGAAATCCGGAAGTGGAATTGGACTGGCCATTTCCAGGCAGATCATGAACCTGCATAAGGGAAGCCTTGAGGTAGAATCCGCCCCTGGAAAACAAACTGTGTTTACTTTGGAGTTTGGGTAAAAGAATACATCAGCCATATTTTTTTATTCAAATACCTTACATTTGGAAACTTTTCCAATTTTTATGAAAACTCTAACCTACCAAACCGCAGAAACTGAAGAGGACTTCCACGGAATCCTTCAGTTACAAAAAGAAAACCATCTCCACTCCCTTGAATCCTTAGATCAGGGTTTTGTGACGGTCCTACACAAGTTGGAAGATATCCGGAAAATGAACGGATTTGCCCCTCATATTATCGCCAAAGAAGGAGAAAAGATAGCTGCCTATGTATTGGCCATGACGATGGTTTCAAAGGAGGATGTACCTGTATTGATACCTATGTTTGATCAGTTTGATCAACTGGATTTTAAGGGAAAAAAGGTTTCTGCATATAATTACCTCGTAGTCGGTCAGGTCTGTGTTGGAAAGGATTTCAGAGGCATGGGTGTATTTGACCACCTATATCAAAAATATAAAGAAACCCATTCAGACAAATTTGATTTCGTCATTACTGAAATAGCCACAAATAATATACGCTCTTTACAGGCCCATAAAAGGGTAGGATTCAAGGAAATTCACCGATTTACTGACCCAATACCAATGGAATGGAGTATTGTAGTTTGGGATTGGAAATCATGATCCATTTCCAATCCCTTTTTTTGTACAATTATTTTAGGTGCAAAAAAGTAGATCACTTTTTCCTCTATTTTATCCTTGAAGAAGTAAGCTTGATATCAGCTGTACTCCAAGCAGATGAAAATAACTTGTCCACTTTTTCGAGTTCATTTGAATTTCCGGATTTCTCCAATGCCAACATCAAACCATAGTATGCCCAACCATTATTTGGGTATTCTTCTAAGTCTTTTCTGAAGACTGACTCAGCTTCCTGGTATTTCCCCGCTTCTAAAAGAACAGCTCCTAAATGGTGTCGCGTGGACAAAAACCAATCAGGTGGTTCGTTATACAACAATTGATCTTCAAGACTTGAAGCTTCAGAAAGCTTCTGAATGGCTTCACCAAAATTATGGTTACTTGCAAGCCATTCACCTTCGAGAATCAATGCAGCAATTTTAAGTATGGATTGAAGCGAATTGATACCCCAAATTGTTTTTTCTCCCAGGTAATCTAGGTTGGATATTTTCTGTAATGATTGAAGCTCTTTTTTAGCCGAATTCAAATCTCCTTTCCCAAGATAGGCCATACCCATAGCATAATGCCTGATTCCTTCCTGATAATCCGTTCCTTTTTCCCATAAAGATAAATTCAAAAGCTCATCCCAAAGACCAAATTTCACCCTGACAAAATAGGGAATAGTAGAAAAATGCTGAATCACTTCCAGCCCCTCCTCCTCCATCAAACCAAGTTCCAAATGTTCGTAAAGCCTGTCCGCAGCAAAAACAGCCCATTTACTGCTGCCTTCCAAAATGGCAGTTCCCGCCATAAAATGATAATTGTGCGGAAAATAAGCCAAGGGATAAGTTCCTTGAGCTTCACAGGTCTGAATATATAGGCTGTCGACTTTGGCAGCCCTGAGATTAGAAAGTGTACCTTCATGGTAATTCCCTGTCCTGATATAAATATGGGAGGGCATATGGACCAAATGGCCTGCCATTGGTGTCAAGCCTTTGTCAAATTTTCTTGCGGAATTCAAGCCCCTTTCAGGATTTTTTGACCCTTCTACTGCATGGATATAAAGGTGGTGTGCTCCAGGGTGCTCAGGATGGCTTTCCAATACCGATTCTAAAACATCAAGTATAATGGGAGTATTACCCTTTGGATTACCTTCTTTGTCCCATAGGTCCCAGGGCTGTAGATCCATCAATGCCTCTGCATACAATGTGCCCGCATCTGCATCATCTGAGTATTTCTCCCAGACTTTGGACATAGCCTGGGCATAAGCAAGGTCCAATTCAGACCGGTCTTCTCTTGGTTCTGCCACATACCGCTTGTCCATAGCCATGATAAACGCAGCTTCTTTTTCTGAAACTTGGTTCAGTTTGGATTTGGCTTTTTGAATGGCCTCAAAAGCCAATCGGTAATGTTCAGGTTCCATCCCTGCATTATAATTGGGGCCCAAAACATAGGCCTGACCCCAATAAGCCATAGCAAAATCAGGATCCAAAGATGCTGCATATTGAAATGAGCGTTCTGCTTCAGCATGATTGAAAGCATATGCCAATAAAAGCCCTTGACTGAAATATTTCCTGGCTTCAGAACTTTCGGTCGAAACCGGAAAATCCAAAAGATCCATTCCTTCCAATAAAGGAGCTTTGCCTTCGGTAAAATCCCATTTCATACCAGCTGGCACAAAACAAAGGCTCATAGCCTCTTGAAAGGGATCGCTTTCAGTTACAAATTCTTGAATTGGTTTTTGACAGGAAAATACACCACATAAAAAACCAATTGCGATAACATTAATTTTTTTTCCCATAATTAGTCCTCTTTATTCAGAATTCCCTATTAATTTGGTCTAACACCTAATATCCTGTGTTGACAAAGGCTTTGAACGGAAATTTCTGAGTTTCTTGGCCAGCTATTTTTTGAGCTTAATCACTAAATGGACGTCATACACTCCTGAATTCTCCCCAATATAACTCATCTCCCATGACCATTCCAGATCTAACTCATTGCCAGACAATCTTTTAACATTATAAAAGTAACCATTTTCTCTTAGATCCAGAGAATTAAAATGTAAGACAGAGCCGGCATTCTGTAATTTCCAGATTCCAGCTACTCTTTCCCCTGCAACGGTTGCAGAAAATAACTCTTGGGGAGCTATTAAAATTTCAGGTTCATAAATATCAATAGGCCCCATAATCGTATGGCGTAAATAATCTGCAGCTGTTGTTTCAGCCGAAATTGGATTTGTTTTTAAAATTTGAACTCCAAATTCAGCCAAAGTTTTTTCTTCGCCATCAACAGTAAGAATAAGAAATTGATCATCTGCAGCTTGCCATTCCCCGATAAAGGGATTTACCGGTGGAAGAGATTCTTCTGAATTACATGCTCCAATACCCAGGAGGAACATGAAAAAAAAGACGGTTTTAAAAATAGAATTTTTCATAGTTGTAAATAATTAGTTGGTTATTGATTTTGAAATTTTTATAGCATACTGATGATTCAATAAAATAAATAGTTGCATTTACTATTAAAAATCACATAATGATGTGATTCAGTTAACTGTGCAGACCTCCTTATGCAACTTCAACTGTCCCGAATCCATCTACCCAAAAAAAGCAGCCATGAACAGAATATTATTGATCCTTATCGTGCTATGGCTTTTAAGTCTTATTCAGGCAAAAGCTCAAGCCCTCTTACCACCTTTGGAGGAAATGCCCTTATCCCGGGAAGTTTACCTCATTTTAAAAAATGGAGATAAAATTTCAGGTCAGCTTTTAAATTCAACAAGTGGTAGAGGAATAAATAAAGTAAAGCTCATGGACGATTCCGGCATTAAACATGAATTCAAAGCCATTGAAATCTTTGAGTTGGGTATTTTTTCCAATGAAATGGTTAAAGCACAATATCTAAATGAAAGTTCTGCCTCCATAAAGGCGATGATAAAAACTGATAGAAGTGCCATCAAACAGAATGATTATGTTGTGTTCAGAAATGCACAATTAAACGGTGGCAAAGAATTACTTCTTCAACTTCTCAACCCCCATTTTGACGATAAAATAGAGGTTTTTCATGCAGTAAATGCGAGAAAAACGACTCCTCTCAGAAAGGGGACTATTACCTTAACAGGGGAAATGCAGCGTGTTTATTTAGTTTCTAAAGAAGGCTCTTCTACATTTAAAGTAAAAAAGGGTAGTTATCGGAAAAGTTTTCATCAATTGTTTACAGATTGTCCTGATTTAATGTCAATCAAAAAACCTAAATTCAGGGATTTTGGAAGACATATTTACTACTACACCGAATCCTGCGGTCAAGGAGTAAATGAATATTTCTGGGAGAATTAATATGAAGTTGACAAAACAACTATTTATCCCCTTAAGCATTACTGTCCTAATTGCTGCAGGAATCCTTTGGTCTGAATATAAAGCGGAAAAAGAACCCTTTGTTTTTTTAGAAGGAAAGGCATTGGGCGTTTTTTATTCTATTTCGTATCAAGGAGATCCAAGCCTCGAAAGGGAATTGGACTCACTGATCAATGATTTTGACCGTGCTGTAAATATAAACATTCCTGATTCTGATATCTCCCAGTTTAACAAGTATGGAAAAGCGGAAAACTTTTCCCCGCACTTATATGGGCTTCTGAAAGAATCTTTACATTACTATGAGATTTCAGGAGGTGTAGTAAGCCATAGTATATTACCATTGATAACGGCCTGGGGAAATGAATTTTCCAATAAAAAAGAAATGACAGTTGAAAGGGTTGATTCTTTGAAGGCCTTGTGTGATCCTGGCAACATTGAAATCACCCCAGGACGTATCAGTTCCAGAATACCAGGAACTATGTTGGATCTGAATTATTTGGACAAAGGTCATCTTATTGACCTATTAAGCGAATACTTTAAAAATAGAGGTGTTGTCAATTTTCAAATGGAATTTGGATTGGATGGGGTATCATCAGGTAAACCAAATAATCAAAACTTCCATAATTTCTTTACAAATATTCCAAAAGATTTAAAAGGGAATAACCTACTTGAAAAAAGAGTCAATCTTAAAAATACTGCCTATTCAAGTTCCGGAAGTCTGGACAAATTTTATGTGGATGATAAAGGAAACAAACATTCACATTTAATTGATCCACGAACAGGATATCCAATAAGCAATGGCATCCTTTCCACCAGCATCAAAGCACCCTCTTGCATCCAGGCTGATGCTATGGCTACAATTTGCATGATTCTGAGTTTAGAAGAATCCCAGAAAATGATCAATGTAAACCCTGACCTCGAAGCCATGATCATATATAACCAAAACGGAATTCTTCAAATCTGGCAGTCTGAAGGTTTTGAAAAATAAGCCTATACTATTATTTAATCACAAAATATTCAATCCAAACTCCAAGTAGAACATGCCAAATCAAATATAATCCCAACCTGCAGATGAGAGAGAAAATCCATCCCCATTTCCTGAAAAAATAAAGTTGGATGAAATTGAAAGTAAAACCGGAAACCAAACTGTACACAATAAACAACTTCGGTTCAGAAGGCATTTGTTCCAATGGTTCCCAAATTGAAAGCAGGAAAACAACCACCAAGATTAAATGATTTTTCAACCTTGAAATGACATATTTTTCAATAATCAAAAGAAAAAGAGTCAAAGGAATCAGCTTATAAACAATTTCCATGTAAAGGCCGCCAACAAAAAAGAGAAAAAGGGAATATGGAAAAGGCTGGGTATAAGGTGGTAAGGTGGTATGGGGTTCATTTCTCAATAGTCCTTCAATTACCAAAACATCCAAAAAGGCAAAAGCCATCCCAGTTGCAAAGGGAATTATCCACTTTTTTCTTTCTCTCTCATTTCCGAGAATTTGCGGAAGTCCGGCTTTTCCTTGAAAATTTGCAAAAACCCAGCCAAGGCCCAACCAAACAAAATCAAACCATCCAATTACTCTAATAAAACTGATACCATCCTCCAAAATAGTTCCATATGCTTTGGTCAGCAACAAGAGGATAAAAAAGAGCAAAAAGAGAAAGTTAATTTTTTTCATTTTAGGAGCAGATTAATGGAATGTGGTGTATCAATTTCCTATTTTCCAAAGAATCCAATAAAAATCCTGCGGTATCTTTTCTGCTTATCGTTAAAGATGGCCTTTCATGATTATTTAATATCACCTTAACCGGTTTTCTTTTTTTTGAATTGACCAAACCAACAGGCCGAACAATGGTCCAGTCCAGCCCGGAGTTTCTGACCATAGATTCCTGCCTTTCATGTTCCAGGTAAGCTGGAGCAATGTTACTGTTATCAATTAACCATGAAAACCAGGCCGGAAGCGTATTTACGCTTTCCCCTACTCCCCATGCAGAGGTAAAAACCAATCTTTTTACATCCTTATCATGGCAGGCCCCAATGAGGTTTTTCATGGTCAGGGATAAAAAATTTTCCGGTGTTCTTAAAGGGGCCCAAGGAAAATCTGAAGTCCTGGAGATATTCAGGCAAGAAATCACTGCCTGACATCCATCCATAGATGGATGTAGGTCTTTGGGGATTCTGGTATCTCCTTCAAATACCAAAAGGTTTACATGTTTATGATGAACCTTTTTTCTATCTCTTACCAACACATTGACACGATACCCTTTACTTAAGGCCAAATCAAGAACTTCTCTACCTGTTCTACCTGTTGCGCCTAAAAGTAATAATTTATTTATCCCTGCCATCTAATTTGATCTAAAGTGATGTCTCAATTAAGTAGATACACTTCCTTTTTGAAAAGTTGCATAATGGATCAAATTCCTCTTGCCGCACCGGTTACCAATGTAATTTTATTTTCAAGTCTCTTTTTCATATATAGTACAAGATAATTATTGACATCAATTAGGAGCTTAATTACCGAATGATTTAAAAAACCAAAACAAGGTTGCTTTTCCATCAACTTATTAAAAATAAAAGAACAGGATATTTTTCAACATCCTGTTCCAAAAATTCAGTTAATGATTTTTTAATTTTCCTTCAATTCTTCGATTGCTTTTTCCAAGACTTTATCCAATCCGGATTGGACTTCAGCTATGGTATTCTGAATCAGCTCATGGGGAGGAATTCCCTTCCCTTCATAACTGATTCCGTTTGCGTCCCTAAAATCTCCAGTGCTGATGGCATATATCCAACCATTTGGCAGTTCTCTTTTTGGATTGTCTGAAAAGGCTCCATAAGTTGAATCTCCTAAAACTTTCACATGCTCAATAGTCTTCATGGCCAACACAAAGGTCTCTCCGGCACTACCAGTTTGTCTGTTGGTCAATACTTTCACCGGTTTATTGTAACTGATATCCATATTGGGAGTAGTCCTCCACTCTATGGGATGTCCAAAATTATCATGACCTGGACCATTTTTGAATTTTGTACGCATATACAATTTGGATTCTTTTGTAAAAAATCCCGCTACCTCTTGGGAAGACCTGTCATAGCCTCCTTCTATCCCTCTGGCATCAAAGATCAAACCTTTTGTATTGGTCATGTATGGGATGATGGTCTTTAAGGCATCATAATAAAAACCCGGATTCATACCCAGATTTTCAATATATATATATCCTATTTCTCCATCGAATTTCCCGTAAATCACATCAGGTTCTACACTGTTTCCTATGATATGTTCTTCAGACAATTTATTTCTGACCAAATCAAGATCAAAATCGCCCTTTGGGTAAACCGGGCCACTATCAAATCTTCGAAAACCGGGATCCGGTTTAACCATCCATACATGTCCATCATTAAGTTCTGCCAACATTTCTGATACTAGATCAAATAATTCATCAGATGACATATTATCATTTACCCTGGGTTTGTATTCCAGATAAATCTGATTCCAATCCAGGTTTTTAACTTCAAATAAGGCATACATCCTGTCAAACTCGTTCCATAAAACCTCAAAATTCTCCACAGGTGTGTTTTGAGGTTCCTCTCCCAACATAAGGTCATTGCATGAACTTATTATTGTCAAAATCATCATTAGAACGCCCAAAAGGAGAAACCGCAATGAACTTTTATTATTCATATTTTTCATTTCTTCAAACTTTAAAATTGTGAACGGATACTATTTAGAAAATTGAAACTTATAGACATAAGCCAACCCGATTTGATGGTCGCTCATCTTGATGGATCGGGGTTGATCATAGCTCAGCCATTGGTACCGATAAGTAAACCTGATGGAATTCCTTTTGGACAAAGCATATTGATAGGCAATTCCGATTTCCGGGTGAACATATTTCCCCAAGAATTCCCATTCAGCTCCTTCCAGAAAAGCCCTGCTTTGGGATTTGTCAGGCTGTGAAACCACATTACTGAAGGGCATCCTAGCTACAGAAGCTACCAAGGGGATTGAAATATTGCCCTCTATTTGATGCCTTTCCCCAAATTTCCTGATGAAGGTGTAATTGGATGAGAACTCCAAAAGGTTCATGGTCCAAATATTCATAGCCAAGCCATCTGCATAAAAGAATGAATCGCTGATTTTTAAGCCCAAATAACTGGTGTTTTTGGAATGGGTTGAAACCTTTCTCAGGTATTGCGCAAATAGCATCCCCTGATATAAGGTAGGAACCAAATAGAAAGGTTCTCCCCCTTCTTCAAATCTGAATTGCCTTTTTCCAAGGGCTGGGGCAATCATTTCTCCCATTCCGGCCTCAAAACCAAAATACCATAGATTCCTAGGGGTAATTCTTCTATAATCTCCTTTTAGCCCGTTTGAATTCGTGAAATATTGCATCGGTGAGGCTTGCCAATCGTGTAACTTGTTGGTTCCTCTTGTTATACCCAGGCTGGCTTCAGCTCCATGACTTTTTGACTCCTGTGCAATGGACATACCCCTTCCAAGGCACAGAAAAACTGTGCAGATCAATAAGATATTTTTCATAAAAAGGGTTTGCTTAAAGTGCTGGTTGTGAAATGATAAACTTAGGTTTTTTGATCAACTCCAATGAAAAATCCATAATAGGATCGGTTTTGCCAATAATATCCTGAACCGTGACTTCAACTGGATAATCAGGAAGAATTCCCCTATCCATTGGATTCACATCTGTCAAATTTTCCATATGAAATCCCAACAAAGGAATTCCTAAATCAATTTTTGAATTGGGCAGGGTTACTATACTGAAAAATCCGCTGGTATTCATGGCATAACCTCCTGCGGTTTCAGAACCTATAATTGTAACTCTGCCATCTGATTTGGCACGTGAAGCAAATTCGGTAGTGACGGAAAAACTCTGACCATCCAACAATAAATACACCCTACCCCCATAAGCAATTTTATAAGGTTTTTGCTTTTTCAATCCTTTTTGAACGGTAAACTCTTTTCCGTATTTTCCATTTTTATTGAACAAAGTAGCCAACTTGAATAAGGTAGAGGTCTTGGATTCAAAATCAACTTTCTGTTTTTGCTTAACAGAAATTCTTTCATAATATCTGAATGGCTCCTTTGCTATATATTTATACAATTCAATACCCCAGTTCTCATTTCCTCCTTCATTTCCCCTTAAATCAATAACCAGGTCATCCACCGGATTTTCATTGATTTGGGTAAAGGAATTTTTTAGAAATTTCTTGAAATCAGGTTCTGATGGATAAGCAAAGAACCTATCAATATCCAGCCATGCTACATTCCTTTCCTTAATCTCAAATTGAAAAGGTCCTTCATCTCCTTGATTTTCCGGAGAATCTGTTTTTATCTGGTTCAGACTGATTCCCGAAAAACTTAATTTTTGTATTTCTCCGTCGATTTTTATTTCAACAACATACTCTTCTGCGATTCCAAAATTTGTAGAATAAAGCGCTGGAAAGTAATGGTTAAGCTGGTAATATTTTCCACCTTCGGAAAATCCATCTCCAAAAGATGAATTCTGCTTGATCAGATCAATAATCTCACCTATTGGTCGGTCGTTAATAGAAATCAATTCTGCAGATATGGGGACTTCCTTCCCAGCAAAATGCCCCAGAACAAAGGCCTGATCCATATCAAAATACAGTTTTAAAGGGAAAAGGTTATCCTCATAAAATTGATAATACATATCCTTCCCTGCTAAAATCCATTTAGTGTGTCCGCAGTGGAGCGCAGAAACCAACGGGGCCATAGATAGGTAGAATTCCCTTACGGTCATTTCATGATTCATCCCCTTTTTTACCAGTTCAAACAGCAGTTCATACTCTTCCTTTGAAGTGTATCTGTACATTTCCGGATGTTTGGCCTCCAAAGCTTCTTTGAAGACAGTAAGATCGGAAATCATTTGATCGGGGGTCAATTGCTGAGCTGATAGCCCAAAAACAAACCCGAAAGTTGCCAAAATTAAAAGCAGTTTCTTTTTCATAATTATAGTGGTTTAGTGGATCAAATTTGGAGTTAATCCACATCTTTTAAAAGGTGCTTCCTACCCAAATGGAAGGAAAGTAAACCGAAACGTTAAATTTCCAAACTGGAAATTATTCACCCATCCACTTTTTATAATCTGATGCCCGTTCCCTACTCACTAAAACCTCATCTTCAAATGCAGGAACCAGGTTGATTTTCAATTTATTATTAAAATAAAAATTGGTTTTTTCTATTGAATCAATGGAGGAAATCACCTGCCTGTTCAATCTAAAAAACCGTTTATTATCCAGCATTTGCTGGATCTCATCCATATTATAATCCACCACAAAATCTTTTCCCGATTTGGTCCTGATATGGGATATCTTATTTCTCGAAAAGAAGTAAGCAATATCATGGATATCTACAGAAACCAGCCTTTGGCCCATTTTACTCAAAAACCGTTCACGTTTTGGTTGACTGTTTGCCACATTCAATTTGAGGTCTTCCAACAGTTTCTCTATGCCAACTATATTGTTTCCGGATTTTGCTCCTAAGGCATGCCTCATATGGTCAAGCTTATCAAAGGCCCTTGACAGATCTTCTTCTTTGATTGGTTTTAGCAAATAGTCAATACTGTTTAACTCGAATGCCTTAAGGGCAAACTCATCATATGCAGTGGTGAATATAATCGGGCAATTCACTTTAATTCTTTGAAATATTTCAAATGACTGACCATCGGATAATTCAATATCCAAAAAAATCAGATCAGGCTCTCCATGGTATTTCAACCAATTGACCGTCTCTTCAATAGTTTCAGTAACCCCCAAAACTTCAATTTCCCTATTCAAAAGCTGAAGTTTTCTTTTCAGCTTACTGGCATTATGTTTTTCATCTTCTACGATCAATACATCCATTATACAACAATTCTAGATTACATCGGACAACTTCATTTTTGTCATCTCTTGGGAAGAAATTAATGCCAATTGGACCTGAAATGATTCCTCAGAATGATTGATGATCACTTCAGGCTGATTGAGCAATTTATATTTGGAAATGATATTTCTCAGGCCCATTTGAGGGGAAGCTACCATATTCAACTTTTTATTTAGATTATTTTTCACAAACAAATTACCCATTTCATCTGTGAATATTTTTATTACCAGAGGAGTCTTGTCCGAAACTGCATTATGCTTTACTGCATTTTCAACCAATAGCTGTAAAGTTAATGAGGGAATATAATGGTTTTCATATTGGGGATATACCTGTATCTCCAACCTGATTCCTTTCCCAAAGCGAGTTTCCAAGAGATTAAAATAGGTCTTTATAAAATTCAACTCTTCTTTCAAAGGAGATAAAACCTGATCCTGGGTCTTTAAAACATACCTGTAAGTATCCGCCAATTCATCTGTGAATTTTTCTGCCAAAACAGGATTTTCGGGTATCAAAGAGGATAAGGTACTCAAGCTATTAAATAAAAAATGGGGGTTGAGTTGAGATTTCAGAGAAAGCAGCTGGCTCTGTAAATGTTCTTTCTTCAGTTTTTCTCCTTCAAAATGAGATCTATACCATTGCCTATAAAAATACATGGCTTCATATATGGATGCTATGGGTATGATGAAGAAAAAAGGAACAACTATATTAAAAACATAAGCCCTAGAGGATAAAGCATAACCCCAAAATTGGGTTGAATCATAATAATAGGACAAAAGAAATCTTGTGGTAACAGTCATCACCATAAACCAAATGACCTGGGTTGAAATTCTGGCTGTTGTGGCCTTTATAGTTGGAAACTTCCTTCTGGAAAGCAAAATTCCCAACCGATTGGTTTCCCAAAGCAGCAAACTTTCTCCTACACTTAAAGCCATGGCAGTAATCCTGCTGATTTCCGCTGCCTCATTTTGAGCATCAAAAAACACCAGGTTGGAGAGCATCCCTGTCAATGGGACGCCTATTAATCTAAGCCATTTGTCATTTAAGCGGTCCATAATTCAATTTGGGATAAATTTCAATAAAATCAGTGGATTATCCACTGTCATACATCTTAAGAATCAAATCGAATTACCGAAGTGTCAAATTTTTATCCCGAATCGGATTTCAAAACAAAACACATCCCAACCAATTCAAAAATAGAATTTAAAAGCCCGATTTGAATTTGGTCTACAAATAGTAAATCGTTTAATTTTAGTTGAAGCATTAAAGGCAACCACACTGTAACTTTTTTCATCATCATTATTAAAACATATTGTAATATTTAACATGAATCATAAGGATGAAAGAAATATTAAAAGTAATCACCAACAATATTTCACCTTTGTCTGAGGAGGAATGGCAGGATTTTCACCAAATCTGGAAGCCATTCTCCTGTAAAAGAAAGGAATGTTTATCCCCTGTAGGCAAAAGAGAAGACAACCTTTACTTTATTACTGAAGGTCTCCAACGGATTTTTTATGAAGACCAGGAAAAAGAAGCCACCTTGATCTTTACCTACCCACATTCATTTGGGGGAATACTGGATTCATTCATTCTGAGAACTCCTTCAAAATTCGCCTATGAAGCTTTAACTCCTTCAAAATTCCTTAGAGCCCATCACGATGATCTTGAAAAACTTTCTTTAAAACATGCCGGTATAGCAAAATTTATCAAAATAGGAATTACAGGAGCATTGGCAGGTGTGTTGGAAAGACAGGTGGAATTACAGACTTTCAGTTCAGAGGAAAAATTCAGAAAGCTTTTGAATAGAAGCCCGCATATCTTACAAATGATCCCTCATAAGTATCTTGCAAATTACATAGGTATAGACCCTACTAACTTTAGCAAATTAATAAATAGTATAAAACTTTGATTTACAATATTTTAATATATTTAATCCAAAATTAAATTGACCTAATTTTAAGTTTTGCCGATTCTTTTTCTTTTGCTGTAAAAAATCGATCAAAGTGAAAAAATCTTGGTAAAAACCAAAAATAAACTTCTTACTACAGGCCAATTTTGTGATATAATCTAAACCAAAATATATTATGAAAACTATCAAAATCTTAACCGTGCTTTCCAGAGTATTCATTTTGTTTTCTGGATTGGCATTACTCTCGGTGAGTCTAATGGCCTTTCTTTCACCCCAATCTGTCATGGATCTGGTTCAGGTTCAGCTTACCAACACAGACGCGTTCAGCTCAATTAGAGGAATTTACGGTGGAGTGGGTCTTACTATCGTTTGTACACTCATCTACCTCTCAATTAAAAGCCCAATCCAGGGATTGGGCTTTTTAGGGATGTTATGGGGCTTTTATGCGCTCTCGAGAATTATTACCATCTTTTCTGAAGGAACCTTGGGTACATTTGGAAACCAATGGTTAGTTATTGAATCAATTATGTTTCTAATTGCAATTGGCCTGTTTTCAGCCCATAAAATTTTAGAAAAAAATAAAGAATTGATTTATGAATTTGCAGAATAAAGAGAACTGGATAGAAAAAATGGAAACTTTGGTGGAAGAACAATTGGAAACTTCCACCAAAATTTTTCAAAATCTTGCGGAGGAAGCTTTGATTTTTTCTGATTCCGGAAATTGGTCTATAACTGCATGCCTTGATCATCTCAATAGCTATGCTGCATTTTATTTACCACGAATCAAAAAAGTATTGGAGTCCTCAAAATCAGAAAAAGATACCTCATCAATCAGACTAAGTTGGATTGGTTCTTATTTCATCAATATGATGAAACCAGTTGAAAATGGAAAAAAATTCAAGGCCATAAAAAAGCATTATCCCAACGTTCAGAATGCTGCTCCATATCAAATTGTGGCTGAATTCATCGATTACCTTGAGGAAATTCAGGAAATTCTCTTAAAAGCAAGAGGCAAGGACCTTAATAAGGGAAGTATCTCCAGCTCCATTTCTTCTTTGGTATTATTAAGACCTTGTGATGCTATTGAATTTCTATTAGTACACAACCAAAGACATGTAATTCAAGCCAAATATCAGCTGAAAGCATACCAAGATCTTCATCCAAAGAAAAAGGAAAATTGAATTTTTCAAAATCTCTGAGTGTCAAAAAAGCGAAAGACCTGACAGGTTTTAAAACCTGACAGGTCTAATCTGCTTCAATGTTTATATTTTAAAAATTATTTTGAATCTAAAATTTCTATCGCTCTTTCAATCCAATCTTCATTCCCTTCCGCTCTTACCATAGGAGGAATTCCAATAAATTCGTATTGGCTATCTTTTTCATAACGGGTTGTACTCATCCCAAGCTGATATCCCATGGGAGTTTGGACAGGAAAAACATTCCCATATCCTTTATATCCACCTGAGTTTAGCCCTAATGTAATTACTTTTTCACTTTGCCGGGCTAGCAAAATTAAATTTTCACAGGTACTGGCACAGCCCCTATCCATCAGGATCACAATTTTTCCAGGTTTAATAGGAAGTGGTTTATCCTGATGGTAATAAGTGAGACGGTATCGCTTATCCTCACTCATTGCATTGATAAAAACAAATTGTTGCGATCCGAAATTGATCTCCATAGATTCTCCCAATTCCTCAATAGAATCAAACATATTGACAAATTCCCCTTCACCGGCTACTTCCATTTTTTGAATCAATTTCTTCAAATAATCCATTGTACTTTTACCATATTGGAGAGAATCATTTTTTATTTGATCATAGAAATCAGAGTACGTTTTTAAGTTATCCTTTGTAGCATATAATTGAGGCAATTCAGTTTTCAGCGTGTCAGTATAAAACATAGGAATAAAAGGTGCCAATAAGGCATCGCTGCCTCCACCATTACCTCTGACATCGATGATCAATTTGGAAATTCTTCCAAGATCTTGTTCGTGAGCAATGATGAGCGAATCCAGCTGGTTCTTAAAATAACCTTCAAAAGTCTTAAGTGATAGATAACCAATATCATCTTTCAATCTCTTGAATTCAAAAAGTTTTTGATCTCGCTCCAGCCCGGACGAAAGTGTTGGGTTTTCCTGAGAAACTGCCCCCTTTTTAATCCATGAGCCCAACACATTACCCTCTAAATTCACTTGTTCGGAATTAAGATTATAAAATTTATAATAGAAATACCCTTGAAAACGGTTTTCGCCCAATGCTTTAAGTTCAAATTTAATCTGACCAGGTTCCCATAATCTGGTTTTAGAATTTAAAATAACCCCATAATAATCCCTAAAATCAGTTTGATTTTGAAGGACTGCCACGCTATAGGCCCCATCTTGCGTCTCGTAAATCCCTTCTACAATGTCCGCATTTCCGGAATTCAAATAGGCTTCAATTGCTGGAATATCCAGTTCAATCCTTTCCCTTTGCTGAAATCTGGAAGATGCAAAAAATTGCTTCAAAGCCTCTTCATTATTTTCATCCACCTGATACCCCCTATCATTGATTTGGGTATGGTTATCTTTAAAAAAAGAAAGAAACCTTTTTAAATAAACAATACAATGATCGGTAATTGGGTCATTTTGGATCTCTTTTTTCAAATTCTCAACGAAATCCCCATATTCTTCAAGGTTTTTGTCATTTACATTGTCCCTGTAAGCAGCATGATTTCTTTCAATATAGCTTTTTAGAAATTCAAATTCGTCCAGACAATTGCAGGTTTCAACCTCAGCAAAAACAGAGTTACTTATTATTCCACAGAGAATTAAAGGGGTCAGCAAATAAAAATAAATTCTTTTCATGTCTAAATTTTATTTTTTTGTTTTTCTATTTGATTTCCAAGTTTCTATTCATTTAATACTTCATAATGTAATTGCACCAATCCTGTATCAAAGCTTTTTGAACTTAGGAGTTTAAGGTCCTGATATGGAATACCTTTGGCAAACAGTGGGATACCTTCTCCAAGCAATACAGGAATTATTGAAATTATCATTTCATCGATCAGCTTAACCTGCAGCATCATTCTTACTACTTCTGAGCCGCCATCCACAAAAATGTCTTTCCCTTCTTTCCTTTTAAGCCTGTTGACCAAAGATTCAAGGTCATCTGAATAAAAATGAATATTTCCGATACGTTCCCTTATTTCTCTGGTGATCACATATGTTTCTTTGCTTGCATGGGGGAATTCCAGAACTTTGGACATCACCCATTCATAGGTTCTTCTACCTAAAATCACGGTATCGACAGCTTCCGTAAATTCATTATAACCATAATCCTCACCTTCTTTGGCTACCTTGTCCAAAAATGACAGGTCATCTCCTGGCATGGCAATGAACCCATCTAAACTGCAGGCTATGTATAATATTACTTTTCTCATTTTCAATGTATTATTTCTAAGGTTATTACAAAATATTTAATAGTCATAAATATTGAGAAATTAACTTATCCAGTTTTGAATCAATGTCCATTTCAAGTATACCGCCATGGTAACAAATTACCTTTTGAGGTTTGAGTTCTTTCAGTTTATGAATTGAATTAATGGCATTTTGTAAATCCAATGTGAAGGAGGGGTTTGCTAAACCAAACTCTCCATTCTCCAGAACCAATGCATCATTGGCAATTAGAGTTTTTTGTTCCGGTATAAAAAAAGAAATATGTCCTCTAGTGTGACCTGGTGTGTGAATGATGATGATATCATTTTCAAATACCTCGCCATCCTCAAATGTTTTATCAACCTCAAATCTTTTAATGTCTTTCAATGATTGAATAAAATCCAAAGCCCAACTTTTGCTGATATCTGGCATGGAGTCTAAAAGATTTTCTGCTTGTATTAATCTTTCAGATTTTATTTTGCCACTTATTGAATTTTCTTCCAATACCCCACAAAAAATCTGAATGGATTTATTTTTTTCTTTAAACTTTTTTAGACCTCCCAAATGATCTATATCATCATGGGAAATGAAAATTCCATTTATTTGGTCTATACAAAGTCCTTCGTTTTTTAGTGCAATGAAGAATTCTTCAAAAGATTCTTCATAACCACAGTCAATAAGAAATACTTTGTCTCCCTTTCTGATTATTGATGGATATAAGGTTATTTTTTCATTGTTCCTTACATGCTTAATTTTTAAAGTAGATATAACCATCATGAAAATTCGATTTCAAATTATAGATACTTTCTCCTGAAGAAACCTGCTTTTACCATTTATTGAACCTATCTTGAATAGGAAAAGAAAACCTGTTCATTCTGTCCATTGCTGGAGCTTTTCAGCAGGTAGGTTATTAACCCTCCTTCACGCACCTGCATTTGGTATTCATAAGTCAATTCAATTTAGTGATTTCTCATTGTCAAAGTTGAAGGTTTAAATCCTATCATTGGAAGTTAATTTCTCCTGATCCCATAATTGGGGAACCAGGAGAAATTTGATCAAAGCCTAAAATAGGAGAAAGTTGAATTGTCGGGATTTGTAAATTTCAACTCCCAAAATACCTTTCCTGAATTAGGATTGAATACCCTGTTGATTTCATACTTAATAGGAATATTTCCGGGAGTAATTTGCTCATCCACATTCTGATCGGGGGCACAACTGTTTTCGAATTTGCTTTTCCAAAAGTCCTGAGAAAAAGTCAGGAGGGAATTTGTCACTTGAATTGTTCCTGTAATGAATTCAGCAGAATAGGAAATACAACCAGGATCAAAATGATGCCTCTCCGCAATTGTCCAAATAAACTTACCTGATTCTGAAACCTTTAACCCAAAGCCTTGTTGAGCGGTCATATTCCATGGATCTGCTCCACCTTTAAACCAAATATTATTGGTTTTATCATATAGCTTTGTATCCACAGTGTAATATTCTTCATTTAAACTCCACCAGTCCACCCAATCACCTACAATTGAAGGTGGTTCCGGATTGTTTAAGACTTCCGGGTAAGCAAAACCCTCTGAAAAGTCAGAAAAAATATTGGAAGTGGCTACATCACTATTTATCAAATTGGGCTGCTGGGCAACAACCCCATATCCCAGCCCATGATGGAATCTGGAGTCTCTGGTAAGCAACCTGCCACTGACCAATACATTACCTTTTTTATCAAAACCTGAAAATTTCGTGGAACCTGCATAAGATACTTCAGTCCTTATCAGTTTGTTATTTAAAGAAAGACTATTAAAATGTATTCCTTTCCAAAAACCATTGAGTGTTTTGTCACGGGCAGTAAAAACAACCCTATTTACTTCAGAACCAGTTGCGTCCAAATATCCATTCCCTTCTATCTGAATCATTTTATTAGCAATCATTTCAAAAATGGCTCCTTCCATGATTTTCAATCCTGATTTTATGATCAAGTCCGATGATACCAAGTAAGCTGATCTGTCATTAAAGGCTGTCCATTGTATAGCTTCATAATGATCAAGTTCACCACCGGTTTCAATTCCATTGAAACCGTTATTATCATTGAATCTGGAATGAAAGTTCAGTTTGTGCAGTTGTCCGGCAGGCACATAGGCGGCTGCAAGGAGGTTATTGGAAAAATTATTATTTTCAAAGACATTAAAATAAGATTTCCCTGCCAAATATAAACCATACCCCCCACTTTCTGAGATCGTGCTGTTTTTAAGGTTAATGGCTGATGCAGAAATCTGATCACCTTGTAAAATCAAATTTCCTTTAATAAATGGCATTTCCTGAAAACTTTCACTTCCGCCAAAACTAATGGAAACATTTTCAAGCACATTTTCTTCTGAATTGCTATAAATTAAAATCCCTTTCCAAAATCCTTTAATTTTTTCTTTTCCTGTAAAAAAAATCCTGTTGTTGATTGTTCCTTTCGCATTGATAGATCCTAAAGGGTTGATTTTAAGGCCTGTGTTTTCTTCAAATTGAATGACCACCCCGGGTTTAATTGTTAATTTGGCATTGACAGCTATTTCGGCACTTACTATGTAATCTGGAATGGCAGGATCCTCATGCACATCTTCCAAAACCAAATCTTGATCAATGTCCGAAAAAAGTGAATTTCCGTTTCCTGGTTCATTGGGCCCTTCATTATCCTTAAAATGAACAATTACTTTTAATTCATCCAGATCGAATAATTCACCTTTAGATGCTTTCAGTTCCAGAATATATTCTCCAACTTTATCTGGATTGAAACTTGCATCTGCTTGGTGGGGATTTACAATTTCTGTTGTGCTTTCTTCAGGCTTTGATCTGAAAGACCAATAAAATTCAACAGGGTCAGTGGCTCCTTCCGAAGATCCATACAATAGTACCTCAGAATTAAGCCATACTTCTTGGTCTTCACCTGCTATGGCAGTTATGGATTCAATTATTGGAAAACTTATTTCTTCATGGCAACCATTTAAGGACAGCACGATGATAATTGATAGATAGAATAAAATTAACTTTTTCATATTTTAGATTTGTATTCTTTAAAAAGATGGATTCTATTCTTCTTTAGTTGCTCAGTTAACAGGAAGTTTTCATCACATATAGATGTGATTTAAGGTGTTTTTTGGAAGAAAAACGATATTCACTTTGTATTTTTACCTAGTAAAATGAGGTCAATAATTACTTTCTCTCTCTTTTTTTTGTTGGTTTTTCTATCAAAGGCCAATCCAAACCGTTTTTTCAATAGAATTACTGTGGATGATGGCCTGGCTTCCAACAACGTGTATACTGTCTGGCAGGATAAAAGAGGTTATATGTGGGTAGGAAGCTCTAATGGCTTGCAACGCTTTGATGGAAAGTATTTTCTTTCATTTACTATTGAAAATCCGGTAAAATTACCTGCGCAGCCGGTCAGACAAATATTGGAAGACACCCAAGGGCAAATGTGGATCAGGTACGGGGACCACTACGGTATTTACAATCCCTCCAACATGAGCTTTCAAGAAGTCCCATTTGAAAAAAGTGAAGTAAGGTATCATGGTGAAAAACTATGGATGGACAGTAAAGGGAATATTTTTGTCCTTCTCAGGAGGAATAAACTTCTTGTTTATGACCCAATTAAGAAAAATTTTACTGACCACAATGTGCCGGTTTCTTTACCCGATGGTTATCAACCCAATACCATTTTTGAAGATAAAAAGACTGGATTTTATTGGGTAGGCTGCCAACAGGGAATGGCAGTATATGATCCAAGAGAAAAAAAATCCTACTCAAAAGGAAATAACCCCCTTCATTTGCCCAATCTTGACCATGAAGATGTCAAGATAGTTTTTGACTATCATATTGACAGCAAAAGGGTACATTGGATGGTTTATTGGAACCCAAATCAGAAATTTTTGGCTTTTGATGAGAATTCTGGAAAATATCTTAAAAATTTAGGTGCACTGACTTTTAATCCCGAAGGAGAATATCGTGAAGTAATAGGTTTTTTTGAAACACGAAGCTATGATAGATTTTATTATGGTGTCAATTATCTCTTCCAAAATATAGAAGGGAATCCCTACTTTGATTTTATCAGAAATGAATTCATGCCCTTTTCTCAAATTTATCATATGTTTGAAGATAAAGAGGGTGGAATTTGGCTTGCCTCTGATGAAGGAATTTACCATTACAGCAATTACTCTCCTGACATTCTTTATCGTTTTTTCCGTGAAAAAGAACCCAAACACCTTTTTTTGTCTATCGCAGAAATAAAAATGAGAGACAGTTCCAATAGGGAATATTGGATAGCAAGCTGGGGTAAAGGTTTGTTTTTTTTAGATCAGGATTTATATGAAATCAAAAGCCCAAGCTATTCAGCTGCTCTTCCTGAATCAAAGGAATACAGGCAACCCTGGTGCATACTCCAGGAAAGAAATTCGGGTTTAGTTTGGGTCGGTGCCCAAATGGGTGTATTGCAGGTTATTGATCCGGAAACAAAGAAAATGGGAAATTATAAATTCCCCATATTCAGGAATTCCACAATCAGAAGTATTTCCCAAGATGAGGAAGGAAACATCTGGTTTACAACCCAACGCGGGGATCTGATCAGGTACAATGCCGGAAAACCATTGGAAAATGAATCTTTCGAATTGGTAAGGGAATTTAACGGATTTTCATTTGCACACCTTGTGGACAAAAATGACCGGGTATGGGTTTGCACTTCCGATAATGGCGTGTATATACTGGACAGAAAATCAGGGGAAACTATCCGTCATCTTGATGACAAAATTCTTTCTTCCAATAAACAGGAAAAAATCACACAGCTGAACGATAGTATATTCTTCTTTGGATATGACCTTTTGAATGCTTATAATGCCAATACAGGAGAAAACAGGATTTTATCGTATTCGGAAGGGATGATCAGCAATGATATCCTTCATATGCAAGCAGATCAGGATGGATTTCTATGGATATATACTCCTATAGGAATATGTAGATACAATTATTTCCAGAATTCTTTTACTCATTATGGAAAAAAAGACGGGTTTGGACTTATAGAAAGAGATGGTCATGGTGGTCTTTTGACCTCGGACAATAGGATGATTTTTACAGGTTATAGTTCCCTCTTCAGTTTTAATCCCAGTCAATTCAACAGTTCCATCAAACCGGACAGGCCTACTTTGACCAATATCAAACTGTTTGATCATTTTCTGTTTGTGGATTCTTTGAATACAGACAAAAAAAGGACATTTTCCTATGACCAGAATGCCTTCACTTTTTTCTTCAGCACTTTGAATTACACCAATCAGGATAAACTTAAATATTTCCACAGATTATCCGACATAGATACTGAATGGCAGCTGAGTGGATTCACCAATATGGCGGTCTATTCTTTGTTGCCCCCTGGAAAATATTCCCTGGAATTCAGGAGTGAAAATGAGGAGGGGGTTTCTTCTCCAATCGGATCCTTCTATTTCAGAATTTTGCCTCCATTTTATGAAACCTGGTGGTTTAGAATTTTAATAGGTCTTTCTTTAGTATTTATTCTGGGTGTCATGTACAGGCTACATATCAATAGAATATTGGCAGTAGTAAAAGTGAGAAACAGGGTAGCAAGAGACCTTCACGATGATATGGGATCCACTTTAAGCACCATCAATATTTTGAGCACCATGGCCAAAACCAAACTGAACTCTGATCCTGTAAAGACCAGTCAGTATATCTCCAAAATATCTGATAACAGTCAACGCATGATGGAAGCGATGGATGACATTGTTTGGAATATCAAACCCCAAAACGACAGCATGGAGAAAGTGATTGCCAGAATGAGAGAATTCTCCACCAATGCCATGGATGCCAGGGATATAGACTTCAGGTTTGAAGTTGAAGAAAATGTTTACGGGGTTAAATTACCTATGGATACACGTCGTGACCTGTTCTTAATTTTCAAAGAGGCCATCAATAACCTGGTGAAATATTCTAAATCAAGCAGGGCATTTATTCATTTTTCCATCAAGAAAAAACACCTTCATATGCGTGTAAGAGACTACGGAGCAGGATTCGATTTGGCAAAGGCCGATAATGGAAATGGACTTAGCAATATGCAGAAAAGATCAGAAAACATGGGGGCAACCTTGAAAATCACTTCCGAAAAAGGTGAAGGAACAGAGGTGATTTTAGATATCAGGATTTAAATTTCTTTACCCTTAAAAAAATCTCATTGCAAGAGGAAGATATTAATAAAACTTAGTCTTTTGCTGATATTAGGTTTGCGTAATCAAAAAATAATGTGGAAATTTCAGTAACAAACCTAATTCTTGCACTATGAAAAAACTCTTCCTATTTCCAACATTGGCCTTACTTGGGCTACTTTTCTTTCAGGCTACCATAAAATCAGGTGCTGAAGCAGAAATTTTAGAACATACTATGGCGCCTGAAATGCCTGCAAATGTAAAGGCTGTTGTAGATCAAAAATGCTATGGATGTCACAATGCAGAATCCAAAAATGAAAAAGGTAAATCTAAATTGGATTGGGATGCTTTTGAAGCAACCAAAAAATCCAAACAATTGGCTACCATGGGCAAAATAACTGAGGTGTTGGAAAATGGGGATATGCCTCCTGCCAAATACCTTGAAAATAAACCAGAAGGTAAATTAACTGAAGCAGAATTAGCAACTTTATTGGAATGGAGTGCCGGTAAAAAGAAATCCAAATAATGAAAAAACGGTATTACATCCTGGGCTTGCTTTTATTGGTCTTCCTAGGCATACAGTTAGTTCCTAGTGAATTGCCTGAAGTAAAAGCCAATAATCCAGGAGATATTATTCAAAGTGGCCTCGTCAACCAAGACGTGGCTGCTTTGTTAAAAAAGTCATGTTATGACTGTCATAGCAATGAATCTGTATTTCCTTGGTATTCCCATATTGCGCCATCCTCCTGGTTGGTAGCCAAAGATATCAGGGAAGGAAGAGAAGAACTTAATTTTTCTGAATGGGAAAATTATGATATGATGAAAAAACTGAGTTTGTTGGATGATATCGCCATTGCAGTTAAAGAAGGAGAAATGCCTATGCAAATATACCTTTTGATGCACCCATCCTCCAAACTTGATGAAAACCAAAGACAGTCAATCATTGACTGGGCAGAAGAGTCAATGGATATTGTTGCAGAAGAAGAGGATTAAAATTACAAATTACAAAATCCAAATTACAAAAATCCAAACATCCCCCGTCACTTCCTGAATTTCTTCCCACTTCGGCTTCCGACTTCCCACTTCCCACTTCCTTACTTACCCCCTTTTTATGTGATTGAAATTCAAAGATTAAGTCTATTCCTTTGTATTATTAACATAAAATGCGTGTGCTATGATAAAAGTACTAATCTATGAAGACAATCCACAGCTAAGAGAAGGTCTGACTATGCTAATTGATGGAAGTGAAGGTTTTCAGGTATTGGGAGCATTTAAAAACTGTTCAAATATCGCATTTGAAGTGGGTTCCTATAAACCCGATGTAATCCTCATGGATATAGATATGCCAGGTGTAAATGGAATTGAGGGATTGAAAATTGTACGACAGTTCAATACAGAGGTCAGCATTTTGATGCTGACGGTTTTTGATGATAACAAGAATATTTTTGAAGCCCTTCAAAACGGTGCCAATGGGTATATTTTAAAGAAAACCCCTCCTGTCAAATTATTAGAATATATTCAGGAGGCTGCCACCGGAGGTGCACCCATGACCTCATCAGTAGCTGCACAGGTACTCAAAATGTTTTCCCAGATAAATATGCCCGCAGATAATGACTACAACCTTTCGGAAAGGGAAAAACAAGTACTGCAACTTTTGGTGAAAGGCTATTCTTATAAAATGATCGCATCGGAAATGTTTATCGCCATGGATACTGTCAGAAGCCATATCAAAAAAATCTATGAAAAGCTTCATGTAAATTCCAAATCAGAGGCGGTAGCAAAAGCATTCAGGGACCGTATTGTTTGAATTTCGGAAAAAATCCATTTCAAATTTCGATCTTTAAATATTCATTTGGAATACTGAATTTAATATTCCTTACTTTTTTCTGCCTTTTGCTATTTCTCTTTTAACCTTTTTCAGGTAATAACATCCTACCCTGCCGTCAAATTAAAAACCACATATTTCACACATTTATGTGATTTCCAGAGTCTTCCAAGATAATGAGATTTGTAATGTCCTTTATATGGAAACTATTAAACCAACAAACCATAAACCACAATGAAAATTATTAAAACTTTAACGGATGCCGAATTTATTCAAGGCTGTCAGGACCATGATCCCTTGGTTCAAAAAGCTGTTTATGAATTTTATTCCCAAAAAATGTATGCCCTTTGCCTGCGTTATGTAAAGGAAAGCGCTGCTGCAGAAGATGTCATGATCGTAGGTTTCATGAAAGTATTTGACCGTATCCATCAATTCAAAGGTACCGGAAGTTTTGGAGGCTGGATAAGAAGAATCATGGTCAATGAATGTCTGATGTATCTTGAAAAAGAGAAGAATCTTTATAAGGAAATTGGATTGGATGGGGTTCTTCCGGCACCGGTCTCCAGTCAGCCTTCGGATGAACTGGCTGTGGAAGACCTGATGAAATTGATCGACAATCTACCTACTGGATACAGAACTGTTTTTAATCTGTATGCCATTGAAGGATATTCCCATCAGGAAATTGCAAAAAAGCTTCAGATCAGCGAAAACACTTCCAAATCCCAGTTGAGCCGGGCAAGAACACAGCTTCAAAAAATGATCAATTTAAGGCAATATGCCAAAAAACCGAATTTGATGTATGCATAAGAAATGGGCTCATTCTTATCCCCTATGGAGAGCAATAATTACTTTAAATTGTTGCATGGCTTGTTTTTTGGTTGGATCTTAAAGCCTATAAAATAACCAATGAAGGTAAAGACCATGACTTTAGAACATGTAGCCCTTTGGACGGATAATCTTGAATCAATGAAAGCCTATTACCAGACTCACTTTGGAGGAATTCCCAACCAATTGTACAATAATCCAAAAACTGGATTTAAGAGTTATTTTTTGACTTTTAAAGGCGGTGCCAGGTTGGAAATTATGCAAATGGAAGGGATTCCTCAAAATTCCAATGATACCAAAGAAAAACAGCATCTGGGTCTGATTCACCTGGCATTCGGGGTAAGTAGCAAAAAAGAAGTCGAGCAAAAGGCCATTGAGTTAAAAGATGCAGGATTTGAAATTTTAAGAGGACCTAGAACTACCGGAGATGGATATTATGAATTCGAAACCCTTGATCCAGATGGCAATAGAATAGAAATCACCTATAAACTTTGAAGCAGTGAATTTTCACCTTTAAAGAGATTTTTAAATCCATTTAAAATTCCTAAATTAAATATCGTTAATGATGGTCCCAATGAAAATCATCTGGATATTTTTGATTTTATTTCTCTGGCAAACTGACCCATATAAATCAAAAAGGGAGAAGATGGTTGAATCTCAAATAGAAGCCAGAGGAATTAAAGACGAATCAGTTTTGGAGGCTATGCGAAAAGTCCCTAGACATTTGCTGGTACCTGAAAAAATAAGAGAATATGCTTATTCAGACATGCCTCTTCCTATTGGAGAAGGACAGACTATTTCTCAGCCTTACATCGTGGCCTTGATGACTGAACTGATCAAACCGGATAAAAACATGAAAGTCTTGGAAATAGGAACAGGTTCCGGCTACCAGGCAGCAGTATTGGCAGAGATTGTAAAAGAAGTGTATACCATTGAAATTTTTGAGGCTTTGGGATTAAGGGCTGAACGTGATCTGCAATCCCTGGGTTATGAGAATATTCAGGTAAGGATTGGAGATGGTTATCAAGGTTGGCCGGATAAAGCCCCCTTTGATGCCATCATCGTTACAGCAGCTCCAGAAACAATCCCTCAACCTTTAATTGATCAGTTGGCAGAAGGGGGAAGAATGATCATACCTGTTGGCGAGGAAGGCAAAGTCCAAGAGCTGATTTTAGGTGAAAAGGTAAAAGGTAAATTCAGAACACGATTTATCAGCAGCGTCCGCTTTGTTCCTTTTTTAAGGGATAAATAAATAAAGGAAATAAACAGAGAAGAAGCATGATTTAATTCTCAGTTTCTTTTTCTCCCAAATTATTCAAATAATAACTTTCCAGATTTTGGTTGTTGATACCTACAAGAAGAACCTCGATATTTCCAATTTTAACTTGCTCCATTGATTTCACATCTCCCATAAAATTGAATCCTGATTTTTGTTGATTCATGTATTGGAAATTTCCCTTACCATCACCTTTAAACAACTGTCCAAAATTTGAATCCATTACCCCGATTCTCAACCGGCTGGAATTTTGGTTTCCTGCTAAGATCATATCTAAATGCCCATCCCTATCGAAATCACCTACATGAATGGCGTAAACAGGTGCGAACTGCGCCTCTATTGGTAAAGGTTTGGGAATCAATTTTCCACCTCTGTTTTCGAGGTAAAAAGATCTTAATTCATTTACCTCTAACATTTTTGATTTCTTAATTTGTTCGGAAGTTAAAATATCCTCAAGCTTGGCATCTGCATATGCCCCATAATTTGTGAATTTACTGCGCATGCCATACATCTGATCCAGTAATTCATCTCTACTGGCAAAAGGATAAGCTTTACCCTGAATGAAATATGTCAAAATTGGGTCAACAGATCCATTACCATCAAAATCATCATAGTATAATTTTATGGGTTCTAAATTACTGGCCTTCAGCTGGGAATTCAATCCAAAATTGCCAAGAATAAAATCCATATCCCCATCCCCATCAAAATCCCCCTTTGAAATAGATGACCAAAGCCCTTGAATAGGGTCCTCGAAATAATTTAATGTGGCATCTATGAATTTCTTCCCCTCTTGGTTCAAAAATACCTTAATTGGCATGAATTCTCCTACTACAATCAAATCGGAAAATCCATCTCCATTCATGTCTGTCCAAACTGCATCTGTGACCATTCCTCCATACTCAAGCTCAGGAATATAAGTACTGATCACATCTTCAAACTTTCCATTTCCTTTATTTTTGAACAATATACTTTTTGGACTTGAGGGGTATTCACCCGGAACTACCCTCCCACCTACGAAAAGGTCTAAGTGGCCATCCCCATCAAAATCTGTCACTTCGACACAAGAAGCACTTGAATAAATATTGGGCAAAGCTTCTGGATCTTTTTTAAAATTTCCACCTCCCTGATTGATATACAATCTGTCTTTCAATCTAAAATCATCTTTTTTGTAGTCATGGTACCCCCCACTGGCCAAATAAAGGTCGGGAAGACTATCTCCATTTGCATCAAAAAAAACAGCGTCTGCATCCGTATAGCCCTTGTCCAATGAAAGATCAAGACCTTGGGAATGAATAAACTGACCGTTTGAAACCTGCAAAAACATCTTGCCGGGAGAGCCAAATGTGCCACCCACAAAGACATCTGTAAAACCATTTTTATTGATATCTGCTGAAGTAATCGTAGGACCACAGGTGGATAGCATGTGGATCAATAAAGGCTGTCTTTTGAAATCATTATATCCATACTCCACATGTTCATTGGCAATAGGAGATTTGATGCGAATAAATAATCCATCTTCCTCCGATTTCACATTTTCAATTGGCAAACTTGCATTACTTTGATTTATGGTAATTAAACTGTTTGCAGCTAAATCATATAAAGATTCCGTTTTTCCATCTGGCCAAACTACAATAAGAGAGTCAATTTTTTCAGATTTACCCAATCCAAAATGAGCCCTATGGGTCATAGAAGACTGAAATCCTCTTGTAGGTTGTTGTTCATAAAACTGGAGCTTATTTTCAGAATAGAGCGTTAGTTTTGTACCATAGCCAAAACTGTTTTTTCCTTGTCCTTTGAGATCAATCTGCAGGTAATTATTGGTTCCTGAATTGCCAAGCGTATTTCGATAAACTGATGCAGGTCCATCAATATTGTTTACAACAAAATCAAGATTGCCATCATTATCCAAATCAGCGTAAGCAGCCCCATTTGAAAAATTAGGTCCTGAAATTCCCCAGTCTTTATTTTTATTGGAAAAAGTGAGATTACCATTATTCTTGAAAATATAATTCTGCACAGGAGTTGAAGACATACTGGTGACCAGGAAGAGCGTGTCCGCAGGTAATTTTTCCCTTGCCTGATTAAAATAATAATCCCCTCTGAATTTTAGGAAATCCCTATTGGTATAATCTCTGTAATACCCATTACTGATAAATAAATCTTTCCATCCATCATTATCAAAGTCTGTAAAAAATGAAGCCCAACTCCAATCTGTGTTTGAAATTCCAGCCAATTGTCCTATTTCACTGAAGGTGCCATTTCCATTATTGAGATGGAGCATATTACGCATATTCTGGTGGTAAAAACCTTTCATGACCATCAACGCATATTGCTCATAATTTTCAGGACCATAGAGTAATTTTTGCCTTTTATTATCTTCGGGAAGCATATCCAAAGTAAAGATGTCAGGTAATCCATCATTGTTGATATCGCTAATATCCGAGCCCATCGAGAAATAGGATATGTGCTGTAAATAACTGGTCAGAGATTCAGTAAACGTACCATTCCCATTATTGATATAAAGATAATCAGGCTCTATGTAATCATTGGAAACATGGATATCGGGATAACCGTCCCCATTTATATCTGAAACTGCAACTCCCAATCCAAAACCCATGGAATTCCCCATAATGCCGGCAGATTTGCTCACATCAATGAACTTTCCTGCATCATTCCTGTAAAGTTTATCACCTGCCAATGGATTCCGGTCCATTCTCGCTTTGTCAAATTCAATTTCATTGATCACATTGGTATTGTGGTTCAATAGATACATATCCAGGTCCCCATCAAGATCAAAATCAAAAAAAATAGCTTGAATGCTGTTTGAATAGTCTGCAATTCCATATAATTCAGCCTCTTCTTTAAATGTACCATCTTTTTGATTGACAAAAAGCTGGTTTTTCATGGACTCCAGATTGCCCCTTCCGGAATAGCAGACATAAATATCCAACCAACCATCTCCATTGACATCAGCCATTGTAACACCAGTAGTCCATGAATCTTTGCCTGCTACGCCTGCTTCCTTTGTGATATCTTTGAATTTAAAATTTCCAAGGTTTAAATAAAGCTTATTAGGAACCATATTCCCGGTAAAATAAAGATCATCTAGCCCATCATTATTGACATCTCCAATAGCCACTCCCCCACCATTATAAAAATATTCATACCTAAGAACATTGTTTGATTTATCTTCAGTTAGCTTGTTCTGAAACTTGATACCGGATTTATTTGGGGCAACAAGTTCAAATAATGGTTTTTCAGCTTTATCTGCATGGTCAAAAACATCACCCAAATGAAAAAAGAGTAAAAAAATCAATACAAGAGGAGCAGTAAACTTCATAGCTTATTAATTGTTGGGTATAAATTCAAAGTTAGCAACAGGTTTGAGTAATAAAATTAAATTTAATCCCTGAGTCATAAAAATGCAATGAATTTGATCATCCTTGCATTTTAATTTTAATGATATCATCATTTCTACACCTAGTTAAAAAGAATTTCTGATAAACAATTTATCTTTAGTATTGAAACATATTGCTTTATTCAAAATGGCATCAAGGTCTGCATTTCTAAAATCCAAAAGATTGATTTTTTTTACATTTTGGGCTATTTTTTTTCATTTACAAATTTCATGCAATACCAAAAAAAGTGAAGTGAAATGGACAGTGGATTTTCCGGTCATTGGATCCCAATCTTCTCCAAGAACTACCGATCTTAATGGTGATGGGGTCTTGGATATTGTCATTGGCGCTGGAAAAAATGAATTCCAGCCTAGTGATCAGGGTATTCTTGCCCTAAATGGGCTCAACGGAGAAATACTTTGGCAGCATGAAGCTGAGGACCAGGTCTATGGTTCAGCTACATTTGTTGACATAAATCAGGATAATATTCAGGATGTTATTATTGGAGGGAGAACTCCTCAGCTTAGTGCCTTGGATGGACGCTCAGGAAAACTTCTTTGGAAGTATGCTTATTCTTTTGAAGACCATCCTATTCTTCAATATGCCAAATTCAATTTCAATAATTCAGTTTGGATACCTGATCAAAATGGAGATGGAATTGCTGATATTTTAACAGTGAATGGAGGAAATGCGGAAGCAAAACCATTTGAAGAGGAAAACCGGTACCCTGGCGTTCTCATGCTGATTGATTCCCGCACTGGAAATATCCTGGCATCAGACACGATGCCGGATGGCAAAGAATCTTATATGTCTCCCTTGGCATTTTCCATTCCCAACCGTAAAGAAACTTTTATCCTATTCGGCTCAGGGGGCGAAACCTTAAGTGGAAATCTTTACTTGGGAAACTTAGAAGATTTAAAAAGTCAGAAATTAAAACAATCAAAAGTAATTGCTTCAGAATCAGGACATGGTTTTATTTCTCCACCGGTCCTGGCCGATATCAATTTGGATGGAATCCTGGATATTATTGCAATTTCACATTCAAGTACTCTTTTTGCTATTGATGGAAGCACCCATGAATTGCTTTGGAAAAATAAAATTGAAGGAACAGAATGCTCCAACAGTTTTGCAGTTGGATATTTTAATAAGGATAATATACCTGATTTCTTCACTTTTGTAAGTAAAGGGATATGGCCTGAAAATACAGGATTATTACAGGTAATGGTCAGTGGGAAAGACGGCAATATTGAGTATCTGGATTCCCTTGGTTGTGCAGGTTTTTCTTCCCCCGTCTCTTATGATCTCAACCATGATGGAATAGATGAAGTTCTGATCAGCATCAATGAATATGATTGCGATCGAAAAATAACAGATCAATCTTCTTTTCCAATTGAAAATAAACTATTGGCGATTGATTTTAAAAATCAAAAAATATGGCCTATTGACCAAAGCCAATCAATGAAAAATATTTTTTCAACCCCATGGATTGGTGATCTCGACAGCGATGGATATCTGGATATCGTTCATTTTCAGTATTTCAGCCATTCTGATATCCTTTCATTTCTGGGTATGAGGGCCAAAAGAATTGATACATCTGTAAAAATTAAAAAAGATATCCTTTGGGGAGCATACATGGGAAGTAATGGAGATGGAATTTTTAAAAACTACAAATAAAAAAACCCGGAATTGTCATTCCGGGTTTTAAAGAATATTGAATTCAAGAAATATTATCTTGCCACATCCCACCAAACTCTTGTGGTGAATATATCCGGCAGCGTTGCCCCAGCTTGAAAATTCTGGTTTGTGGCTACTTCAGCAGCAGGATACCTCAGTCTTCTCATGATCTGACCATCTGTAACACTTGCAGGATGGTCTGTTGGAACCAAAACCGGGTATCCAGTTCTTCTCCAATCTGACCAAGCTTCCCACCAGTTAAAGAACTTGCTTACCCATAATTGTTCTCCAATCATTTCTAATGCAGGCTTTTCAACTCCATAAGGATGACGGGTTAGATAAGAAGCCACTTGGGCATCAGAAACTGTCAAGGAAGGATCAAAAGGTGTAAACATTTGCATGGCACCTTTCACACCGGCTTCATAATGATCCTTAGCAGTACCGGTGATACCTGATCCTATACCGCGTTCCAAAGCTTCTGCCTGTAAAAACGCAGATTCTGCAAAGTTCATTAAGATATAAGGTGCATCTCTTTGTAGCATAAGGTAATTGATTCTTGAGTAAGTTGAGGTCTGGTCAACCGGACCTCCTTCAAGTTCGTCCAAACCTGCTGCATCAAAACCATTAGGCATCCCTTTTTGCTCCAAAGGGTTAGTGTTGATCGGCGTCCAGGCCACAGCAGACCAATCAGCTATACCACCGCTGATAATCATCAAACGTGGATCCACCTCATCAGCTGTGGTAGCACCTGCTTTCAACCAATCAACCAAGGTTTTACTCAAAAAACTTGGCTGGCCACCATCGCCTGGATAAAAGGCTCTAGAAATCCCATTTTGATTGGTCCAAAGGCTTGGCCCTTCAGACATAGGAACCCATGCATTGTCTGCATTGCTCTGCATGACCCCACCTGCAATAGCCTTGGTGACATACTCATTCGCAAGAGCAGGGGCAACATTGGATACCCTCATAGCCAATCTGAGCATTAGGGAATATCCAAAACGTTTCCATTTAGCAATATCCCCATTGAAAATAATATCTGCCCTAGCAAACCCTTCATCAGGATTTGAAGGACTTATGGCAGCGGATGCTTCCTCCAATTCCTTCAGGAGGTGAGGATAGATATCAGATTGATTATCATATTTTGGAAAATACAAACCATCCATCCCTTGAAGGGCTTCAAAATAAGGAATATTGCCATAGAAGTCTGTCAATCTATGGAAATTTAGAACACGTAAAATCCTTGCGGCATTTCTCAAATTGACTTTATTTCCTTCGTCATAGCCGCCGGGACCGGTTTGACGGAGTACTTCGGAAATGTTTTTTAAGGCGTCTCCATACCAAAATTCGAAAGGCGCGTTATTGGATTCGAAATTTTCCGTGTATTTATCACCTGGAGCTATTCCCCCTCCGGCATTAGCCAATTGTTGGATCAAATAGGCAGTCATTCCTATATTTGTTCTCCAGTCGATATATCGATTATCACCAGCAGATCCACCTGATGCAGAACCTAACTGGGCTGCAGTAAATATGAAATTCAAATCTACTTGGTTAACTGCCTGCGGATTGATGTTCAAATCATGCAGTTCATCAGTATCACATGCGATCATGGGTATAGCCAAGATCAGCAAATAAATGATCGTTTTATTTATAATTTTCATACGAATTTCTTAAAGAGTTAGAAAGTAGCATTCAGGTTAAATCCATATGTCCTGGTCTGCGGCATTCCGAAATAGTCAAGTCCTTGTCCATTTCCTGAGGAGTATGCAGATTCCGGATCGATGTTTTCAACATTCTTCCAAAGAATAGCAAGGTTCCTTCCTACGAAGGAAAGGCTAAGGGAATTAAACGGTGTTCGGTCAATTATTCTCCTTGGGAAGCTATACCCGAAAGTAAGTTGGCGCAGTTTCGCAAATGATCCATCATAAATGAAATGATCTTGAACCCTATTGCCCATCTGATTCCAGTAATTGTTGGCCTCTCCTGGGGTTAGCGTTTTACTGAATGGCTCATAAATTGGATTACCGCTTCCATCTGTACCTGTTTGAACTACTCCTGATACAGACAAAGGTTCTTCACCCAATCTTCCCTGAAGACTTTGCTTATGCAAGCCCCATTGTGTCAAACGGAGGTTGGTTCCTGAATATAAGTCTCCTCCCAATCTGAAATCAATCAGGAAGGATAAATTAAATCCTTTGTATGAGAAACTGTTGTTTAATCCACCTGTCCAATCAGGTATACCATTTCCGATAACTTCCATTTGACTTGACTGAACCGGGGCTCCATTAGCTTCAAAGACCAAATTGCCATTAGGATCACGTTTTTGTACCCATCCTGCTATGACACCAAAAGGATAACCTGTCCTATGCTGGATAAATACAGTCCTTGTCCTGGGTTCTTCCACATTTAAAATGTCATTTCCTTCGATCAGTGAAATTACCTTATTTCTATTTCTTGCTATATTCAAGGACACATCCCATTTAAAGGCACCTTTTGAAACCGGTGTCGCAGAAATCAAGGCTTCAATTCCACGGTTCTGCATTTCTCCTAAATTAACCAAGGTTGAACCAAAACCAGAAGACCTGGACACCCCGGCATTCAATTGATCATTGGTACTTCTCTGTGAATAATAAGTAAAATCCAACCCTAACTTGTTCTCCAAAAATCTCACATCAAAACCAAACTCGGTTTCAGTTGAAAGCAATGGCTTTAAGAATCGGTTTGGTATAGTACCTGCATTTCCCTGCGCGGTGGCAAATGTGGCCATGGCAACTTGCTGGCCTTGGAAATTAATGGCCGGAGCTCCCAATAGTGAATAAACATTGGCGATCTGGTATGGTCCAACCGTTGAATTTCCTACCTGAGCCCAAGATGCCCTGATTTTACCAAAACTTAACCAACTAGGTAAATTCTTCATGGCATCGGTGAAGACAAAACTGGAACCAATGGAAGGATAGGTAATATTATTGTTTTCAGGATCCAATACTGAGAACCAGTCTGTCCTGGCTGTGGCAGTTAAAAACACAATGTTTTTATAACTGAATTCACCCGATGCAAAAACAGAATTGATTCCCCATTCGGAAAATCCATAACCAAAGTTTCTGGTAACTGTATTATTGATGGCATGGAAAAAAGGCACATTAAAACGTTGTCCATTAGCAGAAATGGTTTCATCCTGCCTTCTCATTCTATTGGCCCCAACAAAAACATTGACACCATAATTTCCAAAGGTACGGTTGTAACCCATAATGGCTTCGAGGTTGACTTCACTCACGTTTCTGGAACTCTCACTCATATCACCTCCCCTGTTATACCCTGTACCCTGGGGAGTTAAAGTAGTACCTCTTCTATTAAACCAATCCAATCCCGCTCTACCTGAAATGTAAAGATGGTCGGTAATATCATACCTCAAAGATCCCGAAGTAATAATCCTATTTCGGATATCATTTATTGATAATTGATAAGTAGAGAAATATGGGTTTTGTCCCCAAGGGTTATTGACCATTAAATATTCTTCCCCTACAGCAAAGCCCCAGGTACTCAAAAGTGCAGGGTCTGTATTTGCAGGAATCGTACCTAATTTATCTGGATTTCCTCTACCCCATTCTACATTAACGTTTGGTGGAAGTGCATAGATGGATTGGAATGCATTACCTGGTGAATCAGATAACCTAGGTCTATTTTTAGTATCTTCCCTGGAATACATCACCTTGGCATCAAATGTCAGTTTTTTGCCGAATTTACCATTTGAGGCCAAAGATAAATTCAAACGGTCAAAACCGGCATTTGGAACAACAGAGGTACTCCTCAGATCTGTCATAGTAAATCTAAAGGTTTGATTTTCTCCTCCACCTGTCAAGGCAATTGTATTGGTAAATGCTGTTCCGGTTTCATAAAACCTTTTCCAGTTATCACCCGCATATACATAAGGTCTTTCTACCCCATCAAAATGCATCGAGGTACCAGATCCCAATCTTTCTCCCCAAGCCTGTGTACCCCAGTCATAACCTTGTCTTACTGTGGTGGGTCTGACGGCCGCTCCATTGACTAAATCTCCCTGAAACCTTCCGGCACCAAAGGTTCTCTGAAGGTCAGTTTGATCATTGATCTGCTCAAATACCACATTCGAATTGAATTCAACTCCTATACCTTTTCGCGTTGAACCTCTCTTCGTTGTGATCAAAATTACACCATTTGCAGCTCTGGCACCATATAACGCTGCAGCTCCCGCACCTTTTAATACTGACATGGATTCTATATCATCAGGGTTGATACTGGTCATACCATCACCCCCATCGGATCCACCCCATACACCTGCCTGGCCAAAGTTGGTGTTGTCAATAGGAATACCGTCCACCACATATAAAGGTTGGTTATTACCCATCAAGGAAGTATTTCCCCTGATAATTACCCTTGAGGAGCCTGCCGGACCTGAAGCCACATTGGTTACGTTAACACCAGCAACCCTACCAGCAAGCTGATTGGCAATGTTGTTTTCCCTGGCTTGAACAAATTCCTCACCATTAACCTTGGTAATGGAATACTGTAATGCTTTTACATTCCTTTCAATACCTAAGGCAGTGACAACAAATTCACCCAATTCTGAGGCATCCTCAATCATGTCAACATTGATTACTGACCGATTACCAACGGTAATTTCCTGGGTTGTATACCCAATGTAGGAAAATACCAATACCGCTGAGGGTCCAGTTACATTAATGGTGTAATTGCCATCAATGTCTGTTGCAACCCCGGTTGAGGTACCTTTGATAATTACTGAGACCCCCGGAAGGGACATTCCGTCAGTACTGCTACTGACTTTTCCTGTTACTGTTTGGGCTACGACCTGAAATGAGAAGGCCATAAATACCACCAGTACAGTTAGTAAAGGTTTTACATTTTTCATGGAGTTTTTTAATTGTTAAAGGCTTATTAATTAATTGAATTCAACAAACCGGCTTTACGGTACCTAGTGCTGGACGCTGAAAAATTAATACCTAACAAAATAATTAACCTTAAATATCACTGATAACAAAACTTTTGAGATAAGAAGAATTATTTTACTTAGCACAAATCAATCAGACAGAACTAAAAATAAAATTTAATTTTTTAAAAAAAAACAAAATTCTGAAAAAAAATAATTAGTTGCTAAATCGTTTTAATTTACTAGAGATACTGTTTAATCTCTAAAAGTTATTTTTCAACAAACTAATTTAAAAGAGTCCAATTGAAAGATTCCATCTTTGGTTTGCATACCTCATCGGTTATATTTAAAACAAAAATTAATTCAAATATGCACTCCCCTTTAATTCGACCCCTTATTGTGGGTTTGCTAATAACACTCCTTTTTAATTTTTCATTTTCGCAAATTCAAGAAAAAGAATGGTTGGAAATAACCAAATTCGTTGATGGAGATACTTTCTGGGTGAAGAATATTGCAGGGCAGGAAGAAAAAATCAGGTTAATTGGAATTGATGCACCAGAAGCTAGGAAAACTGGCAAAAAAGAAATCGGGCATTATGGCAAAGAGGCTTCTGCCAATATTGAACGAATTCTATTGGGGAAAAGGGTCAGACTTGAATTCGATGTCAGCAGATACGATAGGTACAAAAGAACTTTGGCCTATGTATTTCTGGAAGATGGAACGTTCCTTAATGCTTATTTAGTCAAAAATGGATATGCGAGCGTGATGACAGTTCCTCCAAATGTCAAATATGCAGAGCTCTTTGTTTCCTTGCAAAGGGAGGCGAGAGATAATAAAAGGGGACTCTGGAAAACAAATTCCATAGATTGAGCGTCATCTATAGTTAACTTGATATTTCAATACCCTCCAAAAAAGAAAAAACAGTGTGAATGGAAATGGGTAAAAAAACAACTTTCAAATCCAACCTTGAAAACTTTCATAGCAGTTTGTGGCAGTACCATACCCCTATTCCTGATGAAATCGCCATTGAGTTTATAGAGGGGGATAATAAAAGAATAATCTGTCAATTGAATGACCTCCCTCCCTACCCGGCTGCCTTGATGAAAACGAAGGACTATTGGTTTGTTTTGATCAATAAATCCCTTCTGGAAAAACTGAAAATCCAAGAAGGGGAAACACTCACCATCAGCATTGAAAAAGACCATTCTGAATATGGACATGAAATGCCGGAAGAATTACAGGTATTGTTGGACCAGGATAACCTTGGCAACCAATATTTCCACACATTGACAAAAGGCAAACAAAGGAGCCTGGTTTATTTGGTTACCAAAGTAAAAAACTCAAATTCCAGGCTTAATAAATCCCTTGCAATAATTGAACACCTTAAAGAAGTCAAGGGAAAATTAGACTATAAAAAGCTCAATGAAAAAATCAAGTATTACAACAACTTGGGACCCAATTTTTAAAACAAGGGTTTATTTGAAAGGTTTTAACCAAATTATTGTTAACTTTTTAATTTAAATGATACACTAAGAAAGTATAACTCCTTTGTTCTGGTAACCGGAATTATAAAGTAAAATTAAAAAAATGGAATTCCATCCAAGTCAACGACCCCAGGTTTATTCAAAGCAAAACTATAGAATTCTATTGAACCAATTTTGATTTGGACGGCTTCCCAATAATTCTTCTAAACACTTATTTACCTTGCTACCAAAATGGGATACTTCTCTAAATATTCCACGGGAGTTGTATGCCACTCGGATAATCTACTGACCTTGGTCTGCATACAATGGTAGATAAAATCATAGAGTAGCTGGCTGACTTCAAAAGGTAATTTGAGTTTTTCTGGTGCTATAGGTCCAAAATTAACCCAATTGCTTGCCTGTTCCTCCTTTGTAATTTCCAACATGGCATATTGAACAGGTAAGCGGGCGGATTTTACCCTGCTTAACAATTCAGGATCTTTTTTGACAGATTTCTCTGCCCTATCGAAAATGACATTGTAGGAACGTATGAGTTCAGGTGTCAGGAAACTATCCTTTTCCTTTTGGGGACCGCCGAAAATTGACATCTTCCTTCCTGTAAAACCCTGATTGTTATCATGGATCAAATCGATGTATTGTTGAATATAAGGAGCAGCATTTCCATAAAATTCTTTCAGAAAACCATCCATTTCCCTTTTTACATCGATATCAGGATTCCAAAGTAATTTGGCAAGAAGATAAGCCCTAAGCTCAGCAAACTCCCCTCCACTCTGAATATTTCCCTGCTCGAAAACTGCACTAACTCTATTCTTCTTCAAGAACTGCACATTTGGCTGCAAGGTCCTCAGATTGGGAAAAGGAGAAACCAAGTTGGAAAACTGAATGGTATAGTCCCAAACAAGAATATTGTCAGTGATTTTTCCCCAACCTTCCAGATCTTTGCTAAAATCCACATCACCTGTTTCCATTGGCTCATTTCTGGTGCTTTCAATACTGCAAAGCATGATATTGACATTATCTCGGGGCACAATGCCTTTAGGCGGCACGCGTGTATATTGATATGCCAAGGTAGAAATGATTTTATCCGGAAATCGCTCTGCCACTTTATTGATAAAAGTTAAAAGAGATCCCATTCCCAAAGCGGGATAAAGGCTGCCATGTGTGGCATACATTTTTTCTTCAGGAGCAAATGCCGCAAACTCCGCATCAAGGGCTGCACAATGTTCACAGCGGCAATAATTCACATTGTCATTTTGACTCACTGACCAATACCTTGCCTGAGGCCTTTTTTCTATCGCAGCTTTAAGGTTTTTGGTGACAATCTCCAGCACTTCCGGATTGGACAGGCAAAGTTGTGCCTCCGGCTGCACACTTTTCCCATCCCAGGAAGGAATCAGACCAGGATGACGTCTTCCATCATAAAAACTGAAATATTCAGGATTGCTCTCCCCATATTCTTTTGGATCCAAAAGGTTATGGAAAGTATGTACCCAAAATCCCCACTCCGAAGGAGCTGTCCCTCTTTCCCCATGTGAATGTAATTTGTGCCAATCCATATAAGAAGGATCATATACATCATGATAAAAAACTTCCCTGAATGAAAATGCAGGTAAATCCACATCCTCAATTTCACCAATTTTAATTGTTTTTTTCTTCGGTACTATTTCCACTGAAGATGAATATTTCCTACAGTCCAGGTATTTCTCCAAAAACGCATATACTCCATAAATCACCCCCTTCTTTGGCCCCCCTGTGATAATCAATTTGCTTCCTGTATTTTTTATATATAAACCATCCTGCCCTAGTTTTTCATAAGGAACCAAACCGGATTCAGGACGCCTTACATTTCCAATCAAAATCTCATAGTTACCGGGTGGTTCATTATCATGCGCTAAAGGAATCATAAATCCAGAAATCCTATATAGGTAATCCTGAAGAATTTTGCCTGCCTGGATTTCCTGAATCTCCGCGTTTTCTGGAATAATGATCTTAAAATCCGATTTCAGGTTTTTAACCAAGGTTAAATCCTTGGCTGAGGAAATAGATGAAAAAAAGAAAAACGCAAAAAACAAATAAGTCAATTTTTTCATATATGCTTTGGGTTTATTATACTAGTCACTTCAGGTGCGAAACAATTTACTACTAAACCCGATTTTTACCAAAGTAAAATTTTTAGAAATTGAAAAATATCTTATCAATAAATTATTTTCTTTTAGAAATAATATATAGAACAGTATTTAATGAAACTGACTCTCCGCAATTTTACACGTAAGCTTGTTCTAAAAGAATCTCAAATTTTTATTCAAGTTTTCGGGTTGGGGCGGGGAGGATGACGGCGGACCGGGCCTGCCTGGATGGTCACGGCAGACAGGCCGGCCTTGGCCTTGCGCGAGGATAGGATTCCGCCGTCTTGACTTTTTTGGTTACTTTTTTTCAAGAAAAAAAGTGACTAAAAATTAGCTTGTCACAATTCATCACCTGTAGAATATAATATTTGGCTATGTGTAAGATTACGAATACTCAGATTAATGAATTTGAAAAAGTTGATTAAAAAACTGTTATAGATAACCTTAAATTCCATAACAGAATTACTAGATCCTATCGCATTTTTAGTTAAATTAATTAAACTTTATACGGCAATAAAAAAAAAATTCAAACTCATGAGATTCTGTCTATCCGGTATTTACAAGTTAGGTAGAGTATTGACCCAAAACCAATGAAAACAAATCGAAGAGAGTTTCTCAAACAAGCTAGTATATTCTCTGGAGGAATGGCATTATGGGGCGGAATTCCACAAGCTATTCAAAAAGCGATGGCCATTAGTCCAGAGAAGGGCAGTACCTTTTATGATGCAGAACATGTGGTCTTCCTGATGCAGGAAAACCGTTCATTTGACCATGCTCTGGGATCCTTACAGGGCGTGAGAGGCTTTAATGATCCGAGGGCTATAAAACTCCCGAACGGACTCCCTGTCTGGTTACAACAGGATAGGATGGGTAATACCCATAAGCCTTTCCATTTGGATATTCAAAACACCAAGGCAACATGGATGAAAGATATTCCCCATTCCTGGGAAAACCAGGTAGATGCGAGAAATAATGGAAATTATGATGGTTGGATTGAAGCCAAAAGACCTGGGACCAAAGAATTCGAGCATGTACCCTTGACCATGGGATATTATACCAGGAAGGATATCCCCTTTTACTATGCTTTGGCAGATGCATTTACGGTTTGTGACCAGCATTTTTGTTCCGCATTGACCGGCACCACGACCAACAGAATGTATTTTTGGACAGGAAAAAGCAGGACAGCGGAAGGGGTTCCTGTGGTCAGAAATTCAGAAGCCACCTATTCCAAAGAGGTGGATTGGAAAACCTATCCTGAAAGGTTGGAAGAAAACGGGATATCCTGGAAAGTATATCAAAATGAAATCAGCCTAGCTTCAGATCTGAATGGTGAAGATGAATCCCTTTTGGCCAATTTCACAGACAATAACCTTGAATGGTTCAAACAATACCATGTCAGATTTGCAAAAAGCCATTACCCTTACCTTCAAAAGCTTGAAAAAGAATTAATAAGTGAGATTGAAGGTTTGCTTAAAATAATGCACTCTGAGCCTGCGGAAGGTCTGGAAAAAGAATTGGAAGAATTGAAAGCCAAACTTAAAAGCACCAAAGAACAACTTGCCACCTTTCATCCTGATAATTTTTGGAACCTTTCAGAAAAAGAAAGGAACCTTCACCTCAAAGCATTTGCCATCAACGAGGAAGACCCTGATTTTCATTCCACAGAATGGATGGAATACGAAAAAGATGGTGAATCATTCAAAACAAAAATACCAAAGGGTGATATCTTACATCAGTTCAGAAAAGATGTCAAGAACAAGCAGCTCCCTACGATTTCCTGGCTTGTTGCGCCACAGATGTTTTCAGACCATCCCTCTGCCCCATGGTATGGTGCCTGGTATGTTTCTGAAGTCATGAATATTCTCACGGAAGATCCCGAAATATGGAAAAAAACTATTTTTATCCTCAATTATGATGAAAATGACGGGTATTTTGATCATATCCCTCCTTTTGTTGCCCCAAATCCAAATGATGACAAAACAGGAAAAGTCAGTCAAGGTATTGATCCAAAGGACGAATTCGTAAGCATGGAAGAAGAATTGTCCAAACCGGGAATGAAACCTGAAAATGCAAGACAAAGCCCGATTGGTTTAGGGTATAGAGTACCCTTGATCATAGCTTCTCCTTGGACAAGAGGTGGTTGGGTCAATTCTGAGGTTTGTGACCTTACTTCTACCATTATGTTTTTGGAACATTTTCTGGAACATAAAACAGGTAAAAAAATCAAAGAAGAAAATATCAGCACGTGGCGGAGAACTATTTGCGGAGATCTTACCTCAGTATTCAGACCCTACCATGGTGAAAAAATTGAATTTCCTCAACCAGTACAGCAAAGAGAATTTATGGGTATGATCCATCAGGCCAGCTTCAAGTCACTGCCCGATAATTTTGCGGCATTGGGGGAAGAAGAGATCAATGATATCAAAATGAAAGGAAACAAATCAAAAATACTCCCCAAACAGGAACCAGGAATTCGGAACTCCTCCCCTCTCCCTTACGAGATTTATATTGATGGATTACTTAATCCATCCAAGGGAACAATCCAACTCAAATTCCAGAATAAACAAGGTTTTTTTGGCAAAAAAACAGCAGGAGTACCATTTCAGGTATATTCTTCGGGAAAATATTTTGAAGATGAAAAATGGTTACCAATGAAATCCTGGTCCTTTGCACTGGAAGCAGGTTCTGAAATGGATTTCTCTTGGCCGGTTCAAAATTTTGAAAACAATAAATACCAATTGGATGCTTATGGCCCAAATGGTTTTTTCAGAAGCTTCAAAGGAACAAATGAAGAGCCTTTAATGGAAATAGTGGTTTTTTATGATATTAGGAACAAAACTAACCCTCAGCTAATTCTTGAAATTAAAAACCTGGAAAAAAACAAAGTCTTGAAGTTTGAATTACAGGACCAAGCTTATGGCAAAGCAAAACAACTTTTTCAGATTGAGCCATTAAAAAAACATGCCATGACACTTGATACCGAAAAAAGTTTTGGCTGGTATGACTATGCCTTGACAATACCAGGATTTCCCGATTTAGAAAGAAAATTTGCAGGTCGCATTGAAAACGGAAATCCATTAAAGACAGATCCTCAAATGGGTAACATTTCAATTTCCAATATTAGTTTAAATGTATGAAAAGGATAGAAAAATTTTAATCTTCTAATCGATGAAGTGATCGTTAAGAAATCATCAAATTTAAAAACAAAAAATCCGTAACCGAGACAGGTTACGGATTTGAAAAAACTGATCGTGAAATGTAAAGGATTACCCCGGAATGCTTGGCCTGACTTCGATTTTGCTTGGAAGTGTTCTAGGATGCATCTGCATCAGATCCACTACCATTTGACCTAAATCCTCAATCTGTATTTTCCAGGCGTCTTTTTCATTGGGTTCATGGTTGTTGAAGTAGGTGGATACGGATCCTGGCATGATCGTGGTGCACCTGATACCATGTTGCCTGACATCCAACATCACCGCTTGTGTGAAACCCGTCACCCCAAATTTGCTGGCATTATAAGCTGATCCCTGGGCGAAGAAATTGGTTCCTGCCAAGCTGGAGATGGTAATGAAATACCCTTTGGATTCTTTTAAGGCATCAAATCCTGCTTTAATACTGTAAAACACTCCTGTAAGGTTGGTGTCGATAGTCTCATGCCATTGGGCAAGGCTTAGGTTCTCAATGGGCGCAAAATGCCCAATTCCTGCATTGGCCACTAACAGATCCAGCTTTCCCCATTTTTCAATCACCTGTTGGACAGCAGCTTCCTGTGAAGTAAAATCACGGACATCTGCCTCAATTCCAAAGGCCTTTCCTTTTCCGATTTTATTGAGCATTTCTGAAGCAGATTCTGCAGCAGATTTGGAACGGCTTGTTATTGCCACGTTCATCCCTTCAGCAACCAAAGCCGCTGCAATTCCATAACCAATCCCCTTTGATCCCCCTGTGATTAGGGCAGTTTTATTTTCCAGATTCTGACGCATAGCTTATTGATTAAAGTTTAACATAAATAATAACCACTGAACCTATGACTCGGTTCAGCAGTATTCAAAGCTTAATCCTAATCTCCACATTTTCACCGAAAAAGAAAAGCGCTTTCTTCAATCAAAATTGGTTTCAGATACAATCAAAAGGACTTCACATATTATGGACAATCTGGAGCAACAGTCCACAAAGATATGCTCCATAAGTACCCACCGCATAGCCCAATACCGCCATCAGAACTCCAACAGGTGCAAGGGAAGGATTAAAAGCTGAGGCCACAATTGGGGCAGACGCGGCACCACCTACATTTGCCTGAGACCCTACGGCCACAAAGAAAAAAGGAGCTTTGATCAAATAAGCAATCAAGAGCATAATCATGATATGGAAAATCATCCAAAAAATACCGATGAGAAAGAAAATGGGATTATCCAAAACTGCCATCAAATCCATCTGCATGCCTATTGTCGCAACCAAGACATACAAGAGTACAGAACCCAACCTGGAAGCACCGGCTCCTTCCAATTCTCTTGCTTTTGTAAAGGATAAAAGCAATCCGCCTGTTGTGGCCACCACCACAATCCAAAAGAAAGTTGAATCCAATGAATACTGGCTCAATTGAGGATAATTATTTTGGATATAGGGGGCAACCATATCGGCAATCCAATGTGATAATCCGGTAAGGGCAAAACCTATTCCAAAGATTTTCATGGTATCCCCCAAGGTTGGAACCTTAATAATACTCTCCCTGTATTTTTCCACTTTTTCCTGCAGTTCAAAAATTGCAGAACTGTCTGCTTTAAAAAGTTTATCAATTTTTCCCGGTTTGGCTGCCCAATATAATAAAACTGCCATCCATAAATTGGCCACCAAAACATCAACGGCAATCATTTGGGAAAAGAGTGCAGGACTTGCACCAAAAACTTCAAGCATTGCCGTCTGATTGGCCCCACCTCCGATCCAGCTACCAGCAATAGTGGCCAGGCCTCTCCATATTTCATCAGGCCCCACACCTCCAAGAATTCCAGGTGAAATAAAAGAAACCACCATTAGGGCCAAAGGTCCTCCTAAAATTATACCCAATGAACCCGATAAAAACATGATCAAAGCTTTGGGTCCAAGTTTGAGAATACCTTTAAAATCAATACTAATTGTCAATAGTACCAGAGAAGCGGGAAGCAAAAACCTGGATGCTACGTTGTACAATTTGGAAGTCTCCCCTGAGATTATCCCAAAAGAATTCAGTACCGCAGGTATAAAGTAACACAATAAAATAGAGGGAACGATTCGGTAAAATCTTTTCCAGAAAGGACTGTTACTTGAAGAAGTTGCAAAAACCAAAGCAAGGATGGTCATCAAAATCCCAAAAACCACCGCATCATTGCCAATCAAAGGACTATTTTCTTGCATGGATTGTTCTTTTTTACAACAATAGTATAATTGCCCAAAAAATCAAAAACCCATCTTTTCCCAAAGGTAGGTAAATTCTCCCAACATCATGGCGGTGGCTCCCCAAACCATTTCTGACTCGATATCAAAATAAGGTGCATTAAGACTTACCCCAGTACTTCCCCTAATCATACCTTTTTTTCTAATGGATTTGTCCAGAATAAGTTTCATGGGACAATTAATGATTCTAAGAACTTCTTCAGGATCAGGTTTAAATTCAGGTTTTTCAAAAGTGAAACCTATATAAGGGGAAACCATAAAATTGCTGGGTGGTATGTAAAGGTCAGACAATTTACCGATAAGTTCTACTTTCGAGGCCTGGACACCTATTTCTTCTTCCGTCTCCCTTAAGGCTGTCTCAGACAGATCCCTATCGTATTCTTCCATTTTCCCTCCCGGAAATGCAATCTGACCACTGTGAACTCCAGGATAAGTCGGCCTTTTAATAAAAGGAACAAACGCGTGATTATTTTTATCTGGGTAAAAAAGCATTAAAACAGCTCCTTTTTTATGGTCTGAACGGATATTTTCAACAAACCTTTGCTCATCCACTGGTAAAGGAGCCATGGTAATCTGACCCTGTCTTCCTGGTAAAGGTTCCTTTAAGGCCAGGCCTAAATTATAGATTACCTTTTCAAAATCCATTAAAATTCCAGATTCCTGAGTTTTTGCTTTAAATACCCCTCTTTCTGGTAAATAGTCGAGTGAAGCGGATTCTTAAAAATAGAATACTTCTTATTGACCGTATCAATGAGCCAAAGTTTTGGGGTAATTCCATCCTCCTCTTCAAAAAAACCTGCCACCAGTAAATGGGTCGGACTAACCCAGACCGCATCTTCAAAACCACCGGAAGGTCCTATGAAAAGAAGCCTCTCCCGCATTCCATTGGATTTAAAATAAATGACCTCTGAATCAGGTTGAAATCCAGGTTTTCCTTCTGTAGGCACAAATACTTTATAACTGTAAATATCCACAAAACCTCCACCCTCCGGATTGGCTAATAAATAAGGAAAAAAAGGACTTTCAGAAACGATATAATTTTCTTCCGGCCATTCCAACTCTTCAAAGATTTCATTCCTTTCAAAATTAAATGCTGCAGGATTAAATCCTGGTTCAATACTTTTCCAGAATTGGACCCAAGAACCGAGTTTTTGTACACCTGTTTCCACCATCATTCTTTCCTGGACTGCGACTTCGGATTCAGAGTCAGAAACCTCCTCGGAACTTTCTTCCTTTGAAGTACAGGTAAAAAAAAGCAGCAGCATGACCATGCTGTAAAAGGATTTTGACAAAAAGGATTGAACCCTGCTCATTTTGTTTTGAAAAAGAACACTAATCAAACATAAAAACAGTAAAAATCAAAAAAGGCCAGTACATTGTACCAGCCTTTTTTATCTCTCAAACCTATTAAACCTATTGTAGATATTCAATGATTGAATAACATGCAGGAAAGGTAAAAAATGTTTTTTTATTGTCCAAACAATCGATTGCGAAAATTTTATTTTGTTTGAAAAGCTTAAATGTTCTTCGAAAAAACAGTCTTGATTTAAACTTATAAAATCCAGTATAAATTATTCTTAACTATATTTAAAATGCAAATTTAGACATACCTAAAAATATAACCTTGAAAATGAAGGGATTATAAGAAATAGAATTTTTTTTAACTTTTTTGAATTGGCTTTTTTAAGAACCAAATTCCATTTTGGAATATTTTTTTACAGGATCATTATCTTTAGGTAATCAATTACCAGAAAATAGAATGTATAATTTTTAATGGAAAAGGACTTGATTCATCTTACCGTAGAGCAAGTTTTAACAGGTTACGACAACTATATTAAAAGTTTCCAGGAACTCACCCGAAAAGCTCCGGGATTTTTCCGGAAAAGGGATTGGAGTGGTATGCAAAATAACCACCGCCTAAGGTTAAGACTGTATAAAGATGAGGTCAATGCCACAAAGCTACGCTTGGAACAAATAATCAATGAATATTTAGGGGATTCTGTTTTTTGGATGGAAGTGAAAAAAAACTATTCAAATGCTATTTCAGGAAGAAAAGATATTGAACTTGTAGAAACTTTTTTTAATTCAGTTATCCGGAAATTATATCCTGGCTTAGCCATAAATGAATCTTTGATGTATGTTCATGAAGGCTTCAATTCCTGCGAGGTAAGGTCCTATGAACCACTATACCATACTTACCCTTATGAATGGGGATTACAAAAAATTATCAGAAGTATTATTGCTGATTTTGACTTTGAGGCTCCTTACCTTAACAAAGAAGCTGATATCCAATTCCTGGTAAAAGCAATAAGAGAGGTGATTCTAAAAAGATACAGGGCAGATGAAAGTACCATTACCCAAGTGCTCAGGAGTGTTTTCTATAGAAATAAAGCTGCTTATCTTATAGGGAGAACTTTTATTGGTGGAAAATGGATGCCATTTATCATTCCTTTTCTGCACAGTCCGAAAGGGGTTTATGTGGACACCTTGATTTTTGACCCCAAAATCATGGCGCATATGTTCAGCTTCACTAGGTCATATTTCATGGTAGAAACAGAAATTCCTTCCCAAATGGTGGCCTTCCTCAATTCAGTAATCAGTCATAAGCAAATCCATGAACTTTATAATGCCATAGGTTTCAATAAGCACGGGAAAACTGAATTTTACAGGGATTTTCTCAGCCACTTGGAAAACAGTCAGGATCAATTTGAAATAGCTGAAGGTATAAAAGGTATGGTAATGACTGTATTTACCCTCCCCTCCTACAATATTGTCTTCAAAATGATCAAAGATTATTTTGACCCTCCCAAAACTATGACTAGGCAAGAAGTTAGGGATAAATACAAAATCGTCGGACTTCATGACAGGGTCGGTAGAATGGCAGATACCCACGAATTCGAAGAATTTCATTTACCATTAAACCGGATTCATCCCCAATTATTGACAGAACTTCGCAATACAGTCAATTCACTATTGGAATTCAATAATAATGAATTGATAATCAGGCATGTATATACCGAAAGAAAGATGATTCCTTTAAATATTTATTTGGAAACCTGTAATCTGGAGGATGCAAAACAAACAGTTGAAGAATATGGCAATGCTATTTTGCAATTAGCAAAAGCCAATATTTTTCCTGGTGACATGATGACGAAAAATTTTGGAGTAACAAGGCAAAAAAGGGTGGTCTTTTACGATTATGATGAAATTGAATTTTTGACAGATATGAATTTTAGGTGGAAGCCAAAGCCCCAGAGCTATGAAGAGATTTATGCCTCCTCACCATGGTATGAGATTGCTTCAAATGATGTTTTCCCTGAAGATTTCAAAAAGTTCATGATCGGAAGAAAAGATGTCAAGGAATACTTTTTTGATTACCATAAAGATCTTTTCAATCCCGATTATTGGATGAGCATCCAAAACAAATTGAAAAAAGGTGAGTTGCTTCATGCCTTACCCTACCCAAACAATATCCGCTTTAGGCCGGAAGAAGAGGTTTGAAAATTACAAATTAAAAATTTTCAATTACCAATTAATAAAATCCAAACTTCAAATTCCAAACTTCAAACCTCAAACGCCAAGTATTAAAATTAAAAAAGCATAAGACATCATCTTATGCTTTTACAAGTTGAAACCAACAACCTTCGATTTAAACCTTATCAATTTGGTACTAAAACTTTATCAATTACATGGATAATACCATTGGAAGCCTGAACAGTCCCGATGATTTTACCCCCATTAACCAAAACAGCTCCATCTTTCGCAACTTCAATTTCCACTGATCTGCCATCAGCAGTACCCATTTTTCTGCCATTGACAAAATCTTCAGGTTTATAAACACCCAGAAGTACATGGTACTCCAGAATATCCCTTAGTTGTCTTTGATTTTCCTTCTTGGTCAAGGTTTCAAGGGTTCCTGTAGGCAAAGCATCAAAAGCGGCATTTGTTGGGGCAAATACGGTAAATGGACCCACATTGGTAAGCGCATCTACATAGTCGGCAGCTTTCAAGGCTGCGACTAAAGTGCTGTGGTCCTCAGAACCTACTGCAATTTGTACGATGTTTGGATTGGAAACATCATCCTTAACTCCTGATTGGCCAACAGATTGTACAGCGGTTGTACTTTCTGCTCCTTGGTTTTGGTTTTCTGAACTCCCACAGCCTGAAATAAATATTATGGCTATAAGCAGTGATAGGGAATACAATTTAGATTTCATAATTGTCTTGGGTTTGAAATTTCAGGCAAGATAATAAAGGATAAATTTATCCTTTATGATAAAAGTCATGCTTTTAGAAATTTTCAAACAAAAAATCAGGGATAAAAAATAATTTCAATCCGTAAGTTCCCTTTATACAAATTCAATCTGAATATTTGCCTTCACTGAAAGCTGATGACCTTCTTTGGTAGCTTTTTGAATAATTTCAAGAATTTCAAGGTTAGCTTCTTTGAGTGCCTTAATTCTATCTAATGATTTAACAGACTGAACACCAAAACGTACTTCTGAATTAAAGTTTTTTACCAAATGAAAATTAACTTTTTGACTAATTAAATTCTGTAAAATATCCAGAGCTTCATTGGGCTCGAATTGGCCATTGATTAAGCTTACTTCCAGTTTTTCTTTTACTTCCATGATTACTTAAATTATAACTGTTCAAACACAAAGATGTAGAAGATCGATTATTAATTTTTATTTATATTTTTAATGAAATATATAAATTATTGTAATGCAAAATGACTGATTGGGTTCCATCAATTCAATGATTGTCTTGGAATAAAGTTGGAAGTTTGAATTCAGGAGATCGGAGTATGAGAAAGGATGATAGGGAAGGATGAAGATGAAGGATAAAGGATGAAGATAAAGGAAAGAAAAGGAAGAGTTGTAATTGTAAAAAATTAGAGGTAAAAAAGTGAAAATTTGGGGAAAGGCGGTTAGAGAAAGGATAAATGAGGAATCAGGTAAACCTCGCCAAAACAGTTTCACCGCTTTCTACTTCTTCAGCGAGTTGTTTGAGGCTTTTTTTGGTTAGCATTTGAACAACTTGCTTTCTTACTATAACAATTTCACTGTGCAGCGGACAAGGATTTGATTCAGAGCATTGGTTAAGTCCAAGACTACAACCGGTAAACATCTGATCTCCATCAATGGCGATCACTAGGTCTTTTAAAGTGTATATCTCATGTTCTTTGCCCACATAAAAACCCCCTGTAGGACCTTTCAAAGACCCAATGATTTTTTTTCTGACCAAATCCTGGAGGATTTTTGCAGTAAACGCTTCAGGAGCATCCACATGTTCTGATATTTCCTTTGCTCCAACCTTATTCCCATGTAGGCTTTGTTTCCAAATATAAATAACAGATCGGATTCCATACTGACAGGCTTTCGAGAACATAAGCAACTCTTTTTAAGATGATTTAATTTCAAAATCAGGCGTAATTTATATGTATTAACATTAAAAAGAAAGATAATCTTATCCCTTTATCCTTATATTTAGTAGAGATTATTAATTCCCCTAACTTAAAAAGGTCTTCAAGAAAGAATCACCATGAATCAAACTGATAAAAAGGGCCATTGGGAAAACATTTACCAAACCAAAGAATTTCATGAGGTAGGATGGTTTCAAAGCCGACCTGATGTTTCCCTTGAATTTATCGATATCCTTTCTGTACCTAAAAATGCAAAAATAATTGATGTGGGAGCGGGAGAGAGTTATCTAGTTGACCATCTTTTGGATAGGGGCTTTGGAAATATTTATGTGTTGGACATTTCTTCCTCTGCCATTGAAAAGGCAAAATACAGATTGGGGGAAAATGCCAAGAAAATTAATTGGATTGTCAGTGACATTCTTGAATTTAAAATCAATATTGGCTTTAAACTTTGGCATGATCGGGCAGCTTTCCATTTTCTTCTAAAAAAAGAGGAGATTGAAAAATATGTTGAAAATGCAGTAAAAGGAATTATCCCAGGAGGATATTTGATCATTGGTACATTTTCTGAAAAAGGTCCAGACAAATGCAGTGGACTTCCGGTGAGACGTTACTCCATAAATGAACTCGAATCAACTTTTCTTCCCTATTTTAAAAAAATCAAAGCCTTAAACATAGACCACATCACTCCCGGTGGTCAGGTTCAAAATTATAGTTTCTGTTGTTTTAAGCGACTTTGAGCTGCTTTCTGAAAAGTTAACTACCTCTCCTACCCATATTTTAGAAATTATGACAAAATTCATTTTTCGGATTGAAAATAATCTTGAAAAATATTAAAGGATATTTTTGTCCTTTATAATAAAAAGGATATATTTGTCCTGTAATAAAACAGAAGATGTTTTCCAAAGCCTGCAAATACGCTATAAATGCCATGATATATGTGGCAAGTCTTCCTTCGGGACAGGAACGTGCCGGTTTAAAGGATATATCCAAGGCGATCAATTCTCCAGAGGCATTTACTGCGAAAATCTTACAGGAATTGGTCAAATCAGATTTATTACATTCTGTAAAAGGACCTAATGGCGGATTTTACTTACAGCGGGAATCCCAACATATCGTTCTTTCAGAAATAGTACATGCGATAGACGGAGATATGATATTTACAGGGTGTGCTTTAGGACTTGAAAAATGTTCAGAAGACCACCCCTGTCCTGTTCACCATAAGTTCAAAGCGGTAAGAGACCATCTGACAGGAATGCTGATGACCTCAAGTTTAAAAGATGTTGCAGAAAGAGTAACAATAGGAGTGAGTTTTCTAAAAATATAATTACATAAAGGATATTAAGATCTTTAAATATTAATTTATCATGATACAGGAACTGTCAAATAAAAAAGTGGGGAAAATAGTGGCTGAAAATTTCAAAACTGCTCAGGTATTTACCAAATACGGTATTGACTTCTGCTGTAAAGGGGGGATAAGCCTTGCATCAGCCTGTGCTTCCAAAGGCGTCAATTTGGAACAAATCCAACAGGATTTAAATCAAGCTTTATTGGTTCCGGAGGAAGTCCATTATAAAGACTTGGGAATGACAACGCTTATAGACCATATCATCAAGACCCATCACAGTTATGTAGAAAATACCATTCCCGTACTGAAAGCCTATCTTCAAAAACTTGAAACAGTCCACGGTCAAAGGCATCCTGAGCTTTTCGAAATCAGGCAGCTTTTCTTTGATGCAGCAGATGCACTCACAGCGCATATGAAAAAGGAGGAGTTCATACTCTTCCCTTATATCAAAGCAATGGAGGAGTCATATAAGAGTCATTTCACCTTGTCACTTCCTCATTTTGGCCATATCGATAACCCGATCGCTATGATGGAAGAGGAACATGATACGGAAGGGGAAAGATTCCGCATTATCTCAGAACTCAGCCAGGAATACACACCTCCTGTTGACGGATGCCAGACATACCGGGTGGCATTTGCAATGCTCAAGGAGTTTGAGAATGACCTGCACACCCATATCCACTTGGAAAACAACATCCTCTTTCCGAAAGCAAAAGCTATGTTTTCAGCCATGAATCCTTAAAACAATGGACAATATTTCATCCCATATCAAGCCATATTTTAAGGGAAAGAATCCCATAATCAAATTATCCCAATCCTGGATGAAGTGGGCTTTTTTCTTCTTTTTTGCGGCAAGCATCTTTGGTGTATTGATGCGGTATTTCTTCGTTGGGGAAGTTCCAATTTTTACATACAAACATTTGCTTCATGCACATTCCCACTTGGCTTTATTGGGATGGGGATATATGTTGATAATGGGATACTATGTTTTCAATTTTTGTATAGACCCAAAAAGAATTTCAATCTACAAATGGATGCTTTTCCTAAATGTGGCGGCAGGATTAGGTATGATGTTCAGTTTTCCTGTTCAGGGATATGGAACAATTAGCATTTTCTTCAGCAGCATTCAGCTTTTTTCCAGTTACTATTTTGCTGGTCAAATTCTAAAGGATTTAAGATCACAAGGACAGCATTCCTGGGCAAGAATGGTCAGGTTCAGTATTTATTGGATGCTACTATCTACCCTGGGTTTATTGGCCATTGGACCTGTAGGAGCCATTCTGGGCAAAAACCATCCATTATACTACATGAGTGTGCAGTGGTTTCTGCACCTCCAACTCAGTGGCTGGTTTACCTATTCAGTTTTTGGGATATTGATGCATTTCCTTTTCAACAAAGGTAAAAATATACATCTCCTTCCCTATCAGGAATGGATCCTACACCTTTCTGTGCTGATGACCTACGCTTTAAGCGTTTCCTGGAGCACTCCCATTTCTTTACTTATACCTACAAATTCTATTGGCGTCATCCTACAATCAATAGCCTATTTCTGGATAATGAAACCAATTATCCAGGCTATTTTCCCAGGAATGAAATTCCCTTCAGGTTGGGAGGAAAGATTATTGTATGTGGGTATACTTAGTCTAATTGCCAAAGCTTTGGTAATGGCATTACTTGTTGTACCTGAAATAGCCCACATTTCCATCACTATCCGACTATTTGTAGTAGGATTTATCCACCTCGTGATGTTGGGAACTCTTACCCTCAATTTAGGTGCTGTGATGCAATTACAGGGTTGGCTTCCTAGGAATCAGTGGTCAAAAAAATCCTGGTTCATTCTGGTATTGGGATTCATTTCATCAGAAGTACTGATTTTCACCCAAGGCTTAATGCTTTGGACTGAGTTTGGTTTCATGCCACACTATTACCTGATAGTCTTTATCGCTTCTCTTTTATTTCCAATTGCCTTGGTCATCATTCAATTGACTTGTTTCCATCAATCTTTTAAAACTTCAAAAATTTATAAATCAAATCAAATACATCAAACATCCAATCAACATATGAAAAGTTCAACAATCCTGTCATGGGGAGTGGGAGTATTCCTCCTGGCCAGCTGCGGAGGTGGAGGAAATGAATCCGAAGGTACTTATACTCCACCCAGTAGTAATACAGAAAAAACAGCAGACCCTAAGGGTATTGGTGAAATCAAGACCGTAGATATATCCGCCGGAATAGATGAAACTATGGCAAATAAGGGAAAGGCCATAGTGGACATGAAATGTACCGCTTGTCATCAACTCAACGATAAACGTATTGTTGGCCCTGGTTTCCAAGGAATTACCAACAGAAGACGCCCTGAATGGATCATGAATATGATCACTAACGTGGATGTTATGCTGGAAGAAGATCCTGTTGCCCAGGCATTATTGGAAGAATGTCTTACCCGTATGCCCAATCAGAATATTTCTATTGGTGATTCCAGGGATATACTGGAGTTCATGAGAAAAAATGACCTTGAAAAAACCGGCAGCAGTGATGCAGCTGTAAAATAATCCAATTTAAACCCCAATAAATATGAAAACAAGATTATGGATTTTGGCAGGGGCCGCAGTTGCTATGGCTCTTGCCTATGGATGTAAACCCAAAGGAGCACAGACGGCTATTTCGGGAGATGCAGCCAGTAAAGTATATGTACCGCCAGGACAACATGACGAATTTTATAATATCATTTCCGGCGGGTTCAACGGTCAAATGTCAGTGGTGGGTCTTCCATCAGGAAGGGTTTTTAAAATATTGCCTGTTTTCTCAGTACACCCTGAAAACGGCTATGGATTTTCTGAGGAATCAAAACCCATGTTGAATACCTCCCACGGATTTGTTCCTTGGGATGATTTGCATCACATTGCCATTTCCACTACCAATGCAGAACATGACGCAAGATGGGCATTTGGTAATGCCAATAATACGCCTAGGATAGCTAGGGTAGATCTGACTTCATTTAAAACCGTAGAGATCATTGAGATACCAAATTCAGGAGGTAACCACTCCTCTCCTTTCATTACAGAAAATACTGAATATGTGGTAGCAGGAACAAGGTTTTCCGTACCTACTGGAGATAACAGTGATGTTGCGATAAGTACTTATAAGGACAATTTCAAGGGTACCATTTCTTTTATAAGTGTGGATAAAGAACATGGTCATATGGATATCGCCTTCCAGTTGGAAGCCCCACCTTTCAATTTTGACTTGGCAAGAGCTGGAAAGAAAAAATCCCATGGTTGGTTTTTCTTCTCTACCTATAATACTGAAATGGCACATACCCTTTTAGAAGTAAATGCTTCACAAAAGGATAAGGATTTCATTATGGCTGTCAATTGGAAAAAAGCAGAAGAATATATCCAGGCTGGAAAAGGCAAAAAGGTGCCCGCCAAGTATGCCCATAATGTATGGGATGAATCGACCCATACGGCCACTTCCACCATCAAAGAAGGAGTACTTTCTCTAGATCCTAGGGAACTAAAGGACATCATTTATTTCATCCCTTGTCCTAAATCCCCTCATGGAACAGATACTGACCCAACCGGTGAATACATCATCGGTAGTGGTAAATTAGCCGCTATTATTCCGGTATTCTCATTTACAAAAATGCTTGCAGCTATCGAAAGTCAGGATTTTGAGGGAAATATTGATGGAATGCCGGTATTAAGATATGAATCAGTGCTTCATGGAGAAGTTCAAAAACCAGGATTGGGCCCCTTACATACGGAGTTTGATGGAAAAGGAAATGCCTACACTTCCATGTTTGTATCTTCAGAAGTAGTAAAATGGAACATCGAAACACTTCAGGTAATAGACAGGGTACCGACATATTACTCTGTGGGTCACTTGATGATTCCGGGTGGACCAACAGGTAATCCACATGGAAAATATATGGTGGCCTATAACAAGATTACCAAAGACAGGTATCTTCCTACAGGTCCTGAACTGGCACATTCTGCCCAACTTTATGATATCTCGGGAGAAAAAATGCAGTTGTTGCTTGACTTTCCAACTATTGGTGAGCCCCACTATGCAGAGGCTTTTCCGGCCAGCTTAGTCAAAGACAAACAGGTGAAATTTTACAAATTGGAAGAAAACAACCACCCAAGGGCATTGAAGGGTGTAGCCAATGCCAGAGTGGAAAGAGAAGGCAATAAGGTTCATGTGTACATGACTACTATACGTTCCAATTTCAGACCTGACAATATTGAAGGTGTCCGCGTAGGTGATGAAGTTTACTTCCATGTGACCAATCTGGAACAGGATTGGGATGTTCCTCATGGTTTTGCAGTCAAAGGAGCCAATACTGCAGAATTGCTTGTCATGCCTGGAGAAACATCTACCCTCAAATGGGTACCGGATAGAGTCGGTGTATTCCCATTCTATTGTACAGATTTCTGTTCTGCTTTGCACCAGGAAATGCAAGGTTACATCAGAGTTTCACCTGCAGGAAGCAGTATTCCATTAAAATATTCAACCGGAGAAGCTGAATAGTTGCTTTAAAACCCAATACCGCCAGCTCATATGCTGGCGGTTATTTCACAGAAAAAATGAAAAAAGTTAGCATTTTAAATAGAATCCTGGTTTTGATTGCCTCCTTGCTGATGATTTCAGCCTATTTTACCCCTCTTTGGCAAATCAGCCTTTGGGCTCCCCAATATCCGGAAGGTTTGAATATGAAGATCTGGATTGATAAACTGAGTGGTGATGTAGATATCATCAATGGTGTCAATCATTACATTGGAATGAAACATATAGGAGTGGAGATGTTTCCAGAATTCACTTACCTTATTTACGTTTTTGGTTTCATCATAGCATTTGGAATCCTAACAGCCATTATCGCAAAAAAATGGGCCGTTTACACTTTCTTTGGATTGATCGCCCTTTTAGGCATAGGAGTATTGGTAGATATGTACTTATGGGGCTACGATTACGGTCATAACTTGGATCCTACAGCGGCTATCAAAGTCCCCGGAATGGCATACCAGCCCCCATTGATAGGATATAAGGAATTACTCAATTTTCTGGCTTATTCAGGCCCTGATATAGGAGGATGGATTTTGGGTGTATCCGCAATATTGGCAGGTTTGGCCTCTGTTATCGAGTGGAGGAAAAAGTGAAGAATAAGGAGTGGAGAGTGGAGAATGGAGAATGAAGAGTGAAGAATGAAGAATTATGAATGAAGAGCGAGGAATAAAAAGTGAGGATTGAATAGTGAAGAGTGAGGATTGGAGAATTGAGAATAAAGAGTTGGAATGAGGAATGTTTAGATATTAAAGAATAATAAAATTCAATAAACTATGAAATCACAGCTAATCTATATTATCATCATAGGGTTTCTATTTGGATGCAGTGCAGACCCCAGACCGATTAAATTTGGGGAGGATGTCTGCTACCACTGCAAAATGAAATTGATGGATCCTAAATATGGAGCCGAAGTGGTCACCCAAAAAGGTAAGGTCTTTATTTTTGATGATGTCAACTGTTTGATGTCTTTCATTGAATCCGATGAAGGAAAAGATCAGGAATTCAAACATATCCTTATTATTGATTATGATAAACCTGAAATGCTTTCCGATGCAACGATTTCATTTTATCTGAAATCCGATCAATTCAAAACCCCCATGGCAAGTAGTATTGTAGCATTTTCTGACTATGAGACCTTAAAATCATATAAATCTAAACATGGAGGGGTTTATCTTGCCTGGGGTGAATTGGTGACACAGTTTAAATGAGGTGGGATGTGGTATGTGGGGTGTGGTATGTGGGATGATGGAATTGGAAGAAAGGATTAAAAGTTGTACTTGGTACATAGTACTTGGTTCTTGGTACCTTTCTCTAAATAGTAATTTATTCTATTGATCCTTGGAAGTTTATAGTTCAATTATTTACTAAAGACTATGAAAATTAATATAAGCTTAATTCTATTGTTTTTTTTAACTTTTTCAATCAATGCCAAAACCATCCGGTTGACGCCTGGGAAATCCATTCAGGCCGCCGTGGATAAGGCTTTTGATGGAGACACTATTTTGTTGGCTTCCGGGACCTATCAAGAGCATGATATTGTCATTAGAAAATCTTTAACAATACTGGGAGAATCTTATCCAATAGTAGATGGTCAGGATCAGGGTAATATCTTTCTGATAGCCGGAGAAAACATACACTTCAAAGGGCTTAAGATCATCAATACCGGTAAATCCAATATGGATGATTCAGCAGGTATCAAATTTTTTGATTCCAAAAACTGTACCGTGGAAGATTTAATTTTAGACAATACATTTTTTGGACTTCATTTCTCCAATTCTTCCAATTTGATCATCCGAAACAACCGATTGGTATCAGAAGCCGAAAGAGAATATCAGACCGGAAATGGGATCCATTTATGGAAATGTAAGGATTCCATGATCGAAAATAATTTTGTAAAAGGGCACAGAGACGGGATTTACCTCGAATTTGTAACCAATACCATTAGCCAAAAGAACCTCATCGAGGGGAATAAAAGGTATGGCCTTCATTTTATGTTCTCCCACGACAACAGTTATATCCAAAATACATTTAAGCACAATGGAGCTGGCGTAGCGGTCATGTATACCAAAAATGTCTTGATGAAAGAAAATATTTTCGAGGAAAATGAAGGGGCAAGCGCCTATGGAATCTTACTAAAAGATATCACTGACAGTGAAGTGATCGGTAATATTTTTCGAAAAAACACCATTGGAATTTATATGGAAGGAAGCAGTAGAACACTGTTCAAGAACAACACTTTTACTACCAATGGATGGGCTTTGAAACTCATGGCAAGCTGTGACCAAAATACATTTGAAGCCAATAACTTCTTTGCCAATACATTTGATATCAGCACCAATGGGAGTTTGGTGTTGAATACACTTCAAAGCAATTATTGGGATAAATATGAAGGCTATGACCTGAATAAAGACAAAACAGGAGATATACCCTACCGTCCCATCAATCTCTTCAGTGTGATAGTGGAGAAGATTCCTTCCGCAGTTATTCTATGGAGAAGTTTCCTGGTCACCCTTTTGGACAGGATGGAAAAAGTCATTCCTTCCATAACTCCTGAAAATATGATTGACAACACCCCTAAAATGAAACCCTATGATTTCAGTACGGCAAATTCATAAAAAGTTCGGCAAATTGGAGGTATTGAAAGACTTCAACCTGGAATTTGAGTCAGGTAAAAGCTATGCGCTGATGGGACCAAATGGTTCTGGAAAAACCACCTTGATTAAGATCATTTTAGGAATGGTGATCCCAAATTCCGGTGAGGTATATGTCCAGGGACAATCCATCAAAGGCCGTTTTTCCTACCGTTCAAATATAGGTTATATGCCCCAGATCGGCAGGTACCCTGATAATATCAAAATAGGTCAGCTATTCTCCATGATGCAGGATATGCGCCCAGAGGTCAAAAATTATGATCTGGAATTGATTGAGGCTTTTGGACTGGATAAAATGCTTGACAAACCCATGCATACCCTCAGCGGCGGTACCCGGCAAAAGGTCAGCGCATCCTTGGCTTTTATGTTTAGAGCAAAAATTTTGATTTTGGATGAACCTACTGCGGGTCTTGACCCCATGGCAACAGAGATTTTGAAAAATAAAATCAAAAAAGAACGGGATGCAGGTAAATTAATACTTATAACCTCACATATCCTCAGTGAATTGGAAGAACTGACGGATCATGCCCTTTATATTCATGAAGGGGAGATCTTTTTCAATGATACCATTTCAAGCTTGAAAGAAATTACAGGAGAAAGCAATTTCTCGACCGCCATCGCCAAATTGATGGAGTGGAGTTTAAAAAAAAACACTAATAAATCGGTATTGACCCATGCTTAAGCTATTAAAATATTCCCTGTATGATATTGTGAAGTCAAGGTTTGCCCTGCTTTATACCCTGTTTATGATTTTGGTGGCAGTTTCCATTTACCAGGTTTCTGAAGATATGAGTAAGGTCTCTCTGAGTTTATTGAATATCATGTTGATGATCGTCCCCCTCATTTCTGCCATCTTCGCCACCACCCATTTTTTCAATAATCTGGAATTTACTGAGCTTATGCTTGCCCAGCCTGTTAAAAGAAGAGATGTATTTTTAAGCCAGATTTTAGCAGTCATGTTTGTCTTAAGTATGGCCATTATCATTGGTTTTGGGGCGCCAATGATCCTTTGGGGTGCTGATATGACTGTGCTAACTTTGTTGGGCATAGGAATCAGTTTAAGCATCATCTTTGCCGGATTGGCATTTTTGGCTTCTGTATTGACCAGAGATAAAGCCAAAGCTATCGGGATCAGCCTTTCTTTCTGGATTTATTTTTCCCTTGTTTATGATGGATTTGTCCTTTACCTGATATATAGTCTGGCGGATTACCCCTTGGAAAAAACCACCCTAGGTCTTGTTTTTCTGAACCCTGTGGACCTCGGCAGGGTCATCATGTTGATGCAGTTAGATATTTCAGCTTTAATGGGTTATACCGGAGCATTTTTTCAACAGTTTTTCGGATCCGCAAAAGGAATCCTTCTATCCTCTTTCATGATGCTCATTTGGATGGTATGGCCTATGGGCATGGCCATGAGAATATTCAAAAAGAAAGATTTTTGAAATCTTATTAGCCAAACTTGCTGATAGCCGGATTAATTGTTCCAAAAAAATTGGTTCGAATAATCCCATTCCATCGAGAATTGCTTTTATGTTCAATATGGAACAAATACCCAATCTTTTAATATTACTTTATAACAGAATGATTAATTTTAATTAACAATTTGGTATATTTCTGTTATATAGTTCCTGCTCTATAAAAAATATTTATTCAAAAAATGAAAACCTTTTTTCTTATCCATTTCACATTTCTTTTCATTTTTTATACCCTATCTGCATATTCCCAGTCAGCAAAAGAAATTGTTGAAAAAATGGACAAAAAAATGAGAGGGGAAACCATTCAGGTGGATATGGAAATGGAAATAGTAAGACCAAGGTTTACCCGTACCATTGGTATCAAAAGCTGGGGTAAGGGAAAGGATTATTCAATGATTCTTATCACATCACCTGCAAGGGATAAAGGAACCTCATTCCTCAAAAGGCAAAAAGAAATCTGGAATTGGGTTCCGACAATCGAGCGTACAATAAAATTACCACCGTCCATGATGTCACAATCCTGGATGGGTTCTGATTTTACAAATGACGACTTAGTAAAAGAAAGTTCAGTGATTGATGATTATGAACATAGTATTCTCAGAACTGAAAAATTCAATGACTTTGATTGTTACTTAATTCAAATGATTCCCAAACCGGAAGCGGCTGTGGTTTTTGGTAAGATATTGGTCTGGATAACCAAAGATTCATTTGTCGAATTGAAAGTTGAAAATTATGACGAATACGGTTCCTTGGTAAGCACCATCAAGGCCTCCGAAATTAAAAAAATGGACGACAGGGAAATCCCCACACTGTTGGAAATGGTGCCTGCAGACAAACCAGGTCAAAAAACAATTTTGAAGTATAACATTGTGCTTTTTAACAGACCACTGGAAGATAATTTCTTTACCGTTCAAAGTATGAAAGATCTGAAGTAATGAATATTTCTTTGGTTTTTAAGTTGGCTTGGCGAAACCTTTGGAGAAATAAAAGAAGGACTTTTATTACCGCAGCGTCGGTTATGTTTGCCGTAGTGCTTGCCTTGGTAATGGAATCTATGAATGACGGTTCTCACGGACAAATGATAGCTAACACCTTAAGGTTCGGGACCGGCTACCTTCAGATCCAGGATACAGCCTATCAGGAGACCCCTTCTTTGGACTTCAGTTTTGACCTTTCTGATGATTTACAGCAAAAATTATATAATTCATTAGGAGAAGATGCCTATGCCATTCCCAGAATAGAGTCATTTGTCTTGGCCGCAGGGGAAATGGATACACGTGGTGCCATGGTCACCGGAATTATTCCTGAACTGGAAAATAAAATGAATGGATTTTTGAAATTTGTCAGTGAAGGAAACCCATCAAGTTTGGAAGATAAAGGAGTTTTTATTGGAACTGGTCTGGCAAAACGACTGTCCTTGAGCCTGAAAGACACTTTGGTCATCATAGGCCAAGGGTTTCAGGGCATGCAGGCAGCTGCAAAATATCCCGTAATGGGTTTGGTCTCCCATCCTATGGAATTCATTGATAACCAAATGATATATATGCATGTGGAAGAGGCTGCCTGGTTATTCTCACTGGAACAAAATAGAAGTAATTGGTTAATTATGGCCGAAAATGATAAAGTGTCCAAAGAAATTAAAAGGAATTTTGAAAAATACCTTGAGGGAACCGGATTGACAATCCTACATTGGGAAGAACTTCAACCTGATTTGGTAAAGGCTTTGGCATTTGATACGGTTTCAGGTTGGGTGATGCAGTTTATCCTTTATGTTGTCATTGCTTTTGGTATTTTTGGAACCATCCTTACCATGACGCTGGAGAGACAAAAGGAATTTGCCATATTGGTCAGTTTAGGCATGAAAAGGCATATTCTTGCCCTTCAGTGTTTTTTCGAAACGATAATTATCAGCTTTTTAGGAGTATTTGCTGGACTGTTCATAGGGTTCCCCGTCTTACTTTATTTCTACTTCAACCCCATTCCTTTAAAAGGTGGGCTTTCTGATCTTGTCAAAGAATATGGCATGGAGCCTTTCTTGCCATTTTCATTGGCTCCTTCCATTTTTTTAATGCAAGGGATTGTCATGCTTATCTTGTCCCTCATTATTACAGCCTATCCAGTTTGGAGCAGTTTTACTTTTCAGATCCTAAAAAACCTGAGAAGATGAAGACGCTACTTTTATTATCATGGAAAAATGTTTGGCGGAACAAAACCCGAAGTCTGGCCCTGATGTTGGCTATCACTTTGGGCATCGCAGCAGGTCTAATCATGTTTGGCTTAATGGAAGGAATGATTATGCAACGCTTTGAGGGCTTGGTTCAAAATCAATTGGCCCATATACAGATACACCAAAATAAGTATCTAAGTGAACAGGAAAATTCATTGATTATCCAAGACTTAACACTGATTAAACCAAGTTTGGATACGATTTCCACCCTTAAAGGCTATGCTTTTAGGACCATCAGCCATGGAATGATTGCTTCCGGCTACTATTCTTCAGGAGTTAAAATTTTGGGTCTGGATAAAAAAGAAGAATCTAGAATAAGCAGATTTCCTGAAAATATCACTGATGGAACCTACCTCGCTGACAGCATTAAAAACCCTGTGGTAATTTCTCAAAGACTTGCAAAAAAGCTCCGGGTTAAAATTGGGGGAAGATTGGTATTGACCTTTCAGGATCTTGAAGGGAATATAACATCAGCTGCATTTAGGGTCAGTGGACTATTCAGAACCTCTAATTCCAACTTTGATGATGTCAATGTAATGGTAAAAAGGGAAGATCTCCAACAATTACTGGGCAACAAGGATGCCTTCCATCAAGTGGCCATTTTAATTACTGATCATACCAAAGCAGCAGAAGTAGCTAAGGAACTGGATTTAAAATTACCAAATTCAGAAGTTAGAAGCTGGGAAACCCTTTCGCCGGAATTAAGGATATTAGTTGAACAAGGAGGATTTATCATGTATATATTCATGATTATTATCCTTTTGGGTTTGGCTTTTGGTATTTTAAACACCATGTTAATGGCTGTTTTTGAAAGGATTCAGGAATTGGGAATGTTGATGGCATTAGGAATGCAAAAGGCCAAAATTGCTGCCATGATCATGATGGAGACTCTCTTTATCGCTATCATTGGGGGAATTATTGGGATATGTTTGGGAATCCTCCTGATAAAAGCCTTTGAAACAAAGGGGCTGGATTTTTCCAGATTTGCAGATGCCCTGGCAGAATTTGGATATGAGGCAGTCACCTATCCGAAATTAGCAACAGAAGATATCATCATTACCCTGTTATTGGTATTTGCCACTTCTATCCTTTCCGCAATTATTCCTGCCCTTAGGGCAGTTCAATTAAATCCAGCCGAAGCCATTAGAAAATAACCCTGTTACTATGCCTATCATTCAGACCAAAAACCTTTATAAAATTTACAACGAAGACACTATTCCGGTATATGCCTTGAAGGATTTGACTTTGGATTTCGAAGTGGGCGAATTCACTACCATCGTCGGACCCTCAGGTTCGGGAAAGACAACTTTGTTGAATATGATAGGTGGCCTGGATGTTCCCAGTAGAGGCAGTGTGCTGGTTGATGGAACAGATATTTCCACCTTAAAGAAAAATCAGATCATCGATTTCAGGTTACACCACATCGGTTTTGTTTTTCAATCTTACAACCTGATCCCTGTCTTGACTGCTCTTGAAAATGTGAGCCTTATCATGGAACTACAGAACAGGGATAAGGATGAGATCAGAAAAAGGGCCATTCATGTACTGGAGGAAGTAGGATTGTCCGATAAATTAAACAGCCGTCCTTCAGAACTTTCCGGGGGACAACAACAAAGAGTAGCCGTAGCCAGGGCTTTGGCTTCAAGACCAAAATATGTGTTGGCGGATGAACCAACCGCCAACCTTGACACCAAGTCGGCCATGAATTTATTGGATATCATGGCCAGGTTGAATAAAGATGAAAGTATGACCTTTATTTTCAGCACCCATGACCAAAGGGTTATTGAAAGAGCAAGGAGGGTTGTCACTCTTGTAGACGGTGCACTGTATGAAGACCTTAAAAAAGAGGGTTAAATTCCCCCAGAAAAGCATCCTTATTTTTTACTTTTCTCTCGCCTTGTTTTGGGTTAGCATTCCCCTTTTGGGAATGCAGGATTCCTTAAAATCTAACCTGGCCCCATCAAACAATAATAAAACGAATTCCGATTTAAACGAAAATAGAAAAACTGACTTAATTGACGGTTTTCAGGATACTATTCCCGAAATCGGAAAAGAAAAATTTCCCCAGCTTCACCTTAACGGGTATATTAAATACCTTCCTTCTATTAGAACCAGTGATCTGTTGGAAAAACCAAGTTTCGATCAATTACTACATAACAGGTTAAACTTCAAAGCAAATTTAAGCAGTAAATGGACGGCCAATGCAAGCTTGAGGACGAGGTTTTTTTATGGAAATATATTGAAGCAATTCCCCAATTTCAAAGATTTCTTGGAGGAAGATTTTGGTTATTGGGATTTAACCAAGGTACTGTGGAGTGGTGATAATTATATTTTGCATAGTGTCATTGACAGGATTTATGCAGAATACAAATCAGAAAAGTGGCAGGTAAGATTCGGAAGACAAAGGATCAATTGGGGCATCAACCTGGTTTCCAACCCAAATGATCTATTCAACACCTATTCCTTCTTCGATTTTGATTATGAAGAGAGACCAGGAACAGATGCGGTCCGCTTTGAGTATTTTTTAGGAGAAATGAAAAGGCTGGAATTTGCCGTAGCACCGGGGAAAACCAAAGAGGAAACGGTCGCAGCATTTTTATATTCATTTAACCAAAAAGGGTATGATATACAGTTTATTTCCGGATATTTTCAGGATAGATGGACCGGAGGTTTGGGATGGGCTGGGAGTATCAAGGAAACCGGATTCAAGGGAGAAATCAGCTATTTTACTGACTTAAATCCTATGGAGGGAAGAGAAAAATCCAATATTGTCACGGCTATTTCCTTTGACCATATGCTTCCTAACGGAACATTTTTAGTACTGGAGTATCTTTATAACCAACAGAGAGAAGGTGTGGAACAAAATCCACTGCTTTTGAACATTCCCTTGCAGGCGGATAACCTTTCATTTACAGACCACTCGATTTTCCTGCAAGGCTCCTACCCCATCAACCCCATCTTAAATGTAAGTCTCGCAAGTTTTTATTATCCCAGCGAAAACACCGTTTTCATCAGTCCAAGCCTCAGAGGGGATTTGATCAAACATATCGATGTTTTGCTTATTGGCCAGTTTTTTATCGGAGCTTCAGATTCTATTTTTGCCCAGGCGGGATCCCAAATAGCAGCAGCTTTTAAATGGAATTTTTAAAAATTAAAAAAACCGGCTCAATCTCTGAATCGGTTTTTTTTAATTCTTCATGAAAGATCAAAACTTAAAATTGAGCATAAAAAAGAAGTTTCTCCCTGGTGCATACATTGGCACCCTATTGATGCCAATTGGCCTATTTAAATGTTCATAATAAGCTTGGTCAAATAGGTTCTGTACGCCGACTTTTGCGGCCATAAATGAAGTAATATCATAACTGGCATCTATATCAATCAAGGTGAATTTTTGGCTGACCGTTTCTCCAAAGCTTTCAGAAATCCTGTTCTGGGCCGATACATGTCTTAATCTTATTGCAGTATTCAATCTGTTATTGAAATGACTGCCAATTATCGCATATCTTAAGTCAAAAGGTGCAATTTCCGGTAATGCCTCGGAAAGTACCAGATTTTGGCCATAAGTATAAGCAAACATCAACTGTTGTCGGAAGCCATATCCTATTAAGTGATTGAAGGAAGTTTCGAAACCTGTTTTTAACGCTTGATCAATATTTACAAACTGTCTTACACCCGGACTAGTTGGCAATCTTGGAGTAAGTTCTGTTTTTTCAGCTGTGATGTTATTGGTAAGGTAAGCTGCAAATAAATTTAGCTCTACTGAAATTTTGGACCTGTTATAGCTCAAGACCAAATCCATCTGATTATTTGTTTCTGGATTCAAATCAGGATTTCCCAACATTTCATATGGATCAACCCCAACAGGGAAATAATTGATATAACGTTCCGTAATACTTCCGCTTCTACTTACCCTGGCCAGCCAAAATCCCACGCTGAAATCCTCACCCAAATTACGTTTTAGACCAGCAGATATCCCCGGATTTAACTGGGTTATTTCATTCCCTGTATTAACATTAGAAAATTCTTCAGCTGGATCATGCGCAATGGCATGGTTGATTTCCAACCTTCCTGCCAAACTGAACAAATAAGGACCTACAGGCACATGATAAGAGGTAAAGGCACCTGTTTTATTGATTCTTGAGTCCTGCCAGGCATTGTCATAAAAAGTTTTTCCTGCATTTGGTCCCATCAAAAACTCTCTTTCTCTAATTCCCTGTGCAGCTTCAGTCTTAAAATCCAGACCTGCATACAATTTGGACTTTCCATAATGCCAGAAACCTTCAGTTCTTGCTCCCAAATTTTGGGTATTAGCTGGTGTCCGGGCATTCATCATCCGCGGATTAAGCGCTTTTAATCCATTATCCATTAAATGATCCACGAGGGTAAAATAACCAGAAGTAGTCCAACTTTGCAGAGAACGTCCTTGAAAACTTCTTGTATGGCGGACAGATCCCATCCAAGTATCATCAGATCGCAAATCCATTGCCAGAGTAGGGAAATCCACATCTCTTGCAAAATTTCTGTTAACGGTAATCTGCAATAAGTCTGAATTTGAAATATGGAAATCCCCATACATACCTAAGGTACCCCTCTTGAAATTTGCAGGAACTATATTCCCATTACCGTCCACATAATCGGAGCCGGTTGAATAGGATCCCATTATTCCAATATCATGGTTTTCTCCGGTAAACCCTATCCTGCCCTCATTTCTAAATACCTTTCCATTGGATTCATACATGGTAGAATATCTGCCATAAAATCCTCTTTCTATTGAAAATCTCGGGTCTTCCTGTAAAAAATTGATGGTTCCTCCCAAACCGATTCCATATCGTAGTGCATGGGGACCTTTGAGGATTTCAATTTGTTTAATCCGGTTAAGTGCGATTTGAGAAGTGGGAGGATCCATTCGGTTCGGGCATGCTGCATTGGCTGACTGAAGGCCGTCAATGACGATATTGAGCTGCTCATATTTAAAACCCCTCATAACCGGATCGAAGGCGAAAGCACCGCTTTTTCGGATGGATGCCACCACTGGATTGAGATTCAATATGGCACCGGCATCATGGTGGAGTCTCTCCTGCTCTGATATATGGATTTTTTGGTCTTTGTCCTCTGTTATTTTAAGGGAAATAACTGAAACAGGCTGTAAATTAACAATGCTTTCTCTTCTGAAAAGTTTTCCTTTTTCAAATACCTCAAGTAATTCTTTTTCATCAATGACCCATTTTCCATAATTGATATGGCTGAGATGTAAGGACTCACCGGATATATAGGTAAGATATAAGTAACCATTGTCATCCGAGACACCCTTTTGCTCTGCATAATGGTACATTAGACCAATAATGGGATCTTTGGTAGCCTGATCTAAAATCTGAAAGGAACGGCCATTTTGGGCAAGGGTAACGTTCAAAGTCAAAACAGACAAGAGCATTACCAAACCAATATTTTTCAGGTAATCAGTTTTGATTTTCATAATTGATATGCTTTAATTTTTATTGGATTGGGATGTAGAATCCCTCTGGACTCCCGGCAGCAGAAGTCATTTGTTTAAAAATGTCAATGTGGTTCAATCCAAGGAAAATCGGTACATGCATTTCTAATTGGAAATCAATACATTGGAAACAGGAAAGAATTAAATACAGGGAGGATGAAAAAATTCGGAAGAATTAATGAATATAAAATCCAATTCATCCATAACCCCAAACTTAGGATGAAACTGAAACCAAATCCTTAAAGGTGAATTTGATTTTTCCGGAAGTATATATACCAGTGATATTTCTTCCTGAACAAAAGTCTTTTTATTCTCCTCTTGATCTTGGGCATTATTCAACCTTCGGTTTAATTCACATTGCCCATTACAGGAGAGTTCTGGTTTTTCCTGATTCACACAAAAAAGCTCCGCTATCCGCTCCCTGTGTATGCTAAAATCCAATTGAATAAGAGAATAACTCATTCCATTCAAAAGGATGATCATAGAAAGGGTGATATTTAGGATCCATTTAGGCATAAACCAGCGGCAAATATTATAATTTCCTTATGTTTCTTTGTGACTTAGTTCACACAAATTCCTGAACGGAAGATTTTCTTTTTAGGGAATAATCCCTTTTGATTTTATGAATTATGATGATCACCATCAAACCAAACATGAGGAGAATTGTCCAACCATTAATGACTCCAAACCATAACCTCAAATCGGGATTAAATACTATACTGCTCAGTACCCTACCCAATAGACTTATTTGGAAAACTGCCCAACCTATCCAAAGTATGGGGTGATATGGGTTATGCTTGATATTTAAAACCATCGGCAATATAATGGGTGCATGGGCCCAAATCATGGAAAAGGTAAATCCAAGGAAAAATGTATGCACAAATAGATCATAATATAGAGGATGATTCTCCATAAAACATAAAATTATTCCATGTAAGGTAAGCCATACATACCCCACTCTAAGACCTATCCCTATATATTTAAATTGATTTTCCTTTTTTGAGGCTATTTTGGCCATATCATAGTGAAGCAACCAAAAGGAAATAAAAATGACAGATGTACCCATCAACCAATTTCCAATTCCGTGAAACGGAGTCCACATTCCCAAAAAAAACAAAGCCAAAAGCCAAATCAGTGCATTTTTTGCAATTTTTGGGGTTGGCAAAAATTTACTTAACTCCAATCGCTCTCCAACTATAGTAAACAAAATAAAGCCAACCCACCAAGGAACTGCAGAGGCTATAAAATCCGTATATAAAATCATAAAATTACCCAACATCCAAGATATGGCTCCTACACTCATGATAAATTGGTAAATTTCCTGGTGTCGGACTGATTGCAAATACATGATAGCGATCAAACCTACACTCGCTGAAAATAACAAACCATTTCCCAAAACAGGTTTTCCTAAAAATAAAAGAACAGGGATGGACATGCCGCTTAACATAGGAACCAATAACCAGGCCTTATGCTTCATGACCATGGCGCGCTCCAGAGAAATCAAGGTCCCCAAAAAACCTCCTACCATGAGTAGGCCATGATTGGCAGCTGAACCTGTAACATTATATTCCAAATAACCCAACCTTATCCATCCTCCTGCAATTCCAAGAATCAAAGAAGCTATAACTAATGGAAAGAGATAGATAGGCTGAAGGACTTTCATAACTCGTTTTTTATAGTTTACTTCTCCCCGATTTAAATTTGAATCCTTTAAAAATTCTCATTATTCGAAAAGAATTTAATAAAGGGGTTTTTTATCTTTTATTATTTTGAAAAGAAAGGGAACTTTACAATTCCCTCTGATTTCTACTTCAAATATAGGATTAATTTATTATCGGACAAATATATCCTTTATTATTTTTGCCCTTATTTTAATTTTTTTCAATATAAAAAAACCAAAATCCCTCTATTCCATCCTTCATTTAAGAAGAGAGCTTAGGCACCAAACCATTAATTTCTTCATTGATTTCCTGTAGCTGGCTTTTGAATTTTAAGAGGATTTCTTCCGTATCATTTGCAAAGTTTTCAGCCAATTGGTTGTAATATTGAATCCCCTCATTCAGATTGTTTTTAAATCTTTCCACATAGGAATCAAATTTGGCTGTTTTTTCAGGAAAGGATTTTTCAATTTCTGATTTAAGATGTTGAACGTACAACTGTAACTCCTTGACAAAAACATGTGGTCTTTCCGGGTCAAGGTTTAAATTAATTTTGCCATAAATATGATCCATCATTTCCTTGAGACTGAATATCCCCTTGAAATATGCCAGATTTGGCCCCGGGCAGATGGTCACTGCCCTCAAATTCCTCTTTGGAGTTTCTCCCGATTTCAATATCGCCGGGGCACTTAAACCTTCGCAAAGGCAATCTTTTTCAAGCACCAGATCCAGATCCTTTTCATTGGTTTCTCCTGCTTGAAATTGTTTTATTTTTAGATGCTGGTATTCCCTGGATGCGGTGCAAATCGGCTTTGTGGAAAAATCGGTACTAAATGCCAGGAATTTTTTATAACAGGGACTCCCTGGCCTGTTTTTGGCAATCCTAGACTTTCTTTGTTCCTCTCCACTACTGGTCCGTAGGTTATTAAATGGGATTCCAAGTGGAGAAGCTTGACTCAGATAGAAATCTGATTTCCTCGCATTGATCAATCTTTGTAAGGTGTCATCATCCACACTGGTGGCTTCAGGAACTAACAGAAAAGGGCTTCCCCAACCGGTACCATCAAGTTCATAATATTCCATAAGGAAACGGTTTTCATCGGCATTACCAATACCGCCCTGATATGTAATTTTAGTCTTCAGGTCCCCTGGTAAAAGATGTGCTCCCTTTTCCTGCAGGGCTTGTTGACAGCTTGTCCAAAGCGTTTGTTTTAATGTTTCTCTGTTATGTTTGAATTCCTCCAATATAGGTCCAATAAGCAAACCCTCTGTTGCAAAAGCGTGTCCTCCACAGTTTAATCCGGATTCAATTCTGAACTCAGATACCCAAAGTCCTTTTTTGGCCAAAAACCTTCCCTGAATGAGAGCGGAGCGGTAATCGGAAACTTTTAGAATGATTCCTTTTTTGATTTTTCCGTTTTCATCGGGAAAAAAATCAGCAAACTGTTCCGTATAACTGAACAATGCTGGATTCATTCCTGCAGAAAATACCACAGATCCTTCTACCTCACTGACTGCAAACCCTCTCAATGAGGAAAGGGCATCTGAATATTCCCTGGGGAGTTCATTTCCTTCTTTGTCAAAATTGATCTTGTCCACTTTGGTCATGATATTGACATCAATTTTTCCAGGGACAATGGCTTTTCTTAAAGCCCCCTGTAGTTTAACTTTTACCTCCCCTTCTGCATGCAACATTTCCCGGTATAAAGAACTCAAAGGGTGGGAGAATGGCAATAGTTCGAAATATCGGTCAATATTCCCTCCTTCACCAAATTCCTCAGCCTTGAGGTCTTCAACTTGCTTTTGAACTACCTTATGGAGAAGGTTCAGGTATGCGGTAATCCGTTTAGCACGATAATCCTCTGCTTTTAAATCAATGAATTGATAAGGGATGGAAAGTTTACGGCTATATAACCTCCTCATGTCCTCCAAAAGGTGGTCATCCATAATGGAAACTACGGATGAAATTCCAAACTTCGCTACTTTTAATGGTGAATCAACGGTGAAACCTAATCCCATGACCGGGATATGGATATGGTGGGGTAAATCTATCATTCTAATTTCAATCTTTAAAAACAGGATATTTTAATATCTTTCCTAAGTGGACAAAGTTATCCGCTAATTGTAAGAAAAAAGAATGAAACCCTTATTCAAAAATATGATTTTGGTCAGTTTTAAAAAGCCCAGCCAACAAATATACCATAATTGGGTTTGAATTGTTTTTCAGGTCCGTATTGATCTAAATTGGCCCCAATTCCATAACTTAAAGCATTTTGTTTCAACCCGACTCTGAGTTGGAGGTAACTTCTTGTATGTTGATCAGCATTAAGCCCATAAATATATAAAAGCTGCAATCTGGTGTATAAATTTAATTTGGGTCCAAGTTGGGGTTTGTATTCATAAATACCGAAAAATTCTACTTTATTGGTACCATTGAGAAAATAGTTGAGGATGGATACAGCTACCCATTCCTTATTGGAATAGGAATGTTGTGCACCTACAACAGGAGAAATTCCAACTGCATTATTAACAGATAATCCTGAAACAAAACTAAAATCCTTGTAAAAATTGTAATTGAATAGTATGGGTACAGCAATATCCAACTCATCCATTTCATTATCATAGCTTGCAGATAATGCAGAAACACTCAAAAAACCGAATTTACTTTCAGGTGAAAATTTTTTCTTGACCACCATCTGAAAATATAGTCGTTCATGGCCAGCCATAAACTCAACAGGTGTAGGAACTACAGGACGGGACTCCTGTGCTAGGGTAATTTGAACCGCCCCAATACAAATCATTGTAAAAAGTAGCGTAATTCTACAACCAAAATTTATTTTAGTCAGGATTTCCATAGTTTTTGCAGGTTATTACCATGCAAAACTCAGAAATTAAAAAGGAAAAAATATTGCCTTAAGTCAATGAATCACTTATTTGAGCCTAGCTTTAAGTCTGCTTAAAGTATAGGGGGTAATTCCTAAATAACTTGCCACTATCTTGTTAGAAAGCCTGTTTAATATTTGAGGGTAATTTTTTAATAACCAATTGATTCTATCCAGGCTGTCGGATCCCTGCAAGTCATAAATTCTTTTCTGCGTGGTAATATAGGCCGATTCCATAATGTTTCTATAGATCTTGTTAACAGCAGGTACTGTCTCTACCAAAAAATAAAAATCATCTCTTTGGATATAAAGGACTTTGGAATTCTCGAGGCATTGTATATATTCAAAAGAAGGTTCTTTGGTAATCAGGCTTGTGAATGAAGTCCCAAATTTTCCTTCAAATGCAAAATATCGTGTATTTTCTATTCCCTGTTTATTGACTGAAAAAAGTCTCAGGCAACCTGAAACCACAAAGTAATTGTATTTACATACCTCTCCTTCCCTCAATAAATACTCATTTTTTTTACAATTTTTCTCCATAAAATATGGTGAAATGGAATCTAGTTCTTCCATACTGATGGAAGTCCGTTCCTGAAAATAAGATTGGAGTAAGGGGTGCATTGGGCTAATTTGAAAAATTTTCAGCATAAATTCTTCATCTTAAAAAATTAAAAAGTGGTTTGAATCGAACTTCTAGAGATAAATAACCATTGGTGAATCCAAAGTGATTCAAATTTCAATTAATCAGGTTAGAATATATCCTTTCTTCTTTAATTAGATAAGTAATCCTCTACCTATCCTAAAAAAGAATTAAATCAATTTTAAAAAACAGGATGTTCTACAAGGGATGTTCTTTAAAATATCACTCTGGTCTAAATTTTATCTGAAGTCCTCGCAGGAAATTTCTTAGGATCTGGTCTTTGAGAAGACGGTACTGACTTTGGGTAGGTTTACGGAAAAATGCACTCAATTCATGTTTACTAATTTGGATATTCATAGTGCGAAGGACTTCAAGAATTTCTTCATCCTTCATATCCAAAGCTATTTTCAGTTTACGCAAAATCATATTGTTGGAAAGGGTTTTTTCAGCTACAGGTTGATCACCTTCCCTCCTTCCTCTTCTGAAAATGATCAGACCATTTAGAAAATGGGCCAAATCTTTATCATAAATACCTTTAAAATCAAGGTCTTCTTCTCTTTTCAGCCAATCGCTTACTTCAGACCTAGTAACAACCTTCCCCCCCAAACCAAAGAGTGTTATCATTTTATCATCACTGAAATCAAAAGTGTATCTCAGGCTGCGCAGGATGTCATTATTGGTCATAATCTGAAATAAAGATTGTTATGTTGAAGAGTAAAGATGCCCCAAAGTGGAAAAGTTTCCAAATAATAAATCGCAACACATTCCTCCTCATTTTCTCCACCTTCTGAAATTCAAATGTCACGCCCTGAAATTACTTGACAAAGTTTAAATGGTTTAATCCTGCCTTTCCTCCAGGTACTCAGTTCGTTTTTAGATCACTTATGTTCTGTTTTTTCATACTTCATTCTTATTTCATCATTTTCATTATTTTCAAAATCCACCCTCCCAAATCCAAAATTCGAGTCTCTCGCTTCTACTTTTTTATAGCTACCTTCCGTCCAATACCTCCCTTACCTTAGCCCTTAAAACAGGCAAAACTCTGTCTTCGAACCAAGGATTCCTTTTGTGCCAGAACTTATTCCTAGGTGAAGGGTGTACCAATGGGAAAAATTTTGGAAGGTATTCTTCAAAACAATGAACTGTTTGGGTCAAAGTTCTTTTTCTATTTTTACCCAGATAATAGGCATGCGCATATTGACCTATCAAAAGTGTCAATTCAATTTGAGGCATATGACCTAATAAAGATGCATGCCAGGTCGGTGCGCATTCAGGTCTTGGGGGAAGATCCCCTCCTTTTCCCCTACCCGGATAACAAAAACCCATGGGGACAATTGAAAAGATCTCGGTATTGTAAAATAATTCACGGTCAACTCCCAGCCACCTACGCAGTTCCTTTCCGCTCAGATCATTCCAGGGTATCCCTGTAGCATGCACTTTGGTACCAGGAGCCTGACCAACAACTAATATCTTGCTTTTCTCACCTGCTGTAAATACTGGCTTAGGGCCTAAAGGCAAGTAAGCTTCACAAATACGGCAGGATTTTATTTCTTGGATAAGGTTTTCTATTGGCGCTTCCATCTTAAGGGCTTAAGGTATTTTTTTTTAGTCATTCCATCAAAAAACCAATAAAGTTTTGTAAATTTTATTGAATTAACGTCCTGAATTAAAGATTCCCATTTGAGTACTTTGAATTGTCGAATCATTAAAAAACGTTTAAAAATGATCAAAATAAAAGGTAAAAACATCTTGATAACAGGAGTGCATCTGGCATAGGAAAGCTGATGGGAGAAATTGTCCTGAAAAAAGGAGCAAAGGAGTTAATGATTTGGGATATTAATGAAGAATCCTTGACCTGTACAACTAAGGAATTTAGTCGTTTAAGGAATGTCAAAACGATAAAAATTGATGTATCTTATTGGAATCAAATCAAAGAAGCATTGGACCATATTCGTTAGATCGATTTTGAAATTGATATTCTATTATTCAACAATGCCGGCATCATTCAAGGTGGCTATTTTTGGGAAATTGCCCCTGAACACATCCATAAAACCATAGCTGTAAATACTTTGGCTTTGATGCACATTACCAAAGAAATCTTGCCCGGAATGAAGGAAAGAAAATGGATTAGTTCAGTTAATAGAAAAAATAAGGGAACGTAACAAATCTCACAGAACCAATAAGAGAAAATACTGATTTTTGTCACATAATTTCAAATAAAACGAAAAAATCAAAACAGAAATAGTATATGTTCTTCGAATTAGTTTATGACAAAAGTTTGGCCCAAGCCAGTTATGTAATCGGATGTCAGGCAGGTGGAGTAGCTGCCGTTATCGACCCTAAAAGAGATGTAGATACCTACCTCAATATTGCCAAAGCCAATAACATGAAAATTACTCATATTTTGGAAACCCATATCCATGCGGATTTCCTGAGTGGTTCAAGAGAATTGGCGGCATTGACAGGGGCAGAAATGTACCTTTCTGATGAAGGGGATGAAAACTGGAAATATGAATTTCCTCACAATAAAATCAAAGGAGGAGATGTCATTAAAATGGGTAACCTGACTTTTGAAGTAATCCATACTCCAGGGCATACCCCAGAAAGTGTCAGTTTCCTATTAACGGACAAACCTGCTACGAAAGAGCCTGTGATGTTATTTACCGGAGACTTTGTTTTCGTTGGGGATGTGGGAAGACCAGACCTGTTAGAGCAGGCAGCAGGCATCAAAGGTACTCAGGATATTGGCGCTGCCCAGATGTATGACTCCCTTCATGAATTCAGCAAATTAGGAGATTATATTCAGGTTTGGCCTGGACACGGTGCAGGTTCCGCCTGTGGCAAAGCCCTTGGTGCCGTACCTATGACCACCGTGGGTTATGAAAAAATCAGAAACTGGGCCCTTCAGTTATTGAATGACAAAGCTGCATTCACTAAAGAACTGTTGGCTGATCAACCAGAACCCCCCAAGTACTTCGCCATGATGAAGAAACTGAACAAGGTGGACAGAAAGTTATTGACTGAAGTGCCTAAAGTTCAGAATCTTTCCAAAACTGATTTTGAGAAAGTAAAAGCAGATGGACTTAAAATTATTGACACCAGGCCTTGGCAGGAATATGCAGAAGGTTATCTTAGAGGTACTTACAACATTACTAACAATAACTCCTTCTCTACCTGGATGGGTTGGTATTTAAATTATGAAGAAAAATTTGTTTTGATCGCTGAAGAAAACCAAGTGGAAGATCTGACCAGAAAATTGATGAGAATAGGTTTGGACAACTTATACGGATATATCACTCCTACCCAATTGGTGGAGTTTGAAAAAGGAAATCTTGAATCATATTCTCCTATTGACAAAACTGAAGTGGAAGCAAAATTGGCAGAAGGAAATGTTCAGGTGGTAGACGTTAGAGGTGTAGCCGAATACAAAAAAGGCCATATTGAAGGAGCTGACAATCTCTTTGTAGGAAAACTTCCTCAAAATCTGGATAAAATCTCCAAAAAGGAACCGGTCATTATCCATTGTCAAAGTGGTGCAAGAGCTGCTATTGCTTACTCGATCCTTAAAGCCAATGGTTTTGATAACATTCAAAACTACTCTGGTGGCTGGGAAGATTGGAGTCTCAAACAAAAAGAATTAGTAAATAATTAAGATTAAAAGTAAACAAAAAAGCCCGGGATTCCGGGCCTTTTTTATTCCTACCAAACGATTCTTGCTCATTAATCAAAAGAAAACTCTGAGATTTTACCAGATGAGTTTTTTCCGGATAGTTAATCCTTTATAAAAAGTAAGGCTGTCCCATTAATAGGGACAGCCTTACTTTTTATAAGGTTTAATAGGTTGTTATTCTTTTTGAAAAACCCTCACATAATCCACGACCATCTGTTGTGGAAAATAAGTGGTCCCATCAGGGCTTCCCGGCCAGTTACCACCGACTGCTATATTGAATAAAAAGAAAAAGGATTCCCTAAATTCATCTAGCCCTGTTGGCCTGATATCAATTTCATGGTAAGGTGTATTGTCCAAAAGCCACACAATTTTTTCCTCATCCCAGATAATCGAGAACACATGGAAATTATCATTGAAAATACCCTGATCCAGTGTGACTGAGCCTCCAAAGTTGGCATATGTGCCATTATTGTCCCAATGGACTGTTCCATGAACTGTATTGTCTCTACCATTGGAATTACCGCCCACCATTTCCATGATGTCAATTTCACCGCACCTGGGCCATCCTACCTGATCAATATTGTCTCCAAGCATCCAAAGAGCTGGCCATATCCCCTGTCCTTTTGGTAGTGCTGCTCTGATATCCACTCTTCCGAATTTAAATGATTTTCTTCCCTGAGTTTTGATTCTGGAAGATGTATAATTTCTTCCTCCAGCACTTTCCTGTTTCGCTTGAATTATCAGAAGTCCATTTTCAACTTTGATATTCTCCCTCCTATACCATTGAAGCTCATTATTTCCCCAACCGCAAAGATTTGGACAACCATCTCCCAGTTCATGGACCCAATCCTGACTAAGTTGATTCCCATCGAACTCATCATTCCAAACCAGGTTATACCCTTCGTAAGTCATGGGGCTTTCAAAACCGGACTCAGGAATTTTCAATCCGAAAACAGCCTCTGAAATGGTTACTTCCCTTTCCTCTTTGATAAAATCATTTTCCGTCACATGGGCCTGAACAGTTATAGTGTACCGGCCGGCTTGCCTGTATGTAAAACTGGCCTGATTACCTTGCACCAATTCCGGAACCTTGCCATCCACTCCAAAACCCACCCGAAAGAAGTTGGCATTTTGAGCAGAAAAAACCACTGTCACCAAGCCTCTGTCTGTTTGGGAAACCGCCACTTGTAAATTAGTGGGAAGTTGAACTTTTTCATCTACTTCTTCTTGCTTGCATGCATTACTCATCCATGCAGCAAGAAGAAGTAAGACTATATATTTAATTTTTATCATCATCAAAATCATATTAACTGGCTGGAATCAGGACAAATGTCCACCAAACCCCTCCATCATTTGTGATATCCAAAACCAAAGTCAATTCCTTAGTTTCCGGGTCATAACCAAAAACCTCATAGGTTACGGATTCATTATCCCTAGGAGGACCTTGTTGATACTCACCGCCATTGAAGGCTTTTGGAAGCACAATAAATGCGCCCGTTCCCGTCACGGTAATTTTAGGTTTCGAATTGCCACTCGCTGGCTGGAAACTAAATTGATGATTTCCTGAAGCCCATGCAGCACCTGGAGTTCCAGTCAGATTGGATTCAGGTTGACAGCCTTCAGAGGCCACTCCCATATAAAACTCTCCAAAAATATCTCCCTGAGCATCATATTCAAAATCACCATTTTGGCTGAAAATAAATAGGTCATTGAAAAGACATGGACGGTCTCCTGAGATATCATTGCCATTTGGGAAAAAAGAATCGCTACCAGGTGCGGGGCCTACTCCAAATGCCCCAGCTCCAGGCTTTAATTTCCATGCCTGAGTACCGTTATTGGTTAGGTCCTGTAAGCTAAAAGAGCCATCTGATACTTCTCCATTTCCTTCGGTAGGAATCAAGGTGAAATTCCAGAACACTCCTCCGTCTCCAGAGATATCAAGAGATAAGTTAAGCTCTCCTGTGGAAGCATCATATCCTATGACATTGTAAGTTACAGATTCATTTTCCCTAGGAGGACCTTGTTGGTACTCTCCCCCATTAAAGGCTTTCGGAAGCACAATAAATGCACCTGTTCCGGTAACTGTAATTTTCGGAAATTCAGTTGGGGTACCCGGTGTAAAGGTAAACTGGTGTTGGCCTGAAGCCCAGGCAGCCCCTGGAGTACCCACAAGATTGGACTCAGGTTGACATCCTTCTGAAGCCACGCCCATATAGAATTCTCCAAATATATCTCCTTGAGCATCATAGGTATAAGTACCATTTTCATTAAATGCATAGAGGTCATTGAATAAACAAGGTCTATCGCCCGAAATATCATTTCCATTTGGAAAGAAAGCATCACTTCCCGGCGCTGGACCTACTCCAAAAGCACCAGCTGCAGGTTTCAATTTCCATGTTTTCTGACCATTTCCTACCAAATCATTCAAAGAGAAACTGACGTCTGGATTTTCCGGCTCTGGTCCCGGGTCAACCGGTGGTGCAAATCCTGCAGGAATCAACCGAATATACCAGGCAAGATCATTATTAGCTTGGTCAACAAACCGAAGAAACATTTCATTTTCCTCTAAATGAATAATCTGATAGGATCTGCCTCCGGCAAAATACCCTAAAAAGCTTGGAGAAGTTACACTTAAAACCGGATGCTGTCCCTCTTCTTCTACAATATTCCAGTTTAATCCACCAGGAGAAACAAACGGAGCTGATAAATCTCCCACTCCTGGATCAAAAGCACCTGGAAAGTTGGCTCCCTGAGCTGCATTGAGATAAACTAATCCATTGGTTTCCCATCCAAAATAGAAATCACGTAGCTTAAAAGTATACTCATCAGTATACATTCCACTTCCTCTTTTCTCATTTGGCTGTGCCTGGTACCATTCCGGAAAATCTCCATTCTGTGAAGGGTTGGGACCTACACCAAAATGGCCTACTCTAGCTGAATCAATCACCCAGGTTTTACCGTCAACCGCATCAATACCTCCTGTCAGTAAATTGAAAAGAGGTCTATCCAACAAGGTTGGATCTGTGTTTTCAATAACTATATCTTCAGTAAATGTTGCACTTCCTCCTTTACTATAAACTGTTAGAGAAACTGTATATGTACCTGCTAATGGGTAAAAACCTGTGACTTTTCTTCCCTCCGCTTTTACACCATTTCCTAAATCCCAAACCATCAAGAAAAAATCATTATCTGCTGTGAATTGCAGGATATTGTCACTTTCGTCAGTTGGAATAAAGCTAAAGCCTGCCTCCTGAACTGTAGGAGGTTCAGCATCTAATCTATAATCTTCTATACATGCCCACATAAAAAGGACAGGTAATAAGAATGCTGTTAATTTGAATATTCTTTTCATTTTGTTTGAATTAATAACCTGGGTTCTGTGACCATCTTCCACCTGCCAAATCAATCTCTACCTGAGGAATAGGGAACAACTCATGCTTCCCAACCTGAAACCCGGAAATAGCTTCTGCTGCTTTTCCGGTCCTGACCAAATCCCAAAATCTATAACCCTCACCTGAAAGCTCTAATCTCCTTTCGGAATAGATATCCTCCAACAACTGGGTACCGGAACTGGTGATATCAGGAACTCCGGCTCTTTGTCTTACTTTGTTCAACTCGGTTCTTGCCCTGGAATCATTCCCTGTCTGCGCAAAAGCTTCAGCAGCCATTAACAGCACATCGGCAAAACGGATAGCTCTGTAGTTGAGAGGACTTGTCAAATCATCATCAGGCAAACCTCTTTCATCGTTCCTTTTGATATATTTATTATTGTAATAACCGGTATGCCCGCCTCCCCCAATGGCGAAAGAAATATCAGATGGATTTGGTTGAGCGGCTATAAAAGCTTCTAAATCCAAAATGGTTACTTCCCTTCGCGGATCATTACCAAAGAAATCATAAAGGTTTTGTGTTGGTAAATTGTAGCTGTTGCCATCTCCATAAAGAGGGCCAACATAATTTCTAATGGCATGGAAACCCGGGGCAGGATTACCTTGCAAACAAACCAAACAACCATAATCTCCACCTTGCAGGCCAGAGTGCTGAATGGTAAATACATCCTCGCTTGTGTTTTGGTTGATGGCAAGCCACATGTTGTTCATGTCTGTGAACAAAGCATATCCGGCCTGGTTGGTAGTGATCAATTCATCCAGAACCTGTGCAGCTTCAGAAAATTTCTGCTGGTATAGCAAAACTTTTCCTTTCAAAGCCATAGCAGCTCCTTTGGTAATTCTCCCCACTTCCGGATTTGTCCAAGGAAGCACCTCAATTGCCCTATCCAAATCCTGTTCAATTTGAGCATAAATCTGTTCTTTAGGGGTGCGTTCCACCTGTGTAACTTCATTAATGGAAATTCTCCTGTCCACTATAAGTGGCATGTCGCCAAAATAGTTGACAAGGGTAAAGTAAAAATAGGCCCGAATAAATGAAACTTCTGCCAAAAGCCTTTCTTTAGCAGGAAAATCCAATTTATCCTGGTTTTCAAAAATGAAGTTTGCTCTTGCAATTCCTGAATAATTGAAACGCATCACATCGCGTAATTCATTATTTACACCTCCGTGAACCATGTTGTCAATTTCATGCAACCCTTGGGTATCATTGACACTCTCCCCTCCTGCTATAGAATTATCTGAAGCAATTTCCCCAATCCATATCTGTAAATAATTTGTCTGCATCAAATCATAAACCCCGATGACAGCCCTTTGAAAATCCTCCTCTGTATTGAAGAAATTTTCGGCATCCTGAGCATACTCAGGTTCAATATCCAACCATTGGTCACAAGAGACCAAGGACATGGTTAAGGCCAAAATGATGATATATAGCTTTTTCATGTTTTTTAAAATCTAAAGTTCAAACCACCCATGATTACTCTTGCCTGCGGGAAAATCCCATTGTCCACACCTGCAAAAAGTGGATTACCAGATCCCACATCAGGATCAAAGCCCATATACTTTGTCAAAGTAATCAGGTTATTGGCGGCTACATAAAAACGCATAGCCCTGATTCCTATCTTTCCGGAAATCTGTTCAGGAAGGGTATAGCCCAATTGAACATTTCTAAGCCTCACAAAGGACCCATCTTCCACAAAGAAATCTGAAAAAACAGTGTTTCTTGTCTGTCCTGTGGTCAATCTTGGTATGTCATTGGAGGTACCTGGTCCCGTCCAGCGGTTAACATTATATGCCAGCTGATTGGCAAATGGCTGCTGTCTCTCATAGTTTCTAATTATTTCCTGACCAATTGCTGCATACACATTTGCAGAAAAATCAAAGCCCTTATAATCTACACTAAGGTTGAGCCCCATGATAAAATCGGGGATGGGTGAACCTATAAAGGTTCGATCGGAATCATCACTGAAATTGATAATACCGTCTCCATTGGCATCTACAAACCTTAGATCACCAGGCCTTGCATCAGGTTGAACGAATGGACTGGAAGCAATTTCTTCCTGGCTTTGCCAGATACCATCTGTCTGGAAACCTATAAAGTAACCAATTGGAAATCCTTCCTGGAATCTGGTCGCTACGTTTCCTCCAACACTAAAAGCAGCACCAGGAATGAAATCAAGACCTTCAGGCACTTTCGTAACCCTATTTTTTAAGTAAGTAAAATTATAGTCTACCCTAAAATTTACTCCTTGAGGCTTAGATGTGCCGTATCCAATTTCTAATTCAATGCCCTGATTGGTCACGTTGCCTGCATTGATAACTGGAGGGGAACCACCTGGTCCATAGGAACCTAGCAAAGCAGAAACTGCTGGCTGAAAAAGAAGGTCTCTGGTATCCTTAATAAAGTAATTGGCAGTAAAATCAATTGCTCTGAAAAGGGTGAAATCCAAACCAATATTGGTTTGTAATGTTGTTTCCCACTTGAGATCCGGATTACTTGTGGCACCAATAGCTGCTCCATTGACAATGAAGTCATTGAAAACATATCTAGCCAAGCCATTCATCAAACCTCTATACCTGAACAATCCGATTTGGTCATTACCTGAAACCCCAAAACTTGCTCTTAACTTCATGAAATCCACTGCATTGGATCCAAAAAAGTCCTCATCTGAAATCACCCACCCAGCTGAAACGGAGGGAAAGTAACCAATCCTGTTATTGGGTCCGAAATTGGTAGATCCATCCCTTCGTAAAATCGCAGAAAACATGTACCTCCCCTTGAGCTCATATTCCCCTCTAATAAAAGATGAAACCAACCTTTGTCTCGTTTGAAATGAACCTGTCTGATTCAAAAATCCTCCTGGTGCCTGGTTAGCAGAGATATCGGCAAATGCAGGATCATTATTTGGAATATTAAATGCTGTTCCATTGAGACCCAAATTTCGGTTGCCGAAATAACTTAATCCCAATGTTCCTTTAACCCTATGGATATCCTGAAATCTTCTTTCATAATTTAAGAATGTCTCCAAGTTATAATCCAAGAATGAATCCCTGTTCTCAAATACTGAAGCTCCTCTTTCGATCAATGTGCCTCCGACATCTACCAAAACAGGATCCAAATTTTCATTTCTTGCTGTGTTAGCAAACTTTCCAGGCCCAAACCATGCCAATGGGGAAAAGGACTTTCCATCTACCAAAGCAAAATTATAGCCCGCCCTACCATTAAGACTAAAATGTTGATTGATGTTGTATGTTATTTCCTCTTTTCCAACAATCTTGTTCACGAAGGTTTCGTTGAAAGTATTTTCAATTTGAGCAAGAGGGTTGATTATATCAGCAACATTCTCAAGATAGGAGAAACGATCACCTACAAAAACCGGTTCTGTTGGGTATGCATTGATGGTATTGAACAATACTGAGCCTATGCCTCCCTGAGCAATACCACTTGCCTGTTCATGGGTATAGAGAAAAACACTTGTCAGCTTTACTTTAGGAGCAAGTTCAGTTACAAAATTCAACCTGGCATTGTATCTTTCAAAATTGGACTTAGGTCCACCGACAATTCCTTGTTGCCCAAAATATGAACCACCAATGGAATACGAGGTTTTCTCCGAACCACCTGTCACGGTTAGGTTATATTCCTGAATAGGAGCCGTTTCGAATACCTCATTTTGCCAATCGGTTCCCGAACCTAAATTAACGTTATTAAATGGGGGTTCCATTCCTCCTGCAGCAAAAGATTCATTTTTCAGAATTGCGTATTCTCTGGCATTCAAAAGATTAAGCTTCCGGGCAGTTTCCTGGACACCGTAATATCCACTTAGCTCAACCGATGCCTTGCTGTTTAGACTTCCCTTTTTCGTCTCAATAATAATGACCCCATTGGCTGCCCTTACACCATAGATACCGGCAGTACCGTCTTTAAGAACATTGATAGATTCAATATCATTGGGATTGAGAGAATTAAGTCCTGCAGCATCAAAAATGACCCCATCTACTAAGATCAATGGATTATTATTTCCAAAAGTACCCAAGCCCCTGATTCTGATATTCGAAGTTGCTCCTGGAGCACCGGAATTGGTAGTGATCGTGACTCCGGAAAGCTTACCTTGTAAGGCCTGATCAACCCTAGGCATATTCATTCTGGCAACATCATCCCCCTTAACCTGTGAAACGGCACCTGTTAATTCTTTTTTGGTGGCAGTACCGTAACCTACCACAATCACTTCCCCTAAAGAGGTTATTTCAGACACCAAGTTCACCACAATTGACGATTCTGACCCTACGGTAATTATACTGGTCTGATAACCTACAAAGCTGACCCTTAACTGATCACCTGGACTTACCGAAATTGTAAAATAACCGTCCAAATCGGTCACTGTACCAGAGGTCGTGCCAACCTTCAAAATACTGGCACCCGGAATAGGGTCACCCCTATCGTCTAATACCTGGCCCCTGATGGAACCTGTCTGCGCAATCAATGAAAAATGAATGCACAGCATAATTAGTAATGTAAATATTTTTTTCATGTATTTTGGATTTATAATACTCGCACAATCACGAAAACTAATTTCATCAAACAAAAAAAAGTATTACATCAATATTACATCAACACAATAGTTGACATTTCACAAAAACTCATCAATAATCTAAAATAACTATATTTTGGATTGAAAAAGGAGCCATTTTAATTCAAACTTGGATTTCATCAGAGGAGTTTATTAATACATCAAATGATTTTTGTAAATTTCAGTCCAATCCATCGCTAAATTTTCCGATGAAAAAAATATTGCAGATAATTCCCTTCTTTATCCTCACTATACAAATCCAAGCCCAGGAATTGGGAATTCCTTTTTCAAAATATTATTCAAGCAAAGAATACAGTGGGGGCATTCAGAATTTCTCTATTGGTCAAGATAAAAATGGCCTAATTTACGTAGCCAATAATTTTGGCCTTTTGGAATATGATGGAACTTCATGGGATAGGTATGCCCTTCCTAACAGTACTAAGATCCGTGACTTGCTTATTGAGAATAATGGGAGGATTTACGTTGCGGGTCAGGGTCAGTTGGGCTATTTTAGGCCAAATGACATCGGAAAACTTGAATTCATTTCATGGATTCCTCAGCTTCCTTTGAAATACCAAAATGTGGAGGAGGTTTGGAAAGTCTTTAAAATTAATGGAAAACATATATTCTGCACTTTCAAAAACATTTTTATTTTCGATCAAAATGGCTCTTTAATAAGCATGGTTGAAAGTGTGGGGGATTTTATAAGCTTCCATATGAGTAATAACCAACTCTATTTCCAAGATTCTGAAAGTGGTTTAATGAAACTCGAAAAAAATGAAGCTGTTTTGATCTCAAATGAACCCAGCCTAAAAACCGAATTAATTAGCGGGGTGCTTGAAAGTACCTTAGGCGCATTACAAATCTTCACAGAAAAAGGTGAGGTTTTCCTTTTATCTACCCAAAACCTTTCTCCATGGAACCCTTCTTCTCTTCCAAAATTAAGTAAAGTCAATAAGGCTATTCGACTTAGAAACGGAAATATTGCAATCGGCACACAATATAATGGTATTTATATACTCAAAGAAAATGGAAGCCTTGAACTCCATATGGATCTGGAAAAGGGATTACAGAACAACACTGTTATTTCAATTTTCGAGGACAGAGGAGGAAATTTATGGATAGGACATAACAATGGAATTACCCTTCTCGAGCTAAGCTTGCCATTCAGGTTAATAGGTCCACAAAAAGGCGTATTCGGCACTGGTTATACCGCAAAGCTCTATCAGGATGAAATATACCTAGGTACTAATGTAGAGGTCATCAAAGTATCTGGAAATGGTGAAAACTCAGGCAAAATTTTAAATTCCGAAGGTCAGGCTTATAGTTTTGGGCTTATTGAAAAAAATCTCCTATTGGGCCATAATGAAGGTGCTTTTTTAATAAACAACAACATCGCTGAGCCCCTATCGGGGGTAAAAGGAATCTGGTGTTTCCTTCCTTTAAAAGAAAATCCTGATCTACTCATAGCAGGCACATATAATGGTTTAGCATTATTCGAAGCAAAGGAAGGAAAATACAGATTCATCAGAAAATTAAAAGGTTTTGAAGAATCTTCCAGATTAATCCAACAAGATGAAATTGGAAACATATGGATGTCTCATGGCTACAAAGGGGTTTATAAATTATTCCTTTCTAAGGATCTTACTGAGGTAAGTTCCAAGTTTTACGGGAATAAAGAAGGTTTGCCTACTAATTTATTAAATTCTGTGTGGAAAATTGGTGGTAGAGTAGTCTTTACAACAGAATATGGAATTTACGTTTACAACCAATCATCAGACAGATTTGAAAAAGATCAGATTTTAAATCCCTATTTTGAAAATGATTTCCTGATTACCAGCTTGGTAGAAGATCCTATCGGTAATATTTTTTACATCGGAAACAAGGAAGTGGGGGTATTGGAAAAACAAGCAGATGGCTCTTATCAAAAAAACCATCAGATTTTCAACAAAATTATCCCACTGTTGAATGATGACCTTCAGAATGTGTCACTGCTTAGGTCTAATGAGGTGTTATTTGCTGCCAATGAAGGATTCATTTGGTACAAACTTGACATCAATAAAGTAATGCCTCCTTCCTATCCTGCATTTATTAAAGCCGTTTATTTGACCAAGCCGGGAGATTCTCTTTTGGCCCTTGGTAAGCACACTGAGTTGATGGAACAAAAATTCGGAACAGGAAGTAAAGACAAGGGTCTAAAACTCCAATTTGACCAAGCGGATATACGTTTTGAATTTACCAATAGTATTCCCAACAATGAAAACACTACCCAATTCAGGTTTTGGTTGGAAGGACTGGAAAAAGAATTAGGAGAATGGACATACAAAAGAGATAAAGCGTATACCAATTTGAGCGAAGGAAATTACACTTTTTACCTACAAAGCAAAGATCTATATGGTCAGATTTCTGAAGCAATTCCCTTCACATTTACTGTTTTGCCCCCTTGGTACAGAACAAAAATTGCCTGGTTTATTTACCTGTTGGTGTTTATTCTGATCACGTTTATCACATTCAAGAGGGTTGATAAACTATACCAGAAAAAGACACAGGCAATTACAGCAGAGCAAAGGAAAGAATTGGAACAAAAATCCAACGATCTCAAAAACTCACAAAAGGAATTGAAAAAACTGAAAACTGAAAAATTAGAAGCTGAAATCCATAATAAAAATAAGGAGTTGGCCTCTGCCACTATGCACTTGTTGAACAAAAACGGCTTTATCGATCAAACAAAATCCCATTTGTCCCAGATTATCAAGAAAAGCAAAAACCAGGAGGTCAAAAATGAGCTCCAAAAAGTTGTCCAAAGCATAGATAAAAACATCGCAGAAGATGATGACTGGCATCAGTTTGAGATCCACTTTGATCAAGTACATGGGGATTTCATGGACAGGTTTAAAAAAGTACATCCTAGTTTAAGTCCCCAAGAAATCAAATTGACAGCTTATTTGAGAATGAACCTATCTACAAAGGAAATCGCATACTTGATGAATATAAGTCCTCGGGGGGTGGAAATTGCCAGGTACCGGTTAAGAAAAAAACTCCAACTGGAAAGAAGTGCAAACCTTCAGGAATTCATCTTGAAATTCTAATGAAATTAACCTGACAAAAAGGTGTTATTGAAAAATAAATCATTGATATTCAAGTAATATTTATAATTATTAGCATTTCCTTTGTTGGAATTATATATTTGAACTAAACTTACTTTAAAACCACTATGAAAAATTTTTTAAGCAGTTTTGTGCCAGTTTTATTTTTTGCAGTGTTTACATTATCATTTGTCAGTCATGCTCAAGGTCTTTACACGGCGAGGGGATATTGGGAAGAATCTAATAAACCCATTTACCGGGAAATTAAACAAAAACAACTGGTTGGGGATCCCTTGACTGAAGATGAAGCCTCTTACCTTACAGACTTTGAGGAATATTTAAACAACTATTACCAAAGACTTTCTGAAGTTGAAAAAGCAAAGTATCAACAAATGAAAGAACAGTGGGACCGTGAACTTCTGAAGACTGTTCATTTGGCTGGACCTATCGCGCAGGAATTCGAATGGAGAGGCCGGGATAGGGCTATTAATATCGGTTACGGTATTATATACGGGGTCAGTATTGCAGCAATTGCAGAAATAGATAATGCGGCAGCTTTGGGTATCCCACTGATCACAGGTGGACTTTGGGCTTTAGGCCCAATTATGAACCCTAAAAAGTATGAGGATATTGACAGGTCTGTACTAAGGGCCAGCAATACCGGAAAGCTGCTTGGTTATGGTTATGGTGCTGCTGCAGGATTGATGTTTGGGGGAGAAGGAGATAATACCTGGAAGCTGGCTTTGGGCTTAGGAACTTTGGGCAGTATTGCCTTAGGAGAAGTTGGATTTCAGACACAGAAGAAAAAACGGTTTTCAGAAGGACACATCGAAATGTTGCGTTTATATGGATTTATAGGCCCTTGGCTTGCCGGAGGTACTTTAGGGGCCCTGAGGGTTGAAAATTCACATGTTTTTGGAGCAGGTTTCCTGGTGGGAGGAATCGGAGGCTTGATTGTTGGCAATAAGGTTTCCCAGAAATACCCCTATACCAGAGGTGATGTGGACAATATTACCTCATTGACGGTAACTTCCACAGGTATTGGCCTTGCGGTGATGACAGAAATCCTGCGAAATGATGATGTCGGAGGTGCAGCATTACTGATTCCGATGGCCGGTACAGTACTGGGAACCTGGCTTGGTCAACGTTCCGTAAAGGGTGTCAACCTTACCAATAAACAGGGAAGTACAATATTGTTTTCCTCTGCAGGAGCTGCCCTGATTGGCCTTGGAATAGTGGCCATTGCGGAATCCCAAAATCCGACTGTATGGATTGCTGTACCTACTTTGCTAGGTTTGGGTGCCCAACAGATTCTTTTTCAAAGATTTAAACAAGAAAACCTTGCCAACCAAAGCCTATCAGGAAAACTTGGGAAGGATAGGAAGTTTGATTATACTTTAAAAGTGACTCCTGAAAATTACTTTGTCAATAAGCAGATGGCTGGAAGAACAAATATTCCAGGCCTAAATCCAAACCCTACCCATTCTTTAGTGAATTTTAAACTGTCTTTTTAATTATCCAAGCTCCTCTTGAGAATCAATCGAGTTGACAGATTATTGAAATTTGCAATTCCTCATAAATACCCCAATTTTAAACCAAGATCACAATATCTATTTATGAAAGATTAGTCAGTTTAATCGCTGATATCATCAGAATTCCCATTTTTGTAAGCAGATTCTTAAAAAGATTTTTACAAAACTTTTCGTTAATTCAATTCAGCATAATCTTTTTTCTCAAAATTTCCAGCGTATCAGAATTCAAAGGCTTCGTTAAATAATCTACCACAAAAGGATTCTGTTGGGCCCTGATCCTGTCTGATTGATCTACAGAAGATGTAAGCATAATTACTTCAATATGGGAAAGCAAATCAATTTTGGATAACTCATCCAAAAACTCCCAACCGTTCATTTCCGGCATATTGATGTCTAAGAGTACTATAAATCCGAAATTAGGTAAATCTTTTTCCTTTATATAAGAAAGAGCGGAATTAGCAGATATGAAAACTTTGGGATTTTCATGAAGCCCATTTCTTGTGATCATTTTCTTGTGAACCATTTGTACGACCAAGTCATCGTCTATTAATAGCAATTCGGTTTCAGTATGCTTATTGCCTTTATTTTTTATAAAACTTGTATGAATGGATTCATGAAAATTAAGATTTCCTGTTTTAATGGATATCTGTTTAATGATCTCATCAATTTCATTGGCAGAATTCAAAATTTCTTTTCTTAGGAATTTTCTCTCATTCGTATCCAAGTCTTTCTCATCAATCATTGCAAATAATCCCATCATTCTTGCTAAAGGAGCCCTCACTACATGGGATTGTTCCCAGGCAATCTCCTGAAAAATTCTATTTTGATTTTCAACAGTTTTCAGGTAGTCATTCCTCTCTGTGATATCATGTACTATGGAATGAATAAGTTCTGTTCCTCCAATAATAAGAACGCTTGTAAAAACCTCTACATCCCGGATAGTTCCATCCGACAACCTATTTTTAAACTCATATCTTTGCCTTTTTGTCTTCCTGACTAATTTGATCTTGGCGTTAAGATCAGTCTCGGAAACATTAATATCTTCCAATTTCAGAGTTAGAAATTTTTCTTTGGGATAACCATAATAAGATTCGGCTGCCTGGTTGACATCAACAAAACGCTTGGAAATGGGATTGAACAAATACATTGGGGATGCATTTTTTTCAAAAATAGTTTTAAATCTCTCCTCACTCTCTTTCAGACTAAGCTCAGCAATTTTTCTGTTGGTGACTTCTGTACTGATTCCCGCAACACCTACTGCATTTCCTTCTTTATCTTTAAAAGGAAATTTAATGGATTCATAAAATTTCCTTTCACCTTGAATAAATAACTCCTCCTCTTTGTAAAGAACTTTTCCTCTTTTGGAAACCAACTCATCATTTTCTTCAATGACTCTGACATTTTTTTCGTTTTTTAACGAAAAAATTTCCCTATCATTTCTACCAAGTGCTTTAGCCCTTTTAACTCCTGTAGTCTTTTCCCATTTTTTATTTACCAGGAGGTATTCTCCTTTTAAATTTTTGACATATAATAAAGATTCGTTGTTTTCAATGATATCCGCTAAAAACTGTTGTTTTTCCATCAGTTCATTAGAGACTTTAAACTTCTTTTTCACACTTGCCAACATCTCAGCAAAAACCTTTAACAAGTCTTCTTCCAAGGAAGAATATTGGTGTTTATTTTTAACAAAATCCAAACCAATGAAACCAATACATTTATCATCATCCATAAGGGGAATTGTAATTAGACTTTTAATCCCCTGAGGCTCCAAGACACTTTTTAAAAAGCTATCATCTTCAAGACCATCTACATCATACACAATCAAGGTTTCACCATTTTTATGCGTATTCACCCAATCTGGTATTTCATCCAAAGGTACATCCTGCAATATTTTTATCTGTGGCTCCACCCCTTCCTCACACCACTCATGGGTGTTGGAACAAGTCAAATTCTCAAAATCGTAATTGAATATATAAAACCTATCTGCTTGAATAAACCTTCCCAATTCAGCCAAAGAGTTATTGATTGCATCATCAAATAATTCAGGGTTTACAGAAATATAGGTAGAGGAGATTTTCATCAGAAGATCTTGGAGTTTGCTATGCAAGAAAATCTGCTCCTCATTTTTCCTCCGATTGGAAATGTCCACAAAAAAACCAATCAGATATAAAAGTTCACCATTTTCAAAAACTCCTTCTCCAAACTCTTCAATGTTTACCCAATGCCCGTTTTTATGACGCATCCTATAGGTAAGCTGATAAGGTTTTCTGTTATTAATGGCTTCTTTAAGTTGCCTTCTTGCTTCAAGATAATCAGCGGGGTGATACAACCTTTCAAATGACGGATTATCCACCAAAATCTCACTGGGAGTATAGCCCAATATATCAAAAACCTTATCACTGATATAATCATTGGAATAATTCCCATCAAACTTACCCAAATAAGCTGCACCTGGAAGATTTTCTACCAATTTTCTGAATTTATATTCACTTGCTCTGGTAATTTCCTGTTCCTTCTTTTTATCAGTAATGTCAGTAATTGTTGTCAAAACCCTTATTGACTTTTTGATATCATCTGAAAACTCCGGTACTGAATTGACCAAGATCCATACATAATCCTTAAGGTCTGGACGATAAATTCCCATTTCGACATTGATTTGGGGTTTTCCAGTAGAAAGCACCAAAGTTGGAGGAAATTCTTGATCCGGAAATACCGAGCCATCTGACTTAATAACTTTCCATTGTCGGGGTATTTCTTCCAATCCGTTAAGTTGATGAATTGACAATCCCAATAAGCGGGTTACCTGACTATTGACTTTAATAATTGTACCTGAGTTATCCTGATAGATTACCCCTTGGGACATGGATTCGAATAGATTTGAAAATTCAGCTTCACTTTGCATAATCTTCATCTCCTGCTCATTTTTTACAATGGCATTACCAATAACATTTGAAAGTACTTTTAATAAGGAAATTTCCTTTTCTAAAAAGACTTGCTTCTTAAAAACCGAATCAAAACCAATCAATCCGATCTTGGAGCCACCTCCAAAAAGTGGAAGCATTAAAAAAGATTTTATATCTTGATTATAAAAATGTTTAAATAATTCCCTATTATCACTAAAGACAGAAATATCATAAATATTGGCATAACCTTCTTTTTGAATAAGATCTCTTATAGGCTGATAAAGTTCGAAAGGAATATGCTGAAGATTTTTAATCTGAGGGCTAACATTCTCCCTGCACCACTCATAAGTATTAACTAAATACTGATTCTGTTCTTCTCTTATAAAAATATAGACTCTATCCACACCTATTTCTTCTCCTACAGTCCTCAATATTTTTGCAATGGCATGTTCAAACGCTTCAGGTTGAATATGAATAAATTCAGTGGTCAGCGTCAATATCAGCTCCTGAAAAACTAATAGTTCCTCTAAGAAATCCACTTGATTGACACCACTTTCTGAAGTGGGTTTTTCAGATTTCATGAAAACAAATTAGCAAAAATAATAGCTAAATACAATTTCATGAGTTGGTGGTTAAAGCCTTTATCTTCATATATCTTCTTAAAACCCAACAAACTTATTTTTTATTTATCTGAATTGCATTTGTGTTAATTTAAAAAAATCAAAAATTCTTTTGAAAAATAAATCTCTCCATCTAATGTCTCAGTTAAATTATTTATTTTTAAAAAAAATAATTTTTTTATTTTTAGAAAAAAAATTAAATTTGGATGCAAAAAGAAGCATTAAAAAATTTAGTTGGATTGCTAAAAATCGACCAGAAAAAGCCATACGATTTGTTATTCATTCTATCCTCGGTGCTTACAAATGAAGAAGAATGAATGTTTGAACCTAGTGAAATCCAAAAACATTCAAAACAATAATTGAAATATCAAAATTTATTCAAAATGGAAATCAATCAATTATTCAGCCTTAAAGATAAGGTGGCCATTGTCACCGGAGGAGGCAATGGAATCGGAAAAGCCTGTGCTATCATGCTTTCAAAAGCAGGTGCTTCAGTAGCTGTAAGCGATCTTAAATTGGCAGATGCCCAATCCGCAACAGATGAAATAATTGCCATGGGTGGCAAAGCCATTGCTGTAGAATCCAATGTAACTGAAGATGATCACCTGGTCAATTTAGTGGAAAGAACCAAGGCTGAATTGGGCGGTGTCCATATTCTGGTCAACAATGCCGGTGGTGGTGGTGGAGGCCGCGAAAGCCCTTACAAAATCTCAGTTGATGACTTTGCATGGAGATTTAAACTCAATGTGTATTCCGCATGGAGGCTCTCCCAACTTTGCGCCCCGCTCATGAAAGAAGGTGGGTATGGCTCAATCATCAACATCACCTCGATGGCAAGCATAAACAAAAGCCCCAATATGAGCGCCTATGCTTCTTCCAAAGCAGCCATGAACCACATGACCGCCAACCTTGCCATGGATTATGGAGTGGATGGCATCCGTGTCAATGCCGTCGGTCCGGGAGCTACAAAAACAGCTGCATTGGCCTCAGTCCTGACGCCGGAAATAGAGGCCAAAATGCTGGCACATACCCCAATCAAGCGTTTAGGGGAAGTCGAGGATATAGCAGGAGCAGTACTTTATTTCGCAGCCCCGGTTTCCGAATGGATCAGTGGTCAGGTCATTTTTGCAAATGGAGGGGGAGTTCAAACTTTAGATTGATACATAGCGAAAAAAATAAACCATTATGACAGCCATAGAAAAACTTTTTTCCTTTGAAGGAAAAGTAATCATCATCACAGGTGCTGCGGGAGCTATCGGCAGTACCGCAGGTCACCTTTTTGCTTCCTTGGGTGCCAATGTCGTCATCTCAGATCTCAATGGGGAAGGCGCCATCAAGGTAGCTGCCGAAATTGAAAAAGAATCAGGCAAAAAGACATTAGGAATCAAAACAGATGCTACCAACGAGGCAGACCTGGAAAATCTGGTAAAAGCAACTGTAGACCAATTCGGGAAAATATCAGGATTGATCAATAATGTCGGTTGGGGTGCCAATACGCCTATTTGGGGGTCAGATTCAGAAAAAATGGTAAAATCCTATTTACTGAATACAGTAGGTTCTTATAATCTGACCAAACTCTGCATGCCTTATCTGGAAAAAGAACCCAATGCCTCTGTGGTATTTTCAGGCTCAATGGTGGGGGTCTCTCCTTCTCCTGAATTTATTGAATACAGCACCGCAAAAGCTGGCTTGATGAATATGGTCCGCAGTATGGCGGTGGTTTCCGGCCCAAGCGTCAGGTTCAATACTGTGCTTATCGGATCAGTGGACAATGGGGACAGCACTTTAGCAGCAGGATATACTCCTGAAATGCTCAAAGCCCTTTCGGACATGTTTGTGATGAAGCGAAGAGGTGCTCCCATAGAGATTGCTTATGGGATGATGTTTTTGATGAGTGATGCCGCCCAATGGATAACCGGAATTGACCTAAGAATCGATGGTGGTGGATCTTACAAAAGTAAAATGCCAACTAAAAAAGACTAAACAAGCAAAAAACGGTGGGATGCTTCTTGGTATCTTCACTGTTTTTTGTTATTCGCCTATGAGGAACATTTACTGGGTTTTTCTCCTTTTGGTAGTCCTGTTCTCTACCCCCCCCGAAGCTGTCGCCCAAGTTAATCAGATTTTTGGTGTCGAAGTCGTGCCAAACACAGTCGAAGGCTCTCCGATACGCTCCGTAGTGATTTTGTTGGAAAAAGAGGGAAAGCAATACCTTGCTGACTCTCTCGAACTAAAGGCACTGTATGATAATTTCAAAATTCAACCGGGAGGCGTCTTTAGGGAAATGACAGCTGATTTAGCGATCAGCGCCTTTCTCCGTCAGCCCCAAATCAAGTCCGCCAATTACAAAGTCTACACACCTGAAATCTCTGGGCCCGTCGTGCTTGTCATTTATGCTGCGTTTCTGGATCCCGGGGAAACAAAGGAATCCATCCCTGGCAAAAAAGAGACCAAGTTTCCAGTACTGTTGGAGACTGACCGAAGCAAGCTCACCCTGATTCTTAATGGTGCTTTCGGATTCTATCATGATCAAAATGCCTTTTTTTCCAAAGGCCCTGAATTTACCCAAGGAAATCCAGTCGCTGACAATGCCGCCGTACAGGGCCCAAGGTTTTGGGGAGAAACATTTTTGGAGCCGGGTATCGGAGGCATTACCCAAATAGGAAAATCCAAAATATTTCCATACGGAGCTGCCTCTTTCCTGATATCGGCAAGGAATACAAGTGATATTTATTCTGAAGACATGGCAATCTACGGCGCGTTTGAACGTCTGTACGCTGGCGTTTTAATCCCACAGATCGGAAAAAACAGGAATCTTTCAATTGACCTCTCTGCAGGTCGGCAATTTTTCCAACTCAATGACGGCTTTCTTTTCTCACGTTTTTCAGGATCTGCCAATGCAGGAGAAAGGGGAAGCCTGTACTTGAATTCCCGAACGGCCTACCAAATGACCGCTTGGGGAAAGGTCCATTGGAAAAAGTTCAACTTCTCTGCCTTTTTCCTGGAACCGCAGGAATTGTTTAAAGAAAGGCAAGCCAACACACGCTATCTCGGAGGGGGTGTTCTTTTCAACGACAATAAACACCTCGACCTCGGTCTGCACCACATTGCCATTCAGTCCTCCAAGTCCTCCTATGCGACGCCAAACGAAAGAATCCCCTTAGAGGGCCTACAAACCCTCAATCCAAAGGTGTGGATCAACAATATCGCCGGGAAAGGCCTCTTTATAAAGTCGGAATTGGCCTATCAATGGCACAACAACGCAGATATGGTTTCAAACGCCTGGTATCTGGGGGGCGGTCTTCTCAAAAAAGCCTGGAAGTTCAGCCCTTCTTTCTATTACAGATATGCCTTCATGAAGGGAGATGACCCAAATACTTCAAGGTTTGAAAGATTCGACGCACTTCAAACAGGTGGCCTCGGCAACTGGGTACAGGGGATCAATTTCCGGAAAATCATAGGCGACGGCAACTTGATAACCCACCGGGTGGAGGTCAAAGGATACCTGAAAAAGAACATGGACCTGAGTTTCGACTACTTTTTCCTACAGGCGGATTCCTACAGCAATCTTGGCTCACTCACTCCGATCGCGAACCTGACCGAAAAAAATTACGGCCATGAATTCACAATGACCTACCGTTATTTCCTTAAGGGAAACTATCTATTCCTAGGACTGTTTTCCTGGGCAAGCCCCGGCCCTGCCATCAAGAGCAGTTTTGAATCAGATGTCTACGATTGGCTGAGCTTCCAGGCGTCCTTCTTTATGTTTTACTAATCTCAATTCCAATCGACACCATGACACTCAACGAAATCAAAAAAGGAGCCGCTATCAACGGCTTCGTCAATGCAGTTATCAACGGCATCATCAACTGGTTTACCTTGGACAAGACCCATCCCACGGTACTCTTAACCCAAGATCAGATTTCTTCTACTACCCATACCGTGTTTTCAGGGGCGGTACCCTTGGCTATTTCCTTGGCATTTATCCTGACCTCCATCGCGTTTTTCCAAACCAAAATGGAAAACAAACCCTCTTACTTCCCGACTTTCTTTGTAAAAGCACTGAAGCACAGTGTCTACGCCTTTGGTCTCGTGGTCATATTTGCAATCCTACTACAACGCTTTGCAGGGGAAGTGGAAGTCAGTCTGCCTATTGCATCCGTTATCGCAGGGATTGTTGCCGGAATCGTCGCTGCCGTCGTTGACTTCGAGACCAAAAAATCGCTTTTCGAAAACAAGAAATAATCCAGTCTCTCCCAAGTATTGGCATAGCTGGAAAAGGGAGTTTTCTCAATCCATCCAAAAAATATGAACATGCTGATGAGGGTTTTGTGGCTCTGCCTACTGGTATTTGCAGCCCATCCCCTATTTTCCCAACAATCAAAATCCGAGTCTGACGGGGTGTCTATCACCAAAGGTACCTGGTTCAGCAGCTTGAGTCTCTCTGCCTCCCAAAAACGGGCAGAAAACGACCGACAGCTATTCGCTACCTATCTCAATGATGACCGTCGCTCATTCTCAATACGGCTCGATCCAGGCTATGCGATCAAGGACAACTTGGGTATAGGACTTGGCCTTTTGTATGGAAGCACCAAGGAAATTAGTACCCAACAAGCAAGCGATGGCACCATCTCGGACGTTTGGCTTGCCGAGCGACAAATGGCCTTCCGTCCTTACATTAAGAATTTTATCCCTTTGGGAACGAGCAACAGGTTTTATATCATCGTCCCTACCGAAATCCAAATCGGATACGGCAGTCAGGTAAAAGAAGTCACCACTAACCAAATCCTCACGCGCACATTTTCCAATTCTGTCTATTACGGACTGGAAATGCGCCCCGGGATGTTGGTATTTGTACAGCGCAACTTTGGCTTTGAGGTCAATGTCGGTGCCTTTGGACTCAGCAACTCTGTCACACGGGGAACCGCCACCAACCTGCCTGACTCCAAAGTGGTCTCAAATGACCTCAGCTTAAAGATCAACCTGTTTGAATTATCCCTCGGATTCTCAGTATATCTATGAAAAAAACCAAAAACCTCTCTTCCCTTGGACTTGTCTTTGGCATCATGTTGCTGACGTTCTCCTGCCTGGATGAACATCATTTCGGCAAATCCTCTTTGAAACAAATCCTGTACTTTACGGTACCTGGACAGGTCGGCAATACGATTATCCAAAACGACAGCCTCCAAATCCGAATTACAGTGGGTGCAAAAGTCGATATTTCGAGATTGTTTGCAGATTCGATCAGCCTCAGTTCCTATGCCAGCATCGCCCCAGGCAAAGGGGATTTGATGGATTTCAGACAACCAGTGTTTTATCAGGTTACTGCAGAAGACGGTTCATCGGTCAATTACCGGGTCATTATTGAAAAAGAACCAGAAACACCCCAGCTCGAAAACTCAGGATTTGATGATTGGCATACCCCAACGGGCAAAAACTACCTTGAGCCAGGCAAAGATGAAAATACTATTTGGGCTTCAGGCAATCCAGGTGTGGTCACTTTGGGTCAGGCCAATGTGGAGAAAACCGAAATCGGGACAGGGGACTTTGGTGCCAAACTGATTACCCGGGATTTGGGTCCCTTGGCCCAATTGGTTAAACAAGGTATGGCGGCCGGATCAATGTTTACCGGGGATTTTGTTCTCGATTTTGCCAATCCCTTGAACTCTGCCAAGTTTGGAACCCCCTTTACTGCGCGTCCAAAAAGCTTCACAATCAGCTATACTTATTCTCCAGGAGCCGTTTATAAAAACGGTTCGGGCCAGATTTTGACCAAAACAGACCAAGCCGACATATACATGCTGCTAGAAAACAGGGAAGGAAATATCGTCCGCCGGGTCGCAACAGCATGGTTTAGAAGTGAGGATACAGTCAATGAACCGAAGGAAATCACCATCCCTTTGACTTATGGAACTTTACCTCCAGGTTCTCCTGCACATTGGTTCCCGGCCAATGGGCTTTTCGCCGATGCCAATGCGGAGGTGACTCATCTCAGCTTCGTATTAGCTTCCAGTGCAGAGGGGGCTAATTTTGAGGGTGGAGTCAATAGTACATTGATTGTTAACAACCTCAGATTGAATTATTAAATAGTAACATTATTCCGGTAAAAATATGCTGAAAAAAGGATCTCTTGAATTTTTCAAAACTTTTTGGGTAGGAGTCTCATTTTTACTTCCACTTCTCTTGGTTGCTTTTTTGGCATGGAAAATTTTAACATTATTTACCAATATCTTGGCTTCGGTTATTAAAAAACTAGGAACTTGGTCTGGATATTCAGATTTTTCAGATGCATTAGGGATTGTTATTTTGATTTTGTTTGTGTTTCTGGTAGGAATAGCGCTGCGGTTACATGTATTTAAAAAATATTTAATCAATTTCGAAAATAGGCTACTTTTTTATATTCCAGGATATAAATTTTACCAGGCATTGATTAAAACACCTTCTAGTAATGAGGATAAAATTCTAAAACCCTGCTTGCTTAAGGAAGATGGAATTTTAAGGGTATGCTTCTTAGTAGAAAATAATTCCAAATGGGCTACTTTGATGATACCTGAAGCCCCTTCTTTCACTACAGGTGAAATAGTCATCGTACCCCTTACCAAAATTAGTCCCTTAACTGTGTCTAATTTTAAGATGACCGGAATCATACGAAATTATGGAGAGGGAATTTTAGACCTCATCAAAAAAAATCAATTGGATACCTGAAACTTTCTAGGTCAGGTGGATCGCTGACATTTGTGCTCTTCCCTTTTCAGTCAGGTATTTGTCAAAAACCCTTAAAATTCCGGATAGGTAGATGGGTTTCATTTCTTCATATTCTTTGCCTGAATCATAAAGAGAGTAAGAAACGAGCCAGGTGGTGAAAAGATTAATCCATTGAAACCTAAAAATCGGAAATTCTTGAGGGTCTAAAATATTACTGTCTACAAGTCCGGCTTTTACAAAAGCATTTGCCATCAGTTCCAATCTGCTCTGACGATAAACCCAAGTTTTGGTAACCTGACTAAATAATACGGTTTGTGATTGATGAGCTGCTGAAAAATAAAGAATCACCGAACGGTGCTTGAACTGTATGTCCATAATTCTTCCATAAAAAGTAACAATTTTTTTAAAATCAAGGCCAGAACCATAATCCAGAGTGGAAGTCAACTGTTCAATCTCCAATTCATATTGCTCAGCCAATCCAACAATCAGGTGTTCTTTGGTTGGAAAGTGGTTCGTAATACCCCCTGAGGTTATTCCAATTTTTTTTGATATGGCACTCAGTGTTAAAAAAAATCCTTCTTCATTAAATACCCTTCTTGCTTCATTGAGTATAGACTCCCTGGTTCTTTCTCCCTTGGTAAGCTTCTTTTTAATCATTTTTTGATTTAGCTTTTTTCATCCCTCAAAAATACAACATTTAATCAAATTTGGTTTTATGATTATATAGATGGTTTTACTCAATTTTGCCATTCCTTGATTAAATTAAATGCTTTTTTAATAATTCAATACCAATACCCTCAGTATAAGGCCAATCACCTAAAGGCAAGTTAATCGTCCTTCATTCCCAATTTACAAGGGTTGCAAATAATGGTTAATAAAAATCAGATAACCATATTTTTTTAAACCCATGTTTATTCCATCAAGTGACAAAAGTCATAAAAATTTAATCTGGATTTCACTAGCTTCAATTTTGGATGAGTACACTTATAAAACCCTTTGTCATGCAAAAAATCAAGAAAAATATAGCCATTAGTGATTCCGGATTTGTATTTGACCCAGGTACAGGTGATTCTTATTCCCTTAATCCCACCGGTCTGGAAATTGTGCAATTGATCAAATCAGGAAAAAACTTTCAGGAAATCCTACACGAAATGTTGGAAAAATATGAGGTGGATGAAGAATCTTTTGAAAGGTACTTTTATGACTTTACAGCTACCCTCAAGCAATTGAGGCTGACAGAACCCAATGGAGAAGATTAAGCTAAATATTGCTTTATCGGGACTCAACAATATCGACAGTCCCGGGCCAGGAATCCCAGTGATCAGGGGAATAAAAGATTCCAAAAAAATCGATGCCAGAATCATTGGATTGGCTTATGATAATTTGGAACCGGGACCTTACATGCATGAACTCGTAGACAAGACCTACAAGGTCCCCTACCCTTCAGATGGTGTGGAACCATTGCTGGACAGAATAAGGTATATCCAGGAAAAAGAACATATCAATGTATTGATCCCAAACTTTGATTCGGAATTATTCACTTTTATGAAGTCGGAAAAAATCCTTGATGACATGGGCATCAGGACCTTCCTTCCTACCCTTCAGCAATTTGAAGAAAGGCATAAATCTAATCTTCCACAATACGGAAAAAAATATGGGGTCAAAGTACCTTACAGCGAACCTATTGGTAGCATCATGGATTTCAGGAAAATCGAAGATAAATTTGACTATCCTGTGGTAGTGAAAGGTAAATTTTACGACGCCTACATTGCTTATGATTTCGAGCAAGTGGGAATTTACTTTAATAAAATCGCAGCCAAATGGGGATTGCCTATCGTCATCCAGGAATTCGTCCGGGGTACAGAAGTCAATGTTGTAGCCCTTGGGGATGGGAGAGGCAATACCTTCGGGGCTGTGCCCATGCGCAAAACTTATATTACAGACAAAGGAAAAGGCTGGGGAGGAATCACTTTGGAAGACCCTGTTATGCTGGATTTAACCCATAAGATCATTTCCCAAACCAAATGGAGAGGTGGCATGGAACTGGAACTTATCCGGACTTCTGACAATGACCTCTATATGATAGAAATCAATCCCAGACTTCCTGCTTGGGTTTACCTCGCTGTCGCCGCAGGACAAAACCTACCCGAGGCTTTGGTATTACTCGCAATGGGAATGGAAGTAAAACCTTTCACTCATTATGAGGTAGGGAAAATGTTTATCAGGTATTCCTATGACATGATCTGTGATTTAAAAGAATTCGAACAACTCTCTACGAAAGGAGAACTTTAAACCACAAAAAAATTAGCCATGACCAAATTAACCTTTGAAAGGCCCATCATACAACGAATTAATGCAGGTCTTCCCAGTAAGTATGGCATGTCCCACAAGTTGGAGCCTATCAGCTATATTGACGGGGTTTCGATCAAGTCATTGTTGGAATCCTCCGGATCCCCCTTATTTGTCATTTCTGAACCTACCATCCGTAAAACCTTCAAAGCAGCCCATAGAGCATTCAGTTCAAGATATCCAAAAGTACAATTTGCCTGGTCCTACAAAACAAATTACCTCAGTGCAGTATGCAATATATTCCATCAGGAAGGTGCCTGGGCGGAGGTGGTCTCAGGATTTGAATATGATAAGGCTTTGGCAAATGGTGTTCCCGGTGACTTGATCGTGTTCAATGGACCCGACAAAAGCAGAAAAGACCTATTAAAAGCCATCAACAATGGTTCTCTCATCCATATTGATCACTTTGATGAGTTGTATGAAATCATTTCACTCACCAAAGAAACAGAAATAAGGCCCAAGGTGGCCATTAGGGTAAACATGAATACAGGTATTTATCCCCAATGGGACCGATTTGGATTTAATTATGAAAATGGGGAAGCATGGGACGCCCTTAACCGGATCATGGCGAGTAAAAAACTAGATCTCTTGGGACTTCATACCCATATCGGTACCTATATCATGACCACCGAAGCCTATAAAATAGCAGCATCCAAATTGGCAGAATTGGCAGTAAGAATTGAAAAAAAATATGGCCATGCCCTTCAATATCTTGACCTGGGAGGAGGTTTTGCTTCTAAGAATACCTTGAGAGGCGCTTATTATCCGGGTACAGACACCACCCCTTCATTTGATGATTACGCAGATGCTATTACCTCAGCATTGATGAGCAGTGAAATCAAACCTGATCAGCTCCCACTGCTGATTTTGGAAAATGGAAGGGCATTGATTGATGAAGCTGGATATTTGGCGGGTACAGTCATAGCCAATAAAAGATTGGCAGATGGCCGAAGAGCCACCATCATTGATGCAGGTGTCAATGTTCTTTTCACTGCCTTTTGGTATGACCATGACATCAGACCGGTTGAACCGGTTTCTGAACAATCCGAGGACACCACTATCTATGGCCCACTTTGTATGAATATTGATGTCATCAGGGGCAATGTGATGTTCCCCCTACTGAAAAAAGGAGATCATTATGTCATCCGGCGGGTGGGTGCCTACAACAATACCCAATGGCTACAATTTATCAGCATGAGACCCAATGTGGTATTGTTGGATAGCCAGGGCAAAGCCCATTTGATCAGAAAATCAGAAACACTTGAAACCATCAATTCTCAGGAACTGATGCCTCCACACCTGGAAAAATTTGAATTGTAAAACCCCAAAGTTGACCATGAAAAAATTAGCATGGTTTCCCGAAGCCCTTTTCAACAGTTACGCACAAGTATTCTTTTCCAATAACAAATGGTTTGGCATCATCTTATTGGCCTTGACATTTGTGGATTTTAATGTGGGAATCCATGGGTTGATTGCGGTTAGTACTGCCCTGTTTACCGGGTATTTCCTTGGCCTACATGAATTCAATGTACGTCAAGGATATTATGGATTCAATTCTTTGTTGGTTGGCATTGGATTATCTATTTATTTCCAAACAGGCCCACTTTTGCTCGGTCTGGTAATAATTTCCGGCATGCTTACAGTTTTTGTAGCCCTTGCATTTGAAGGTATTTTGGGGAAATATGGACTGCCTTTCCTGAGCATTCCTTTTATATTGGTCATTTGGATTTTAAGGCTGGCCTCACGGCAATTTGAGGCTTTGGGTTTAAGTGAAAGAGGCGTGTATATTTTGAATGATCTTTACCTTCTGGGTGGTAAATTTTTGGTCAACATGTACGAATGGTGGAATCAAATCCCTTTACATACCTCGATAAAAGCCTATTTGCTTTCTTTGGGAGCTATACTTTTCCAACAAAATATCTTTTCCGGAATATTGGCTTCAATTGGATTGCTGATTTATTCCAGGATCGGCTTTTTTCTTTCCATTTTCGGCTTTTATATCGCCTATTTTTTTTATCAGTTATTGGGCGTACCGTTTACGGAAGTTTCATATAGCTATATAGGCTTCAATTATATATTGATCGCGATTGCTTTGGGAGGATATTTTATTATCCCCAATAAAAGCACTTACCTAAGTCTTCTTTTTATTATTCCCATTACTGCAGTTGTGGGGATCTCTCTTCAACAGGTATTTAACCTGTTTTTTTTACCGATACATGCTTTTCCTTTTAATGTCATTGTCTTATTGTATTTGTATGGATTGAAATTTAGGATTGACAATAGAATCGGTCTGAGTACTATTTTTTGGCAACAGCAATCCCCTGAAAAAAACCTCTACAATTTTATCAATTACCAGGAACGGTTTGGAAAAGAAAGTCCTATCCCAATTTATCTCCCTTTTTATGGAGAATGGTCCGTGACCCAAGGCCATAATGGGGCCTATACCCATAAGGATGACTGGAAACATGCTTGGGACTTTGAAATCAAAGATGAACAGGGAAAGACCTTCCGAAATGAGGGAGATTTTGCCTCAGATTATTACTGTTTTGACAAAAATGTATTGGCTCCTGCAGATGGTATAGTGGAAACATTGGTAGAGGACATTGAAGATAATACCATTGGAACCAGGAACTTGGAAAAAAATTGGGGGAATTCCATTGTAATCAAACACTCGGAATTCCTTTATAGTAAACTCAGTCATTTAAAGAAAGGATCCATACTCCCTAAAATTGGTGATAAGATTTCGAAAGGAGATATTATTGGAAAGGTAGGAAATTCAGGGAATTCAGCATTTCCCCATCTCCATTTTCAACTTCAGGCTACTCCGTTTATTGGTTCGAAAACCATCGATTACCCCATTTCAGATTTTTGGATGAGATTTCAGGGAAAAGAGAGTCTGGAAGCTGTAGGCACTCCCTCGCTTGATGCATTGGTCTCCAGCTTGACGCCAAACCATCAACTTAAAAAAGCATTTTCATTTGTCATCGGTAATCAAATTAAATGGGAAACTGAAAATGGAGAAAAGATAGTTTGGGAAGTCAAAAGGGACTATTGGCTCAATACTTACCTGTTATGCCAAAAAACCAAAGGAAAAGCCTTTTTCAAATTGGACGATGGGACCATGCATTTCATCCATTTCACCGGAAACAGACAATCCCTACTTTACAAATTCTTCCTAGCTGCATATAAAATTAGTTTTGGTTTTTCACATGGGCTACAACTCAAAGACAGCATTGCAATTAATATGATTTTCCATCCAAGTAGGATATTCATTCAGGACCTAGTAGCACCTTTCTATAGATTCCTAAAAGGAGAATATGTATTATCCTATCCGGAAAAATCCAGAGAACTTGGATTTCAGCCCATCAAACTAGAAGGGAAATTATTAAAAAAGGCATTTGGAAAGGAAATGGAATCTTACATTTTCAATTTCCAAATCGATGCAAGCGGACTTCAATATTTCCAATTCCAAGATCAACACACCCAAACTATTGCCAAATGTATCGCCAACTGACTTTAACCTTTGTTTTGTTTTATGTTTTGGCATTTGGCCATGTAAATGCCCAACAAAGTCTCCCTCAGGTTGATTCTTTGACCTATCAGCTTTACCTGAAAAAATCATGGACTGAACTGATCCAGGTTGGAAACAAAGCCATACGAAATGAAATAGATTATTATTACTTAAGGGTTAGAATGGGGATAGCCTTCTTTGAAAAAGCAAATTACCATGAAGCTATCCGCCAATTTGAAATAGCCAGGTCTATGAATAATTCCGAAGCCTACCTATTGGAATATCTTTATTATGCTTATTTGTTTTCGGGCAGGTCTTCAGAGGCAAAGCTTGTTGCGTCAGAATTTGACCTTTATTTGAAAAGGAAAACTGGTACAGAAAACATTCAATTACTTTCCAATTTAGATTTTGCATACAATTATATTTCCCAGGCCGACCCCTCGATTATAGAGAATTTTAAAGCAGATATCCCATCAGAAGTTAATGGAAGCCAATTTATCCCAGATAATAGCACTTACTATTATGTGGGATTGGGTTTGGATTTTTCTTCAAAGTTTAACCTTTACCAAGGATATTCTTATTTACAGGTCAATCATTTGGCATACAGTCAATCTGAGGGTGAACCGAATTTGGACAAAAACTACACATCAACTTTACACCAATATTATCTTGCCGGTAATATGCTTCTTGATAAAGGTTTGACCTTGTTGGGAGGTATTCATTTTATCAGAAGGCTTTTTCCCGTATCCGAAACAATCATTTCAGGTCCGCCTGGTCCTCCAGTAGAGACCACGGTAACTACCAATATGGGAGAAAATGACATCAATGGATTTCTATCTATATATAAAAGGTTCAACAAAGTTACCTTTGGAGCATCTTATTACAGGGGTTCTCTTGGAAATTTCATCCAAAACCAAATAGACGCAAAGGTAATCCTTTATCCTTTCGGTAATCTTAATTTCTATACCTATTCCACCATTTCTTTTCATCAACAGGAATTTGGACAAGGTAATAGCATCCTAAATATTATTTTAGACCAACAAATCGGTCTTAAAACAACCCTTTGGCTTTGGATAGAAGGATATGGAACATTTGGTAACATGAATAATTTTTTCATGAATGACGGTCTGATGGTGTTTAACCGGATGGACAACATTAGGCAAAGACTTGGCGGGAGATTATTGCTTCTTCCAAATGGAAAATTAAAACTCACGATTGACTATTCTCTTTTCCAAAACGAAAGCGAGTTTTTCCCCGTACTAGGGGGCGAAAGTTTCAACCTTCAATCTTATAAATCACAAGCTATCACAGGCATTATCTCATGGACATTCTAAAATTTAAATATCATGAAATCAACATTAACGAGTTGGGTTGGGGATAAAACTTCCCCCAAAATCATCATATTAACCCTATTACTCAGTGGTTTTTTGGGCATCAGCACTTTAGCTCAGGACAAAATCATTGATGCTTTCAAGCAAAGCTATGCTTTAGAAAAAAGCGAGAATTATAAAGGAGCAATAGCCTCTTTAAAAGAAGTTTACCAGGCGGATGCTTATGAAATTAACCTTAGGTTGGGATGGCTAACTTACCTGGCTGGACAAATCCCTGAATCATTGGATTATTATAGCAAAGCGGTTTCCCTTAAACCATATGCAATTGAACCCAAATTGGGACTGGTACTTCCATTATCTGTACAGGGGAAATGGAACGAAATAGAAGAAATCTATCAAAAAATCCTTCAGATTGATCCTCAAAATACCTTGGTCAATTATAGATTGGGCCTTATTTATTATAACAGAGGAAATTTCGAGAAAGCAGATCCCTATCTTGAAAAAGTAGTTAACCTTTTTCCTTTTGATTATGATGGATTGATATTATTGGCCTGGAACAAATTAAACCTGCAAAAGACAAGAGAATCCAAAGTTCTATTTCAGAAAGTATTGATGAATAATCCAGATGATGCATCGGCATTGGAAGGTCTAAAATTGATCAAATAAGGAAGCTTTCAATCATATTAAAGAAATAAATATATTCATTCGGATCAGTTTCAATACTGCGATTTTTGCCAAAAAATTCTAAATTCTATCTAGATCAAAATTTCAAAAGATTGAAAAAAAATAAAATTACTAATCAGGATAAAAAACAGAATTTGTAAATTAGCACCATTCACCAAAACAAATCTATTTCAAGTAACAGCTTATTTTTAAAAAAAAGCACAAGATTTTATTATTAAAATGAAACTAACTTCACCAAAGTTTGTTTTTTAACTTATGTTTTTATTGGTAAATTGCAACCCGATTTATAATACGTTCATGAATAAGACCCTGGTAATAGGAATATTGTTCTTTTTTATCTCAATTACATCTTTCGGTCAGTATAACCGCGGGGGTGAAAGGGGGGACAGGATCAGTGTGGGCTTAGGTCCCTCTTTTTTATATGGGGACAATACAGGTATACATAGCGAATTCAAATTCAAAATATTACCAGTAGTTAGTGGGGAATATATTACCAGTTTCAATGATTTCATAGATATCAAAGCTACCCTGGGATGGCAAATGATCAATAGTGGTGATTATTATGATGATAATCTAATCAAAAGAATTGCTGAAGACGGATATCCACATGCATTTAAAGGAAACTTATTTTTTGCTGATGTCATGCCTTATTACATATTTAATCCAGACCGAAGAGGTTTTGTCGCTACTGCATTTAAATTTTATTCAGGATTGGGAGTCGGAGTTTTTCACTCCATGCGGACAGATAAAAAAAGGGTTTATGAAGGTGACAATTATATTGACATTGAATACAAGGATTCCGATACCCATGTCTACTTCCCTTTAAGAGTTGGAAGTTTTTTTAGAATACCGGATACTTATAATGATCTTGGAATTGAGGGGTCATTACTAATCAGTCCATTTGGGAATATGGAAGGAAATGGTAAGCAACAAAAAGCAGTTAATGCAGACATTGCCGTTCAGTTGCAGGTGTATTATAAGTTCTACCTTTGGTAATTGAGTAAATTGTGTTTTTTTAAAGGTACTTTAAGTATATTAATTTTAGTGTAATGGGTTTTTAATTTTTGAACACCTTTACTTCACTGAAATATTCTCTGTCAAAAATCCTTGAATAGATCACAGTAGGAATTTCCTCCCTATAAGGTAATAAATTCCTAAATACCTCTTGTTGGCTTGCATGAGCATCCATCATATTTTCAAGAGTGAAAAAGTAAGGAGTTGTTTTGACGGCAAAGTCCGGAAATGGTAAACCTGGGCCTTCAACCGGGTAATTCTTCTGGAATCCGGGGGCCAGTTGTAATGCTATTTTAATCTGTTTGGGTGACAAGGTAACCTGAAATAGCTTTTTAACAGGAAATCCAGTATTCCCAAACTTCTCTTGAAATAGTTCCTCCATGGCAAGGGATACGCTTCTATGGTCAGGGTGTCCATACAATCCCACCTGGCTGTCATAACTGATGATATAATCAGGCTGATGCTTTTGGATCATATCCAAAGCAAGATTTTTTATTGTATCTAAAGAAACACCACTTAATCCACTATCCGGGAAATCAAATAATTCCAATTGCTCTGCATCCAAAATCTCAGCAACCATTCCTAATTCCAAAGCCCTGGCTTCCCCAAGGTTTTCCCTTTCCACCAAACCTCCTGTTGGACCTGCTTCTCCTTTAGTAAGGCATATCAAGATTATTTTATGCCCTGCTTTTCTCGCTGCTAGTAATGACCCACCCACAGCAATTTCATCATCAGGATGCGCAAAAAAAGTCATGATTTTCTGAGGAGATTCTTCTTCAATCAATTGCTCTCTTAATGGAATTCCCTTATCATGAAGCAAAAACCTTCCACCCAGAACCAAACCGACACTGAGGACTCCCATAATTATGATCGTGATCAATAAAATAATGCTCAATCGCTTCATCAGAAATTCTCCTTCAATGTAGCCAAATAAGCTACCAAGTCTCTGATTTCCCTTCGACTCAGTAAATTCTTCATATCAGGCATGCTGGAGGGGGCTGTTTTTCTTTCCAAAACATCAGATTTATTGATCAAGGTATCAGGCTCAGCGCCCCTTTTGATCAGTAAGGTTTGGGAATTTTCCTCTGCCAGGATTCCTATGACCTTCCTTTCATTTTTCAACTCCAAAGTTACTATACCATAGCCTGGGGCTATTCGCTTACTTGGATCAATCAAAGACTCCAATATTTCCTGTCTGCTCAGTCTATTGGCAATCCCGTTCATGGCAGGTCCCACATTGCCACCCATGTCATCATAGGCATGGCAACGCATACATTGACCTGTCTGGGATTGGAAAAAAATCCTTCTTCCATCATTGATATCCCCACCGTTCAAACTGCTTTGATAAGAAGCCAAAACATCCCCTTTCCATAGCTTATCTGATGCCTGTTGATACAATGCCGATATTTCGTTATCTCCACTTTTCTCAACTGCCTCACCCAATTCCAAAAGTATTTCCGGATTCAATTGCCCTTTCCCCATTTGTTCAAACAAAAGGCTAAAGCCAGATTTGGAAAACTCCGCGGGAACTTTTCCTAATGCATTCAAGGCAGCCTGCTTTTCCTCTGTAGTCCTTTTTCCAATAACATCAATCAACAATTTGACTTTCAGAGAATTATCCATTACCAATTGATCCATCAGATTCAGACCTGCTACCCTTACAGTTTTATCCGAATCAGCAATTGCTTTTTCTATAGCCTGTGGGGTTTTATTGGATTGCATCTTGGCCAAAGATTGTAAAGCTGCAGTTTTCACTTCAGAAGGATTACCCCCACTTAGCATAGCCAGCAATCTTTCTTCGGTTTCAATTATACCCAATTTTCCTATGGCTTTGATAGCTCCCAATTTTAAAGGCATTTGATTGGATGACAGCAGCTCAATTAATGCATCTCCGGCAGCAGTTTTCACCAAAGTGCCATCACGGGTTATCTCACCCCTATACCTCCCATCTACCCTATCCAAAACTGAAGGTTTGGCCCAAGTTCCCAAAGCCTCAATGGCTTCCTGTCTCATTGCCAATGGCGCATCCGATTTTAACATATAAGAAATCAGGTTTTGCATGGCCTGATCGGTACCCACCCTTAAATTGGCATTGATGGCCCTCCTAATGAGAGGCTCGTTGGTGAATTTGGTAGACAACAATAAATTACCCAATTCTGGCAAAGCTCCTTCAATGGAAAAATCATCGTTGATTGCTCTGGCAGCTTCTGTTACGATATATTCATTCTGGTCTAAAAGAAATGCTTTGATACCAGGATACTCCAGTCTTCTCAATGCCAATACTGCCCCCAATCGGACTGCATTATTATAATGATTGGACAATGCCACCAATTTTTCCGGTTCATTCAATCGGGCAAGTGCCAATGAAGCCGCATGCCTGATATAGGCATCCTCATCATTATTATTTTCAAGCAAATCCACCAAGGAATTAAATCCTGGCTTGTAATCCATCCTGCCAATGGCCTCTGCTCCAAAGAACCTTGCTCTTGGATATTCATCCACTAATAAAGCCAACATGGAAGATCCTGCTTCGGTAAATTTGATGTCTCCCAACCACTTTGCAGCCTGGGCACGTATCTCAGGATCACTGTCCTTTAACAAAGGCATAATTTTCTTGGCTTGCTGTTTATCTGTCATCCGGGCAATCTGACTCATACCAACGATGGCATGGATCCTTGCCAACTGGTTTTCTCTTTGGTTCATCACTTTTTCAAAAACCTCCGCTCCTTGTCTTCCCCGCTTTGCCAACTCAAATTGTGCTTTCCTTCTAATCCGCTGATCTTCATTGAACAGGTGTCCTTCCAGATCTCCAACGGACATTTTACTAAAGTCAAGGGATATCAATCTTTGTGTTTCTTTTCTTGCTTCCCAATTTGTCCCTTCCTCATCATCAATTTTCCAAATCCTTCCGTAATTTTTGTTACCCCATCCATTGATCCAGTCAGCGGCATATAGGGCACCATCAGGGCCAAAGGTAATTCCGGTGGGTAACATCGCACTTTGAATCATTTCAGTTTCCTGTAACTCAAAAGTGGCCCCCTGTGGCTTCAACTTAAAGGCATGTATACCGGATCTTGCCGGGCTACCTACAAATTCAACTACAAAAAATGTATTTTTCCAACGGGGACTCAATGCAGTTCCAGGGTTGTATAACATTCCAGTCGGACCATTCACATAGTTAATAATGCAAGGAGTAATATAGGCTGCCTGACCTTCATGTCTTGGTTTGTACATATTTTCATCCATCCAAACCTTGTAAGTATTGTTATCCGGATCACGGTATTTGCCAAATTGCCAGTTGATTCTCCATCCTGTATCCGAACCATTGACCAAATACACCAAACGTTCACTTTCTCCCCGATGATCGCCATCATTATCCACTGATATCAGGTTATTGTAATCATCAAAAATAAATTCATGCGTATTCCTCACTCCCATTGCAAACACCTCAAAATCAGATCCATCAGGATTAGCTCTGACCACTACTCCCCTATTGGGGTATTTCCATTGGTTCCCATCTTGATCAACTCCATTGAACCCGATATCCCCGATGGCCCAGTACATCCTTCCATCAGGACCGATTCTGGCTCCAGACATGCCATGTGCACCAAAACCTATGTGAATGCCATAGCCATGGGAAAGGGATTGTTTTTCGTCTATGATCCCATCCCCATTGCTATCTTTTAATCTCCAAAAGTCTGGCCCTACGCCAACAAAGACGTCCCCCTCATACTCTGTTACCGCAGCAGCAATATCAGTTACCTCTTCATGAAAATCCTCAATCATTTTCTGCGACCAATCTGCCAATCCATCTCCATTGGTATCTTTTACCCTATAAATACTCTCCTTGATTTCAAGCATATCCTTCCAATCATGGGAACCGTCACCATTGTAATCCTTGAGCCAAATATTCTCATCACTTCTTTCAGGTGAAAGCTCTTTCCTTAAAAATGCCCTCTTATCCTCTATCGATTGGAGAGAAATAGATTCAATCTCCCAATCCTGGTGACCCCGAATATCAAACTCTACTTTTCCCAATCTTCCTGAACTGGTATAATAAAGGGTCCCATCGTCACTCATATGAATAGAAATTGGATCCACAATCAATGAATCCACAGCCCATATGGACATGTTCAGACCTTCCTTTAAGGTAGGGTTCATGGAAGATTCAATTTCAGCTGCCATGCTCTTAACTTCCACATGATCCATCTGTTTGATTCTTAAATCAATGGGTTCGGAAGGGGATTTCTTGCAGGACCAAAAAATGGTTAGACAGAGTCCGGCCATCAAACTGAATTGAAGGGATCTTTCAATAGTTTTCATAGGTTAATTTCAGGTTTTTGCAATGAAATTGAAATATAGAGAAAAAACACATACAATTCTTTTATTGACTTTTTTGAAATTGCTCAAACTATTTGATTGGTTGAATGAGGTGATGAGTAATTCGTGTTTTTAAAAGCAATAACCATCCTTGTTATTCCCATGCAAAATCCTCCATCTACATATTTGCTTTGGGGAAGTCTATCTTTATTCATAATTTTCATTTTTAAAATTTAACTCAATGCCATGTCTTATCTTAACCAAATAACCTCCCCAACATTACTTCTTGATGAAAAAATCTGCCGTCATAACCTTCAAAAAATGGCAGAAAAAGCTAAAAGGCACCAAATGAAATTGGTCCCTCACTTCAAAACAGCCCAATCCCATCAGGTGGGCAAATGGGCAAAAGAATATGGGATCACTGAAATCACTGTTTCTTCGATCAAGATGGCGGAATACTTTTGCGGACATGGATGGGAAAATATCCATATTGCCTTTCCTTTCAATCCCCTTGAAACCAAAAAACTAAATGAACTCGCAAAAAATCAATCCCTTTCAGTTCAATTGATCAATGTGGAGGTTACAGAAAAATTGGCCAAAGAGCTGGAGTATCCCGTGGGATTTTTTATTGAAATTGATGCAGGATACGGAAGAACCGGCGTGGAAGTTACCGATTTTGGTTTGATGGAGGCAATTATGCGGGCTGCCAAATCTTCTGATAAATTAATATTTAAAGGATTTTACCTGCATGCAGGGCATACCTACTATGAACCGGACAAAAAGGCCGTATATGAACAGACCAAAGCTGCCCTTTCTATGTTAAAAAATAAATACCGGACAGAATATCCTGGACTGGTTACCAGAACTGGTGACACGCCGGGCTGTTCGGTCATGGAAGACTTTGGGGATATTGATGAAATGGGCCCGGGAAATTTTGTGTTCTATGATATAATGCAGGTGAATCTAGGGAGCTGTTCTATGGAAGACGTGGCAGTGGCTTTGGCAGTTCCTGTTGTAGACATCAAAAAAGATAGGAAAGAAATTTTGGTACACGGGGGCGGGGTGCATTTGGCTAAAGATGTTCTCACCGAACCTGATGGTTCAAAGAACTTCGGGGAAGTGGTATATCTGGGAGAAAATGGCTGGACAATCCCTTTACAGAGATCCTATTTGAAAAGTATTTCCCAGGAACATGGCATCATCAAGGCCTCCGATGAACTCCTTGCCCGGGTGAAAGTGGGTGATGTCTTAGGAATCCTTCCCATTCACAGCTGTATGACAGCGGATTGTATGGGAAGTTATTTAACCTTGGATGGTGAAGTAATCGACCATGTTGAGCAAAATACAAAAAATTGATTCTAATCTTTGGAGTTTACAATTTGGCAACTTCCACGATTGACTTTTCCAAGATTGGCAACTTTAATTAATAAAATAAACCACCCCAAGTTTAAAAATAAACTCGTCCCTTCCGATAGGTTGATACCTAACTTCAGGGTTCAAACCAATTTCATCGATGAGTTTGATCATTCCACCTACTCCCAAGTTGATGGAATCATACTTTACAGAACCCTTTGGATTAAATTCGTAAATTCTAGTATAATGACCATAACCTAAAAGTGCATACCACTGCCTAGCCTTTTCAGTAAGGTAATACCTTGCATTGATATCAAATCCTCTGGCATTTCCGGTTGCAGGAATATAAAAACTTACTGCAGAGGTAAGGGAGAAATAATTTAATGGAAAATACTCCCCCTCTAATGTCATGCCGAAGAATCCCTTACCGGATGTCATTTCATAAGCATGGATAGCTCTCCACTGCCCTTTGTATTGGGCTTTAACAGAATGTGAAAAAATTAAAATAAAAACAACTATGATTATTTTCTTCATTTTTTAATCTTAATTAATCCCTAGAAGGCAAAATCTCTTGTTATGGGACGCCTATTTGGTCTGAAATCAAATGTATACATGACATTCAAACGTATAATATGCCTATTGCGGTAAGTTCCTGGGGTATCAGTTGGACCATAAGTCCACATATGCCCTCCAAAAAACATGTAATTATTATAAGTATATCCTATAGCGGTATACAATCGGTTTTCTTCGAAAATATTCCATACATGTTTTCCTGACTGAAAGAAAAATTCATTGGAAGGAGCTATAAAAAATGTTTTATTCTCCATTTTAGGTTTGTTTAATGGAATGTAGGCTGTGATTTTATACCGCCAACGATTTGTAAACAAATATTCAGCCCCAACTTCATTGCTTCTCTTGAACCTATGTTCAAAACGGAATTGGTGTAGGATTTTAACACTTCCAACCCCTTGGGTCAGTAACCATTGGTGCCAAAACCTGGGTTCAAGTACAGAATCCAGATATTCGGGATTTCCGGGCTCTGGGGTAAAGTTCCATACTAGAGTTGGTCCAAAAGTGACCTCAAAATTATCTGTAAATAAATAAGTAAATCCGAATCGGTTGTAGATCTGACCCATTCTTCCCACAAAATCCGACCTGTTATCCAAGCTGTTTTTCCTTCTGTAATGGGTTTCCTGATACCACCACCATTTCTCCGTCATCCTCAATTTCAGGTAAAGCCCATTCCATAACTCAGTAGTCGCCGGAAGGTTGGTTTTCTCTGTCGGAACAAAAATTTCTTCTTGAGAATATACAGGATTAAAAATAAAAAATATAAAGAAACCAATCCCGATCAATCCTAACCTAACAATTAAATTCATTCGATTTTGATTATAATTCCAACAATGATTCAATCTTACTTACAGATAATCTCCTATTTATCTTTCTTTCCAAATTTCTGGTATCTGCTTCCCGTAACTCTCCCATTCTTTCAAACAGTTTGGAAGTTTTATTGAGCCAAACCTTGATCTCAGTATATTCTTTCTCCCCTTTGATGCCATCCAAATAATGGGTCAAAACCTTTTCTCCACTCTCATACAATCTGTTTTTTGCCCTTTGATCATATCGCGTATAGGTAAATGGATTGAATACTTCCTCCATATAAAGTCCATCCATTTGATTGACTTTTTTGCTGAGATCTATTATGGGTCTGAACTGATTTTCCATCTCATCTAACAGGTCCAACATCACTCTGGCAATTTCTTTCTTTCCACCAAAATTCTCTTCCTTCGCATAGCGCTCATTCAAATTATTGAAGCCTTCAACCAGAATATTATCATATACAGCTTTAATCAAATTATTTGTCAATTCATCAAAGTCATGAGAGGGATAATACTTTTGTTCCAAATCATCTTTTTTGGATTGAATCTGATTTTGGATGTTGCGGAGATCCTCATCTCTTTCAATCCTGGACAGTGATTTATCTACATAGGCTTTTAACTCTGAAGTCTTTTGTTCTACCTGATCAATATAAGATGACAAGGCTTCATAAAAATCCGAAGAGACATCCCCAACTTTGTACTCCAGCTGTTTTTGAATTTGCCTGTTTTCGAAAATGTAATTGACATTATCCCTTTCAGTCAAAAACGGCAACCCTTCTTCAATTAGATTTTGAATATCGTAGTACTGAATTTCTTTGGTCCGAAGAAGATTTATAATTTCAGTAAATTCATCCAACTTCTTCACCTGAAATTGGAAAAAAGCATAAGCAAAAGAGAGCGTATCTGATTTTTGTTTGTTCAAATTCAAAGCATTTCGCTCTGAATAATCCCTTATAGTAGTTTGTAGTTTATCAAATTTCGAAGGTAGATCCTCCACTATCCTTTGTTGGGATCTACTTAGTTCAAAAACAAATTTTTTAGTATGTAAGGGATAATCCACCAGCTCTCCATTTTGGGACACATACTGATCATCATATCTTAAAACATTAGTTAAAAATTCAGTAATAAACTTATTGCCGTCTTCCTGCACCCTGAAATGCTCAGAGCCTGAAAGAAATCCGTCATTGAACAAAATGCCGAATTTTTCATCGGATTCACGGAACCCTTTATTCTCATTACTATTGAGCAGCTTCAGTTTTTTAATGGTTTGGAAAAAAACGACTTCTTCCAATAATTCATCTGATACCAGATCCCTTTTTATGACTCCCAATAAAAACCCATTTTCATAATTTCGAACTTCACTCACCAATTTCCCATCCTTTTGGTATACAAAAGTCCATTCTCCATTCATAAAGCCCTCTTTATTGAGCTCACCTCTAATGAAATGAGTCTTATCTCCAACAAAGGTTTTGTATTGAAATTTTCCCTGAATATCTCCGTTTCTAAACAAAAAATCCTCAGCCTCGGCTTTCTTAAATAACTTCCCTTCACGGAATTCATTTTCTTCAAAAACCCACCTCCCATCAGGTACTCCACTTTTGTAATTTGCCTTTAACTTTATTTGCTGACTATTGATATCATAAATTAATTTGAAAGCATCAATATCATTCAAAGTGACTTCATGCTTTTCATCCTGATATTCCCAAATTCCTGATTTCTTATCCTCTTCATAAAGACCAAAAATCTCTGTCTTATACAATACTGTCTTGTCCTGAGGATCTCTTTCTTTTCTTAAGAATCTAAATTCTCCTTGTTTGATAATCGTGTTGCCCTCCCCTTTTACAAATTCAAAATTTCCACTTCCGGATAACCCATTAAATTGGTAATTCCCTTTATAAACCTCTTGGGAAAAAAGAATTAGAGGTGAAATGACAAATAAAATTAAAAGGAGTAAATGTTTCATAGACAAAATTTCAATTTTATCCTTTTGGTAAATAGTGGTTTGTTTATATTTATAAATGATTTTAATCTATTTTTCATAAGCTCACCAAATACCAGGCCAAAGTACCATTATTAGCTTACAAAATTACTTTTTTGTAAAATAAACAAAATTTAATTTCTTTATCATTAAAAATAAATCTATAAAACATAATTAAAATACTGATTATTACAGCTTTTATTAAGAAATTTTATTGTACTTTTTTAATATCTTTAATTCTTCATTATGGAAAACAAAATCTCAACATAACCGATTTTACCTTCCTGAGACTCTGTTGGAATTTCCCCGTTCGCCTTTTCCAATATGTAAACTTCAATTAAATCCGCATCCTTTCCCTGAGCGTAGTGAACAATATCTTTTTCAACTTCTTTAAGAATTCCATCAGCCCTTTCAAAATAATCATGTCCCTTTTTTTTGTAATAAATCATTTTTGATCTATCCTGAGGTACATCAGATTTATAGATGATTTTTATCCCATTTGTAGGACCTAAATTCAGCAGGAAAGAAAATGTAAGAGCAAGGAGGATTTTCATGGATATTAGGATTCTGTGACAAAAGTCACAAAAGTAATACCAAATCAAAAGAAAAATAGTTCAAAAAATAAGCGTGTTTTTTAGAAACACGCTTATTAAATCATTAATAACCAAGGACTTTTAACATACTTTCACTGTTTTGCTCAGGAGCAAACAACCAGTGTTTGATGCTTCCGTCTTTATCCCTATCTATTATCACATGCTTAGGTGCCGGAATAAGACAATGCTGTATCCCTCCATACCCCCCTAAAGATTCCTGATAAGCACCTGTATGGAAAAACCCAATATATTGCTTTCTCCCTTCCAGAATTTTGGGAAGGTAGATATTGAACTGATGGGCTTCGGAATTATAATAATCCATACTGTCACAGGTAAGACCTCCCAAATTGATATTGTGGTATTCTTCTTCCCAATTGTTAACCGCCAACATGATGTATTTTTGGTTCAATCCCCAACTGTCCGGCAACTGTGTGATAAAACTTCCGTCGATCATATACCAAAGTTCTTTATCATTCTGAAGTTTCTCATCTAAGATGGAATATAATACCGCGCCACTTTCACCTACCGTGTAGCTTCCAAACTCAGTAAAAATATTAGGCTCATCTGTATGGTTTTTTGCGCACATCCATTTAATATTTTTGACTATTTGCTCTGCCATATACTGGTAGTCATAATCAAAAAACACGTTGTACTTAATAGGCCAGCCCCCTCCAATATCCATAGAGTCAAGAGTCGGAGCTATTTTTTTCAGATCTACATATTTTTGGATAAACCTGGTCAATTCTGACCAATAATAGGCGGTATCCCTAATTCCGGAATTGAGGAAAAAATGCAACATCTTCAAGGAAACTTTTGGGTTATCCTTTATTTTTTCTTCATATAAGCTTATAATGTCATTGTAACGCACCCCTAGTCTGGAGGTATAAAATCCGAATTTTGGTTCCTCATCTGCAGCAATTCTAATTCCTACCTGAAAAGGAACTTTCACATGCTCAAGGTAATAATCTACCTCTCCTAAATTATCCAGAATAGGTATACAATTCACAAAGCCATCATTCAAAAGCTCGGTAATGTATTGCTTATACAATTGCCTTTTAAATCCGTTGCAAACTATGTAGGTCTGTTTGGTGATTTTGCCTTTTTCATAAAGACTTCTGACCAGAGGAATGTCAAATGTAGAGGAAGTTTCAATATGGATATCATTCTTCAATGCCTCATCCAACACAAAACTGAAATGAGAGGACTTGGTACAATAACAGTAAGTATATTTCCCTTTGTAATCATGCTTTTCAATGGCATTGCCAAAGTAAGTTTTGGCATTTTGTATGTTTTCAGAAATCTTGGGTAAATAAGTCAATTTTAAGGGCGTACCATAAGTTTTGATGATCTCCATAAGGTTAACACCATTGAAATGAAGTTCGTTGTTTTCTACATGAAACTCTTTGGTAGGAAAATCAAATGTTTGTTGGATGAGATCGATGTATTTGTTCATTTTTAATAGTTGGATTAAAGCATGAAAACCAAGTACAAAACTTGCTTTAAATATTGGGAATTCAAACGAAAAAAGGGAAAATCCAAATGGAAATTCCCTCAATTCACCAAATATTGAATATACTTGACCTTATGCGAAAAGCTCAGCCTTTAATAATTGCTCTTCTTTGGCAAATGCCTTTTGGTTTTCAATGAGTTTCCTAAGAATAAGCTTAAATCTTATTTCTTCCGAAACAATTCTAAAAATCTTTTTCAAATAAGCATTTACAGTGGGTTCATCTGCTTTATAATATTTTAACGAATAAATCCCACGCTCTTTTTCAAATTCTGCCATTACTCCAATTGGCTTTCCAATACTTATCAGGCCATTCAGCAAACCCTTCAATTCGGTAAATCCATTTGTCAGCTTAAAATTTATCAAATTAAAGGATTTATTTGCCTCTGGAAAATTTGGAAAATCAAAAGATGCGGTCCCTACAAGCTCCACCATTCCGCAACTTTCCAATATTTGCACAGGATCAATGATATTGCCTGTTAACGAATCTTTTTTTGAAACCTTCCAAAAGGAAAATTCTTCATTGGATTGAAATCTGGAAATTGCTGCAGGTAATGACATAATTGAAAATAATTAAATGAATGTCCAAACATAAAGAAAGAAATTTTATTATCCTAATTACCCTATAATTTTTATAGGTTTTTATGGAGTTTTTTTTTTTCAATCATTAAATTGTTTTTACCCATATACCCTATTAACCATTTCTTCATTGTTTTAAGATTAATCAAATAATCATTCATTTTATTCATTTCAATCTGTTGTACTTTAAGTAAATATTATCCAATATTGGAAACATATTTTAACACCCGTCAAAATATTTTTGCTATTTAGATTATCAATCCATTATGCAAGCGGAAGAAAAGGTTTACAATATCTCATCAGGAGTCAGTTTTCCTATAGGCACCAGTTTCACTGAAGATGGGGTGAATTTCTGTTTGTTTTCTAAACATGCAACAGCTGTAGAATTACTCCTTTTTAATCACAAAGATGATATAGAACCTGAGGTAACCTTTCAATTAACCAAAAATAAAAACAAGACCTATCATTATTGGCATATTTGCATCAAAGGCATAGACCCTGGCCAATTGTATGCTTACAGAATCCATGGCCCTTATGAACCTGAAAAAGGACATAGATTTGATCCCCATAAAATCATTTTGGATCCGTATGCAAAAGCAGTAAGCATTCCACAAAAATACAACCGAAAAGCCTTTAGTAAATTCGGTCATGTTGAACTTCCTTCCTTGAAAAGCGTATTGGCTGACCTATCCATTTATGATTGGGAACATGTGCTACCACCAAAAAGGCCTTTTTCAAGAACAGTAATTTATGAAATGCATGTTGGAGGTTTCACCAAAAGACCAAATTCTGGTATTGATCCAAATAAGAGGGGGACATTTTTGGGATTGATTGAAAAAATACCCTATTTACTCGCACTTGGAATTACAGCTGTAGAATTTCTCCCGGTTTTTCAATTCGATGAACAGGATGCTCCGGAAGGGCTTACTAATTATTGGGGTTATAGCCCTATTTCTTTTTTTGCACCCCATCAGGGGTATAGCAGTAATCCTGATAATCCCTTACAGGTATTGGATGATTTCAGGGATATGGTGAAAGCTTTCCATAAAGCTGGAATAGAAATTATACTAGATGTAGTATTTAATCATTCTTCAGAAAATGATGATAAAGGACCAACCTATACCTTTCGAGGAATTGACAACAGTATTTATTACTTTTTAGAAGACGATAAATCCAAATACAAGAATTATTCGGGAACGGGTAATACGATGAATGCCAACCAATCTATCGTCAGAAGGATGATTATATCCAGTCTCCATTTTTGGGTCAGGGACATGCATGTGGATGGTTTCAGGTTTGATCTTGCCTCAATTCTATCTCGGGATGAAAGAGGAAACCCCATTGAGAATCCTCCGATTTTATGGGATATTGAATCTGACCCAATCCTTGCCGGGACCAAACTTATTGCTGAAGCCTGGGATGCAGCAGGGCTTTATCAGGTTGGGAGTTTTACTGGGGACAGCTGGAAGGAGTGGAATGGTAGATTCCGTGATGATATCAGAAGTTTCCTAAAGGGAGATAAAGGGAAATTAGGTGATTTTGTTACCCGACTAATCGGAAGTCCGGATATTTATGCCCATCGAAACCGGGGTCCTGAACAAAGTATAAATTTTGTTACCTGCCATGATGGTTTTACTCTCCATGATCTTGTCTCCTATAATGTCAAGCATAATCTTGCCAATAAAGAATTTAACAAGGATGGTAATAATGAAAATTATAGCTGGAATTGTGGTGTGGAGGGACCAACAGATGATGAAACTATCCTTTCAATCAGAAGGAGACAGGTAAAAAACTTCCATGCCATCAATATTCTTTCCGTAGGAGTTCCAATGATTTTAATGGGTGATGAAGTCTGCCATTCCCAAATGGGGAATAACAATGCTTATTGTCAGGATAATGAACTGACCTGGTTTGATTGGGATTTGACTATCAAGAACCATGATGTTTACAGATTTGTCCAATTACTGATTCAAAGAAGAACAGTGACCACAACAACGCCACAGGAACAATTTAGCATCAGTCTCATTGATCTTTTAAAGCAATCAAGAATAATCTGGCATGGGGTAAAGGAAAACAAACCAAACTGGAGCGCTGATTCGCTTTCCATAGCTGTAACTACAATTGCATTTAACAGTAAAATTGCCATGCATTATATGGTGAATGCATACCATCATGACCTGGATTTCGACCTTCCCCAAACTTTGGATTATCAAATAATCAAATGGAAGAAATGGTTGGACACTAGCTTGCCATCACCTGAAGACATATGCCCTTTCAATGAAGCCAAACCCTATGGATCTCTTATTTACAAAGTAAAAGCCCATTCCCTAGTAGTATTGACGGCAAACCTAAAATAATTCTTCAAAATTTGACTTTAGCCAATAATTCCAGACCCTTTTCCAAAACCTCATCATCTTTGGCGAAGCAGAATCTTAATAATTTGTGGTCTAATTTATTATGATAAAACACAGAGACAGGAATACTGGCCACCCCATTTTCTTTGGTAATTCTTATTGCAAGATCGAAATCACTTTCATTGGTCAAATGACTGTAGGACACCAATTGAAAAAAGCTACCCTGGGCTGGTGTGAATGAAAAAGCTGTTTCTTTCAAACCTTCACAAAATAAATCCCTTTTCCTTTCGTAAAATTCATTTAAATACATATACCTGCTAGGATCTTCCAAAAAATCAGCTAAAGCGTATTGCATAGGTGTAGACGTACTGAAAGTAACAAATTGGTGGATTTTCCTAAATTCTGTTGTTAATTCCTTTGGAGCAAGACAATAACCAATTTTCCATCCTGTAATATGGAAAGTCTTTCCGAAAGAACCACAGGCAAATGTTCTACTTTTCAATAATTCATGGGAAAAAAGAGGAAGGTGTTTTCTTCCATCAAAGGTAATATGCTCATAAACCTCGTCACTTATGATGAAAATTTCCTTATCTTTTATCAATTCGGCAAGTATTTCCAGATCATTTTGGGTCCAAACATATCCACAGGGATTATGGGGACTGTTGATCATGATCAACCTTGTTTTTTCTGTTATGGCTACTTTGACCTTTTCCCAATCTACAGAAAAATCAGGAAGCTTTAGGGGAACATAGACCGGTATGCCTCCATTTAATTCTACAGCAGGAGCATAGCTGTCATAGGCTGGTTCAAGCAAAATCACTTCATCTCCTTTCCTTACTACAGCTGTCACCGCAGAAAAAAGGGCCTCAGTTGCACCGGAAACAACGGTAACCTCCGATTCCGCTTCAAATTGAACACCATAGACTTGCTTGGTTTTTTCAGCAATCCTTGCTTTCAATATCGGAACTCCGCTCATAGGAGCATATTGATTGAAACCTCTACGCATATATTCACTGACCAAATCCCGTAAATAAGGATAACAATCAAATCCCGGATAACCCTGGGAAAGGTTGATGGCATTGTAATCTGATGCCATTTTTGACATGATAGTAAATATAGTCGTCCCCACATGGGGTAATTTGGAAGCAATCATAAGCTACTATTCAGTAATTTTCTTATCAAACAAAAATACAATAAAACCTATAAAAATGATCCCGAGTCCAAAAAGGCTTTCCATAGGTCTGTCGTATAACATAAATACCATAATCCATATGCTAAATATGATATAAATTATCTGTAGCCATGGTTTAAAGGGACTACGGAAACCCTCTGCTTTTTTCAAGGCCAATGAGGCGGAAATGGTCAAAGTACCCATGAGTTGCAATACAAATCCGGCATACAAAAGCACCGCCTCAAAGGAACCTGAAAACATAAGAATCAAACTGATACCTGTATTGAACCAAATTGCTCTAACAGGAACTCCACTTTGATTTGTAATAGCCAAAGGACGCCAAAACCTAAACTCCTTAGCCATCGCATTGGTGATTCTTGGACCAACCCAGGTATATCCACTGATGGTCGCTATTAACTGTATACCTATAAATAGACTTACCCAAAATACTCCTTGATTGCCAAATAAATTCCCAAAAGCCAGCGTGGCTACCTGTACTTTACCTGATAACTGCTCAATACTGGCATGTTTGAGCATGACGAGTTGAATGAATATGTAAAGAACCATTACCAGAAATGTGGCAGAAATGAGTGCCTTGGGAAGGTTTTTCCTTGGCTTCTCAATCTCTTCCACTATGTATGCAGCTGAATTCCATCCTGTATAGGCATAAAAAACAAAAATCATGGATACAGCAAAACCAGGTGAAATAATTTCTCTTGTCCAAGAGGATCCAAAATCATAACTGCTTACTGCTAAGGCAGATGCATAGGCTGTTCCGATAATTATCAAAGATAAAATAAATAATAATTTAATGGTGGTCAGGATATTTTGGGCAAATCCTGATTGAGAAACAGAAATGGAATGGACCATACTCATCAAAAGAATGGAACTGACCCCAAGAGTCAGACTGTTTTTATATCCAATTAAAGGCTCCCAATATTGTACCATAGCCATTGCAGCAATAGCGATAGGTGCAGAAAAACCAACCGTAAGTGATATCCATGCATATAGATAGCCTGCCAAAGGATGAATTGTTCTTGAAAGAAATATGTAATCCCCGCCTGATTTTTTGAAGTGGGTACCCAATTCCGCATATATAAATGCCCCGATCAGAGCCATTACACCTCCAATTGACCATAACAAAATAATACTCCAAGTATTTTGGCTTTCTGCTACCTGAAAACCTAAACTTGTGAATACTCCAGTACCTACCATGTTTGCAATCACCAAACTGGCAGCCGTCTTCCACCCTATCTTATCTTTGATTTTCAAGTGCTCGAAGTTTAATTAATGGATTTTTTCAGGTCTTGTTAAAAAGCACCTCATTTTTTATCCAATGTAATTAAAAATGCAAAATTTTTACATCAGGTGTTTTTGTGATTTCTTTATTCTAAAAAATAAAAATCTCCTCTCTCCCATACCCTCTCATATAAGGACACTTGATCATTAAAAAGCAAAATGCATTAAATTTAAATCAAGCACTGAGTCTCAGAATTTAAGTTCTGCACTTTTTGTTTTGAATATTTCTAATTAGTAATTGGTCATTGGGAATTCTTAGCCATTTCTTTCAACTTGTTTGTTGGGCTTCAAATAGCTACTTTTGCGCCACTTTAGAGCTGAATTAAAATAAACCCAATCCGACAATGAGAAACATTAAGTTAGTGGAAGTACGCTCGGAAATTGCTGCAGGCACCAGAGGGGCAAGCTTAGGAATTGATGCCTTAAAAATTGCCAGCCTGGATAAAACGTCTGACTTTTTTACCAAATTTGACCCTATAAATGTACAGGATGCAAATAATTTCCTTTGGAAAGGTAATAAGCATCCCCATGCCAAATATATAGATGGCGTTTACCAGGTGCTGAAAAACGTTTACAGCACCATTGAGTCATTGAGATTAGAAAAATTATTCCCCATAGTACTGGCAGGGGATCATTCAACCGCAGCAGGAACCATCATGGGAATTAAAGCAGCTGACCCGGAAAAACGCCTTGGTGTCATCTGGATTGATGCCCATGCTGATTTACATACCCCCTACACAACCCCTTCCGGAAATATGCATGGCATGCCACTTGCCATGTGCATACAAACCGACAATTTTGAGTGCCAGGTCAATGATCCTTCTGAAGAAACCAAACAATATTGGGAAAAAATAAAAAAAATAGGAGGAGATTCCCCAAAAATCAAGGCCGAGGATATTGTGTTTATTTCGGTTAGGGATACAGAAGAACCTGAAAATTATTTAATGAAAAAACATGGAATAAAAAATTTTACCACTGAAGAAGTCCGGAAGCTTGGAGTGGGAAAAGTGGCGGAAATGGCGCTTGAGATGTTGAAGGATTGTGACCAAATATACATTTCTTTCGATGTAGATAGTTTGGATTCCTCCATATCTGTGGGAACGGGTACACCTGTTCCGAATGGACTTACAGTAGAAGAAGCGCTGGCACTGAATGAGGAACTAATAAAGGATAAAAGGGTATGCTGTTGGGAAATTGTTGAAGTTAACCCCACTTTAGATACTGAAAACTTAATGGCTGAAAATGCTTTCGATATTCTTGAAGCCACTACCAAATCTTTAGTGGACAATTTTTAACAGAAAATCAATTAGCCTCAAAAAAAACAAATCAGGCATGCGTCTGTCAATAATTTTCCAATTCTTAAGCTTAAAAAGGTTTATTTAACTTTACATTAGGCGGTTTAAAAAGATTAACCGCAAAGGATACAAAGATCAGAAATCAGGAAATAATTGATAGATCCTGTATTATTCCAGGATCAATAGTAGAAAATTGAAATTGGGGTCAAAAAAACATTGCGCTCTTGGCGGTTTGAATGAAAATTTTAAAATCTTTGTACCCTAAGCTGAGTTAATATAGAATGAATCTTGAAGAACAAATAATATCAACCCTACAACAAGCTTTCAAAGAACTCTTTGATCATGAAATTGGGATCAATGAACTTTCTCTCCAGCCTACAAGGAAAGAATTTGAAGGCACCTATACTTTTGTGGTTTTTCCCTTTTTGAAAGTTACCAAACTCAACCCTGAAGCATCAGGTACTAAATTAGGGGAATTCCTTCAATCCAACTGTAAATCGGTTGAGGGGTACAATGTGGTCAAAGGATTTTTGAATATTTCTGTAAATGAAACTTCCTGGCTGGGTGTATTCAAAAATCTTTACACCAAACCTCAAATTGGCCAGTTCCCTTCCAATGGAAAAAAGGTAATGGTGGAATACTCCAGTCCTAACACCAATAAGCCGCTTCATTTGGGCCATTTGAGAAACAATTTTCTCGGTTTTTCGGTCTCTGAAATCCTCAAGGCGAATGGATATGAGGTAATTAAAGCCAACCTTGTCAATGATAGAGGAATCCATATCTGTAAGTCCATGGTGGCATATAAACACTTTGGGAACGGTGAAACTCCTGATTCTTCTGGCATAAAAGGTGATCATCTGGCAGGAAAATACTATGTAATTTTTGACAAAGAGTACAAAAAGCAAACCCAGGAATTGATCGAAAAGGGCCAAAGTGAAGAAGATGCCAAGAAAAACGCTCCCCTTATGTTGGAAGCCCAGGAAATGTTGCGCTTGTGGGAAGCTGGGGAAAAGGAAGTGGTAGACCTTTGGAAAACTATGAATTCATGGGTTTACGATGGATTTAATGTGACTTATAAAAAAATGGGGGTTGATTTTGACAAGTTCTATTATGAGTCTGACACTTATCTTTTAGGTAAAAATATTGTGGAAGAGGGTCTTGAAAAAGGCGTATTCTTCAAAAAAGAAAATGGTTCTGTGTGGGTTGATCTAAGTGAGGAGGGTCTGGATGAAAAATTGGTACTAAGGGCAGATGGCACCTCTGTTTATATTACTCAGGATATGGGAACCTGCGAACTTAAGTACGAGGATTTCAGGTTTGATAAATCAGTTTATGTGGTAGGAAACGAACAGGATTATCATTTCGATGTGCTGTTTAAAATCATGAGAAAACTTGGAAGACCCTATGGGGATGGCCTTTACCACCTTTCTTACGGTATGGTCGACCTTCCATCAGGAAAAATGAAATCCAGGGAAGGCACAGTCGTTGATGCCGATGACCTTATGCAGGAAATGATAGAAACTGCTGCTTCCCACACCAAAGAATTGGGGAAAATTGATGGATTCACCCCTGAACAGGCTGAGGAATTATATGAGATTTTGGGCATGGGGGCATTAAAGTATTTCCTGCTGAAAGTTGATCCAAAAAAGAGAATGCTCTTCAATCCACAGGAATCCATAGAATTTCAGGGAAATACAGGCCCTTTTATTCAGTATTCCCATGCCAGGATTGCCTCCATTTTAAGGAAGGCGGATCAGATTGACATCAATTACGGTTCAGATGCCTTGGAGGGTCTGGAAAATCTGGAAGATGCAGAAAGAGAACTGATTGTTATTCTCAACGAATTTGAGAAAAAAATCCATACTGCTGCAGAAGAATATTCCCCTTCAGTCATTGCTCAATATATGTTTGATTTGGCAAAAGAATACAATAGATTTTATGCTGAATTGCCTATCTTCAATGAGAGAAACATTAAAGTACAATCGTTTAGAATTGCACTTTCCTCTTTAACCGCCAAAACAATCAAAAGAGGAATGCAGTTGTTAGGTATAAAAGTCCCAGATAGAATGTAATATGAAAAAACTATTATTTGTGCTTGCGGTCATCGCATTTGCATGTACCTCAAGCGTACAAAAACAAAACCCTCAAAACATCACTTCCTTAGATCAACTGATCATGCAAAAGTCAATCTATGATTTTAAAATGAAAGACATCAATGGTAACGAAGTGGATTTTTCCCAATATAAGGGAAAGAAACTCTTGTTGGTAAATGTGGCTTCTAAATGTGGCTATACCCCCCAATATGAAGATCTGCAAAAGTTACACGAAACCCATGGAGAGAAAGTAGTCATTATTGGATTCCCGGCGAATAATTTCGGTGGGCAAGAACCAGGAACCAATAAGGAAATCAAACAGTTTTGCTCTGAAAATTATGGGGTAACTTTCACCATGATGGACAAAATCTCAGTTAAGGGAGCAGACAAAGATCCCTTATACAGATGGTTATCTGACAAAGATTTGAACGGCTGGAATGATAAAGAACCTTCCTGGAATTTCTGTAAATACTTTATCAATGAAAAAGGAGAATTGGTGAAATTTTTCCCTTCATCGGTTAAACCAATGGATGAGGAAATTTTGAAATTGGTTAACGCCTAATTCCTCCTTACTTTGAATCAGACCTGCACTCCTTAGGGAGTCAGGTTTTTTTGTTAGTTTTATTGCAAAAATTGAGCTGTGGACGTCACCATTTCCAACAAAAAACAGGCATGGTTACATGCCGTCAGGTTAAGAACCTTACCATTGGCCTTATCCAGCATTTTAATGGGATCCCTTCTTGCTGCCAACAGCAATAATTTTAGGTGGCATGTCTTTATTTTGGCGGCTTTGACGACTATTTTTTTACAGGTACTTTCCAACCTATCCAATGATTATGGTGACAGTATACATGGCGCAGACAGCGAAGATAGGAAGGGGCCTGTCAGGGCTGTACAATCCGGAATGATTGAGCTTTCAGAAATGAAAAGGGCAATTGTTATTCTTTCTGCCTTATCCTTATTTTCCGGGCTCTCTTTGTTGTACTTTTCTTTACAGGATTGGAAGCTTTTCTTCTTATTTCTTGGCTTTGGGATTCTGGCCATTTGGGCAGCTATAACCTATACTTCAGGTAAAAATCCCTATGGATATATGGGGCTTGGCGACATATCCGTTTTTCTGTTTTTTGGTCTCCTTGGTGTTGCCGGAACTTATTTTCTTCATAGTATGGATTTATCTGTTGAGGTTTTTTGGCCAGCCATATCCTTGGGATGCTTCAGTACTGCAGTCCTAAATATCAATAATATAAGGGACATTGAATCCGACAAAAAAGCAGGCAAAAAATCTATCCCGGTCAGGATTGGAAGGAACAAAGCCATTCTTTATAACTGGATTTTGCTCTTAGCCGGAAATATCTCCCTACTGCTATTTGCCTTGACAAATGAGGCTGAAGGAAGTATGTTGGCATTTCTTACTTTACCCTTGATGATTTTCATTGGCAAATCCGTTCAAATAAAAAAGGAAGCCCATGAATTGGATCCTTATCTAAAAAAAATGGCCATATCCACTTTAATGTGGGTGATTTTGTTTGGTATAGGACTTTTATTTTTTTGATTATTTATGGTGGTTTTTATTCGGATTGATGGATTTTTTGTATTTTCCAACATCAATCAAAACCCGAAGATATGAAAACCATTCTTGTACCTTATGATTTTTCAAAAGAATCAGAGTATGCCTTTGAATTTGCAAAAGGACTTGCAAAGAAAACAAAAAACAAATTGAAACTTTTCCATGTCATTGAGTTGCCTACACCACAGAGTTTTAATTCATTCGGAGAAGCTGGGGCTTTTAGTAATGAGGGTACCCAGATTTTTATGATAGAACTCATTGAAAAAAGAAAGCAGCAAATGAAGGAATTTGAGGAAGCATTTAAAGACTCGGATTTTAAATTTGAATCCAAAATGGCATTTGGCAATCCATTTGCCGGAATTGCAAAAGAAATAGTTGACATAAAAGCAGACCTTGTGGTCATGGGCAGTAAAGGTTCTTCCGGTCTGGAAGAGGTGCTCATTGGAAGCAATACAGAAAAAGTGGTAAGAAATGCTGCCTGTCCTGTAATTACCATTAAAGGATCTGTGACACCGGATGACATCAAAAAAGTGGTCTTCGCAAGTGATTTCAATGAAGTTCCAGGAGATGTAGTCAAAAGATTAAAAACTGCCATAGAAACAATTGATGCGGAATTACATTTGGTCAAAATCAATACGCCAAGTATGTTTGAAAGCACTCGGACTTCTATGGAAAAAATCAACAATTTTATTGAGGATTTTGAAATAAAACCTACTTCCATGATGGTCTATAACAGTTCTTCGGAAGAAGATGGCATTTTGGAATATGCAGATGATATCAACGCTGACATGATTGCTATGTCCACACATGGCCGCACAGGATTCCTCCATTTGTTGAGCGGAAGTATTGCAGAAGACGTAGTAAATGCCGCCAAAAGACCTGTATGGACCATGAAATCGAAAAAATAACATGGGTAAAAAAAAGAATAATGACTGGAAAAAGCGGGATGGAGTAGTTTATTCTACCAGTCAGGACTTTGATTATCATACAGAAGAAGATTTTGAAATCCTAACCCTACCTCCACAGCAACAAAACCTAAAGGTATTGCTGGACAAAAAATCAAGGGGAGGCAAACAGGTAACTTTAATTGAGGGCTTTATTGGGACAGAAGATGACCTCAAAGAGCTGGGAAAGTTTCTCAAAAATAAATGTGGGGTTGGAGGAAGTGCCAAAGATGGAGAAATTCTCGTTCAGGGTGACCATCGGGATAAAATTGTGCAAATACTGACCCAGGAAGGGTACAAAGCAAAAAAATCAGGGGGTTGAATTTTCATCCCCTTTGTTTTTTTTAAAATCCAAATCAAAAAAATCCAATATGTGGAACAGATTGTTTTATTTTTTAGAATTGCTTTCATTACTGCCCATTCTTCCAGTTCTATATGACCAGGGTAAAAAGGTAAGGAACAAAATCTCAAAACTTACAGCCTATTCCAATTTTTTGGTTTTCAAAAGTGATATTGAGGAATCATCTATTCTTATCCTTGGGGAGTCAACCGTAGCTGGCGTAGGTGCAAGTTCCCCCAGTCATACCATTTCACACCATGTATTTAATCAATTGAAAAAAAAACATTCCGTGTATAACCTGGGAAAAAATGGCCTTAGAGCAGAAAATCTGAAAAGATTACTATTACACGGAAAACCTGATATCCCTAATAAAATAAATACTGCTGTGTTAATGGTAGGGGCCAATGACTGCTTTAAATTTACTCCTCCAGGAAAATTCAACAAGCATATACTGGAATTTGTGCTGTTCATAAGAGAAGTCCCAGGAGTTGGGGAAATAATTCTCTTCCCTATACCACCTGTTCATCAATTTCCATCACTGCCAAAGATTATCCGGTTTTTTCTTGGTTGGCATAGACGAATTCTGACCAAAGAATTAAGGAATTTAGAGAAAAAAATACCGGAATTGGAATTTGAAAATATCGAGGAAAGCTATCCGCCTGAATATTTCTCAGAAGATGGTATCCATCCTTCCGACCTGGGATATAAATTGCTGGCTGTTGAAATTTCGAAAAAGGTGGCTATTTAAATAGCCACCTTAAGCAGTTAAAAAAATCCCACAAACAACCTTTAGGATCATTGACTTTGCTGCTTTCGTCTTCTGTCCTTTCATTATTATATACGTAAAACAGGGGTACATAGGACTATTTTTAATGACAAAAAACAATGAATAATTATTTAAATTTTACCTTATTGAGAAGTTACCAAATGAGCCTGGCTAAATTATTATCTTTTTTGGGACACCCCCTGCTAATAGGGACTGTATATGTGGTATTAATGAGCTTTGAAAATTTAAGCAACGAAACTGCATGGAAGGTCAGCCTTCTAACTGTGGGGTTCATTCCCCTACCCATTATCATCCATAATCTCAAAAAACTAAGAAAAGGAGAATATTCTAACTTTGATGTATCAGATCAAAAGCAACGCAAAGGTTTCTATCCATTTGCCATTTCCTTATTTATCCTTTTGATGATTATCTTCTACCTATTCGGATTTCCTTGGTCGGTGACAGTCAATACCCTGAATTTTTTAGTCATGATGCTGATCATGGCTTTTATAAACCTTAAAACCAAAGCCTCCTTACATGCCGGGATTTCCTTTTATATCAGTATAAGCCTTATCAGTCTTTCCTTATGGATTGCAATGATGTTTTTTATCCTGGCATTGGGAACCTCTTGGTCCAGGTTAATATTAGGAAGACATTCACTGCAGGAATTGGCCATAGGAATGGGGATGGGTCTGGTTTTTGGCCTTATAAGTTTGCTTTTATAAATTATGCAACTCTCACTTTCCCCTGTGGTGTACCTGTTTTCTTAGGGCATCTATCTCTTTTGAAAAATCAAAATCCTTGCTATATCTATCCAGTTTTTTTTGTAGACCATCCAAAAATTTGATATGGGCAGGACTATCAGGATTGAAGGGTCTATGGTTTAAATCTCTTTTGATAGCCTCGAATTCCTGGATCAGCGTAAAACATTTCGGGTCAATCCAGGTTTGCTTAAACCTTTCCCAAATATATTCCTCCGCTTGTGCACTCGGATGAATCATATCTTCTTTATAAAATCTGTAATCCCTTAATTCATCCATCATTATTTCGTAACTGGGAAAATAATCCACAAATCCATAAGTTTCCGAAAGTTCATGGGCTGCTAACCGTAAAATGGATTTACTCAATTGATTTTCAGAAATTCCATCCTTAATATGTCTCACAGGACTTACGGTAATCAACACCTTGGCCTTTTTATTGAATTGGCTTAATATTTTAAAAAATGAACTGTAAGCTTTAAGTATTTCTTCTTGGTGTAATAATCTTTTTTCAAATAGCCCTGCAGGCTGCTTATGGCAATTGGCTACAACTTGACCGGCATTTCCATACTCATATACCCAAGCCGTCCCAAAAGTGATCAAAATATGGCTGGCTTTTTCCAAAAGCTGCTTTGTCAATCGCTGCTTTTTCTGGATGAGTCTTTCCAAGGAATCCTGAGAATATGCCACTATATCCGAATGCATTCCAAAATGTAGGTAGAGACTGTCCCTGACCAATACCAAATCGGTATTCACCGGCATTTCTAATATTGAATCCTCCATAACTTGCGCAATTGAAAGAGGATTGAACAAGGTACCAAAAGGGTTATTTAAAATCGTAAACTTCCTTTCAGCCAATTTTTCCCCCATTGTGGTAGAAAAACAGGAACCAATGGAAAAAACAGAAGATTTATAATTGATTTTCGATCCTCCTTCAGGTATATCAAATGAAATTGTCCAATGCATGGTTAAAAATAGAAATAAAGCAAATCATTATGGGAACAAAAATGGACAAAAATTTATTTTAACTAGTTTTGCAACGAAATCATCAAATCAATAATGAAAAATTCAGAAATAAAATTCCTTGTCCAGCTAGACGAAAAGAACCTTCCCAAAAACATTCAATGGGATGCAACGGATAAAGAAGACGGTGGCATGGAGACTACCAAAAGTATTAGCCTGAATGTATGGGATAATTTAAACCATAGCACTCTGAGAATTGACCTATGGACCGAAGATATGTCAGTTGTTGAAATGAAAAGATTCTACATTGATATTTTGGGAGGTATGGGACAGTCCATTCTCAACAGTACCGGTGATGAATACATGGCAGAAGAAATCAAAGACCTTTGTGACCGTTTGGTGAAGCATGTGAATGAGGAAAACAAAAAAGCCCAAAAATAAAGAGTGACAACTTCTTTAGTGGTAGGGTATTATTTAAGGTTAAATCCATTAATGAGTGCTTCTAATTGATTACATGGATTTTGGTAGAATCCATGTAATCAAAACTTTACTAATAGCTTGAAATTATTTAATTAAGGATGTTTTTCATTGAATTTGAGCGGGTTTCCTTTTGCGCCAATTTTTTGATTTGATTTTGACAAAATATTTTTTTTACATTTTTGTAGATAATTGGGATTTTATTCTAATTTTCACAATTATTAACATAGTAATGCTTGGCATTTTAAAGAAAAAACAATTAACCCACTATAGCTTATGCAAAAATTTACTAAATGCACAAGACTTGCAATCTTATTGTTGTTTGTCTTAGTTTCCTTTGGTTCCACGCAGGTTTTTGCCCAGACCACTACCATTTCCGGTAAGGTAACGGAAGAATCTACCAAAGAAACCCTTGTTGGGGTGAATATTGTGGTCAAAGGAAGAGTAGTTGGAACCATCACAGACCTGGATGGTAATTTCACCTTAAGGGTGAATCAAGCTCCTCCTCTAACCTTGGTATTTTCAATGATAGGATTTACCACACAGGAAATCACTATCAATGAATCCAATGTTTCTAACCTTCAGGTAATCTTGAAAGAAGCCTCCATATTGGGGCAGGAAATTGTTGTGTCTGCCTCAAGAGTTGAGGAGAGTGTCCTGGAATCTCCTGTGACCATTGAAAGGATGGATATCATCTCTATCAGGGAGGCTCCCCAACCCAGTTTTTACGATGCCCTAAACAACATGAAGGGTGTCGAAATGAGTACCCAATCCCTCACCTTTAAATCTTTCAATACCAGAGGCTTCAATGCCAATGGTAACGTAAGAACCGTCCAGTTGATTGACGGTATGGACAATCAGGCCCCAGGTCTGAATTTCTCGGTTGGTAACATTGCAGGTATTTCTGAACTGGATTTGGAATACCTGGAATTGCTTCCAGGTGCAGCTTCTGCTTTGTATGGGCCAAATGCCATCAACGGCATCTTGTTGATGAATTCCAAAAATCCATTCCAATACCAAGGTTTTTCTGCTCAGGTAAAGACGGGTATCATGGATGAAGGACAAAGAACAAACCCAACCACTGGATTTTATGATTTTGCTGCCCGTTATGCCACTGCTTTCAGCGATAAAGTTGCATTGAAAGTAAATGTAAACTATATCAGGGCGGACGATTGGCAGGCCAATGATTTCAGGGACCAATCCCTATTGAATGGGTCTTCCATTGAAGGAGGTAACAGGCAAAATAACCCTGGATATAATGGGGTAAACACCTATGGTGATGAAACCAATGTGAATATGCAAAGTGTCGCCAATTCCTTGGTCGGTGCAGGTTTACTTCCTTCAGCTGCCCTTCCTCTTGTTCCTAGCACATTCGTTTCAAGAACAGGTTATATGGAAAGGGATTTGGCTGATTACAATACAGAATCCTTGAAATTAAATGCCGCTTTACACTGGAGAATCAATGACAGGGTGGAAGCCATTTTCCAGGGGAATTATGGTGCAGGTACAACCGTTTATACAGGAGCAGACAGATATTCCATCACAGGCTTCAATATTGGACAATATAAAGCTGAATTAAGAGGTGCCAATTGGTTTTTGAGAGCCTATACTACACAGGAGAGATCAGGGGATTCATACGCTGTAGGAATTGCTGCCCAAGGTATCAATGAGGCTTGGAAAACCAGTCAACAGTGGTTTGGAGAATATGTGGGGGCATTTGTGGGTGCCAGATCACAGGGAGCGGATGAAAATACAGCCCATACTGCAGCCAGAGCATTTGCAGATCAGGGAAGATATTTACCGGGTTCTCCCCAATTCAACCAAGCACTACAAGATGTGAGATCCAGGCCTATTCCTGGTAATGCCCAAGGTGTAGGTGCCTTGTTTGTTGATAAGACCAATTTATATCACCTAGAGGGCTCTTACACTTTCAAAGACATCAAATTTGCTGATTTTGTAGTGGGAGCTAATTACAGAAATTACCAATTGAATTCTGAAGGAACCCTATTTGCACTGGATGATGATGGCAATGAATTCAACATCAGGGAATATGGTGGGTATGCACAAGGCAGTAAAAAATTAATTCAGGATAAACTGAAATTAACTGCTTCTGTACGTTATGACAAAAACGAAAACTTTCAAGGACAGTGGTCTCCCAGGGTTTCAGCAGTTTATACTGCCAACAAGATTCATAACTTCCGACTTTCTTACCAGACAGGCTTTAGGATTCCAACCACTCAGGACCAGTATATAGATTTATTGACTCCTCAGGCAAGGTTGATCGGCGGTCTACCACTTTTCAGAGAAAGGTATAATTTCACTGGAAATCCACCGTATGCTTTATCCACCGTTTCTGAATTCGGTGCAGGAGTAGCCGGACTTCTTCAGCCAAATGTTGATCCAGGGGTGTTACAAACAGCAATTACAAGGGCAACGGCAATAGTATTGCAACAAGTTGGAGCAGGTTTAATCCCACCTGACCAAGCACCTGCAGCCATTCAGGCTTTGGTTCCTCAACTTGTGCCGGTTGTAGCGTCTGAAGAAAATCTGGATAAATTAGTACCTTATGAGTTTACAGAATTCAAACCTGAGATTGTTAAATCCTATGAATTTGGTTACAAAGGGCTACTTTTTGACAATAAGCTATTGGTTGATGGTTATTATTACTATAACAGGTTTGAGAATTTCATTGGAGGTCAGATCCTTGTACAGGATGCTTCTGCTGCAGGTGAAGCCGGACCAAATCCAATCACAGGGCTTAACCTAATCGGTGTGGGACCTGGAGGAAGAAATATTTTCTCTATGCCTGTCAACAGAAAAGAGATCATTAAAACATATGGTTGGGCATTAGGATTGGATTACCAACTTCCCAAAGGATATACCTTAGGTGGTAACGTATCTTATAATAAATTGGCAAATATTGAAGACTTACAAGGATTCCAGCCTGCCTTCAATACTCCAGAATACAGGACCAACCTTACATTCGGTAACAGGAACATCAATAACAAAAACATTGGTTTTGCAGTGGCCTGGAGATGGCAGGATCAATTTGTTTGGCAATCTTCCTTTGTTTCACCAATTGTGAGCACCCAACAACTTTCTGTGATGCCTGCCTTCAGCAGCTTGGATGCACAGGTGAGCTATAAGGTGAAAAAGATCAAGTCCATCATCAAACTTGGAGGACAAAACTTATTCAACAGTTCTGGATACCGTCAGGCCTGGGGCAACCCAACCGTTGGAACAACCTACTTTGTTTCCATTACTTTTGATGAATTCCTGAATTAAGAATTTAATCACTCACTAACAACCAACCAAAAACCACCTCGCAAGGGGTGGTTTTTTTTGATTTAGGATTTCGGATTTGGACATAGTGCCAAGTAAAATCAGTACCTCACATTGGAAACTAAGAATTGTAAATCCGAGTTTTTGACTTGATGGAAAATAAGAAATGATAAGTTAGAAGTTTTAGCACTGGCCAATTACAAATGATAAATTACCAATAATTCAGGTATTTAGCCTTCTCTATTTAATTCAAAAAAATAAGGGAAATAAATAAGCTGATTAAAACAACTCCATATCCTATGTAAAGGTCTTTTCTTAATGCAGCACTACCCTTCCAAACGGAAATGCCCATTTTGACCAAAGTATTAGAAATTGTTGCCACAATGACAGCGTTGGCTGCTAAAGGTAAACCGAGGGAAACCCCGGTCAATTTTGATACGGTAATCGTAATAGCATCTATATCCGTGAGTCCTGCAATCCCACTGGACAGGATTATCCCCTTATCACCTAATTGGTCATTGGCATAACTCACTACCAACAAAATTATGGCAAAAATCACCCCGAATGAAAAAGCTCCCTGAAGGTCCAAAGGTTTGCCTAAAGGAATATTTGAAGTAGTTAATTTTTGGTTACTTTCTTTAAAATAAAAATAAAGAGTAACAGCCATACCTATTAAAAAAATGATCAGGATAGCAATGTATATTTCATGGAATAATACCCGGTTAAAAATATAGGTCCAAATAAGAACACGGATAATCATGATAGATGAAGCTGCCAAAATGGCCGTTGCACAGGGATGGGCTATATCTGGGCTTTCCCTGCTTTTTTTGGAAAAAACCCAAGTGATAGCCGTACTGGAGACCAATCCTCCTAAAATACCGCTTAGCAGAATTCCTTTTTGAGTACCTAATAATTTAATCAGAATGTACCCAACAAATCCCAAACCTGAGGTTAAAATTATAACTAGGCCAATTTCACGAGGATTGATAACATCATAAGGACCATAAAATTCATTGGGTAAAAAAGGAAATATTAATAACGTGATGACGACAAATCGTATAAAATCGTAAAACTCTTCCACAGAAATATTGCCTACAATGGAATGCAGTCTGAACTTTGAGGAAAGGATTACCACAGTCACTACTGTTACCATCAAACTGATTTCAATAAACCCTAAAAATGACAAAGAACCTAAGATAAAAACCAGAAGGACAGAAAACTCGGTTGTTGTTCCAATATCACCTTTTGAAGCAGTGACATAATAAGAAATACCTATCAAAATGAATACAGCAATAAAGATCACCAAATAAACAATTGGGGTAAGTAAATAATACATCATGCCCCCCATAAATCCCAATAAAGACACAAAAACCAAGGTTCTGATTCCTACAAAACTTTCAGCCCCTTCTTTTTTAGCCGAATATTCCCTTTCCAATCCAATTATTAAACCAATTCCAATTGCAACCAAAATCCTTATAACAAAATCCGTTTGGGAAAGCTGAAATTGATCAGTATGGATAATTTGGTTTTCCATAGATGCGGAGTAAGTTAGAATTAATCTCAGGAAGAAATACCCTTACCAAAAATACTTAAAACAATTCACTTCAGATAAGAATCACCTTTCTTTATCTGATAATTTTTTGCCCGATTTTCCATAAAATGTTATAAAAGTTCTTCTTTCAGCAAGATCAAAAATCACTATTGCATCTTGGGACTTTTCGGATTTTGAGATTGGAACTTGAAATTTGGATATTGGTAATTGGTAATTGGTAATTGGAAATTTTATTTTTCCCCTTGCTCTGCTGTATTATTCAAAAAATCCTTTGCACGCAGTCTCATCGGAGTTACAGGACCATAAAAATCAAAGGACTCCCCTATTACTTTGCCACCAAATTGAGTTAATAATTTTAAAGTAATATCCCTTGCATCAATATGGATTTCTTCCACTCCTGATTCAAACATTTCATTAAGACTACGGAATGCTAGCCTTTTTCCTAGCCCTTTTCCCCTCCATTGCGGATCAACTGCATACCTCCCCCAATGCCATAACTCTTCTTCTTTCCATGCAATACATAAAGCAATCAAATTATTTTGGCTTATGATACCCCATGAATTTTGGGGATAGATGCTAACAGGAAGATAATCTTCAGGAATTTTCTGTTCAAGAGTAAAAACCTTCACCATTAAATCCATTACCAGTTTTTGGTGGGATTCCGATAAACAAACTATATTTAACTGTGGTTCATACATTCATTAACCAAGATAAAGCTTAAATTTAGGAAGGAAAAATTTATAAAATTCATACCATCAAAAACAATCTTATCATGAAAAGAAAAGCAACAGCCGTTTGGCAAGGAACAGGAAAAGAAGGAAAAGGACATCTTTCCACTGAAACAGGGGTTTTGGACAAAACCCAATATTCTTTCAGTTCCAGATTTGAAGACGGTAAAGGCACCAACCCGGAAGAACTGATTGCAGCTGCACATGCAGGATGTTTTACCATGAAACTCAGTTTTAACCTTACAGGAGCAGAGTTTCCTCCAAAACAACTGACCACTGAATGTATCATTACTTTTGAAGAAGGTACTATCAAGCAATCAAAATTGGTATTGAAAGCAGAAGTAGAAGGAATTTCTGAAGATAAATTTGCGGAATTGGTCAAAGACGCAGAAAAAAACTGTCCAATATCTAGGTTACTGAACACAGAAATTGTGGTGGAATATACTTTGAATTAAAAAGTTACTTAGTACAAGTCAAAAAGATCTTTGAGGGCAGTCTTGCAATCTCAAAGGTCTTTTTGAGTTTTTGAACTTGAAAAAGAAATGAGTTTTGAGATGACTACTGCTGGGTAAATTATCCCAATTGCAGACAAAAAGGTTGAAAGCATTTTTGCCTCCATATTCACCGGATACACATCACCAAATCCTACCGTACTGATACTGGTCAGACTAAAATAAATAAACTCTTTGTAATCCTGGTCATGGCCTACGAATGTTATGTTACCCTGAATGGAGGAACCTTCAAACAATTGGATCAGTTCAAATCCAAAAGCCCCTACCAAGGCTACTGATAAATAAACATTAATTGCTCCAATTATTCGATAGGCATTTACTTCCTGATCTCTAAAAAGCAATCTAATGTTGATAATTATAAACAAGACAAGATTTAGAATAATTACTATCCGCTCGATAGTGTAAAACTCGTACGGATTGTCCCCAAATCGGATAGCTCTCAAAGCCAAATGTAAAGTAAGCATTATCATGGAGGCTATAACAAATCCTTTTTCCCTAGCTGAAAAAATACCTATAAAAAAAAGGGCAATGAACATATAATTTAAAAAAAGAGAATTGTCCTTTTCATTATCAATCAAAATGGGCAATACAAAAACAATTAGCATTAGCATGATTAAAAGTGAACTGAATGAAACATCAGATTCCCAATACTTTTTAGTTTTATGAAAAAATGATACTAATTTCCCCATAATCGCAATCCTTTATTTTTTCTGTATCTGTGGATTTAAATATTCATTAAAGAAATTCGAAGCGGCAAGCTGATATGTTACCAATACCCTGTCAGCACCTAATTCCTCAAGTTTTTTTTGATCCTTTTTATTGAGGGCGGTCAAATATATCTTTCCGCTATACCCCAATCTTCTTAACCTTATTACCATGTGCTCTGCCAACTCTGAATTTGGAACAGTATTAATCACATACCCTACGCTGTTTAATGGAATTAAATTGAAAATATCAGGATCCTCTAAATCTCCAAAAATTACATTTTTCCCTGATTCTCTAAATTTTTTAACCACACTTGGATCAAAATCCACACCAAAATAATTAAGGTCAGGGTTGTCTTCAATTTTTTTTATTATCTCATTTCCAAATCTTCCCAATCCTATAATTAAAATGTTAATTCCATTCAACGAATTTTTTATGATATTTTCCTCATCTTTTAATCCACTTTTTTCAAATATCCTTAAAACTGGGGAAAGAAAACCATAGAGTGAATTTGAATATAAAATCATATAAGTTGATAGTGCAATTGTAATTAAGCCCACCAAAGTTATCAACCCTAAAATTTCTTCATCAATGTGGCCAAGATAAAGGCCTAACCCCGCAAATATTAAGGAAAATTCACTGATTTGCGCTACAGTTAATCCTGCAAAAAATGAAGTCCTTTTGCGATAACCCATTAATCCCATAATGACCAAAACAATAATGGGATTTCCAATTAAGACGAATAATGAAAAAATAATTGCAGATGGAATTTGGGAGCTAATTACAGCTAAATTCAGATTTGCTCCAAGATTAACAAAAAAGAAAAGTAGCAAAAAATCTCTAAGACTAATCAATCTACTACCAATAACATCTTTAAATGGGGATGAAGCAAGTGTGACACCTGCTAGAAATGAACCTACTTCACCACTGAATCCAATCAGGTCACTTACAACGGCAAGAGTAACTGCCCAAGCAATGGAGAATAAGGTTAACAATTCTGTTGATTTTGCTAAAAAAGGGGTAACATGTGGAATAAAATATCTCATTGATATTATTGTTACACCTACAAACAAAACACTGTATAACACTGTCAATCCTATTTCTACGAGAAGGGAGGATTCCCCTGTCCTTCCTAAAGTGGACAAAACAATCATGACCAAAATCACCACCAAATCCTGTACAATAAGAAATCCAATAGCTATTTGGCCATGCAGTGAATCAATTTCCTTTTTATCTGAAAGCAATTTTACAATAATAATGGTGCTTGAAAAAGTAAGGGCTACAGAAATATAAAAACTTTCTAAACTGGAAAACCCAAGGCTTATTCCAATAAAAAAACCGAATAGTGAAGTGAAAAGAACTTGCCCCAAACCCGTCATCAATGCGATTTTCCCAGTAGATTTTATTAAACGCAGGTCCAACTTCAACCCTACTATAAACAATAAAATTGCAATTCCTATCTCTGCTAATAAATGTATATTATCTTTAGAGTGTACGATGTTCAAGAATGAGGGTCCTACGAAAATCCCCAAAAAAATAAACATGACAATCAGGGGTTGTTTTAACAATTGACCAATTCCTCCAAAAAGTGCTGCCAAAAAAAGGATGACAGAAAATTCAAGAAAGGGATTATTAAGTAAACTGTAAAACAAACTCATATAGGCAAAATAATTAAGGGAATTGACCCGTCATAAACCAATTCATTAATGAGAAATTTTCTAAAAAGCTTGTCCTTGAAAGTTCTTCCACCTTTTTGAACCAATAGGATATTGTCATTATGGGAATGAAAAAATGCTTTAACCTGAACAAAAGTATCCTCTCCAGAAAAAACAAAAAACTCTTGGTGAAGGCTGGTGTCTACCTTTTTTATTAAATAATCAAGATAATCTGAAAGGTCTTCAGGGTTGTCCTCCTCTCTTGCAATACTTACCCATTTAATGGAATCCACAGATTTCGGAGCATTTACCAATACCTCTTCCAAAGCCTTTAAATTAAAGGAAAACTCCGGATGGACAGTTATTGTAATTTTCCGTGGGTTAAAGTTTTCCAATTTTTTAGGTAATGCAAAAGTGACCAAATTAAGTTTTTTTATTACTTCATTGACCATACTTCCAATGAATATCTGTTTCATTTTCCCACCACCTTTCAATCCCATAATCAAATAAAATGTCTCATTTTGGGCAGCTGATGAGAGATATTCAACAAGAGAATAGTCCAAAATTTCAAATTGTACCTTAATTTCCTCAGGAAATATTTCATTTTTCAATTGAAACCATTTATTCCATATTACCCTTTTTTGGTCATAAGCAATTTTTAATCTCAAATCATTATTTAATAATGTCGGATAAATAAAATCAAATTGATGAAGAGCTCTAATCTCAAATTCACGGTTTTCAATCCAAGATTTGGCAAACAGCAATTCGGTCTTTGAATACTCTGAAAAATCCAGTAGTACATAAATAATCTGCTTTTTTGTCTTTGAACTAACCATGAAAACAAGATATAAAAATATTGATGAAAAATATAATTTGCATAGGTTTCAAACAATAGAGATTTTAGTTGTCGGAAAAAAAACTCCTTAAAATGGTGTCCCATTAAAAATTTTGAACACCTAATTTCAAAAGAAAGAATTAGTCAATAATCTACTCAGGCAAAATGGATATGGAATATACTTTTATCAACATGACAATAAGAACCTGAATCTATGAACTTAACGATAGAAAATATTCTTTTTGTTGGCTCAATTTTACTTTTCCTGAGTATTTTGGCTGGAAAAACCTCTTATAGGTTTGGAGTTCCTACCCTCATACTATTTCTGGGAATAGGAATGCTTGCTGGTACTGATGGATTGGGAATTGAATTTAACAACCCTACCATTGCTCAATTTATCGGGATTGTTGCACTCAATTTCATCCTTTTCTCAGGAGGTCTGGACACCAACTGGAAGTCAATAAAACCTGTCTTAGGTCAAGGGATTGTCTTGTCTACATTGGGTGTTTTGATTACCGCTATTTCATTGGGAGTCTTTTTTTGGGCCATTTCTGAATTCACAATTTTTGAATCCTTATTGCTAGGAGCTATTGTTTCATCTACAGATGCCGCTGCTGTTTTTTCAATCCTCCGATCCAAAAGTCTTGCCCTAAAATACAAATTAAGGTCAACGCTGGAACTTGAAAGTGGAAGTAATGATCCAATGGCTTATGTGCTGACAATAGCTTTTTTAGGATTGGTGACTAATCCTGATATGTCATTTTTTTCCCTGTTGGCATTATTTTTCCAACAAATGATTTTGGGTGCTGCCCTTGGTCTTGCTTTTGGATGGTTAAGCAAATTGGCCATCAATAAAATCAATTTGGGTTTTGAAGGACTTTATCCTGTCTTGCTGATTTCTTTGATGTTCATCACATTTTCTTTCACTGATTTTTTAGGTGGAAATGGTTTCCTTGCTGTATATCTTTGTGCAGTATACCTTGGAAATCAGGATTTTATCCATAAAAAAACAATATTGAAATTATATGATGGATTGGCTTGGTTGATGCAGATAGTTTTGTTCCTAACTTTAGGATTGCTGGTCAATCCAAATGAAGTAATCCCTTTGGCAGGAATTGGTTTGGCGGCATCTCTTTTTCTGATTTTTGTAGCAAGACCTTTGGGGGTTTTTCTTTCTCTAATACCTTTCAAAATGAAAAATCGAAGGAGATGGTATATCTCTTGGGTTGGACTTCGTGGAGCTGTTCCCATTGTATTTGCAACTTATCCTTTAATTGCTGGTATTGAAAAAGCACCCTTGATTTTCAATATTGTGTTTTTCATTTCAGTTACCTCCGTTTTGATTCAAGGAACAACCTTAACAAAGGTGGCTGATTTGCTAAAAGTTTCCTTACCTGAAAAAGTAAAGCCCCGCTCTCCCCTGGATACATTTTTACGTGAAGGTCCTAAAACAGCCATGGTGGAAATACAAATCCCTGAAAATAACCCTATTGTAGGCAAAAAAATCCTTGAGTTGGGATTTCCCAAAAATGCCATCATTGCCATGTTGAAGAGATTAGATAAGTACCTAACCCCAAATGGTACAACAGAAATTTTAGGAGGAGACACTTTGATTGTTCTTGCAGATTCCTATGACAACCTTAAAGGTGTCTACGAAGTATTACATCTACCAATTCCTGATTTTCATGATGAAGATTAAAAAACAAACTTTGGCTTAATTCCAAAAAAACTGAGGTGTTTCCAAAAACCACCATTTGGAAACACCTCAATCCATTATTACTTTTTCTTAAACAAATTAAAGGAAGCTATGCCGCATTCCTAGCAGCATTCACTATACCGAACATGGTTCTTAAAATCAGTTTTTGCAATACTGGATCGTCCACTCCTTTCTCCAACATGGTCTGAATGGCATATTGCTGAATTGTAATTACCGGTAGGACTATCTTTTCCCTGATGGCGATGGATTCTTTGGAAGTTGGATTATCTTGAAGTAGGGTATCCATTCCTGATACCTCCAACAACAATCGGATGGTCCTTTCATATTCTCCATACATCAAAAGCCAAAGGTCAGCATACTGAGGGTTGTCTTTTAAATAGGCCGTGGCTCCATAAAAAGATTTTGCCAAAGACTGCATGGAATTTCCAAGCAATGACCTGAAAAAGAGTGAATCATTGTAAAGTTGCTTAGCAGCATCAAACTTCCCTTCCTTTTTCAAGGCTTCCAAAGCAGCCCCTACCCCAAAGAAACCAGGGATGTTTTGCTTCATCTGAGCCCACGAGCCAACAAAAGGAATCGCCCTTAAATCTTCGAATTTTAAACCCGAATCCTTACCCCTTTTCAAAGGCCTTGAACCAATGTTGACCTGACCGAAATATTTCAATGGGGTCACATGCTCTAGGTAAGGCAGGAACTGGGGATGGCTTTTAAAATCCTTATAAAACTGATAGGAAACTTCCGCCATTTCATCAATCAAAGCCCTCTGATACGCATTCAATGTTTTTTCAGAAGAAGGATACAGTTCATTTTCTATCCCGGCACACAACAATTGCTCCAGGTTATAGCTACAGGACACGGGCTTGCCATAATTGGAAGAAATTGTTTGACCTTGAATGGTGATCTGAATCTCTCTGTTTTCCACTTGGGGACCATGGGAAGCATAGAAATTGTGCATATTCCCACCTCCTCTGGCAGGTGGCCCACCCCTACCGTCAAAGAATACAACACTAACCTCATACTTTCTGGAAATTTTTGTCAATTCTTCTTTGGCTCTTAAAATGGACCAGTTGGCACGTATATATCCCCCGTCTTTTGTGCCATCTGAAAATCCCAACATGATGGTCTGTTTGAATTTTCTATCCTTCAAATGTTTGATGTATTCTGGATTTTGATAAAGCTTCTCCATAATTTTTGGCGCTTCTGCCAGATCATCAATGGTTTCAAACAAAGGAACTATATCTAAGGGTAAAGCGGCTTGTTTTTTTCCAAGCCTAAGTTTAGCCAGTTGGAATACTTCCAAAACATGGAGGGCAGATTGACAATTGGAAATGATGTAGCGGTGAAGTCCGTCTTCACCGTTATTTTTTTGGACAGACTGTATGGCATCAAAACTCTTGAGCATTTCCTGATGAAATTCATCTTTCAAATCGGAAACCCCTGGAAGAGTCTCAAATTCCAACAAAAATTGGACTTTCTCCTCCTCACTCAATTTATTATAGGTCTCCATTCCCTCTTTACCAAGTTGTATTTCAAGAATTTCATCCCATAAACCATCATGCTTCCTACTGTCCTGACGCACATCCATATTGGCAAAATGGAAGCCAAAAATCTTCACCTTGAGAATAAATTCATCCAATTGCTCTAAAAACAAACCTTCATGAAACTCAATCAACCCTTTTCTTGCTTCCATTAGATCGGCCAACAGTTCTTCTTTACTGTTATAATAATTCTGATCCTCAAATAAGGAATTGAACAATCCATTCTCCACTTTAAGCATGATTGGTTCTACATTTTTGAATGTCAGTCTTCTTCTGATCTTTCTTACATCCCTATAGTAGCATCTCAATATCCATTTTTGCAATCTCTCGGACACCTTCACTGTAATATCATGCGTAACAAAAGGGTTTCCATCCCTATCACCTCCTGGCCAAAATCCAACCTTCAATAATCCTGGATTATCCCATTCTTGAAGCGGGATATCCAGCATATTCAAAAGCCTGGTCATGATATCCGGAATACTCTGATAAAATACATTGACCAAAAACCAGATCAAACTTACTGCTTCATCTAGAGGGGTTGGCTTTTCTTTATTGATAAATCCGGTTTTGCCTAACTGCTGTAAAAGAAGATTGATATTTCCTAAGTCATTACTGCGGATTGCAGATTCAAGATCAGTGATGATACCTAAAACATTTCCCGGATAAAATTGGGTAGGATGTGCCGTCAAAGTAAGCCTTACAGAAAAATTCTTCAACTTTTCAATTAATGCTTCCCTTTTACGGTCGTTCTCCACACGGGTTACTAAAGCACTGATACTTCCTTTTCCCGAGATATCATGGATTTTTTCAAAAGCAGCATCTTCTATAGAATCAAACAATACCACCTGACGCTCAACGTATTGAACCATTTTAAAAAGTAGATCATGTCTCTCCGCTTCTGAATTATTTGCCATCAATTCATTAAAAAAACCATGGATTATTTCTTTGGGTGTCTTCTTTTTCTCAAAGCCCTCCTGGCATTTACTAGCTAAAATGGGTAAAAGCGTTCCTGTTCTGTGAATATCACTGAATGGTAAATCCAAAAATAAACTGTTGTAAATAGTAAACCTTTTGGCTACTTCGGTCTGGTAATTGTTTTTTGACATAATCTGTTTAATGGGTTTGAACATGTGAATTTAATAAAAAATAAATAAATGACTATGTTTTTGACATTTTGACCACAAAACAAGTTATTTGTTAAAAATTATTGCGGTATTTTTCTCATTATTTGAAAAAACCATTATAAAAATAAAAAATGGTTACGTTCTTATCTTGTGAAAATATTTAGGTACAAATATTTTCGTAACTTAGATTTTCATTGTTATTGAAATTTAACCTGCAACTATGATAATAGCTGTACTTTCAGGTTTCTTTTTTGCGGCATTGCTCCCATTGCTGGGAAGGTTTGCAAAAAAAACCATTCCGTTGATTTTTTCCCTTTTACCGATTTCCCTTTTTATTTTTTTCTTATTCAACCTTCCGGTTATTAAAAATGAAAATACCTGGATCAGTCATATATCCTGGATTCCGAGCTTCGGTATAGAATTATCATTCAGATTGGATGGGCTTTCCATGTTGTTTTCCTTGATGATTACAGGTATAGGGGCTTTAGTTTTTACGTACACAGCATATTATCTCAAAGGACATCCTTATCTGGATAGATTTTATGGGTATTTGTCCATGTTTATGGCTTCTATGTTGGGAGTGGTGCTGTCAGATAACCTGATAAGCCTTTTTATTTTTTGGGAATTGACCAGTATTAGTTCGTTTTTTCTGATAGGATTCAACAATGAAGATGCCAGTTCGAGGAAATCTGCTATGACAGCCTTGGGTATTACCGGGTTTGGGGGATTGGTAATGTTGATCGGATTTGTTTGGATTGGATATATTACAGGCACCTATTCCATTTCAGAGTTGTTGTCTAAACCTGAATTGCTAAAGAACCACATAGGCTATCCTTGGATAATTTGCTTGATTTTCGTAGGGTCATTTACAAAATCGGCCCAATTTCCCTTTCATTTTTGGTTGCCTGCAGCTATGAAGGCCCCTACCCCGGTCAGCACTTACCTTCACTCGGCCACCATGGTAAAAGCCGGAGTTTTCCTGCTTGCAAGATTTACACCCATTCTTGGCGATACTTTATTGTGGACTACCAGCCTGATTACAATTGGTGCCATTACTATGGTATATGCCGCAACACATGCCTTATTCAGAGTTGACCTTAAAAGTATTTTGGCCTATTCCACGATTTCGGCTTTGGGTATTTTGGTGTTTCTGATTGGATTGGGAACTGAAAAGGCGCTATTGGCGGCTACAATGTTTATTCTAGCTCACGCTTTGTATAAAGCAGCCTTGTTCCTGATTACAGGTATAATTGACCATCAGACTGAAAGCAGAGATGTGAGTCAATTGGCAGGTTTGAGAAAAGTGATGATGCCTGTGGCCATTGCCGGTTTTATCGCAGCCCTGTCCAGTGCAGGAGTCCCATTGCTAATCGGTTTTCTGAGTAAAGAAGTAATGTATGAAGCCACCCTCCAATTCGGTCAATGGGCTGTGCTTTTGACCTTACTATTGGTCTTAACAAAAATTTTTCTGTTTGTCGCCGGATTTTGGGCAGGAATCAAACCATTTGCCGGAACACTTCCAAATGAATTCCAAAAAGTCAGTATGCCATCAGCCTTGCTTTGGGTTCCTCCTTTACTTTTAGGAACATTAAGTCTCCTGTTTGGCACTTTTCCTATTATTATAGAACAAGCTTTGATCCAGCCTGTAGTCAACAGCATGGTCGGAAAAGAAAACCCGATTTATCTTGCCCTCTGGCATGGTTTCAATTTGGTGCTATTATTAAGTTTAATCACTTTAGTACTAGGTTTTATTTTGTATTTATACCTTAAACCTTCTGAAAAACTCTTCCTTAAAACACTGAAATTCGAAGCTGTATCCCCGGAGAATTTGATTAGTGGATTTGGAAACTTATTTTCCTGGTTTGCCTTAAAATGGACAAAATTTTTCCAAAATGGATACTTAAGAAATTATGTTATTACTATACTGGCATTTCTGACTTTTCTTACAGCTTATACTTTGTTCGGAGGAGTTAACATTTATATAGACTGGAATCAGATTTCAACCATAACCCCATCCGAAATAATTGTGGTAGTGCTCATGATCATTTCCATTTTTTTTGCCATTATTTCTACATCAAGAACTACCTCTATAGTGGCTTTAGGTGTTGTTGGATTTGCAAACTGTCTGTTCTTTTTGTTTTATTCAGCACCTGACCTGGCTATGACACAGTTTTCGATTGATACCTTAACTGTATTGCTTTTCATGCTGGTCTTGTTTAAACTTCCCAAAAACAAAACTTTGTCCTCTAAAGGCATGCGGCTCAGGGATGCTGTGCTTTCTCTTCTTTTCGGAACATTGATCGCTATATTGACTTTAGAAGTATTTGAAGAACCCTCTGGGTCGGAAGTTTCCAAATATTTTGCAGACAATGCCTATTTGCTGGCAAAAGGAAGAAATGTTGTTAATGTCATATTGGTAGATTTCAGAGGTTTTGATACTATGGTGGAAACAGTAGTCCTGGTTATTGCAGCTGTTGGCGTGTTCAGTTTGATGAAACTCGATTTAAACCCTTCAAAAAAAGACTGACATGAAACCGAGCCTGCCTGAGGCAGACAGGCATAATGATAAAGACAGACACTGAAATAATTGTAAACATGCGATGTTCTATCTCACCAATGAAAAATAAACAGTATAGAGATGAAATCACTGATATTTAAAACAGCATCCACGTATTTATTACCGCTTTTGCTCTTATTCTCTGTATTCATATTGCTGAGGGGACATTATTTACCAGGAGGAGGCTTTGTTGGAGGGTTAATGGCGTCAATTGCTTTTTTGATCCACTCATTTGCATTCGGGCTAAAAGAAACCAAAGAAATCATCAAAATCAATCCAGGGTATCTGATGCCAATAGGATTGATTTTAGCTGTAGGGTCTGGGATAGCACCCATACTTATAAATGAACCATTTCTTACCGGACTATGGTTTGAGGAGCCTTTGAAATTTATCGGAATGGTTGGCTCAGCCCTTTTCTTTGATATTGGGGTCTACCTTGTGGTTATAGGCGCAACTTTGACAATCATGTTTTCAATAACTGAAACAGTGTAGCATGGAAATATTATTGATTATCATTATAGGATTATTGCATGCGGGTGGCTTATATATGCTTTTGAGGCGCAGTATGTTTAAAATGATCATCGGGCTTATCCTATTAGGAAATGGTGCCAATCTGCTTATTTTCTTAATGGGCCGGTTGGTCAAGGGCCATCCCCCTGTTATTGAAGATGGCCTAAAAGTTTTTACAGAAATATATGCAGATCCTCTTCCTCAAGCCTTGGTTTTAACTGCCATTGTAATTGGTTTTGGACTCCAGTCATTTGCAATTATATTGATCAAAAGGGTTTACAAGGTGCTGGAGACAGATGATCTCGATGAACTTAATTCTACTGATGAAGACATATGAATAATTCCTTGATTGTTTTGCCTATTGTCATTCAGTTTCTAGCAGGAACTATACTTCTGTTTTTTTGGGTCAAAACCGAAATGCAGAAAGTTCTAAGCATCATTTTTTCTGTTTTGGCCTTATCCATCAGTATTTGGCTTTTTATGTTGGTTTGGAATCAAGGTATTCAAGTGACCCAATCCGGAAATTGGCAGGCACCGTTTGGAATCAGCTTTGTTGCCGATGTATTTGGGGCAACCATGGTACTTATTTCCTCCATTACAGGATTTGCAGTAAGCATTTTTTCCGCTGGAAGCATGAGAAAAGAGAGGTTGGAATTTGGCTTCTTTCCGATATTGCACTTTTTGATCATGGGACTTCAGGGAGCTTTCCTTACAGGAGATATTTTTAATCTTTATGTTTGGTTTGAGGTAGTGATCATTTCCTCTTTTGTCATGATGACTTTGGGAGGGAAAAGAAAGCAATTAGAGGGGGCCATCAAATATGTTTCACTGAACCTACTTGCTTCTACTCTTTTTCTTATCGGTATTGGATTTATTTATGGCCTGACAGGTTCGCTGAACATGGCTGATATTGCAATAAAAATCACAGACATACAAAACCGGGGATTGATTAATGTCACTGCTGGTTTATTTTTGGTAGCATTTGGAATCAAATCTGCGGTATTCCCTATGTACTTTTGGCTCCCCGCTTCCTATCATACTCCCCCTCCTGCGGTTTCATCTATATTTGGAGGGCTTTTGACCAAATTGGGAGTATACGCTATTTTAAGGTCATTTACATTGATTTTTGGAGGTGATGAATTCCTAGTGTCTATGTTGGGTATCATTGGCGCCCTTACTATTCTTTCAGGTGGCTTTGGTGCTTTGATGCATCATCATTTGGGGAAAATTTTCGGTTATTTGATCATTTGTCATATTGGCTTTATGATGATGGGTTTGGGAATTTTCACAGAAATCGCCATAATAGGAACTGTCTTTTATCTGATCCACGATATCATAGTCAAGACCAATCTGTTTATGATTTCCGGAGTCTTACTTAAGATTAACGGAACCCAGGATATCAAAGAATTGGGAGGAATGTATAAAAACTATCCTCTATTATCACTTTTAATGGCCATACCCCTATTTTCTTTAGTGGGAATCCCCCCTCTTTCTGGTTTTTGGGCCAAAATATTCTGGATTAAAGCAGGTTTGGAAACCGAAGAATTCGTTTTGATCGCCTTTATCATACTTGGCAGTTTCCTTACTCTATGGGTAATTGCTAAAATGTGGGGGGAAGTTTTCTGGAAACCTGGGGAAGGACTTCCCAAGAAAGCAAATGGGCTATATTTTGATGAACTCAGTACTGGCGATAAATGGCTATGGATATTCCCTATAGTATTTCTTTCTTTTATTTCTCTCTATATAGGTTTAGCAGCTGAAAACATCATCATCCTATCCCAAAAAATCGCAGGTGACCTGATGGATCCGAGTAATTATATTGAATCAGTCTTGCAAATTAAATCGATAAGGCCATGACCAAAAACCTTCTTCTCAGCAATTTACTCCTTGCCATTATTTGGGTTATGGCAACAGGTACACTTACAGAAGAGAATTTCATATTTGGATTTATGGTCAGTTTCCTGATCCTCTATTTGATTACAGTCAACAAAGAGGAAAGGAAATATTTCACCATGTTACCAAAACTTATTTATTTTATCCTCTTCATGCTTTGGCAAATAATTAAAGCGAATTTTCAGGCGGTGAAGGAATCTTTATATACTAAATCCAAGCTTTCCCCGGCAATTGTAAAATATCCATTGGAGGCCTCATCCGATGTTGAGATCACCTTACTTGCAAACCTTGTAGCCTTGACCCCCGGCACCTTGGTCATAGATATTTCAGATGATAAAAAGGTCATGTATATACATGTGTTACACCTCGAAAATAAAGAGAGTTTTATATCTGAGGTAAAAAACAATTTTGAGAAACGTTTATTGGAATTAATGAGATGAGCCTGCAAGAATATTTCCAATTGATAATCATACCGATTTTGGGTATTTCAGTAATCCTGGTCTTTATCAGATTTATCAAAGGACCAAGTCTGGCAGATAGAGTAATCGCACTGGATATGCTGATTCTGATTTCCATCTGCATCATTGCGGTTTATAGCATGGTATTTAATCATAGTACTTTTTTGGATATTGCTATGCTGTTTGCATTGATAGCTTTCCTAAGCACTACTGCATATGCTTATTACCTTGAACAAAGAGAAAGAAAATGAAAGAAATAATCATCATGATATTGTCCACCTTCGGTGCTTTGTTTGTTTTATCCACATCTGTAGCGATGTTGAGAAAACCGGACGTATACTTAAGGATATCAGTAACCGGAAAAGCAGCTACTTTAGGCATTGGATTATTGCTCATATCAGCCGCTGTATTTTTCAGTGATTATTCCGTTACCACCCGGGTAATCGCAACCATAATTTTTGTATTATTGACAGTCACCATTGGAGGCCATATGTTGGCGAGAGCTGCCTATTTCACCAAAACACCTATCTGGAATGGGACCAAAATTGATGAATTAGCAGGCCAATATGATCCAAAAACCCATATACTCTACAGTGAAAAACATAACTCCAGCATCAAACCGGAAAAAACTGATACTCCTTCCTGAATTCAAATGAAACAACGTTTAATATTCCTATTTCTGACAATTACCTACCTTATGGTCAATTCATGCGATGAAGCCCAAGAAGAAGAACAAGTAGATACCTCCTATTCATTTCTTATCGGAGCTTACACAGAAAATGAGACCCAGGGAATAGGTTTGCTGTCCTTTGACCCCGAAAAGAACCTTTTACAGTCAAAAATCATCGCACCAGGCTTGAATAATCCATCGTTTGTGATTGCAAATAAGGCTCAAACCATGGTTTTTGCTGTGGAAGAAACAGGAGGTGAAAACGGAGGTAAAGTGGTCTCTTTGAAACTGGACAGACAAACCAATACAATGGAAAAAATTGATTCACAAAGTACCTTAGGCGATCATCCCTGTTATTTAAGTCTGGACCCAAAAGAAGAGTTTTTGGTGGTCGGAAACTATTCCGGAGGAAATTTTTCAGCATATAAAATAAATAATGGAAATCTGGAACTTGTCCAGACATACCAGCATGAGGGCCAAAGTATTAACCCGGACAGGCAGGGAAGCCCCCATGTGCACAGTGTGGTATTTCATCCAAATGGGAAACAATTACTGGTGGGAGACTTAGGAACAGATAAAATCCATATCTATGACTTCAACCCCAACTTTGCAGTTCCCTTCAATAATGGAACGCCACCTTACTTTGAAGCAGATGCAGGGGTTGGACCAAGACATCTGATTGTTCATCCCAGTGGTTCACCTATCTATCTGGTCCATGAACTGACGGCAGAAATTGGAGTATATTCCTATAATGCAGGCTCATTATCCAAAATTCAGACTGTGCCCCTTACCGATGAAGAATTTGTTGGAGGTATTAGTGCTGCAGAGGTAAGATTATCACCCAATGCAAGATTTTTATATGCGTCCAACCGGGGAGATGCAAATGAGATCTCCGTATTTGAGGTGGAGAAAGATGGCCGACTGACTTTTGTGGAAAGGGTAAAAAGTGGCGGAGAAATGCCCAGAAATTTCATTATAACAAAAGATGGAAAATATTTATTGGCTGCCCATCAGGCTTCAAATAATATTACTGTTTTTGAAAGAAACCAAAAAACCGGTAAGCTTACCAAACTCAATATTGAGGGCAGTTACCCAAAACCCGTCTATTTCTTTGGGCTGGATTAAAAGATTTTGCAGTAAAATTTTCTTATTCTTATATGATTTTTTTAAAATTTCTTTTGGAAAATTTAATCAAATACTTTTTAAATATTTTACTGCTTTCGTTTTATATCTAAAAACTATCCGTACCTTTGAGAAATTATTAATTCAATTTCAATTATTATGAACACAGGTAAAGTTAAATTTTTTAATGAATCCAAAGGATTCGGTTTTATTATTGACAACGATTCTTCAAAAGAGTATTTCGTTCACGTAACAGGTTTGATCGACGAAATCAGAGAAGATGACGAAGTTACTTTCGACCTTAAAGAAGGAAGAAAAGGCCTAAATGCAGTGAATGTAAAAGTAGTTTAATCTATATATACACATTGACATCTAGTACAAAGCCCCGAATTTCGGGGCTTTTTTTATTAGTTAGTAAAACCATTGAGCAATTCTCCCCAACCCTTTTCTTTTTCATAGTAAATTTGTCCTTCTTTTATGGTTAAAGGGGAATCCAAATTATTTTGATACAATTGTCCCGTTCCCAAACCCTGAGGCATGGTTACAGAAAAAGTTGATGTAAACTGGGAAATGGCATTCAGACCGATGTTACTTTCCAAGGCAGAGGTAATCCACCAACCGATTTCTAAAGATTCTGCAATAGAGATCCATTCCATACAGGACTGCAGGCCTCCCACCAAAGTAGGTTTTAGAATAATAAATTGAGGCAGAACAGTTTCCAAAAGATTTCTTTTCCCTTCTTCTCCATTCACCCCGATCAGTTCTTCATCCAATGCAATGGGCAATGGGGTGGATCTGCAAAGTGAAGCCATTACCTGAATTTGACCTTGTCTAATCGGCTGCTCAATGCTATGCAGATCAAACCTTGAAAGAATTTCCAATTTTTCCATGGCTGATTTGGGATCAAATGCACCATTGGCATCAACCCTTAATATGATCTCATCTTTTGAAAATCGGGCCCTGATATATTCCAATAAACTACACTCCTGTTCAAAATCAAGGGCGCCGATTTTCATCTTGATGCAGTTATATCCTTCCTCAAGCTTTTTATCAATCTGCTCCAGCATAAAATTTTTATTCCCCATCCAAATCAAGCCATTAATTGGGATAGGCTCATTCTGATCAAAAAATGGATTGTCAAATATCTTTTTTTTGCCTCCATGCAAAAGGTCCAATAAAGCTGTTTCGAAAGCAAATCGAATACTGGGAAACCGCTCAGGAATAACTCCAGATACCCAATTCAAAATTTCTTCCTCAGACTTCCTCAGGTCAATCCCTGAAAGCTGATTGCAATAATCCTTCAAAAAGAATTCGAAATCGGGCAAATCATCCAAACTTAACTTGGGCAAAGGGGCCGCTTCTCCCCATCCAATAATTTGGGGAATTTCATTTTCAAAAGCCTTGACAAAAAAAGTCGTCTTTTCTTTCAAAACACCTCTAGAAGTACCTGCATCAAACTTAAATTTGAGATGGTAAGGCAGGAAGCTGAATTTAATATTTTTTAAAATTGCTTTCATTCGGTATATATTTGCCCCCTGATTGAAAACCGGCCACAAGATGCAAAAGTTATCATCTATTGAGGAAATAAAATTATCTGATTACAGCTATATCCTTCCTGAAGAAAGAATAGCAAAGTTTCCTTTGGAAAAAAGGGATGAGTCAAAATTACTCCATTTCAAAGACAATCAGATTTCTCATCATCAATTTTTTGAAATTCCAGACCTTATACCTTCCGGTAGCATGATGGTATTCAATAATACCAAAGTAATCCCAGCAAGATTGATATTCCAAAGGGAAAGCGGTGCTAAAATTGAAATTTTTCTTTTGAAGCCTATATTACCAAGTACCGTCATCAATGAAGTAATGATCAACACTTCCTCAGTTACCTGGGAAACAATGATAGGAAACCTGAAGAAGTGGAAAGAGAATGAAATATTACAAGGGAGGGTAACTATCCAGGGCCAAGAATGCATCTTAAATGCAAAATTAGTGGATAGAGAACGTAAAGCAGTAGAATTTCAGTGGTCGGGAGGAAAAATCCCATTTGTTGCTCTGGTAGAAGCTTCAGGTGAAGTACCTCTTCCGCCCTACCTCAATAGAAAGGCAACCGCTGAAGACAAACCCAGGTACCAAACTGTTTATTCCAAAAAAGAAGGTGCTGTGGCTGCCCCAACAGCAGGTCTTCATTTTACGGAAGAAACATTTCAAAAACTAAAAGAAAACAACATCAGGCATGAGTTCCTTACCCTTCATGTCAGTGCAGGCACTTTTCAACCCATCAAGGATGAAAATGTAAAGGACCATGACATGCATAGCGAACAAATTGTCGTCGATTTGAAGACCATTCAACGGCTTTCTGAACAGGAAGGAAATATTATCGCTGTCGGGACAACTTCCATGCGGACTTTGGAAAGCTTATATTGGTATGGTGTAAAATTAATCTCAGAGAAGGACCATCAGTTTTTTATTCCTAAATTATATCCTTATGGGTTCGACCAATATTTACCTTCCCGTCAAGTTAGTCTCCAAGAGGTCTCAAAATATATGGTAGAAAATGACCTGAGCGAAATTACCGGGTCAACCGAAATCTTCATCATGCCAGGTTATGATTTTAAAGTATGTGATGCTTTGGTAACCAATTTTCACCAACCCTCTTCCACCTTAATCTTGCTGGTCGCGGCATTTACCAATGGGAATTGGACAAGGATTTATCAAGAAGCTTTGGAAAATGATTACCGTTTTTTGAGTTATGGAGACAGTAATTTACTGTGGAAGGCTTAATTTATTCCCCGTTTCCTGTTCCAAGCTTGTTGATCCCATTAATTAAATTTTGAAAATAGGTTCTACCAACAGGGATGACATCCTTTCCTACTGTAACTTCTCTTGGATTGATGGTGTTAATTTCATTAATCCTAACTATGTAGCTCTTGTGAATTCTAAGGAAATCGTCCTCAGGCAGGACAGTTTCAAATTCTTTGAGAATATTTCTTAAGGAAAAAACATGGCTTCTGGTCACTAAAGTTGTATAATTTCCATCACCCTTCAGCCAAAAAATATCCTTGAATTTAACCTTAACCAAGTTTCCCTTATTCCGAATAAAAATGGCATCCTTGATCAATAGCTTATTTTCTGAATTTAAAACTCCATTTCCGTTATTGTTTCCATTGGACTTTGTAGCATAAACATTTAACACCTCTTTCATAACTCAATTAATTTACAACATCTAAACAGTATTATTCAAGAATTGTTTTGGACAATTAATTGGTGATTTTTATTAACTTTATCCAAAAACTCAATATTAGTTGAGTTAATCTGTCAATAGGCCGTTTAATGATTTTTTTAACCCCAAACTCCTATTGCAATGAAAATTCAGGCTGAAAAATCCGTATTTCTACTTCCCCTCCTCATTTTTGTTGGGATATCTTGTGAAGAAAAAATTGAAAAGCCTATACCTTTAAAAGAACCTATTCCGGCTACCTACAATTTGGAATTCATTACAGAATTAGATAGGGAGGTGAAAGAGTCATCAGCTCTATCATTTTTTAATGATGCCCTTTGGACAATAAATGACAAAGGCAATGAAAATATCCTTTATCAGTTGGATGCCATCAATGGTTCAATCCTAAAAAAAGTAAGGATAAGCAATGCAGAAAACATCGATTGGGAAAGTATGGCACAAAGCACAGACCATATTTATATAGGGGATTTTGGGAACAATGATGGTAATAGAAAAGACCTGGCCATTCTAAAAGTAAAAAAATCAGACTTATTGGCATTGGAAGAAGTTATCGCTGAAAAAATATTTTTTTCCTATCCTGAACAAACCAACTTTGACCCTCCTTCCCAAAACCATAATTTCGATTGCGAAGCTTTTTTCTTTGCCAATAATCAATTTCATTTATTTACAAAAAACTGGGCCGATAATCAGACCAATTATTATACTGTACCAGATATCCCAGGTAACCAGACAGCTGATTTAAAGAAAATATTTGATACTAGTGGACTTATTACTGCTGCTGATATCAATATCTCAAATGGCGTAATTATCCTTCTTGGTTATACCAATTCCGGAACTAATTCCCAAAGTTTTTTATGGTTACTTTCAGATTATCCTTCCTTCAATATTTTCAGCGGAGAAAAAAACAAAATCATATTAGGTAATGTAAGGGAATTAGGGCAAACTGAAGGGATTTATTTTAAGGAGGACAACGTTGGTTGGGTTACATCAGAAGAAATCTCTTTGGGTCCGTTAAGGGTTACTCCCAAATTGTTCAGATTCAATTTTAAAACCTACTTTTAATCCAAATCAGAAACCTGTTTGCTGTTTTCCCTGATTACCTTGTCCAATTCCTGGGCAAGTGGTTTTAAATAGGAGAAGTACTTTTTGTTTTCCTTATCCATCTGGGACTTGTCAATCAATTCCAATAAACCAAGTATCGATGACAAAGGTGACCTTAAAGTTGTAGATTGGCGATGGAGTATGTCACGCATCAAGCGATTTTGATTTTTAATTTTATCTATTCTAACCTTTTCCTCATGGATATCTTTGCAGATATAAATAAAACCATTAATTCTCTTGTCAGATTCCTGTAAAGGATAAAACTTATGATTAAACCAAATTTTGTCTCCCAATCTGGGGTGAATTACTTCATTTTCCAAAACCACTGATTCTCCCTTGAAAATCCTTTCATTATGTTTTAAAAAAAACTCATCCAAACCTTCAAACAAACAGGATAAAAATTTATCTCCAATTTTCAATGATCTGCAAAAAAATGAAGAAATAAGTTTCTCTGCTTTTCCATTAAAACCAAAAATTTTCAAATCTTTTCCAACAAAAAATATACATTCCTCGGCATTTTCCAGAAGATTCCGCAAAGTGAGTTTTGATTTTTTTAACTCTCCAGATAAATTTTGAATTTCAGAAATATCTTTGAAAATGATATCAAGACCTGTAGGCCTGGGAATTACAAATACTTTGTACCATTTACCATTGATACTGCTGTACTCCTCAAAAATTCTAAGCGTTTTAGTTTCTTTAGCATTTTTGAACTCCAATGCAAATCTGTAAATGTTTTGATCGGGATAAATCTGCCAAATGGTTTTACCCAAAAGCTGATTTTCTGAATATCCAAAATATTTTTCCGCATGTTCATTCAATGAAACAATTTCCCAAGAATGATTCAATTGGAAAAAAACATCTGTAATAAGGCTCACATCTTTTGGGAAGGTCTTTTCTTCTAAAGATGCCTGATGAGTTGACGTTTTAGGATATCCCAGACCCAAAATCCCAGAAAAATCACCTTCCTCATTTTTCATTACCGAAAACTCCCAAGTGATTGGTGTATTTCCATGTTGCAAATCAATCTGGAAATTATGGTTTGGACGCTCCACTACTTTCATAAAAAAATCATGAATATTAGGCCTATCACCTTTACTCAAGGTGTCCAAAAAGTTTTTTTCCTGAATTACAGTGGCATTAGGCTTAAATAATTTTTCAAACCTCTTACTGGCAAAATAAACCTGTCCTTCAATATCCAATACACAAACATAAATAAGGTCTGAATTTTTGAAGGTTGCCGGAACTAAGGATTCTATTTCATCCAGTTTCAACATAGAATTGAGCAGGGTATTATTTTAAAAAGGCTTCTATTATATTTTTTCTAATCTCCTCAAAGGTACAAGATAAAAAGATTAAAATATAGTTTTGAAATAGAATTTTTTAAAGAATTTTATTCTAAAAAATAATAAAAATAAACCCTAAAATTTTTTAAACAGTTTTTTTCATTTCACAAACTGTTTATTGGATTTCAAATAAAAATCCTCGCGTAAATTCTTAATGAGATTAATTATAATACAAAAAACTTTCCTCTAATAATCATTAGATGTCCGAAATTATTGCATAGCCAGTTTAATTTCTGACTGTAATTGATTAAAATCAGAATAATTCACTTCTTTAACCAACATGATCAAAGAATGGGCAAATTCCTGTTTACATAAGGTCACAAAATAGGAAGATCCATCAATTTCACATTGAATGATTCTTTTTGAATCAAAGATTCTCATTAAACTATCTTTCTCCTTAGACCTGACAATCAGTTTGTCCTGGTCCTTTTCACAACTATTGATGGAGAAGGTTCCATGAAGAGAGGTAATTATCATTTCTGTAAAATTTTTATCATTCTGGATTGTTCAAAGAAAGAAGGATCATAGATTCTGTATAATTTTCAGATAATAATCAATTCAAATATACAGAAGAAATTTTTTCAAAAAAATACCCTCTTAAGGGTATTTTTATCACTTAATTATTACGTTTTAACATGAATTAATACCATTTTCATCAAAAATAAACCGAACAGCTCTTGAAAAGCCTGCTATTAAAATGTATGTATTTTTACTAAAAATCAGCTTGATGGTCAAAAATGTAAAGTAAAATTTTAAATGAAAAAAAATATTATAAAAATGGGATTCCTACCTTGTAATAAGGTCAAAGATTTATGTTTTTATCGCTCTTTAAATAAAAAATATCAAAAGGAAAGATTTTTTTCCCTTGACATACAGATGATTATTCTTTCTGTTCAAAAAATCATCTTTCTAAATTGATTTAATGCAGATTTCATTTTGCTAAATTCTCCAAGATTCCCTTATATTTGCAACTCATAATTCAGATAAAGATCTGAAATTGTAAAGGTTTAGAAACCTTCTTCTCATTTAGAAACTTTGTTTGCTTTGATAAGCACTTGGTTTCTTAATGTAAATAATTCGGTGAGTGTCTTAAACCATCCCGATCGGTATTGGGATAAACTGCCGTACGGGTAGAGATAAAAAATTAGAGAGTTGGGTGAGTGGCTTAAACCAGCAGTTTGCTAAACTGTCGTACGGGTAATTCCGTACCGGGGGTTCGAATCCCCCACTCTCTGCTGAAAGGATTCTGAGGAATCCTTTTTTGTTCGGGGTGTAGCGTAGCCCGGTATCGCGCCACATTTGGGATGTGGAGGTCGTAGGTTCGAATCCTGCCACCCCGACTTAGAATACCTGAAATACCCGATTGATCGGGTATTTTTATTTAAGAAACGCGCACGTGGCGAAATTGGTAGACGCACTGTCTTCAGGCGGCAGCGCCTTCGGGTGTGGAAGTTCGAATCTTCTCGTGCGCACAAAAAAGAGGCTTTTCAGGCCTCTTTTTTGGTTTTGAACTTTTTCTTAAATAACATATAAAAATTCTCCTTGTTTTGAATTACGGGATAATTCTCCCCCATTAAGTAGCCATAAGGAGCCAGACTTGGTATTTTCTCAAAAGTAATTTTAAGTAGACCAGCCAATGGAATAAATAATATCATGCCGGATATGCCCCAAATAAATCCTCCCACCAAAATGGCCAATATTACGGCAAAAGCATTCACCCTGACTCTAGCTCCAACCACCACAGGGGTAATGAAATTATTTTCTATAAACTGGATCAACCACAACATAAAGAGGGTGGCTAAAGGATAAAACAAACTATCAGTAGTCAAGAGTACATAGAACACCAACAGCAAAGAACTGAATATGACCCCTACGTATGGTATTAAATTCATCACCGCTATAAAAATTGCAAAAAGAACATAGTATTTGATCCCTAAAAAATAAAATACAAAACCACAGATAATACTGACAATGATCGTAACCATGAGCATCCCTAATAAGTAGGATTGGATTACACCTCCTGATTCCCTGATCCAATTTAAAATAGTATGTTCGCCATCTTTGGCTATTTTCCTCAAAAATTCCACGTAGAAATCTTTGTAGTACAACATCAAAAAAACAAATAAAGGGATCACACCTAAAAGCACCAGGGACCTACCTGTTTCAAATAACGCTGACTCTAAGTTTTCTTTTTTTAAAAAATCCGATGTAGTGGGCATACTTTCCTCCCCCATACCCAAATAATGTCCCATATCGCTGAGGTAAAGATTCATCTTTTTCTCAAAAGAAGCTTGGATTTCAGGAATATCTGAAATTAGACCGATTACTTGATCTGTGAGAACATAAAAGACTGTTGCGGCAATGGAGGTCACAAAAATTAAAGTGATCAATATGGCAAAAGCCCTTGGAAATCGTTTTTCCTCCAACCAATTGGAAATGGGATACAAAGCAAAGGCAAAAAATGCTCCCCAGACCAAAGGCAGAATTATAATTGAACCTGCCATCATGATCCACACCACTAAAACAAAAATGATCAATGAATAGGCAATTTTTTGCAACTTCAATAAAGAGACCGAGCTCATGATTTCTAAGAATTTCTATTTGAATTGAAGATAGTATCTTGGAACTAAATAAAAAATAGCCCTCCTTCTTTTAATACTTCCTTGTATCTTTTCTCTTCAAATTTATATAAAAATGGTGATTTGTGGGCGACCCCCTTCTTTACCTCTTTTAATTTTACCACAATGCCCGAATTAAGGATTTTCTTTTGGAAATTCCTGGGATCTATTTTTTTACCCAAAATCGCCTCATACATTCTCATCATATCCGGCATGGTAAATTTCTCTGGAAGAAGATTCAGTCCAATGGGTTGAAAACTCAACTCCAACCTAAGAGCATGCAAGGCTTTTTCCAAAATTTCCCCATGATCAAAAAGTAACTGCGGAACATCAGACAAATCCCACCAGGCACATTCATCTGAAAGGTGGTCAGGATTAGGAAAAACCTCCTCATAATCAACCAATGCATAATACCCTATCGAGATTGCCCTTTGATACCAAAGTTTGGGATCAATGACATGGGCCAATTGTTTTTGAATATCATTTGTATCGTAGCGCTGTACTTTTCCAAATGTATAAAACTGCCTCAAAAATATTTTGTCCATTCCTGTTCTTTCTTTAAGGACACGAATAGCCGCTTCATCCAAAGATTCATTTTGCCTTATCACCCCTCCGGGCAAACTCCATAGATCTGTCCCTTTCCATTTTAAAAGTAAAATCTTCAAAACATTATCATGGAATCCAAAAATGACACAATCCAAAGTAAGTTGGGGGACTAATTCTATATCTTCTGACCCTACAGAAACCTTTTCTATCATGCTAAACTAATTTATTTCAATATGTTGCAATTACATAATAAAGATCATGATTTAAATTTAAAAGTTAATTTATTCCGATATTCAAAATCTTAGATAAAACCATAAAAATTCTTTCATATTTTCATACTAACGCTTTAACCCGATAAGCAAGGTACTAAAATGTGTACAGTAAAAAGAATTAGAATGCTGGGCCGGTTGAAAGACTTGCCTGGTTTGATAAGGATAATCATCAAAAATCAAGTTCAATCGGCCAAAACAAATATCAACCATTTAAAAATAATCAATGCCCCAAAGGATAGCTTTGGATATATTTGTAGTTCGGCATATCTCTAAAACAAAGTCTATGAAGAAACATTATCTACTTTTATTCATTTTTGCAATACTGCTTGTATTCCAAACTAAAGCACAATCCTTAGATGGTTTTTCAAAAGCTTCTGATTCAAGGCAGAAAGAATTTGAAAAAAAATTCAAAGAAACGGTTGATTTCACCCGTTTTAAAACACATTTGAGTACGATTACGGCAGAACCTCATACTGCAGGAAGTGCTGCAAATGAAAAAGTAAAGGATTACATGGTGGAAACCATGAAAACAGCAGGTTGGGAAGTGTCTGTCTATCCTTATGATCTTTATTTGACAAAAGGTCAGGGAGAATCCCTAATTGAACTGGTCTATCCAATCAGAAAACCTCTGAACCAGCAAGAGTATATTGTTAAAGACAATCCGTTTTCAAACCATCCTGAACTAAAAAAGGGATGGAATGCTTTTTCCGGAAGTGGTGATGTGACTGCGGAGGTTGTTTATGCTAATTACGGCACCAAGGCTGATTTTGAAAAATTGGCAGAGCTTGGAATAGATTTAAAAGGTAAAATTGTACTTGCCCGTTATGGAGGAAATTTCAGAGGTTATAAAGCAAAATTTGCCGAACAATACGGAGCAGCAGGTTTGATAATTTTCACAGATCCTGCAGATGCAGGTTATGTAAGGGGTCCTGTATATCCGGAGGGATTCCTTTTTAATGACAATTCGATTCAAAGAGGTTCCTTATTGACAGTTGATTGGACCGGAGATGCGTTAACGCCATTTGAACCTGCATTGCCATTAGATGGCAAAACCAAGGTTAACCGTCTCAAACCAGAAGAGGTAAAAGGTCTCCACACCATTCCTGTAACTCCAATTTCTTATGGTTCAGCACAGGAAATCCTGGAAAAAATGCAAGGGAAAGCAGTGCCTGCAGGTTGGCAGGGAGGCCTTCCATTTACTTACCGTTTGGAGGGAGGCCCTGAACTCTTGGTAAGATTAAAAGTTGAGCAGGAACAGGGTATGGTAAGAGCCAATAATGTCATTGCAACTCTAAAAGGAGCTACCAATCCGGATGAATGGGTAATTCTTGGCTGTCACTATGATGCATGGGCATTTGGATCTACTGACCCCAATTCCGGTACAGCCATGCTTCTGAGCATGACAGAAACATTGGGAAAATTGGCTGAACAAGGTATGCGGCCCGGCAGATCTATCCTTATAGCCCATTGGGACGCTGAAGAACATGGGGTCATTGGATCCACTGAATGGGTAGAACAACTTAGGGATGAACTGAATGCCAAAGCAGTAGCCTATATCAATTTAGATGCGGCTGTCGGGGGAAGAAATTTCGGGGCTTCAGCCTCTCCTACCATGAAAAAAATCATCATGGAATCAGCAAAAGAAGTAATGTACCCTGATTCCACAAAAACAGTTTATGAAGTTTGGGCGGGAAATCGGGAAGAGCCGACCATAGGTAACTTAGGAGGAGGTTCTGACCATATTGCATTCTACATGCATGTGGGAGTCCCATCAATAAATGGAGGGGCGGGTGGACCTTCTCTTTACCACACCAATTATGATGACATGTACTTTTATGAAAAATTTGCAGATCCAAGTTTTAAAATGGGGGGAACTGTTGAACAAGTGATAGGGATTATCGCCTTGAGATTGGCAAATGCAGAACTCATACCTTATCATCTATCCCGCTACGCTACCGATTTGGATATCCATTTCGGCAATGCAGAAAAACAGGTAAAAGGCTATAAGAGTGACTTTGTTGGATTCGGTAAATCCAAAGATGCAATCGCTGCTTTAAAAATCAGTGCAGCCGATTTGGAAAGTAAAATAGCAAAAGCCCTGGAAAATGGAAGTTTGGACAGTAAAAAAGCCTCAATCATTAACAAAGATCTTTTGGCGTTGGAGAAAAGTTTCATCGATCCAAAAGGCATGTATTATGGCAACTGGTACAGATCCCTATATGCTTCCACTGATCCTTTCAGTGGATATGCCTCCTGGGTATTACCCGGAATACAGTATGAAATTGAAATGAAAAATACCGAAAGGCTTCAGGAATGGGATGAAAGGTATAGTGCTGCTATTCTTGATCTGAAAAAGAAAATGGATGCACTGTCTGGTAAAATTTAAGAAAAAGACCCTGGGAAAGATCCAGGGCCTTTTTTAACAATTTTCATCTAAACAATCACTCCTTCTTTCCCTTAAACAACTCATATTTCAATAATCGACAATCAATCGTCCCATTGTAAAATTCAATTCTTCTGGAGGTTCTCAAACCAACTCTTTTGGCCAAGGCCATATTTCCTGTAAAAATATATCCGGAATATCCGGAACATTTTTGTTTCAAAAAATCCCCCATTCTCTTATATGTTTCTCCCAAATCGCCCTCCTCTCCCAAACGCTCCCCATACTCAGGATTAAAAAAAACAACACCGTTCTCATTTGGAGGTACATTTGTCTCTTCAAAATCACAGACTTCAAAATCTATCAGTTCCTCCACCCCGGCAATTCCCGCATTTTCCTTGGCAAAAAGCACTGCTTGTTCACTGATATCAGAGGCTATAATTTTTAAATTAGGATTTAAAGTTATCTTATTTTCCATCTTTCTCCTGATCTTTTCATAAACCTCCTCATCATATCCTTTGATATACATAAAAGCATAATGATCTCTGAATAATCCCGGAAATCTTCCTGTAGCCATTAAAGCGGCCTCAATGGCCAAAGTTCCTGAACCGCACATGGGGTTTATAAATGGACTATTTTTGTCCCATTCAGAGGCATAAATGGTAGCAGATGCCAAGGCCTCCAACATAGGTGCATGCCCAGGTATCTTCCTGTAGCCATGCTTCGCCAAAGTTTCCCCAGAGGTGTTGACATACAAATTTGCCTGGGTATCCTTCCAATATAACTGAAAGACCGCTCCATTGAAATCTGCCCCTGTATCAGGCCTTCTCCCAAATTTCTCCCTAAACCTGTCCACTACTGCATCCTTGATTTTTACATTTACAAATAAAGGATTATTGACTGTATCATTCTCTACATGGGATACCACTGAAAAATAAGTGTCAACATCTATAAAATCCTCCCAAGGAAGAGATTTCACCCTCCTGTAGATATCATCTGCTTTATGCAGGTAAAAAGATTTTATTTCATAAAGCACATGGCTGGCAGTCCTTAAGTGAAGGTTTAAATCAATACAGTCGTTCAAACTTGCATAGAGTTCTATATGGGTTCTAGAAACATGTCGGGGTCTAAAACCAAGTTCCAAAAGTTCTTTTTCCAAATAAGGTGCAAACCTGTCCTTACAGGTCACTACCACTTTTCCTTTGAGGTCAAAATCGATCATACCACAAAAGTAAGGAATTGTATGGAGTGAATACCAGATAATACAAACAATCAATCCGGTTCAATGACCAACGTTTCTGACAATACTGGACTTACCATAAAATATCCAAGGGCCTCTTGGTCACCATAAATTTTCCTGATGTTGGATTGTGGATTTTGAGGAGGTGGACTGAATAAGCCCCCATCATTAAACAATAAACTGACCAGTTGGTTGAGGTAATCAAAAGCATCCCTATTAAGTCGGAAAAGTTCTAACCTGACCCTGTCATTGGCTTTAAAGGGAAATCCGGTCAATTCGAAACCATTATCCAGAATCGAAGTCCCAAAAGTATCATCAAAAAGAAGATAATCGTTCCTATTGTTCATTAAGGTGTCATTTTTAATGATTCTTACCCTGTAGTTATTGTCTTCTGTAAAAGGAATTTTTCCGTACAGCGTAATATAATATCCTTCTTCTCTAAAGGTCCTCTCTTCTCTGAATTCATAAGTGATGCTATCCAAAACAGGGGGCTCCATCAAGATACCTTCTGAAACATATTCATTTCCATTCCATATTACTGAAAGTTGATAGGTATCTCCAATGGTACCTCCCACATTGAAAAATGGAAAATACCTATTGGCCTGATTGGAATAACGAAAAGGGATATTGAATCCTGTAGAAAGGTTTCTGATGACAACCAAGGCATCATCAATGACTTGATTGGGTTCTTCATCATAAAAATCCTTGGATTTTGTGATCCTGACGAAATTGAGCGCCCCAGCATCCGTCCAAACCCCTTCAATTACAGGCATTGGTTCAACCGTTCCCAAGTCAAGATTCACTTCTTCCTGACAGGAAAATAAGCCAATTGAAAATAAAAGGATGATTAAATTTCTCATACTAAAATTGAAAATTATAAGTAATGGCAGGAATATAGGTGAATAAATAGGTCATGACCACCCCTGGCCTTCTACTGAAAACTTCCTCTCCCGAACCTGGATCAAAGTCAATTTGATCATTGACAATTTCAGTAAACTGATAGGCAAATGGATTTTTTCTACCATATAGATTGTAAATACTGAAATTCCAGCTTCCCCTCCATTTTCTTCCTTTATCTGTATTTCTCCAGGTGACAGAGGCATCCATTCTGTGATAATCCGGGAAACGGTCTGCATTCCTTTGACTTCCATACAAGGGCAAGCGTTGGGTGTCTACTTCGTAAGAACCAATAGGAAAGGTAACCGCTTGGCCGGTCGTATACACAAACGTTAAATTTGCGGACCACCTTTTTGAAAATTCATGATTCAAAACCAAAGTAACATCATGGGGCCTGTCAAAGCGTGGATTGTACCAGTTGTTGTCACTTATCCCATCAACCTTTCTCCATGTTCTGGAAAAAGTATAACTCAGCCAACCTGTAGTTTTTCCGATATTTTTTTTAAGCAAAAACTCCAATCCATAAGCATATCCATTACCAACCAAAATCTCAGTCTCGACATTGTCGGTAAATAAAACACTTGCTCCCTGCCTCAAATCGATGATGTTTTTAAAATCCTTATAATAACCTTCTAGGGATAATTCCCATTTATTCCGGGCGATATTTTTAAAAATACCCAGAGAAACCTGATCTCCCCTGATGGGAGGGATATAAGTTCCTGCTGGAATCCATCTGTCAATGGGTAATCCCGCAGAACTATTAGAGGCAACTTGTACGTATTGATAATTGCGGTTAAATCCTCCTTTGATGGAAAGGTCATCTTTCAACAAATAACGAAAAGAAAACCTGGGTTCAAGACCCTGATAAAACTCCATATTCTCAAAACGTCCGAAAGAAAGACTGTCCAAGATTACCGCATCCGGTTCTGGAACACCGCCCCTATAAATGTAAGTGACCCCTTTTCCTACTTGATTATAAAAACTCCATCTCAAACCTGTCTCAATCCGCAATTTTGAATTCACATCAGTAGATGCAGAAATAAAAAGATTGTTCTGAAGCCCATTTCTTGGATTTGTATTGGTAGGTTCAATAGAAGAATTGGATGAAGGCAACAAATTTATGGGTGCAAAATGATACAATTGGGTATGGAAACCCCATTGAAAAATAGTATTCTCGGAAGGAAGAAATGACCATTGGGCCTTCGCACCCGTTTCAGATAACACGTTATCCCACCTAAAACCATTGTCCTCATCGTCAAAATTTACCAGGTATTTGTATTTACTATGATAAATATTCAAGTCAAAAAAGGATTTATCACTTATATTCCTGTTCCAAAGAGCAGAGGTAATCCAATTGTTCCAACCTAATCCAAATTGCCTTTCCAAACCTAAGAAATCTGATCCATAGTAACTGGAAATACTGAGTTTATCCTTTTCCCCTAATTTGAAGGTGAATTTTCCACTGAGATCAAAAAAATATAAATCATTATTATTGATATTCTCATTGGGGGATAACCTCAGAAAAGCATCTGCATAAGTTCTTCTTCCTGAAACAGTAAACGAGGATTGATCTGAAAAAAGGGGGCCATCTACTGTTAATCTTGAACTTATGGTTCCTATCCCTCCTTCCCCTTTAATTTTTTGGTAATTACCTTCCCTCAAAGAAACATCAATCAAAGAAGAAATCCTTCCGCCGTAGTTGGCAGGGATTGTACCTTTGTAAAATTCAACTCCCTGTAAGGCATCCGGGTTAAATACCGAAAAAAAACCGAAAAAGTGAGATGGGTTGTAGATAGGTGCTCCATCCAACTGGACTAGGTTTTGATCTGCTGAACCTCCACGTACAAAAAGACCCGTGGTACCCTCCCCTGCTGTTTGCACTCCGGGAAGCAATTGTAGACTTCTTAACAAATCAACTTCCCCAAACAATGCCGGAATATTTTTGATGGTTTCTATAGGAATACTAGATTTCCCCATATCCAGACTTTTCACATTCTGATCCGGCGCCCTGTCCCTGATAATGATTTCTTCTAAAGACAGCTCATCAGGTTTTAGGTAAAATTTCAAAGGTTTTTCCAAATCTTTCACTGATATTATCCGTACAGATTCTTTGAAACCAATAAATGAAATGACCAATTTGGCGGGAAACTCAATGCTTTCAATAGTAAATTCACCGTTGATATCAGTGACCACACCCTTCTGTGGTTCGCTTTCCCAATATACATTGGCTCCAGGAAGTGGCTGATCGTTTTCTATTTCAAAAACAACTCCTTTAACAAAATCCACCTGTTGTGACTTAGCAGAAAAGACAATCCCAAAATATAAAACACCCAACAGCGCTGGTAAAAATCTCATCATTATGTCATGTTTTGAATAAGTAACGCAGAATTGATATCGGCTGTTGAAAATTAGAGCAATAATTTCTTAATCCTTTTCTTTTCATCATTATTTTATAATTTCAGGCCATGATTTGGGCATATCCGGACATTAGTCTTATAATTTGGCTGGCAGTAATTTTTGGACTGCTTTACTTTGGCTACTTATTCAGGTTTTATTTAATCAATAAAAAGCTGAATGTAAGCAAACATAGGCTTTTCTTTAAGCTGTTATTGCGCATCTCTTATTTTATTTTATTTATTATAGCCCTTGCAGGTCCATCTATTGGCACCTCTTTGAAAGAAATCAAAGAAGAAGGAAAAGATATATTTATTGCCATCGATTTGTCCCAGTCCATGAATGCAACAGATATCGGCCCAAGCCGCCTTCAAAGGATTAAATTCGAACTGAAAAACCTGGCAAAAAGATTTGCGGGAGACAGGATTGGAATTATTATCTTTAGTTCAGAAGCCTTCATTCAATGCCCTTTGACATTCGATCAAAACGTAATCCAACTTCATTTAGACGGATTAAATACAGGTCTTGTTCCCAATCAGGGGACAGATTTGAGCAGTCCTTTGGAAATGGCTTTGAGTAGGTATGAGATGGAAGAAAGCAATGGCGTAAAATCGAAATCAGTTATATTGATTTCAGATGGTGAAGACTTTGCAGATAATTTCAGGGATATTACCAATAAATTAGTGGATGCTGGGATCAAAGTATTCAGTTTGGGAGTGGGAACCTCACAGGGAAGCACCATCCCAAAAGGGAATGGATTGATTATGGATCAAAAGACCAATCAGCCAGCCATTACCAGATTGGAATCCAATAACCTCAAACTTATAGCGGCACAAACAGATGGCCAATATTTTGAACTGTCTGATGAAGTTCAGGAAATCCCAGACCTTATGATGGCCCTGGAAAGAGTGGAAGGCACAGTTATGGGATCCAGAATGGTAGAGGCTTCCGCCAATAAATACTTCTATTTTCTGTTGATGGGGCTATTTTTAGCAGTAATTGATATGATCCTACCATTTAAAACCATTAAATTGTAATCACGTTCAATTCTATGATGATGATTTTCAGAATCCTTCTTTTCGCGATGCTTTTCATCCCTTCCTCCTGGCTGGAAATAGGGAAGAAAAATGCGGCAATCAAGGCAGCTGCTAAGAGCTATGCAGAAACTGATTATGAGGCTTCAGTAGCTAACCATCTCAGGTTATCCTCGGAATTCGGAATCAATACACCGAACTCAAGCTATAATTTAGCCTTAAGTTATCATTATAACGGTCAGTTAGAAGAAGCCCAAAGAACATATCAGAGTCTCCAGAGTTCAACAGACAAATTCATTACCTCCTATTCTGCCAATCAAAATGGAATTTTACTGGCAGGCCAAAACAAATATGAGGAGGCATTGTCCGCCTTCAAATTTTCCTTGATAAAAGATCCTACCAATGAAGCGGCAAGGTATAATTTCGAATTGCTGAGCAGATGGCTGGAAGAAAATCCCGAACAGCAACAACAGGATGACCAAGGGGAAAATAAGGAAGAACAGGAAGACCAACAGGACCAGGAAAAAGATCAGGAGCAAGAAAAAGACAGTTCTGATAAAAAAGATGGAGAAGGGGATGAAAAAACCGAAGAAGATGAAGCTACCGAATCGGAGAAAAAAGATGACAAGTCAGGTGAAAAATCCCAACAGGAAAAAGAATCTGATGAACCTTCCGACCTGGAGTCTGACTTAAGCGAAAGAGAAAAAGCAATGGAAAAACTGAAGGAAAAACTTCAGGAAATGAATCTTACTCCTGAACAGGCAGCACAAATTCTGGAATCCATGAATGCAGCAGAGCTCCGATATATTCAGCAAAACAGAAAAAACCCAAGTAAAAAACCAAATCGGGGATTGCCGGAATGGTAGGGGGTTTTGAATTTTGAATGAAGAATTAAGAATTAAGAATTAAGAATTAAATATAAACCCAAATGAAAGAAGTCTATATTATTTCGGCTGTAAGGACACCATTAGGAAGTTTTGGCGGAAAATTGTCCGGATTAACAGCCATTGAACTCGGAAGTATTGCAATAAAAGGAGCTTTAAAAAAAGCAGGTGTGGAACCTAAAGAAGTTGAAGAAGTCATCATGGGAAATGTGATTTCAGCAAATCTTGGACAGGCACCGGCAAGGCAGGCAGCTATAGGTGCAGGAATTGGCTATAACGTACCTTGTACTACAGTAAATAAAGTGTGTTCTTCCGGTATGAAAGCGGTGATGTTTGCTGCACAATCCATCATGACAGGCCAAAATGAATTGGTAGTAGCCGGTGGTATGGAAAGTATGTCCAATGTACCCTATTATGTTCCAAAAGCAAGATTTGGATACAAATATGGAAATGCTGAATTAGTGGATGGATTGGTAAAAGATGGTCTTTTTGAAGTTTACTATAAATTCCCAATGGGTAACTGTGCAGACCATACGGCAAAAGAAATGAAGATCAGCAGAGAAGATCAGGATAATTATGCCATACAGTCCTATACCCGTTCTGCTGAAGCTTGGAAATCCGGTGCATTTAAAAATGAAGTGGTGCCTGTGGAAATATCCGGACGTAAAGGTGAAACAATTGTCATTGACGAAGATGAGGAATATAAAAATGTAATATTTGAAAAAATTCCTTCGTTAAGACCTGTTTTTGAAAAAGACGGAACAGTTACCGCTGCCAATGCATCTACCATGAATGATGGGGCTTCTGCCATTATTTTGGCAAGCAAAGAAAAAGTACAGGAATTGGGGTTGAGACCTATTGCCAAAATCCGTGGTTTTGCGGATGCTGCACAAGATCCATTATGGTTTACCACTGCCCCTGCTATTGCTATTCCCAAGGCCATAAAAAATGCAGGTATAACTGAAAACGATGTGGATTTCTATGAAATCAATGAGGCATTTGCAGCAGTTGCCATAGCCAATCAAAGACAATTGAATCTTGATAAAGATAAATTAAACGTATATGGGGGCGCTGTTTCTTTGGGACACCCGCTTGGAGCCTCCGGTGCAAGAATCATCACCACATTGAACTCCGTCCTACACCAAAAAAATGGAAAAATCGGTGTTGCTGGAATTTGTAATGGAGGTGGGGGAGCCTCTGCCATTGTCATAGAAAAAATTTAGGATTAACCGGATTTCATCATATATTCACTGTTGTTTGTTTTCAAAATGAGAATTTATTTCCTTTTTCTTTTTTTCATTTCATTTTTGAATGCACATGCCCAGCAACAGGTAAAGACCTATTATGATGAACAAAAACTTCATGTAAAGGAAGTTTATCAGGAAATCAACGGAATTGCTCAGGGAGACTATCGCCTCTATTATGAGGACGGTAGTCTTGCTGTTTCAGGTCAGCTGGTAAACGGTAAAAAAGAAGGGCTTTTTGTGGATTTTTTCCCTAATTCAAAAGACACGCTAAGAACAATTACCTATATCAATAACCAAAGACAGGGCCCAACAACAAGTTTTTTTCAAGGCGGAGGGATATCCCAAAAAGCCAACTTTGTTGACAACCTGTTAGAAGGCGAGATAATATCCTACTATGAATCAGGAGAAGTCAGGCAAAAAGCTGAATTTAAAGGCAATAAACCTCATGGTTTTACTTACGAATATGGTGAAGAAGGAAATCTGATTGAAAAATCTCCCTATCAGAATGGATTATTGAATGGAATTAAAGAATCTTTTGATGAAGATGGTCAGTTGATTTCCAGTACTTCATATAAAGAAGGGATAATTAATGGCCCTCAATTAAATTATTATCCCGATGGTAAAATTAAATCCAAATTCAATTATAAGAACGGATACCAGCATGGGGAGTCTTTGGCCTATTTTCCTAATGGAAAATTGGCAAGAGAGGGAAATTATAAGAATGGAGATCCGATAGGGACCTCCAAAAGTTATTATGAAAGCGGAAAACTACAGGAAACCCTCACCTATAAAAAGGGGATTCCATCTGGCGATTTGGTTTCCTATTTTGAGAATGGCCAGAAAAAAGAAATAGTAAGCTATAATGAACAGGGTTTGATAACAAAAATACATTCTTTCTATGAAGGCGGTCAGATAGAACAAGAGATATATTTCAGAAACGGAAAAGAAGAAGGAACAGCAACAAAATATTATCCTTCAGGGCAAATCAAAGAAACCCTCCCCTATCAATATGGATTTCTAAACGGTATTCAAAAGGTTTATGATGAAAACGGGAAATTAACAATGGAAAGGGAATTTAAAGACGGTAGGTTAATCAATACCAAAGAATATCAATAAAAGAATTTCATAACTTTTTATAAAAAGACACGCTCAAAACTTTGTCTTTTTCTATTTTTGTCCAATTAAAAAATATTATGAGCGCTGCGATAACAGAAACAAAGTTTCAATTTCCGGGACAAATTGGATTCTACAAAGGAAAAGTCAGGGATGTCTATATTTTCAAAGACAAATTGGCGGTGGTGGCTTCTGATAGAATTTCGGCCTTTGATGTAGTCCTTCCAAGGCCTATTCCCTACAAAGGGCAAGTATTGAATCAAATTGCAGCCAAATTTTTACAGGCAACCTCGGATATTGTACCGAATTGGGTAACCTCAGTGCCCCATCCTCAGGTTACCATAGGAAAAAAATGTATTCCATTTAAAGTTGAAATGGTCATAAGAGGTTATTTGGCCGGACATGCAGCTAGGGAATACAAGGCAGGCAAACGCATGATCTGTGGGGTTTCTTTACCTGATGGATTAAATGAAAATGATAAACTTCCAAGGCCAATTATCACGCCCACCACAAAAGCCTCAGAAGGTCATGATGAAGACATTTCCAAAGAAGATATTTTGGCAAAAGGAATTGTAAGTCCAGAGGATTATGCAGTTTTGGAAAAGTATACACATGCGCTTTTTGAAAAAGGAAGCCAAATGGCAAATGAAAAAGGCCTGATCCTAGTGGACACTAAATATGAATTTGGAAAGTTCGGAGATGAAATTTTATTGATCGATGAAATCCATACCCCCGACTCTTCCAGATATTTCTATGCGGATGGATATAAAGATTTGCAGGAAAAGGGTTTGCCCCAAAAACAATTGTCCAAAGAATTTGTAAGACAATGGTTGATTTCAAATGGGTTTCAAGGTAAGGAAGGCCAAAAAGTACCTGAAATGCCCGACTCATTTGTACAGGAAATTTCAGAAAGGTATATTGAGCTTTTTGAAAAAATTACAGGAGATAAATTTGTGAAGCAGGGCACAGAAAATCTTGAAAAAAATATTGAAAAAGCAATTTTGAATAACTTATAAAGAATTGAAAATCGATGAAATATACCGTAGATAAAAAAGAACAGTATGTGGTTTTTACACCATTGGAAGAAAAACTTGACTCATCCTTATCCCCTAAATTAAAATCCGAACTTTTGACAGTTCATGCTGAAGGTTACAATAACCTTGTCATTGACATGAGCCAGGTTAAATATGTAGATTCAAGTGGTCTTAGTGCCTTATTGGTTGGAAACAGGGAATTCAGTAGAAATGGAGGGATTTTCATTATATCCACACCCAATGAACATGTAACTAAACTCATAAAAATTTCCATGTTGGACAAGGTATTTAATATTGTTGAAACCATGGAAGAGGCAGCTGAAGCCATATTCATTCATGAAATTGACAACCAAGGGGAAGAAGACGGGGAGGAAGATTAATCTTGGATTTTCAGATAACTGTATTAGGGTCCAACTCCGCAATTCCAGCACACGGGAGAAATCAAACCTCCCAACTGGTCAATATTGCCAATACATTCCTGTTGATTGATTGCGGTGAGGGCACCCAAATACAGTTAAGAAAATTTAAACTAAAGTTTTCCAGAATAGATTATATTTTTATTTCCCATTTGCATGGAGATCATTTTTTTGGATTGATGGGGTTGATTTCCAGCTTCCATTTGCACAAAAGAACAAGATTATTGACTATTTTCGGGCCAAATGGATTGGATGAAATAATTACTGTTCAATTAAAACACTCCAATACACGCCTCAATTTTCCAGTCCGTTTTGTGCCCACCAATCCCGAAATGAAAGAGTTGGTCCTGGAAGAAAAAAAATTCCAGGTTTATACCTTTCCTTTGAAACATAGAATAGCCTGTACAGGTTTCCTTATAAAAGAAAAACCTGGGTTAAGGAATCTTATTAAAGAAAAACTACTTGAAAAAAAACCTCCCCTGGAAGCCATAAATAAACTCAGAGAGGGAAAGGATTTCGTGGATGAAATGGGAAATGTCAAATATGCCGTTGAGGAATTCACCTATCCCCCAAGACCCTTGAGAAGTTATGCTTTTTGTTCGGACACCGGCTTTGATTTGGAGATTGTAAAGTATATAAAAGGTGTTAATTTACTCTATCATGAAGCTACTTTTGGGAATGATGAAGAAGGAAGAGCAAGAGAAACATTTCACAGTACGGCGGCCCAGGCTGGAATTATCGCAAAAAATGCCGGAGTGGGAAGGTTATTATTGGGACACTACTCAACCCGGTATTTGGATTTAAGTTCTTTGTTAGAAGAAGCAAGAATTGAATTTCATGAAAGTTACCTTAGCGAAGAAGGAATTACTTACACTGTAGACTGATATTTTTTCCTCCAAAAAAATTAAAAGAATGGAAAAAAAGATTCACCAAAAAGAATTTCAATCCAAAAAGACAAATCTCTTTATCATTTTAAGCGGGATATTTCTTACCAATGCTATCCTAGCTGAAATCATTGGGGTAAAAATATTTTCAGGAGAATTGACTTTAGGATGGGAACCTGCAGGTTGGACGATTTTCGGAGATTATATTTTGGATTTTAATCTTACCGCTGGAGCAGTAATATGGCCTATTGTATTTATCATAACAGATATCATCAATGAGTATTACGGTAAAAAAGGTGTTAGAAAAATAAGTTTTATCACTGCATTTTTCATTGCCTATGTCTTTTTCGTTATCGCAGGAGTAACCCAACTCCCACCAGCCCCTTTTTGGTTGGATGTCAACACCCCAGATGTTGACGGAAATGCTTTTAACATAGATTATGCCTTCAATGTCATCTTCAGACAGGGTTTAGGAATAATTTTAGGTTCACTGACAGCCTTCCTCCTAGGGCAATTGATTGATGTATTCGTATTCCAAAAACTCCGAAAAATTACCGGTCCAAAAATGATCTGGCTTAGGGCTACTGGTTCAACCTTAGTTTCCCAATTTATTGATTCCTTTGTCGTTTTAGGTATAGCGTTTTATGTTTTTGGAAATTGGTCCTGGGCCCAGGTAGCCTCAGTCGGCATCATCAATTATGTCTATAAATTTTCAGTGGCAATTTTACTCACTCCCTTGCTTTATCTTGGTCATTATTTAATTGATGGTTATTTGGGAAAAGAAGTTGCCGAACAAATGACCAAAGAGGCCTCAGATGACACCTCCTTTCTTTAATATTTGTCATTTTCATTTTAGCTGATTACCTTTCTATCTGATCCCATTGGTTATCTATGCTAGAAGCGCTTGACAAAAGTACTCTTAATTTCAATCAGGACTCCCTGCACCTCTTGAACATTTCCTTGGCTATCATTATGTTTGGAGTTGCCCTTGACCTAAAAGTCACAGATTTCAGATATATAGCTAAAAACCCTAAATCCTTCGGGATAGGAATTCTTTCCCAATTCCTTATTCTTCCTCTATTGACCCTGGTTTTTGTACATTTAATCCAACCACCGCCCTCAGTGGCTTTGGGTATGTTTTTAGTTGCAGCCTGCCCTGGAGGGAATGTATCAAATTTCCTGACCCATTTGGCTAAAGGAAATACTGCCCTTTCTGTTTCACTGACCGCATTCTCTACAGCATTTTCCATAGTACTTACCCCGTTTAACTTCGGTCTTTGGGCAGGTTTTTACGGACCAACAGCTTCTTTATTGAAGGAAATTTCCCTTTCTTATTTTGAGGTATTCCAGACAGTAGCATTGATTCTGGGAATTCCTTTGATGATTGGTATGTATATCAATGACAGATATCCTGGATGGGCTAAAAAAGCCACAAAAATCCTTAAACCATTGAGTATCCTTATTTTTGCTGGATTTGTCATCATTGCATTTATCGGTAATTATGGACTTTTTATCAAATTTATAAGTCTGATATTTCTTTGGGTATTAGGCCATAATTTTATTGCATTGTTCTCAGGGTTTTCCCTATCAAAAATCTTTAAACTCCCCATGGAGGACACCAAAACACTGACCATTGAAACGGGGATACAGAATTCAGGATTGGCATTGGTCCTTATTTTTACCTATTTTGATGGATTGGGTGGTATGGCTATTATTGCTGCCTGGTGGGGGATTTGGCATATTATCTCAGGTTTGACAATAGCCAGCGTCTGGAAAAACACAAGCGTGGTAAAAAGATTTCAAATGGTTAACAAGTAATGGGGGAAAGACATGAAAAATGCCTTTAATTCAATTCTCCGATTAATCGTCAAACTGGCCCTTCATATTTATTTCAAAAGAATCCGTGTTTTTGGTAAAGAAAATTTACCAAAAGGTAAGGCCGTTCTAATTGTCAGTAACCATCAAAATGCATTGATTGACCCTTTATTGATTGCAACCCATACCCATTTGAAGCCTTCTTTCCTGACAAGAGCCTCTGCCTTTAAAAATCCAATTGCAGCAAAATTGCTTGATTTCATCCGAATGATCCCAATTTATAGGGTAAGAGACGGTATTGACAATATGGGTAAGAATAAGGAAACCTTTGATAAAAGCGTCAATATCTTACTCAATAAAGGAAGTATATTGATTTTTGGCGAAGGTAACCATGATCTGCACAGAAGTTTAAGACCCTTAAAAAAAGGATTTTCAAGGATAGCTTTTATGACCCTGGAAATCAATCATGATCTTGATCTTGTCATTTTACCTGTAGGTATTAACTACAGTAATCACAAAAAATCAGGAAGCAATGTCAGCATCTATTTTGGCAAGCCTTTTCCAGCAACAGACTTTTATCCAAAGCATGAAGCTTTGATGGAAGAAACCTTCAAAAGGATGGAATCTTTGGTAACCCATGTTCCTAAAGAAAATTATAAAAAATCAGTCAGGCAACTGATTAACCATAAGGTAGACCTCACAGATCCGAAGCAGGTTGAGCTATTTTTTCAAAAGCCAAAAACTGAACCCATTAAAAAGCCGATTCCCTCCCCCTACTTTACCAATAAAGTCATGAAAATTTTCCATTTTCCGATCTTTTTGGTTTGGCTATATTTTAAAAGAAAGATTAAAGATCCCACTTTCACAGCGACTTTCAAGTTTGTAATAGGGTTAGTTGGTATCCCACTTTGGTATTTTTTCCTGATTTTTATTTTACCATTTACAGAGATGGATTCCTGGGTCCTTCCCTGGGTATTTTTGGGAATAATTTACCTGATCAGCAATACCAATGGGCCGGAATAATAAGTTTCAGACCAATACAGGCGTCTAAACTTAGAAAGCAAAACCAAATTTTCTATCTTTGGGTACAAGAATTATAAACCCAAAAATAATATCACATGGAACAGGATTTTCTTCCCATCAATGGGACGGATTATGTCGAACTGTATGTTGGCAATGCAAAACAATCATCACTTTTTTATAAATATGCTTTCGGATATGAACTGATAGCTTATGCAGGACCTGAGACAGGCGTAAGGGACAGGGCTTCCTATGTACTCAAACAGGATAAAATCAGATTGGTTTTGACCACTCCCCTGCAGGAGAACCATCCTATTGCCGACCATATCAAAAAACATGGGGATGGGGTAAAAGTATTGGCTTTATGGGTGGACGATGCTGAAAAGTCCTGGTATGAGACCACTTCAAGAGGTGCTGTTTCGTATGAAGAGCCAAAAACCTTATGGGATGAATTCGGTGAAGTAAAAACAGCTTCCATCCGGACCTATGGGGAAACTGTTCACACCTTTGTAGAAAGAAAAAATTACCGGGGAGTTTTCCTTCCTGGTTTCAAACCTAGAAAAAGCGAATACAAACCTACTCCCATCGGTTTAAAATATATAGATCATTGTGTAGGCAATGTAGGCTGGGGAGAAATGAACAAATGGGTTGATTTTTATGAAAATGTCATGGGATTTAAATTGCTTATAACCTTTGACGATAAAGACATTTCGACCGAATATTCTGCACTCATGTCCAAAGTGGTTTCCAACGGAAATGGTTATATCAAATTCCCGATCAATGAACCTGCTGAAGGCAAAAAGAAATCCCAGATTGAAGAATACCTGGATTTTTATAACGGTCCAGGAGTACAGCACATGGCCATAGCCACCGATGATATAATCCATACCGTTTCTGAATTAAGAAAAAGGGGCGTAGAATTCCTTGAAGTACCTTCAGTTTATTATGATGACCTTTTTGAAAGAGTAGGAGAAATTGAGGAAGATTTACAACCCTTGAAAGACCTGAATATTCTGGTGGATAGAGATGATGAAGGGTACTTATTACAAATCTTTACCAAACCGGTACAGGACAGACCTACCTTATTTTATGAAATCATCCAGAGAAAAGGTGCTAAATCTTTTGGAAAAGGAAATTTCAAAGCTTTGTTTGAATCCATTGAAAGAGAGCAGGCATTAAGAGGGAATCTTTGAGAATTTTTAATTACCAATTACTAATTATCAAATTCCAAATTACAAAATCCAATGTTCAAATTGTAATAAACAATTCTGGCACCAATTTTCAAATATTAAAGGTCTTGGAATGTATTGGTTGTCATAGAAAAAACACAAGTGGAATTGGTTGAAAGTGTTTTGGTGCATTCCAAACAGAAAAAAAATCCGAAGGTCTAAACTTTCGGATTTTTTTATTCTTTATGGAAATCCTATGGCTATATTTATCTAAATATTTAAATTAGAAATTCAATAACTAATTTTTCCCATATGACGACAATTGACCCAACAATCCTAGCTAAAGTAGATAGCTGGCTGAAAAGTAACATTGATGAACAAAGCAAAAAAGAAATTCAAGCATTGCTGGATTCACCCGACAAAACTGAATTGATCGACTCTTTTTATAGGGATCTGGAATTTGGTACAGGAGGCCTCAGAGGTATCATGGGAGTAGGTTCCAACCGAATGAATGTTTACACAGTAGCTATGGCTACGCAAGGATTGGCCAATTACTTGTTGCAATGTTTTCCGGGTGAAGATATCAAGGTAGCCATTACCCATGATTGCAGAATCAATAATACACTTTTTGCAGAAACTACCGCCAATGTCTTTACCGCCAATGGCATCAGAGTTAAATATTTCAGAGAACTCCGTCCAACCCCCATGCTTTCCTTTGCCATCAGGTATTATGGATGTAAAAGCGGTGTAATGGTAACGGCTTCACATAATCCGAAAGAATATAACGGATATAAAGCTTATTGGGACGACGGGGGTCAGGTGGTGGCTCCCCACGATAAAAACATCATCAATGAGGTGCAGAAAATCACATCGATTGATGAGGTAAACTGGAATAAAAATGATGACCTGTTAGAATATATTGAGTCAGATTTTGACCTGATTTATTTAAATCTGGTTAAAAAACTAAGCCTTTCACCTAATGAAATCATGTTGCAAAGGAATATGCCCATTGTTTTCTCGCCGATTCATGGCGCTTCCGGAAAGATGGTGCCTGCAGCATTGAAAGTATTTGGTTTTGAAAACGTCCATATTGTTAAAGAACAGGCAGAACCGGATGGAACATTTCCTACTGTAATTTACCCCAATCCTGAAGAAGCAGAGGCCCTGACGATGTCGATTGAATTGGGAAAAAAAGTAGGTGCTGAGCTGGTCTTGGCCTGTGATCCGGATGGGGACAGGTATGCTGCCTGCATTCCTGATGGGAAAGGTGGTTTTGAATTGCTGAACGGTAACCAAACCGGCGCATTGCTTACCTATTATCTTTTGAGTAAGTGGAGAGAACAGGGAAAATTGACCGGAGATCAGTTTATGGTCAACACAATTGTGACAACAGAACTGATTGATGAAATCTGCAGAGGCTTCGGGGTAACCTGTTATTCTGTATTGACAGGTTTTAAAAATATTGCCGAAGTCATCCGCAACTTAGAGGGAAAAAAGCAATTTATCGGAGGCGGTGAAGAAAGTTATGGATATCTCGTAGGGGACTTTGTCAGGGATAAAGACGGTGTATCCGCCTGCGCGATGGTTTCTGAATTGGTGGCTTATTACAAAACCAAAGGAAAAACCATACAGGATGTATTAGCTGAAATTTACATGCAGTTTGGTTTTTATCGTGAATCATTGATTTCAGTGACTAAAAAAGGAAAGGACGGTGCCGAACAAATTCAGGCTTTAATGGCCGGATTTAGAACCAACCGGCCAACTGAAATGAATGGAATCAAAGTGATTAAGGTAGTGGATGTAAAAGAAAGTAAGGTTTATGATCTTGTAAGTGGAACAACTTCTGATCTTGCTATGGATAAATCGAATGTGATTCAATTCTACCTTGAAGATGGGAGTAAAATTTCCGCAAGACCTTCTGGTACAGAACCGAAAATCAAATATTACTTCTCTGTACATGAGGCGCTTCCAAATAGAGAAGCATATAATACAGTAGCCACATCATTGGATAAAAAACTTGAAGGTTTGAAGCAATATTTTGAATAGCGTTTATAAAACTATACTTATCCGCTATCTTGGCAGTAGGAAAATGAAAAGAAGAGAATGGATTCTTTCTGAATTAATATCAAATATCTTCTTTGAAAAGCCTGCAGTTATTTAGTTAGTGACAGAACAGAGAATATACATAAATTTTAATCTGAAAGAGCACCGGCGAATCAAATCACCGGTGCTTTTTTATGCTGAATTCTACCTAAATAAGCCGGTTCCAATTAGAAATATCTGGGAATTTTATTATTCTGTAAATTTTACATTAAATTTGTCGCCACTATTGAAACCCAACCTACCCTCCTATTCGTCTTAACAATTGCCAAAAACTTTATCCAACTATGAAATTTATAGGTAAAATATTCACTTTTGTGCTCCTCATTGCTTCTTTGACAGGCTGCGAAAAAGATCCCGAAAGACCTGATTATTATTTCAGATTCAGATTTAATGGAGTGCAAAAAGAATTCAAGGCAAACAACGATTCTAATATTGTTTTCATAGAAGATGGTGGCTTACAGATTGCCACTTTCAATATGGTATCTCAGAAAGATCCAGCCAAAAATTCAATGTTTATTGGACTCAGGACACCTGACACGCCTCAGGTAGGTGTTAGGTATGACATGCAGGTTCCTGTAAATGTTCAAGGGGTATTATCGCCACAAGTTACTGTTCTCTATTTTGATGAGAATGGAAAAGCATTTCTTGCAACACTTTTGGCAAGTTCAAATCCAGGGGCCCGAGATGACGCTGCGGTTACATTTTCAGAAATAACTACAGAAGGAAGTTATGGGACTTTTGAGGCATTGGTCTTTGAAGCAGAAGATGAGACCTCTGAACTTTCTAATAGACAAGCTTACACCATTACAGGAGGAGAATTTTTCCTCCCAAATTTCGTTTCTTTGAGATAAAAAAATCCTGAAAAAGGAAATCAAAGGCCTGTAAAACTTTTATCTTATTCATCCAATCTTCTGGTTGGTTCAATAGAAACAAAAATAAGACGAAGCTGTATCAAAATCCATATGGAAGCCCTGAGATTTGGCCATATGAAATTTTATTCAGCTACCTACCCGAATAAAAAGAGGCTGATCCTTTTATGAGACAGCCTCTTTTTTGTTGGTTTTGACAGAATTCCCCTTAAAAATTATCAACCCTCCCAACATGAACTAAAGCATCACCGGAATTGACCACAGGGTTATTGTTCAAACCCACGACAAACCCGTTATGGGTTGCCTTAATTGGAATTTTCAATTGCCCATAGGGGTCGGAAATCTTGGCTAAAATCTGACCCTTTTTCACCTCATCACCCAGTCTTACTGAGGAAGTGAAAATTCCTGAAACTTTCGCTCTGACCCAAGAACTTTCCTTGACCATAATGGTCTGCCTGGTTTCTATACTACCTTCCATCATACCCAAATAAATCAATAACCTCTTTGTGCCGAGTATAGCCTCCTCTACAGCATATTCATCCAATCGCATAGACTCTCCCCCTTCATATACCAAAATATGTTTCCTTTTTTTGTAGGCCTCTTTCCGAAATGATTTTTCAATATGGGGAGAATTAAGGATAAAATGGGTTCCAAATGCCCTAGCCAGTTCCAATCCTTTTTTATCCTTATAATCAACCCTGATTTGAGGAAAATTGGATAACATTCTGCCTCCTGTATGAAAATCTATTCCAAAATCGATTAATGGAATAATTTCATTGGAAAGAATGAAAGCAATTTGAGATGCCAAAGAACCCTTTTTACTTCCAGGGAAACTCCTGTTCAAATCCCTCCCATCCGGAAATGTCCTCGAATTACTTAAAAAGCCATAAATATTGACCAATGGAATAAAAATAAGGGTACCCTTTATAGGATGAATGACTTCCTCTTCCAACATCCTACGAACAGAAACAATACCGTTGATTTCATCTCCATGGACACCTCCTGAAATCAAAACAACAGGCCCCTCCTCTTTTGCTCTTTTTATAAAAATAGGTAGGTCAATCAAAGTATGCGTGGGAAGTCGGGCAATTGCAATTTCAATATTTATGGACTGTCCTGGCCGGATGCGGACCCCATTTATCACTATTTCTCTCATAAACTCAATTGTTTTTGTAAAGAGGTAATCATCCAAATGCCTTTCAATTTGGTCAAATTCTTGCTTAATTCGCAAGTACATTTGAGCCTATGAATATACAAGAAAACATCTCTCTTCTGCCATATAATACTTTTGGGATAGATAAAAAAGCCAAATATTTTGCTCAGGTCTTTTCAGAAAATGACATTAAATCTGCGATTAAGGAAGCCAAAAGGTTAAACCTCCCGCTAATTCCATTGGGGGGAGGAAGCAATATACTCCTGACCAAGGACCTGGATGCATTCGTTTTGAAAATAGAAATAAGAGGAATAAAAGTATTGGAAGAAAATGAAGAGGATTTGATTGTGGAGGTTGGAGCAGGTGAAAACTGGCATAATTTTGTTCTTCACTGTATAGAAAAAAATTGGTCTGGGGTTGAAAATCTTTCTTTGATTCCAGGTACTGTAGGTGCTTCTCCTATGCAAAATATTGGGGCATATGGGGTAGAAATAAAGGAAGTTTTCCAAAGATTGACTGCTATAAATAGGGAAACCTTGAAAGAAAAAATTTTCAGTTGGGAGGAATGCAGATTTGGTTATAGAGAAAGTGTTTTCAAAAATGAACTTAAAGACCAATTTATAATATGTAGGGTAGTTTTTAAATTGAAAAAAAAACCGGAATTCCAAGTAGAATATGGAACGATCAAAGAAACCTTATTGGAAATGGGAATCAAGGATTTGACCCTAAAACATATCAGTGATGCTATTATCCATATCCGACAAAGCAAACTTCCTGATCCAAAAGTAATTGGCAACGCTGGAAGTTTTTTTAAAAATCCGACTATATCCCAATCCAGTTTCGATAGGTTAAAACGGGAATATCCAAATATTCCAGGTTTTCCAAACCAGGAAGGTGTTAAAGTACCGGCTGCATGGCTCATTGAACAGACAGGATGGAAGGGTAAAACTTTTGGAAAAATAGGTGTCCATAAAAATCAACCGCTTGTTTTGGTCAATTATGGGGGTGGTGAAGGAGAAGAAATCAAATTATTGAGTCAGAAAATTCAAGAATCGGTCAAAGTCAAATTTGGGATTGATTTACATCCGGAAGTAAATTTTCTTTAAATCAAGGGGTCTTCAAATATTATCTCCTTTGGGTATTTGTCTACCTGAACACCAAATTTTTCCAAAAATGCCAGACCTTCATCAAATGGAAGACCTTTGTATTCCGCATAAGAATACATGTAGACGACTTTGACAATGCCCATTGAAAAAATTATCCTCGCACAGGCCAAACAGGGTGCCAAAGTAACATAAAGTGTAGAACCATCCACCGAGGTACTGTTTTTAACAGCATATAGAATGGCATTTTGTTCTGCATGTATTGCCAAAGTACAGCTTCCTTTGCTATCCCTCGCACAGCCGGTATCAGGAAACTCCTCATCACAATTATGTGTCCCAGAAGGTGGTCCATTATATCCAATAGAAATGATCCTCGTTTCCTTTGTCAATACAGCCCCAACATGCTTTTTGATGCAATGCGACCTCTTTGCCAAGTTTACTGCCAACTCCATGAAAATATCATCAAAATGTGGTCTGCTCATAAATGATTTTTAATTAACAATGAATTTTATGATTTCCTGAACCCAAAAGTAGTCAAAGTCATAAAAAATCGGAGGAAAATATTATTGAAAGTAATTGTTGACAGTTCTGATTGCCTTCAATCTGAAAAAAAGCAATTTTCAGTGATTGTGATTAGAATTACAAAAAAATCTGACAATTATTAAGAACTTTGTGAGTTCTAAAAATGAATAGAGATGGAAAAAGAAAATTTAAATGATAATGAACTGATCGTGAGGGATTATCTCGCAAGGCAAAGAACTTATTTGGCAAATGAAAGAACCCTTCTTTCCTATATCAGAACATCATTATATTTTTTAGTTAGCGGCACTGCTTTGATGGAAGTCAAAGCCTTGGGACAGATCAGGGATTTGGGTTATCTGGCATTTGCATTAAGTTTAGGGATGTTGTCCCTGGGATTTTTTAGCTTTTGGAGGGTTAAGAAAAAACTTAAAAAACATTATTATCAACAGATGTAATAGGCTTCAGATAAGTTATATTACCTTTATCTCATCAAACTCATTCTACACAACATAAATTGAATTACTTTCAGGAAGAAGGATATATACTCATTTCCTTTGCATTGGTTATTTTTGGTCTTTTGGCCTTTGACCTTTATATCTTTAACAAGGAAGCCCATAAAGTTTCTACCCGTGAAGCCTTAAATTGGTCTATTGTATGGATTGGCCTAGGTTTGATTTTTGGAGGTTATGTTTATCTTGATTTCGGGATAGAAAAAGCTACGCAATATTACTCCGCATTTCTCATTGAGAAAGCTTTGAGCGTAGATAATCTGTTTGTTTTCATATTGGTGTTCAGGTATTTTAAGGTCCCCTCCAAATATCAGCACAAAGTCCTTTTTTATGGAATTCTTGGCGCTATCGTATTGAGAGCTATTTTCATCTTCTCAGGAATTACATTGATCAATATGACCTACTTGCCTGAATTTGAATTTTACGGTAGAATATTCAGGTTCAATATCATTTTGACCTTATTTGGAATTTTCCTGTTGTTTGCTGGATATAAATCCTGGAAAAATGAGGATGAGGATGAAAAACAGGATTTCTCCGACTCCCTGGGAATAAAATTAATACACCGACTTTTCCGGGTTGACCCCAAATATCATGGAGGAAAATTTTTCATCAGTATTGATGGGAAAAGGTTTGCAACACAATTACTGGTAGTAGTAGCCGTAGTGGAATTTACAGATTTATTGTTTGCAGTAGATTCAATACCCGCCATTTTTGCCATATCACAAGACCCTATAATTCTTTACACTTCTAATATTTTTGCCATTTTAGGACTTAGGGCCCTGTACTTTCTATTGGCCAATAGTTTTGAGATGTTCCATTACCTACAGCATGGATTATCTTTTATTTTAGGATTTATTGGCTTAAAAATGATACTTTCAGCAACTTACCACTTCCCTTCTCCTCTATCCCTATTGATTGTCTTCTCAATTTTGGTTTTGAGTATTGTTTTATCCTGGAAGAGGTTTAAAGAGCAAAGAATCAACTCATAATTGCCAGATTTTTTGAAACCCATTTTAAACCGAAAAACAATTTGAATTGAAAGAAGAGGACTGTTGGCATTATTATGGCTTTGCTAATTACAAAAAGAAAAAAATGAAAATAAATGCAATAAAATTTGGATCCATTTAATTAATTTAGTTTACCCCAACAATAAAAAGAATTGAGATTAGCCGCAGTTGACATAGGTTCCAACGCGATAAGGTTACAGATCACCAACGTAACCCAATATGAAGGAATTATTAATTTTAAAAAACTTGAATATTTACGATTCCCCTTAAGATTGGGGATGGATGTTTTCCATACACAAAAAATATCTGATAAAAATAGGTTAAAGTTCATCAAACTGATGAAGGCTTTCAAACTGCTAATTGATCTTTATGAGGTAGATGATTATATGGTTTGCGGAACATCTGCGCTCAGGGAGTCTATCAACGGAAAGGAAATCGTAGAAGAAATATTTCATGATTTGGGATTGGTCATCAATATCATTGACGGAAACCAGGAAGCTGAATTGATTAATATGGCACTTGGATCTTACATTGATGAAAAATCTTATTTACACATTGATGTTGGTGGCGGTAGTACTGAGTTGAATATATATACCCACAAACAAAAGATTGCCTCAAAATCATTTAAAATTGGTTCTGTAAGGGCTTTGGATGACATGATACCTCTATCGGTCTGGAGAAGCATGAATGATTTTATCAGTGAAAACATTGACAAAAAATCAAAAATCACCTGTATTGGAACAGGAGGTAATATCAATAAGATTTTTGAACTGAGCAAGCCAAGTAAGAATAAAAGATACCTGGATTTTGGGAAAATCAATGAGGTTCTGAATTACCTCGAATCTTTTACATACGAAGAAAGAATTAACAAATTAAACCTAAACCCAGACCGGGCCGATGTCATCATTCCAGCATCCAAAATTTATCTGGCGGCAATGGCCGCTGCAGAATCCAAAAAGATGATTGTCCCAGATGTAGGATTAAAGGACGGTTTAATGCAGGTATTGTACAAAAGGAACAAACACAAAAAGCCCTTATAAAAAAGGGCTTTTTGTGTTTTATACCAGTTTCACTTTTAAAACCTCCTCTGCCTTCACCTTGAAAAACTCCTTATGCACATTGAATTCCTCTTCATCCGCCTGCGGGAATTTTGGCACATAGGTTCCGTCCTCAAGCATTCGGTAGGAATTGACATTGTCCCTTAAATTATAAGCCAGAATATTCATTAATTGTTTTTCCAACAAATTATCTTCCACCCTGAATAAGGACTCCAATCTTTTGTCAAAACTTCTGACCATCATATCTGCAGAACCTGCATAAGTCCTGGTCTGACCGTTATTATGAAAATGGTAAATTCTGGAATGCTCCAAAAAGTCACCCACAATAGAAATCACTTCAATATTATCGCTTAATCCAAGACGACCTGGCCTGAGGCAACAGATCCCCCTGATGACCAGTTTGATTTTTACTCCAGATTGAGAAGCTCTGTATAATGCATATATAATCTCAGAATCTTCCAATGAGTTTACTTTAATGAAAATCCCGGACGGTAAACCATTGCGGGCATTCTCCGCCTCTTCCTCAATAAAATGGATCAGCTGATTCCTCATATCTCTGGGTGCGGTGATTAAATTCTGATAAATACTTGGCATTGAATGTCCAGTGATTACATTGAAAAACTCAGAAACATCATTGGCCAACACCTCATTGGTAGTCAATAATCCAATATCCGTGTATATCCTTGCAGTATCTTCATTATAATTACCCGAGCCAAGGTGAACAAATCTGGTTACCCTATTTTCATCTTTTTTGACGACCAATAACAGTTTTGTATGGGTCTTAAGGTTACTGATGCCATAGATCACAAAACAACCGGCTTTCTGGAGTTTTTTAGCCTCTCTGATGTTGTTTTCCTCATCAAATCTAGCTTTGACCTCAAATAGTACGGAAACGTGTTTTCCATTTTCTGCTGCTCTTAAAAGGGCTTTTGTAATCCTTGAATCTTTTGCCAACCTGTATATGGTCATTTTTATTGCCATAACCCCAGGATCATCTGCAGCCCGTTCAATTAGGTCCAAAATGGGATCTATATTGTTGTAGGGATGGTGCAAAAGGATGTCCTTGTTCTTTAAAATCTGGAAAATATCCTCCGACCCATCTTCAGGATAGGAAATCGGTGGCACAGGAGCAGGCATTTGCGTGAGTTTGTCTTTAAATCTTTTATTTCCCACTACTTGCCATAAACCGGTAAAATCAAGCATGCTTGCCCGCTCGACTTTAAAAATACTGTCATCCTTGATTTTCCATCTATCCTTCAGCAGGTTGATCATCCATTTACTGTAACCCTCCTCAATTTCAATCCTCACTACCCTCCCTGTCTTCCTTTCATTGAGTTTCCTTTTAACCTCTTCCAGAAAATTGGCATCCATATCCTCACTTTCCTCCAAAGTAAAATCCCCGTTTCTGGTAATCCTGAATAAGTTTATGGATTCTATATTGACGTTTCTAAAAAGGGAAACAATATTCTCTCTGATTACCTCTTCAATGGGTACATATACAACCAGATCCTCTCTTTCAATTTCAAAAAATCTTGGAATATTTGCCGGAATCTGGACAAAAGACAGTTTTCTATTTTCTTTTTTATCTCCTGGAGCAAGAGTTACTACCCCGAAAATCAAGAGCTTGTTCATGAGAATAGGAAATGTCCTATAGCCATCAAAAACCATTGGGGTAAGCATAGGATAAACCGCCTTCATGAAATAGGATTTGATAAATTCCCTTTCATCAGGTTCAAGATTTTTTACATTGCTGAGTATGAAACCTGATTCCGCCATATTGGGCAGAAGGTTTTTAAGAAAATGTTCCTGCTGACGCTTGTGAAATTGTTGACATTCCAACATCAACTTCATCTTGAAAGGATCTTCCCTTAACCCTGAATAATCTACTCTTTCTTTGTCATAATCCAGATAATTGTAGAGAGATCCAACCCTTATCATGAAAAACTCATCTAGGTTGGAGGCTGTAATGGCTAAAAATTTCAATTTTTCAAAAATTGACCTGGTATCCTTTTTGGATTGATCCAAAACACGATCATTGAATTTCAACCAGCTCAGGTCACGGCTGACCAAATCACTGCTTTCAATGATACTGTCAAATTTATCTCTGGTTGCAACTTTCATAAGCATTCGGGTATTATTGCAAATCTACAAATCTAAATACTTGATTTGCTAAAGTAAAGTTTAACAATTTATCAACAAAAAAGGGGCTAATCGCCCCCTTTTTGATATTTTCTTAAAATTATGTATCAATTTTGGCGTATTTCGCATTCTTTTCAATAAAATCTCTTCTTGGAGCCACCTCATCTCCCATCAACATGGAGAACAAATGATCTGCTTCAGCGGCGGATTCAATGGTCACTTGTTTAAGTGTCCTTGTATTGGGATCCATAGTAGTACTCCAAAGCTGTTCAGGATTCATTTCTCCCAGACCCTTATACCTTTGAATATTGACAGAATCCTCTTTCCCTTCACCTGCCATTTCCCTGGTCAACATCTTTCTTTCTTCCTCAGTCCAGCAATACCTTTCATCCTTTCCCTTTTTCAACAAATAAAGAGGCGGTTGCGCGATATATACATAACCCTTCTCGATCAAACTTCTCATGTATCTAAAGAAAAGTGTCAAAATCAAGGTCCTGATGTGCGAGCCATCAATATCAGCATCAGTCATGATGATAATTTTATGGTATCTCAGGTTGGAAAGATCCAGCTCTTTGTCATCGTTAACAGTACCAAATTTAACCCCTAGTGCAGTTAATATATTCTTAATTTCGTCATTGTCATAGATTTTATGCTCATGGGCCTTCTCCACATTAAGAATTTTTCCCTTCAAAGGCAAGATAGCCTGAAAATCCCTGTCCCTACCCTGTTTTGCTGAACCTCCTGCCGAGTCACCTTCCACCAGGTACAATTCACAAACAACAGGATCAGAATTTGCACAGTCTGCAAGCTTTCCGGGTAGACCTCCCCCGCCCAATACATTTTTCCTCTGAACCATCTCCCTGGCCTTTCTGGCAGCATGTCTTGCCTGGGCCGCCAAAACAACCTTCCCAACAATAGTCTTTGCTTCTTTAGGATGTTCTTCCAACCAGGTCTGCAATGTTTCTGATACAGCACTGTTCACCGCACCTGAGACATCGGAATTACCCAATTTTGTTTTCGTCTGTCCTTCAAATTGAGGCTCGGCAACTTTAACGGAAATTACAGCGGTAAGCCCTTCTCTAAAATCATCCCCTGCGATATCAATCTTCAATTTGTCCAACATTCCGGACTTGTCTGCATAGGATTTCAAAGTTCTGGTAAGAGCCATCCTGAAACCGGATACATGGGTACCTCCTTCATAGGTATTGATGGTATTCACATAGGAAACCACATTTTCCGAATAAGATGAATTATAACTCATGGCCACCTGGACCGGAACACCGTTTTTCTCCGCCTCTATGTAAATGGGGTGTTCAATAATCTTTTCCTTTGTCTCATCCAAATATTGAACAAATTCTACTAATCCCCCTTCAGAATAAAACTCATCACTTCTTGGATTACCATCTTCTTCAAGTTCCCTAAAATCTTTGAGATGAATCCTTATTCCAGCATTCAAAAAAGCCATTTCCCTCAATCTGTTCGCAATAGTCTCATACTTATACTCGCTAACAGTAAAAATTGAAGTATCAGGTTTGAAATGAATGATGGTACCTCTTTTGTCCGTAGTTCCTATTTCTTTAACTGGATATTGCGGAACACCTATTTTGTATTCCTGTTGGTATATTTTTCCATCTCTGTGAACTGTAGCCTTTAAATCTGTGGATAGTGCATTTACGCATGATACACCCACACCATGAAGACCTCCTGAAACTTTGTAAGTATCCTTATCAAATTTACCACCAGCATGCAAAACGGTCATTACAACCTCCAAAGCCGACTTTTTTTCTTTTGGGTGCATGTCTGTAGGAATTCCACGTCCATTGTCCTCCACTGTGATAGAATTATCCTCATTCACAGACACATAAATGGTATCACAATGGCCTGCTAAGGCTTCATCAATTGAGTTGTCCACTACTTCCCAAATAAGATGATGTAATCCTTTTACTCCTATGTCCCCGATGTACATCGCGGGCCTTTTTCTAACCGCTTCTAGTCCTTCTAATACCTGGATATTACCAGCTGAATAATCCTTCTGATTTCCTTCTTTATTTTCGCTCATAACTTGTTTAAAATGCCAATTCCTTTAAAAAAAAGAAATTATTCCATTCGCTAATCAACCCGTAATATTACGCAAAAAAATCGAGAGCACCCACCAATTTCTTGAATCAAAAAATCAAAATTGGCCTGTACTTAACAAGACCAAATTACAGGCCTGGCAAACCTGAATCCCATTCTCTTTTGCCAGGGCCATAAGTTCCGGATTTTCGGTTCCAGGATTAAAAATTATTCGTTTTGGTTTAAGTGAAATAATATAATCATACCAATCCTGCTGATTTTGGGGACCAATATATAACGTAACAGTATGGACATCTTTGATGGCAGGTTTTTCTTTTAAATCCAGTATTTCCCTTCCAAAAACCTGCCCCTTTTTGATTCCGACCGGAACAAAAGGCATATCTCTTTCAGCAAACATTTCAGCTGCCACATAGGCATAACGCATCCGGTTTTCTGTAGCCCCCAGAATCACCGTCTTTTTTTCTTCTTTACTCATCTGCTTCCAAATACCCTGTCACGTTCAAAGGTTTCTAAATGCCTTTGCTTTTTACTTTCATATATATCCGCCAGGGTAATCATTATACCCGTTTCTTCCACTGCACCAAACTCATCATTCAGGGCAGTGCCAAAAGTTTTCATGGTTGGAGACAAATTCATATAAGTGTTGATCAAAGGAGGAATATTTTCACCAAATGACCTTACTTTACTATTAAGCAATTTATACCCCTCTTTGAAATCAAGCCCATCAAATATTCCCATAAATTTCTTTTGATCGGTTTCAAAGGTAAGCTTCAAATGATCAAAAGGCCTGACCAGGTTATCCTGATCAGGAAAATAATGATGCATGAAATACAGCAAAATATCCCTTGCCTCCCGATGATAATGTGGATACATAGTCACTTTGCCAAAAAGATATTTAATATCTGAATTCAACATGACCACTGCCCCCAAGCCATCCCATAAATTATCCAATGAGAAAATACCTTTTCGGTTATCAATACTTGGTTGGTATTTAGGTTGAACAAAAGAACGGCCCAGTTCGATGGTATAAGGTAAATAATCTTCAATAAATTTCTCTGAAAAATGAAAAAGATGAGCCGTGGAAAGATTTATTTTTCCATGAACATCCAAGCCTGCCATTTTACATTTTATCAATCTATAACCCGCCACAATTTCTTCATCTTCAGGATTCCATGTTATCAATTGTTGGTAACAATTGTCATGGGTATCATTTTCATCCAAATCCAACGATAAACCTGTCCCTCCTCCTGCACTTCTGAAAGTCATTTCACGTAATCTTCCAATCTCCCTAACAGTATTGGGCGCATTATGATAATCAACCAGATAAATAAGATTATTACCATTATTGGTATAGCGCAAAAATCGTTGAGGTGTCAATTCACTTTTTAAAATTGCTCGGTCAACTGCGGGGATAATTACTTGCATATTTGTTGATTTTAGGCCATTTCGTAAACTATTTCCTTTACATACTCAGCCCACTCATTTTCTGTTTTTGTCTTATCAAAATACTGGTAAGAAATTGGTTTTCCTACATGTATAACAACTTTTTTGCCTTTCTGAGCAAACATTTCATCTGCCAAATAAAACATTTCAATATTTGACTTAATACCAAGTTTCTTCCTCAAATTGGCGAAATTATAAAAGAAATTGGAATTCCTTCCTTCGATATAAACCGGGATAACATCCTTTTTGTATTTTTTCGCTTTTGAAATAAAACTTTTTTTCCATTCTAGGTCCTTAATTCCCCCATGCTGCTTTCTGGAAACCAATCCTGCAGGAAATACTAATAATGCATTATTTCCTGAATAAGTATCTTCAATGAGTTTACTTACCACCCTACTATTGGCCCCATGTTTGTTTACCGGAATAAAGATGGGTTCAAAATTTTTAATATTCATAAGGATATCGTTGACAAGAAAACGGATGTCGCTACGGTATTTTCCAATGGCATGCATTATAGCAATTCCATCCAAACCGCCTAAAGGATGATTGGATGCAATGATGACGGGTTGATCTTTTGGGATATTTTCTTCTCCTGTCAAGATAACTTCAACCCCAAACTCCTCAATCAGGCCATTAACAAAATCCAAACCCTGTAAATGCCCAATCTTTTCCATAATCTTGTTGATGTCGGTTTCATGAACAATCCGCTTGATATAACGGATGACAAATCCCGGTAACCATCTGTGCAATTTGGCATTTTTGTTTTTGAGCACCTGCTCTATATCTATAAATGGTTTTTTCACTTTTCTATTCTCTTATTCAAAAAAAACATTCCCAAGTTTCTTTTAAAACTTTGATTTTCAAAGAATAACAAATCCCGGATAACCTAATGAGTTTTTGATTTATGTTTTTTTTTAAAATTTATTAGGCTAAAATTACAAATTTTTAATTACAGAATAAGAAAAAAAAGAAATGGCCAAATTTTGTTTCTGAACCAAATTGATCTTTTTTAGTTTTATTTCCAAAACAAAATCTACCATGAATTTAGCCATAACAGGTCCAACCTCCGGCATTGGAGCCGTCACCTTTCAGGAACTTTGTCCGGCATTTGATCAGGTATTTCTTTTGGCCAGAAACAAAGAAAAAGCGGACCTCCTTTTGAAATCTTTACCTCAAGAAGAACAGGGCAAAGTAATTTTTGTATCCTTGGACCTGGCAGATTTGGATTCGGTAAAAAACGCAGCCCAAACTATTTCAAACAATACTAAATCCCTTGATGTCCTGATCAATAATGCAGGAGGAATTTTCCCCAAAAAACAAATTACAAAAGATGGTTTCGAACTGACACTTTCTGCCAATCATCTAGGGCATTTTTTATTGACCCATCATTTGATGCCCCTACTCCTTAAATCGGATGGGCCAAAGGTAATCAATGTAAGTTCTGAAGCCCACAGAGCTGCCAAAGTGGATTTTTTGGATTTAAATTATGAGCATCACCGATATTCCTCATTTAATGCATATGCAAACGTAAAATTGTTTAATATCCTATTTACCAAGTCCTTGGTGGAAAAATATGGGGAAAAAGGCTTGGCCTCTTATGCTTTACACCCCGGTGTAGTCAATACCAATTTTGGAAAAGAAGCAAGCGGGATTTTCAATATCTTTTGGAAATTGGCCAAACCTTTTATGATTTCACCAAAAGAAGGTGCTCAGACCAGCATTTTCCTTGTAAAATCAAAATTATCAGCCAAACAAAATGGCTATTACTTCAAAAATAAAAAACCAATGGTTCCTTCAGGATCTGCAAGATCTAAGGATATAAGAAATGAACTTTGGGAAATCAGTGAAAAAATGTTGAAGAATTGGCTGTAATTTTCAATCAAACAAAAATACCAGTACTTTTTTCATATCATCTGCGGTTTCCGTTTTTAATTTCTCATTTTTTATATAATCGCGAAGTTCATTATACCGGTCACTGGACAATTCCTTCAATCCTGAAGTATTGCCTTTAAATTCCTGACTTTGGAGACCGTTTATTTTATAGAATCTGACATCCGGCTTATAGGTGTCATATTGAGGCCCTGTATAACCATCTTTGAGATTAGTTGGCTTGACCAAATATTTGGTATGCAATGCCACATATTTTTCGGATCCTTTTTCATATAGAATTTCAACTATCCTCTGTTTTCCCTCCAGATATTCCATCCTGAATAATTTCGGGGAATCCTCCAAAGTTTCCAGCCAAATCCAGTTTTTTAGCACCAAAGGATCACTTTCTTCCCCGCCGGTCTGAATATAAATCTCTTCTTTTTCCGGTAAAATATTGAAGGGAATATCCTCATATACTTTTCCTCCATCAAGTGAAATTTTGGCCGATTTAGGCTCATCATATAAAAAAGGGGTGCCCCTTACGCCATCACTTTTTACATTAAAACGGAAAGCCCTGCCATAATCTATATCATTGGCCTTTACCGTTGTAATGGATTGTCCATAAAGAGACCCCGAAACCAATACTCCAAACAACAACAGTATTCTTCCAACCAATTCTACACTTTTCATAATCCTTTTAATTTGTAGCCTAATTTCCGAATCTATTCTTAAAATTAAAATCAAAACCCATTATATCATTACTTTTGTTCCATGGAAGAAAGCATTTTGTCTTTAACACCCCTTCATTGGGAAGATTACGAACTCATAGATACAGGAGGTTTTGAAAAACTTGAAAAATTTGGCCCCTACATTTTAAGCAGACCTGAACCCCAGGCCATTTGGGACAAAAGCATGAGCGAATCCGATTGGAAAAATCTTTCAGATGCCCACTTTGCCAAAGAAAAAAACAATCCTGAAAAGGGTCAATGGCAGGAATTTAAAAAAATCCCCCATAACTGGCAATTAAGCTATAAAAACCCCGATGGCTTAAAAATGAAACTGAACCTGGCCATGACCTCCTTCAAACATATTGGCCTATTTCCGGAACAAGCCGTCAATTGGGATTATATTTCAGATACATTAAAAAAATTCACGGTAAAAAACCCAAAGGTCTTAAACCTGTTTGCCTATACAGGAGCAGCTTCAGTTGCTGCAAAGGCCTGTGGAGCTGATGTCACCCATTTGGATTCCGTCAAACAGGTGGTTACCTGGTCCAAACACAATATGGAATCTTCGGGTTTGGATGGTATACGATGGATTGTAGATGATGCCATGAAGTTTATCAGAAGGGAAGTCAGAAGAGGAAATACCTATCATGGCATTATCTTGGACCCTCCGGCCTATGGAAGAGGTCCCGATGGTGAAAAATGGATTCTGGAAGAACAAATCAATGAAATGTTAAAACTCTGCGCCCAACTCCTCGATCCGGACCATCACTTTCTCATCCTGAATATGTATTCACTGAGTTTCAGTTCTATGATTGCTTCCAATCTTGTCAAATCAAACTTCCATGTAGTCAGCAACGCAGAGCATGGTGAATTGTACCTGGTAGATAGATTTGAAAAGAAACTTCCTCTGGGCATTTTCTTCCGTTTCCGTAAAATCTAACAGAAACTCATTTAATAATTGGTAATTGTTTCATTTGTAAATGATAATTGGAAATTCAAATCTTTGGAATGAATAACAGACAACTTTTTCTCAGCCATCTTGCCCAAACTACCGACTTTCCTTTGATGCTGGAAATCGAGAAAGCAGAGGGAGTGTATATGTATGGTCCGGATGGAAAATCTTATATAGATTTAATTTCAGGGATTGGAGTAAGCAATGTTGGTCATAGACATCCGAAAATCATTCATGCAATTCAATCTCAATTGGAAAAATACCTCCACCTGATGGTTTATGGGGAATATATTCAAAGTCCCCAGGTCCAATTGGCAAAAGCTTTATGTGAAACCCTTCCCCCTTCATTGAATAATGTTTATTTAGTGAATTCCGGTAGTGAAGCAGTAGAAGGGGCGCTGAAATTGGCGAAAAGGTTCACCAATCGCAGGGAAATTATTTCATGCATCAATGCCTACCATGGTTCTTCACATGGTTCCCTATCTGTTGGTGGAAATGAAATTTTCAAAAGAGCATACCGGCCCTTGTTACCCGGAATCAAAAATGTAGTGTATGGAAGTTTCGGACAATTGGATGAAATAACTGAAAATACAGCAGCTGTAATTGTTGAAACCATTCAAGGGGAAGCAGGAATCAGAATTGCCAGCAAGGAGTATTTCCAAGCACTGAGAAAAAAATGCAATGAAACAGGCACTTTATTGATCTTGGATGAAATCCAGGCCGGATTTGGAAGAACGGGAAAATTCTGGGCTTTCGAACATTTTGATATTGTACCGGATATTCTTGTATGTGCAAAAGGAATGGGCGGAGGTATGCCTATCGGCGCATTCATCGCCGGCCAAGAAGTAATGGGAGTTTTCAAAAACAATCCCCTATTGGGACACATCACCACTTTTGGAGGCCATCCCGTATCTTCTGCAGCTTCATTGGCAACAATCCAAATTATTCAAAATGAAAAATTGTTGGAAAAAGTGGATGAGAAGGCTGAGCTTTTCAAAAAATTATTAGTCCACCACAAAATAAAATCCATCCGGAATAAAGGCCTGATGATGGCCGTGGAATTTGAATCTTTTGAAGTTTTAAAACCTATCATTGACCGGGCAATTGAAAAAGGAGTTATTACAGATTGGTTTTTATTTTGTGATGATGCTATGCGTATCGCACCTCCTTTGGTTATAACCCATGAAGAAATCGAAAAAGCCTGCAACATAATCCTCGAGGCGATTAACGGATGAAATAATTGTCAATTACCAATTACAAAAATCCAAAATCCAAACATTCAAAGTTTTATGCACGGTGCTTGTTATATTGTACTTGGTACTTGGTACAATGTACCTCAAGAAAATCCTGACAATTCAAACAATATTAAATTTCATATTACCTGCTTCTTTTACCCAATATTCTAGTATTTTACAGATTGGAATTCTGACACCCTTTTGAAACCCAAATAATAGAAATGAAAAAATTACTATTCGCCCTTTTGATTCTTTTTTTCATCCTAATTGCAGGTTACCAGATTGCTAAATATCAATTTGGTCCTACTTATGACGGAGAAATTGAAATAACCGGACTTTCAACAGAAACTGAAGTTTATTATGATGATTATGGCATTCCCCATATTTACGCTACCAACGAAGCAGACGCCTATATGACCCTTGGATATGTTCATGCCCAGGATAGATTGTTCCAAATGGAAATGATGAGGCGAGTAGGTTCTGGAACTTTGGCAGAAATGCTAGGAGAAAATGTGGTGGATGTGGATAAATTCTTCCGGACTTTAGGTATTCCCAAACATGCGGAATGGACCACGGAACTTTGGGAAAAAGATGGAAACACCCCCTGGAAAACCGCCACGGAAGCCTATATTAAAGGGGTCAACCACTTTATAAATACAGGTAACCTTCCGATTGAATATACCCTTCTTGGAATGAAACCCAGGGAATTTACCGTGAACGATATCCATAGCATCGTGGGCTATATGTCTTTCACATTTGCCATGGCCATGAAAACAGACCCATTGGTAACCAAAATGGCTAGAAATCTTGACCCTAGCTACCTTAAAGTACTATCGGTTCACACCCTTCCCCAACATTATTTAATACCCAATAGTTATCCGCTTAGAAATTCCGAAAATTCGGAAATCGTTTTGGAATCAAAGCTTTCAACACTCCTGGATAAACTACCTGTACCCTTATTGGAAGGAAGTAACTCCTGGGTGATCGGGCCAAGCAGGACCGCTTCTGGTGAAGTCCTATTTTTAAATGACACCCATATTGGTTTTGCACAACCTTCTGTTTGGTATGAGGCCCACCTGGAATACCCTGGATTTAGCTATTATGGAAATCACTTGGCAGGAATGCCCTTTGGATTGGTGGGCCATACCAGAGAACTCAGTATTGGGCTGACCATGTTTGAAAACGACGACCAGGACTTTTTTGAGGAAAAACTGAATCCGAACAATCCAAATGAGACAGTTTATGGAGAGGACTTCAGGCCAATTAAAAAACGGACGGAAGAAATTAAAGTGAAAGGAAAAGACCCGGTAAATTTTGAAATAAGGGAATCCATACATGGTCCCATTATGAATGACGTAATTCCTGAAATCGGAAGATTAACTGAAAATCCAGTTGCTTCATGGTGGGTATATATCCTTGAACCTTCCAAGGCAATTGAAGCCACCTATAAAATGGCAAGAGCCAAAAATGTCCAGGAAGTGGAATCTGCAGTTCGATTGATCCATGCCCCTGGATTGAATGTGATGTATGGTGATAATAAAGGTAATATCGCCTGGTGGGCCGCAGCCAAACTCCCAATTAGACCAGAGCATGTTAGCAGCAAAATTTTCCTTGATGGGAGCAATCCAATAGATGAACCAAAAGCTTGGATTCCATTTGAAGAAAACCCGATGAGCATCAATCCGGAATCCGGATTTGTTGCTTCTGCCAATAACCAACCGGATACTTTAAGCAATGGTATATTTTATCCGGGCTATTATTATCCGGGAGATCGCTGGAACAGGATTGCCAAAGCCGTTACGTCTAGAACGGACTGGACCCAGGAAAACAGTAAAGGTCTGCAATTGGAAGCTGTCAATGAAAATCACCCTTTGAATTTGCTCAGCATGATTCAGACAGTTGACAATGAATTATTCAAGGGATATGAACCTGCATTGGATGCAATGAAATCATGGAATGGCAGTCATAATTTGGAATCCATAGTCCCCACAGTTTATTATAAATGGTTATACCATACCTTACATGGCATGATGGCTGATGAGTTGGGTGAGGATGATTTTGCGAATTTCCTTAAGACTTTCCTGTATATCAGAAGCTTGCCAAGTCTGATAAGAACAGATGATTCTCCTTGGTGGGATAATATCAGTACTTCTTCCAAAGAAACTAAAAAACAAATTGTTGAAGATGCCTTAAAAAAATGCTTAGAGGAATTAACCGCGCAATTTGGATCTAACACCGATAAATGGGTATGGAAGGAAGCGGTGATATTGGAACACCCACATCCTTTGGGTGCAAAAAAGCCATTGGATAAGATTTTCAATGTCAAAGCTCCAGCAGTGACTGCCAATGAAGAATCAATCAATAAACTAGCCTTTCAGCTCAATGGATCTGGGATTTACAGGGTACATTCAGGCCCAGCCATGAGGATAATTATTGATTTCCAAAACGTAGAATCCGGTATTTCTGTACTTCCGACTGGCCAAAGTGGGAATTATTTCAGCCAATGGTATTCAGATCAGGCTGAAATGTATGCCAAAGGTGAATACCGACCTATGTTGATGAATGAGGATTTTATAAAAACCCAATCTAAAAACAAACTGACATTTAGAGGAAAATAAAACATAGTGGCTAAAAAAAGACTTATAAATTAAATAAACTGGTTGTTATACAATTCAGAAAAACCATTAATAACCGGAAAAACAAGTAAAGTCTGAATCCATATGAAAAAGAATCACAAGTCATATCCCATCCAAAAAACTGAAGAAGAATGGAAAAAAGAGCTAGACCCTACTAGTTTTCATGTTTTAAGGGAAAAAGGAACCGAAAGACCCTTTACAGGAGAATATTATTTAAATAAGGAAACCGGGATCTATGAATGTAAAGCCTGCGGAAATGAAATATTCCACTCCTCTTCAAAATATGACAGCGGATGTGGGTGGCCTGCTTTTACTGAACCTGTAAGTCCGGACGCCATTGAAGTTCAGATGGATTATTCCCATTTTATGATCAGAGAGGAAATACTATGCGGTAAATGTGGAAGCCACTTGGGACATAGATTTCCTGATGGACCAAAAAACAGAGGAGGAATAAGGTATTGCATCAACTCTGTTTCCATGGATTTTAAAAAGGAATAAAATAATCCCGGTTGAACTATATCAACCGGGATTTTTACTAACTGGGAGTTGGTTCAGTTTGATATTTTTAAACTTCCGCTTGTCACTTTCCCTTTAATCGTGTGTTGGCTCTGATTGTCTATTTCCAATTTTTTTCCAGAAGAGTGGTCTCCTACTTTGAGTGAACCACTTGTAGCAGAAAGTTCATAATTGAAACCACCCAAGTCAGAATTGGTTTGAATATTGACACTTCCTGAATTGGCTGTAAGGGAAGTGGACTCGCTTAATCCAGAATTTATTGCTTTAATACTTCCGGAACTCGCGCTCAGTTCTCCAATTTTCTCAACATTCGTCAATTTTATCGAACCTGAGTTTATTTTGGCATCAACTTTCCCTTCAATTTCTTCAAATTTTAGGTTTCCGGAACTACCTTTCGCTTCAATATCCCCCTCAACCTCTCTTAAAGAAAGTGAACCGGAATTTACCTCACAATAAATCTTTCCATAAAGACCCTCACCTTTAATACTTCCTGAAGAAGCTTTTAGCCTGATGTTGTCCACTTCTAATTCTGAAGCTTTTATGCTGCCTGAATTTACCTGAAGGTTGATGTCTTTATGGATTACATTCATGACATCAATGGATCCTGAATGACCCACCACGTTCAATTTAATATGATCTGGACCAGTCAGACTTATAAATCCATTGAGATTTTTTCCAAAATTCCATCCTGAAATGGAAGCATCTCCTACCACTTCAATTTTAAGCTTGCTCCCTGATTTTCTATATCTGATATCCAATTCACTGCTTTCCGGAGCTTCTAAATAGGCATCCAGGAAAACATCTTCCTCCCCTTCTTTTCCTTCATAGGAAACTTCCAAAAACCTTCCCTCAATTTCAATTTCTTTGATACCTGTGAAGGTTTCTTCAAATTCCTTGGTAAAGGTTTTCTCGGGTGCAAAACAAGAGGCAGCAAGAATACCTATACCAAGGATGAAAGTTAAAGCCGAAATTTTATTTTTCATTAGTTCCTGAAGTTGGATAATAGGCTCCACCATTTGACATCATGGACAAGGTCTCGTGAGCTACTTTCATATTGTATTCGTAAGCCAAACTTTTATAGTTGACCAAATCTACAATAGTACCGATAAAACAAAGTCCTAAAGTCAGAATATAAAGAATACCTAAGCCAACCTGCCCAAGGATAAAGCGATGAAGACCTGCAAAACCAAAGAAACCAAGCAAACACAAAATCAATATCATCTGATTGTCTTTCCTTCTTGCCCGATAAACCTGGGCAAAAAGATTTGCTTGTTCATCATCCATATTTTTAAGGATGCCTTGAATATACCCTAATTCCATTCCCTCCAACTCTGGGAGGTGTCTCAATACATTAGCCATAGTTTTTAGTTGTTTTGATGTTTCTGATTAATTGAATTATTCTGTAAATGATCACCGCAAAGGCAAACATGGCCAATGGATGCATGGACCAGGAGGCCTGAATATCTCCCTTTGTCAAAAGGCTCATTGCCCTGCCCAATCCACACCCAGGACACCAAGTAAAACCAAGGTTATCCAAAGGACACAAACTGAAATGATGTGCTCCGTAGGGGTCTATCAGAAGGATGCCAATCAAAGCACCAGTCCAAAAAACCAACTCCAATGGAAATCTTTGCAATATGTCGGTAATCGTATTCATTTGTACAGTAAAATACGAAAAGAATGCCATAAGCAAAAAATGCTTTTTTGAGGTTTTTAGCGGGGTTAAAAAAATGAATCGCTTTATGAACGGACAAAAAGTGTACGATTATGAACGCTTTGTTTCAGGAATGCGGAGGGAAACTGCTTGTCCAAATTGCAGCTTGCTCTGTTTTAAAAATGCTTTCCTTGTTTTATAATAATTTGTACCATGTCCGCTTTGTCTGAAAAAACTTAAAGCTAAAACCAAATTAATTATTTCCTTGGGTAATTTGACTTTTTGGCTAATACCTAGTGCATTGGATGCATCCTCCCCAACAAAATAGGAAACCAAAGATTCTGAAAATCCGGCAAGACCAGAATCGGGAATACTCGCTTTATAATAATTCAGTAAGGCATGGATCAAAACCTTTCCTGCTTCAGATTCCTTTAAATGTCTTTTTCTAATGCATTTTTCCAACTCAAATGCTTCTTTGGCAGTATCCGGCCAAAAAGAAGTATCAATACCCAAATAGAATCCGATTACTTTCCAATAATGCAACAGGGATTCATGCACTTCTTTTCCAGGATATTTCCCAAGCTTTTCCATTCCCCGCAAAACCAAAAGGCTAAAGGCTAGATTGGTACCCAACATATCTTCCTGATTCACTGGAAGTCCCCATTTGCCATCCCAATCCTTAGCATATTTCAAAATAAAAAAACGACTGAAGGCATGAATCAACCTTACCTTTGAAATAGACAGCAACGCCTCATGATTTTCAATAAAACTACCAGGTTTAAAACAATCCAAGAGAAACAATGCTGTCTCAGAAAGACGCATGCCTATTTCATCGGTAATTCTCTTTGACCTAACCAACACTTCTGCCCCATCGGCAAAAGCATAACAATAAGGCAACGAATAAAACCCCAACATGGCCAAATATAAGTTTCCTTCTTTATCAAAATAATCCTGTGCCTGACGGATTTTTTCCCCTTCCATCCATGCAGGAACTTCGTAAAAACTTGAAAAATATTCCTTCAGGGCTTTCGGGAAATCCGAGATCTCCTTTTCAGAAGGAAATCCTACCATGGCATTGATCTTTGATACCCATTCCTGATGATGGTATAAAAATAAAACTGCTTCCTCAGCAAGTAAATCCGCTTGCTTCCTTAAGGCATCCATGGAGGAATTCTGATATAATTTCAGTTTGTTCACCTCTTTTTAACCTTCATTTCGTAATTTGGTTTCCGAATTTGAGAAATTACTATGCGTGCAATAAATATAGCTTTTCATTTCTTATTATTGTTTTTTGCTTTTTCCGCTTTAGCCCAGACTTCTACGGATCTGATTTCATTGGATGCCAAGGTTAAAGGATCAAAACTTGAAATTAGCAAAGGGACTGAGTTCAAAATCACTGACCGGCCTCTTTATGACAACCAGCCGGATTTTATCAATGACAAACAAATGGCTTTTTCAGCAGCGGATGAGAAAGGAAACTATGATATCATCATTTTTAATTTTGAATCCAAGAAGTTTACCAATCTGACCAAAACAGGGGAAAGAAATGAATTCTCCCCTACTTTGACAGATTGTGGTCTTTACGTATCAGCAGTAACTGTGGAAGAAGACGGGAAACAACGTTTATGGCTATACCCTACCAATTTTGGGGAACCTGAATTGCTCTATGATGACATTGAACCGGTGGGCTATTATGATTGGTATGACAACAAAGCTGCCATGTTCGTTCTGGGCTCCCCAAACTCCTTGGTATATCCTTACAGCAAATCTGAAGTGGTGACCATCAGCAATAATGTTGGAAGATCCATTAAAACGAAACCTAAATCCAGTATCATTACCTATATTGATAAAAACATGAGTAAAGAGATCAATGGTGAAATGGCCTACACCCTTAAAGGGTACGATCTGGAGAAACGGAGTCATATAGATTTTGGCTATACTTATCCCGGTTCAGAAGACTTCATCTGGCTCAATAAGAACCTCTTATTGATGGGAAAAGGAAATAGCTTGTTTGTTAGAAAGCCCAATGAAAGCGAATGGCACAAATCAGGTGAAGTATCGATGCCTGGTTACCTTAATATTACCAGAATGGCCTATTCTTCCAAACTGAAGAAATTGGTGGTGGTGATGGAAAGGGATTGATAGGTCGATTTTTAAACTTGAATAGAATCCCCCCTTATAAGTTCAATTAATATCGTAACCAAATAAAACGATCCTATTGCTAAGATTACGGTTCCTATAGGATTAATTGTCTTTTTTTCCACTAAAAGAATCCTGTCAAATGGAATTTCGAGCATCCCCTGAAGTTCTGTTCCTTTTTTTTTCTGTACCCCCATCAACCGATCTTCCCTGACCTCCTTAACCCTTAAATCAATCAACCTGTTATCATCTAACTGGATTCTGTACACTTTATCTATTTCAAATAACTTCTGAACTTCCAGGCCCATATAATCAATGGGCTTGGCCATTTTATGGGTTTTAGAAAAATCTTTGTAAGTCACACAGGAAGTAAACAAAACTGAACCAATGACAATAAGATATGAGAACATTTTAAACCTTAAACCTTTCATACCAATTCTTTATAATTATAGGTTTGAAATATTTTCTCTATTTACTTTTAATTCACCAAAATGGGATTAGTGGCCATCATAAGTGCCATTATTACAACAGCCACTCCTAGCACTCCCAACACCAAACCCAGTGTTGCTCCGGTATTCGGCCTGTATACTGCCACTTTTTCAATGTTTTCAAGGGGAATCTTTACAGGAAACAGATCAACTTCTGAGAAATTTTTGAGGTTGATATTGCCCCAGGAATTCCCGGTCAAGACACTATCTGCAATTCCCTCATAGTACATGTAATGGATCATTCCATTATTTTGATTAACCTTAATTTTTTCGCCTTGACTAATTTTTTTAAATTCATTTAAGGAAATCACCACATTACTACCAGGTTTACTTTTAGGTTGAGCTACTCTTTTCACTCCTTTGACCTGACTGATATTTTCGACAGGAATTGAAAAATCATAAGGTTCAACTTTTTGAAAAGTAACAGGATCTATATAAATCTTACCGATAAGCCTATTGTCAGAGAATTCAATAAAAATCAATTCACTAACCTGCCTTGATTTGTCAATCACAGTAATTTTATCTCCAGGAATAATATTTTCATAAAAACTTAAAGGTATACTCTTTTCTTCTGGTAAAGTTTCCAGCTTCTCTTCTGGCAAAAACTTGATGTTTTGATACGTTTTACAGGATAAAAACAGGAAGAAAATAAAAAAATAATATAAGAGATGAACTGCTTTTTTACAAAAAATCCGAATTAATCCGAAATATTCCATTGAAAATTCATTTTTAATAAAATTAAAAAATAATCAAATTTAATTTAGTAGAATAAAAAGCGTATTTTTAGTATTTTTTACAAATCCCAAAATTAATTTTAGTAAAAATCAATAATTCTTCTTGCCAACATCAAAAAAGTGCTGGACTTAGGTTATTCTTCAGAAAGGTTTTACTCAAAAATTTTGGTTCTTCTATGGAATTAAACCACCCTCATTTAAGAGAAATTTTCAATAATCACCAAAGAACAGAAAGTCTGGCTTACTTGGTAATTTGCTATTGATCTTTTACCAATTAAAAACTTGAATCTTTAAATTTGGTAATTAGTAATTGGTCATTGATAATTGATAATTGATAATTTCTCAGGGAGCTCCCATTAGGTATTCATAGGTACTTTGGAGCCCCAACGGTATCCCTAAAGTCCAATAAAGCAGTAAAAAAAGCGTCCAACATACCAACAAAGTGATAGAATAAGGAATCATAATAGACACCAAAGTCCCAATCCCTGTTGCTTTTACATAGCGCTGACAAAAAACAACAATTAAAGGAAAATAAGGTAACAAAGGCGTAATGATATTGGAAACGGAATCCCCTACCCGATAAGCTGCCTGGGTAAGATCCGGAGAAATCCCCAACTGCATAAGCATGGGAACAAATATCGGACTGATCAAGGCCCATTTGGCAGAGGCTGACCCTACCAATAGATTCACAAATGCGGTCAAGAGTACAATCCCAACAATGGTTATCTGCGCTGGTAAATCCAGTGCCTGAAGGAAATTCGCCCCCTCTAAGGCCGTTAATGCCCCAATATTTGACTTTCCGAAAGCATCAATAAACAAAGCGCAAAAGAATGCCATTACGATATAATAGGCCATACTTCCCATGGCCTTGCTCATGGATTGTACCATGTCTTTCATACTCTTATAGGTCCCACTCATAAAACCATAGACCAATCCGGGTATCCAAAACAAAATAAAAATCAAAGGAACTATGGACTTCATCAAGGGTGCACCAAACGACGTAATCTCACCCTCAGGATCTCTTAAGGCCGAATCAGAAGGAATGGCCCAAATAATCAAAATCAACATCAAAATAAACATGGAAGCAAAAGCAATCCAAAAGGACTTTTTTTCACGGGAGTTCAGATTCTCCATAGTAGGAATATCATCCAGCTTATCATCTACCTTTACATTATTATTTAACCTCGGTTCAATTACCCTATCAGTCAAATACCAGACTACCAAAATAACCACTAAACTGGACAGGCCGGTAAAAAAGATATTATTCAAAGGGTTGAGAAGGATTTCAGGCTCCAAAATCCTTGCTGCTGATTGAGTGAAACTCTGGATCAAAGGATCTATGCTGGAAGGTATAAAATTGGCACTGAAGCCCCCGGAAACACCAGCAAAGGCTGCTGCAATTCCTGCCAAAGGATGCCTGCCCGCTGCATAAAATATGACCCCACCGAGAGGAATAACCAAGACATAACCCGCATCCGCAGCGGTATGGCTTACAATCGCTACCAAAACCAAGATCGGTGTCAACATTATTTTTGGGGTTACCCCCAACAAAAATTTCAAACCTGCATTGATAAAACCCGAATGTTCCGCAACTCCTACACCCAACATGGCCAACAAAACCACGCCCAAGGGTGGGAAATTGATAAAAACACTGGTCATATTGGCTAAAAAGTTGGCAAACTGAGATCCTGTCAAGAGATTTTGCACCCTCAATTCGGAGCCGGACCTCGGATCAACAGCACCAAAATCTATTGGCGAGAGCAAAGCTGAAAAAACCCAGGTGATAAGCATAAGGATGAAAAAAAGCATGGCAGGATCAGGTAATTTATTTCCAGCTTTTTCAATAAAGTCCAGGAATCTATCCAAAAAGGTCCTTGGCTTCTTCTCAACTTTGCTCATATTGGGTTATATTTAGGCGGTTGTCAAACAAAGAACCTAATTTAATTGCTAAATACCTCTTTCAAAAACTTATTTGCCCTGCTGATTAAAAAATCTGTTCAATAACAACCAAACTAACCTGTTAATCAATTTATATCATGTTAAAAAAAGAAAACCTGATTTTATCCCTCTTACTTACTGTAATTTCATTACAGCTGTTTGCCCAAATTGAAGATAAAAAGAAAATTGTAGCAAAAAATGCGCAATTGGTCAAAGTTGCAGATGGCTATAATTTTACCGAAGGACCCGCCGTCCATAGAAACGGAGATGTTTACTTTACTGATCAACCTAACGATAAAATCATCAAATGGTCAGCAACCCGAAATGAGGTCAGTGTCTTTAAAGAGGGGGCCAACCGATCCAACGGAATGTTTTTTGACCGCATGGGCAACCTGATCACCTGCGCCGACCTGGAAAATCAACTGTTGTCCATAGATGATAAAGGAAATGTTAAAGTCCTTATCGAAAACTTTAAAGGAAAATTATTGAATGGGCCAAATGATTTGTGGATCGCTCCAAACGGGGGGATTTATATCTCTGACCCACTTTATAAAAGGCCCTATTGGAAGAGAGATCCGGAAATGCAGCAGGATGGAGAACATTTATACTATTTATCCCCTGATCGATTGCAATTTTTCAGGGTAGATGAAACATTGGTCAAACCCAATGGACTGATCGGAACCCCTGACGGTAAAAAATTATATGTAGCAGATATCGGGGACAACAAAACCTATGTGTATGATATTGAAGAAGACGGTTACCTGAAAAACCGCAGACTATTTGCCGAAATGGGATCGGACGGAATGACTATTGATAATAGGGGCAATGTTTACATAACTGGAAAGGGAGTTACAGTTTTTAATCCCAAAGGAGAAAAAATTGCCCATATTCCTGTACCTGAAAACTGGACCGCCAATGTAGTATTGGGAGGTACAGAAAGAAAAACCCTATTTATTACCGCTATGGGAGCAGTTTATACCCTAGATATGAACGTTAGAGGGGTTTATTAAATAGACAAAAAATCTAGAGAAAAAGGCCATGAATGCATGTATACATCCATGGCTTTTTATTTTTTATTCACAATTTCCCTCTATATCACAGACAGTTCCTTCTTCCCCTGCAATAAGATTCAACGAAGGATTTGATTTGACATAATCCTCCCAGGCTTTACGGATAGCTTCTTCAAAAACCTGAACGGGTTGGGCTCCTGAGATTCCAAATTTTCTGTCCAAAACAAAAAAAGGAACCCCTCTAACTCCAATCAGTCTTGATTCATAAATATCCTGATCAACCTTTTCAGCGAACTCATCCGAATCCAGGCAATTTTCTACTCTGTTTTTTTCAAGCCCGACTTCCAAAGCCAAACTGACTAATGTACTCCTGTCATCTATATTTTTCCCCTCTGTAAAATAGGCTTTCAATAACCGTTCTTTCATCAGGTCACCTTTTCCCAAAGTTTTGGCAAGTTGAAGTAAACGGTGGGCATTTTTGGCATTGGCCACAACCGTTTTATCCATCTGGTATCCCAAACCTTCCTCTTTGGCCATTTGAACCACCTGTTCGGTAATCTGCCTGGTCTGGGAAAGACTCCATTCCTTGGTCTCTGATAAATATTCCAGCGTATTTTTATTTGGATCAGTAACCATTTCCGGATTGAGCAAAAAACTTTTCCATTCAATTTTTACCTGATCCGCAAATTCAAAATTCTTTAAGGCCTTCTCCAATCTCCTTTTTCCAATATAACAGAATGGACACATGATGTCCGACCATATCTCAATTTTCATTGTAAAGAATTATTTTTTTCTTTACTTAATCAAATTTAATAGGTTATGGTTCAAAAAATTAAAACAAAAGAGTGTCCTTCCTGTGCAATGGATATAGATGAAAATTCAGAATTCTGTCCTATATGCAATTATCACTTTCCTAAAAAAAGCCCTATCGTGGCATGGACGGCCATTTTCTTGGTTATTCTTTTTTTCCTCTATTTGTTATTTTAAAAAGTCATCCTATGCTTCATTTGCACAGGATGACCAAATAAATATAAACCTACACTAACTCTAAGTGCTTCTGCAAAGAATCCTTGACCGAATCTGCCACCAAATGATAAAATGGCTCTGGATTATTATCTACCTGAACAGATTCCAAAGCACGGTAATAGGCCAATCTTGAATCGACATCACCCTTAAGATTGGCAATAGTCAATCCATTTCTGAGCAAAATGAGGTTCATAACCAACCTACTTGTCCTGCCATTTCCATCGATGAAGGGATGGATGCTGACCAATCGCTCGTGCATTTCGGCAGCAAGTATTACAGGATGAAGGATCCTTTTCTGACTGTCATAATGAATGAAATATTCTTCCATCATTTTATCCAAAAGGTATGGCTGAGGTGGTAAGTGCTCACTTCCTGAAATCCTAACAGGAACTGATCTAAACCTCCCGGCATTTTCCTTATCAATACCCTTGAGTATCAAATAGTGCAATTCCATCAAAACCCTCGAGCTGTAATCCAACTGATCACTGACCAATTGTTCAACATAATCAATGGCCTCTGCATGGTTGATTGCTTCCAAATGCTCCCTTAGAGATTTCCCGCCAATAGTAATCCCTTCATTAACCACTAAGTGGGTCTCTTGTAGGCTAAGGGTATTTCCTTCTATCCTATTGCTTTCAAAAGTATAGGCCACATGGAAAAACTCAGTCATCTTTTGAAGCTGAATAGTATTCAAAGGCTTTTTGGAAACCCATTCTTCCTTTAGTTCATCAATCTTCTGGAGCTTTGATTTGATAGAATTACTGAGATCCTTCATCTTCAAAGCTTGATTGCTCTTCAAATATTCAACTCTTGATTCTGCCAAACTTAAAATCTCTTTCGCGTCTGCCTCCAGCTCAAGTAGCTGATATACCTTTTCTGCCAACCAAATTTTTCGAAGACCTTCAAAAGGAAGTCTCAAAACCTCTGATAAGGCCTTTAAATTCTCTTCAGTGGGCATCCGCTGACCTTTCTCAAACTTTGAAATCAAAGCAGGATCAATTCCACTTTGATAGGCAAGATTCCTAACGACCAACCCTTTTTCTTTCCTTGTTTCCATCAGAACTTGTCCTAAAGTTTTCATATTATCTTTATTTGTTGACAAATTTATTGTTGACAAATTTAGTCATTAAATTTGGGATTTGAATTTTTTTTCTGATTTTTTTTCCACAAATTGGTAAGCAAACCTATCTATAATGAAAAAAAGAGCTTTTCTTAAAAATTTAGCCCTAACCGGCATTGCTTCTACAGCTTCCTTTAAAGCCCTTTCAGAAACAATGGAAAAATACCAGCATATTCCAGAGAAAGATCTGGCTAAGGATGAAGATTTTTGGGCAAAAATAAGAGAGGGCTACAGGTTGAAGCCAGATTATATCAATTTGGAAAACGGTTATTATTGCTTTATCCCCCAAGAAACTTTGGAAGGATATATTTCAATAATCCGAGAAATCAATTATCAGGGTTCCTGGTATTTCAGAACGGTACAATGGGAAAACAAGGATAAAGCTGCGGCTAGATTGGCAAAAATGTTTGGAGGCACTCCAGATGAGGTAGCCATTACAAGAAATGCCACAGAATCCTTGGATATTATCATTTCAGGATATCCTTGGCAAAAAGGAGATGAAGCCATTTTTGCCGAACAGGATTACGGAAGCATCAAAAATATGTTTGAATTGGCATCAAGGAGACATGGAATTGTCAACAAAATTGTAGACATCCCTCTTCATCCTCAATCTGATGATGAAATCGTAAAAATCTATGAAAATGCGATAACTCCCAATACAAAGTTGATCATGGCAAGCCATATGATCAATATCACGGGGCAGATACTTCCGGTTAAAAAAATATGCGACATGGCCCATAGTCATGGAGTGGAGGTGATGCTTGATGGCGCGCATTGTATTGCCCATTTTGATTTCAGGATTGATGAACTCAATTGTGATTATTATGCCTGTAGCCTTCATAAATGGTTGAGTGTACCTATTGGAGCTGGTCTATTGTATGTAAAAAAGGAAAAAATCAAGCAGGTTTGGCCATTAATGGCTCCTTATGAACTGGACCATCCCAATATCAAAAACCTCAACCACACCGGAACACATCCTGTGGCAACAGATCTTGCAATAAATAATGCCATTGACTATTTCGAAAAAATCGGTGCCAAAAGAAAAGAAGAAAGATTAAGGTATCTCCAATTCTATTGGTCAGATAAAGTAAGAAATATTCCGGGAATCAGATTAAATACTCCTTCAGATCCGGCAAGATGCTGTGGAATTGCCAATGTAGGAATTGAAGGCATGCCTCCATCGGAAATGGCCAAATCCTTATTGGAAAAATATGGAATTTATACTGTGGGTATCGATTCAGCTGGAGTAGTGGGATGCAGGATTACTCCCAATATCTATACCAGCCTTGCAGAATTGGATATTTTTGTCGAAGCCTTAAAAGAATTGGCAAAGGTATGATTTTCCTTTATTCCAAAATTCAATGCTCATTTCTGATTTAATGACAAAACAACAATTCCCGAATTAAAATTTCAATAATAAATACTTGGATTTTATTCCAAACCTTTTAACCTTTGCACACGTTTTCATAACTAATGCAAATCTTAAACAACATAGCGGCAAATGCATCAAATGCTTCCCAATCCTTGGAAGCGCTTCCTATGTTATTTTTGGCTCCATTGAGGAGGTTTAGGAACAGCTTTAGGGCAAGGTCCCTATAATATATATTGGTGTGTCCTACGTGGATGACCTACAATAGCCAGCAATCCAATTATATTTCTTGAAACAAATGCTCAAAGAGCAATCAGACATCTATTTATTCCCTATTGGACAAAATGGAAAATAATTCCTTCATCATACAACCTGCTACAGAAAAGCACCTGAAATATGCCGAAACCATCACTGATGAGATGGAACAATCCGCCAAAGCCCGGGGTACGGGTATCGCCAAACGGTCGCCTGAATACATAAAAACAAAAATGCAGGAAGGCAAAGCGGTCATTGCCTTGACCGAGGATGGCACTTGGGCAGGTTTTTGCTATATTGAAGCCTGGGGCCATGGCAAATTCGTTGCCAACTCTGGATTGATTGTAGCACCTGAGTTCCGAAAATATGGGTTGGCACGTCAGATCAAAAATGAAATATTCAAACTAAGCCGTCAGAAATATCCCGAGGCCAAAATTTTTGGCCTGACCACTGGCGCTGCGGTAATGAAAATAAACTCAGAACTGGGATATATTCCTGTATCCTACAATGACCTGACAGATGATGAGGAGTTTTGGAAGGGCTGCAACAGTTGTGTAAACGTGGAAATTCTAAAATCCAAAAATAGACAAAATTGTCTGTGCACAGCCATGTTATATGATCCATCCAAAAAAGCCAAAGTTGAAGAAGTGGCCTTGAGAAAAGATTTCAAGAAAAATCTAAAGCTGTTCGAAAGATGGACAAGGTTGAAAAAGTCTATCTTACTGAACATCAAAAAAACGAAAAACAAAACTTTAAGCTTATTTTAACCGAAAAGCAAAAATTGCTTTTACATCAACATATATAAAATGAAAAAAGTAGTATTGGCGTATAGTGGAGGATTGGATACCACCTTTTGTGCACTTCACCTTTCCCAAGACCTCGGATACGAAGTACATGCCGTCCTGATCAATACAGGGGGATTTTCCTCTCAGGAATTGGAGGAAATAGAAAATCGTGCAAACACCCTTGGTATTGCCTCTTTCACTATCCTCGATGTCACTAGAACTTACTACCAAGAGGTAATCAAATACCTCGTATTTGGCAACGTTCTCAAAAACCAGACCTATCCCCTTTCTGTCAGTGCAGAAAGAATCCTCCAGGCTAAAACCCTGGCAGATTATGTTAAACGAATAGGTGCCAAATCTGTGGCCCATGGCAGTACAGGTGCAGGAAATGACCAAGTCAGGTTTGATATGATTTTCCAGACCATTATTCCTGATATTGAAATCATTACCCCGATAAGAGACCTGAAACTGAGCAGGGAGCAGGAAATAGAATACCTGAAAAAACATGGGGTTTCCATGAATTTTGAAAAAGCAGCTTATTCGGTAAACAAAGGGATTTGGGGAACTTCTGTCGGGGGTAAGGAGACTTTGACTTCAAATCAAACACTTCCTGAAACGGCTTGGCCAACACAGATCAGCAAAAACCAACCAGAAGAATTGACACTTGGTTTTATCAAAGGGCAATTAAAAGCAGTCAATGGAAAGAATTTTGACAATCCAGTGGATGCCATACAAAAAATACAGGAACAAGCTGCTCCCTTTGGTATTGGAAGAGATATCCATGTGGGAGACACGATCATTGGAATAAAAGGAAGGGTTGGTTTTGAAGCCGCCGCACCCTTGATTATCATCAAAAGTCATCAATTATTGGAAAAACATACCCTGACCAAGTGGCAGACATTCTGGAAAAACCAGTTGGCAGAGTTTTATGGAAACCACCTTCATGAGGGGCATTACCTTGATCCTGTGATGCGAAACCTTGAAGAATTCTTGGAAAGTACCCAGGAGTTTGTAACCGGAACTGTAAAATTAATACTCCACCCCTACCGCTTTCAACTGGTAGGTATAGAATCCAAACACGATTTGATGGCTTCCAAATTCGGAAGTTATGGAGAAATGAACAAAGGATATACTGCAGAAGATGTAAAAGGATTTACAAGAATCCTTGGCAACCAAACAGGAATCTTCCATCAAGTCAACTATCATGATGAAAATTAAAACAGCCATCATCGGGGCCGCAGGATATACTGGAGGTGAATTGCTTCGCCTCCTTGTCAACCACCCGGCCTGCGAGTTGGTATATGTACATAGCAACAGCCAGAAAGGGAAAAAAGTAAGTGAAGTACATCCTGATCTTTTGGGAGATACTGAGCTGGTATTTACAGATGAAGTACAAACAGAAGGAATTGAAGCCGTTTTTCTTGGATTGCCACATGGGCAGACCAAGGGATTTCTGGAAAACCACCACTTCTCACCTGATACAGTCATCATTGATCTGAGTACAGACTTCAGAAATGAAAGTCATGGCTTCATTTATGGACTGCCTGAAGTGAATAAAATTAAAATTAAAAATGCTAAAAAAATAGCCAACCCAGGCTGTTTTGCCACAGGTATACAATTGGCATTATTACCAGCTATTGCCAAGGGCTGGGTTAGATCAACCGTACATATTTCCGGAATTACAGGAAGCACAGGGGCAGGAAAATCCTTAAGTGATACCACACACTTTAGCTATAGATCAAATAATCTTTCTGTTTATAAACTCTTCTCCCATCAACATTTAAAGGAAATTAGACAAACCTTTTGCCAGGTACAAGAAGGATTTGCTCATGAATTACTCTTTGTGCCCTACAGGGGAAATTTCTCCAGGGGAATTTGGATTACGGCATATTTTCCTTTCGAAGGTTCACTTGAAGAAGCAATTTCCAGCTATAAATCTTTTTACAAAGAAGCAGCTTTCACTTTTGTTTCAGATTTGGATATTGATTTGAAACAGTCCGTCAACACGAACAAGTGTTTCATACATCTTAAAAAAGAAAACGGACAATTGGTCATTTATTCGGCCATAGACAACCTTCTTAAAGGTGCCTCTGGACAGGCGGTCCAAAACTTCAATATCGCCTTAGGACTGGAAGAAAAAGCCGGTCTCAATCTAAAAAGCATTGCATTTTAAAATCAAAGGAATGAAATTATTTGATGTATATCCCCTGATCAATGTAACTCCCGTAAAAGCCTCTGGTGCCAGATTATGGGATGATCATGGAAATGAATACCTCGATTTATACGGCGGTCATGCCGTAATTTCTGTAGGCCATAGCCACCCGCATTTCAATCAGAGATTGAAGGATCAATTGGATAAAATCGCCTTTTATTCCAATTCAGTTCATATTCCCATCCAAAAACAACTGGCTGAGAAACTGGGACAACTTTCCTGTTACCATGATTACCAGCTCTTCTTATGTAATTCAGGTGCTGAGGCCAATGAAAATGCATTGAAACTGGCCTCCTTTGAAACTGGAAAATCAGGCTTTATCAGTTTTTCAGGAGCATTCCATGGAAGGACTTCAGGAGCAGTAGTCCTTACAGACAATCCTAAAATCATCGCTCCTTCCAATAAGAGGGATGATGCTTTTATCCTGCCCTGGGGTAATATTGAGAAAGTAGAAGACCGGTTGAAACAGGGTAATATTGCAGGAATAATTATTGAGGGAATTCAAGGGGTTGGAGGAATACACATACCCAATGAAGAATTTCTAAGATCCTTACGAGACCTTTGCAAAAAGTATGATGCTAAATTAATTTTGGATGAGGTACAATCAGGTTATGGAAGAACGGGCAGATTTTTTGCCCATCAGTGGGTAGAAGGATTGGTGCCTGATCTGATTACAATAGCAAAAGGCATGGGAAATGGATTTCCTATTGGAGGTGTGTTGATCCATCCTGATATAAAAGCCTCTCATGGTCTATTGGGAACTACATTTGGTGGAAATCATTTGGCCTGCGCTGCAGGATTGGCTGTATTGGAAATTCTTGAGAATGAACAATTGGTTTCTAATGCTGAAAAAACTGGCGCTTATTTGACCGAAGAACTTAATAAAATAAAAGGAGTAACGGAAGTGAGGGGGAAAGGATTGATGATAGGTATTGATCTGGATAGGGAATCAGGCCCTGTACGTTCTGAATTAGTAACCAAATACAGAATATTTACAGGTAGTTCTGCCGGAAAACATACCATTCGTTTGCTTCCACCTTTAAATATTGAAATTAATCAACTATCTTCGTTTTTGGATAGTTTAAAGAAAATTTTGAACTGACAGTTTCCGATACTGTCCTACCAATCTGAATATCAGAATGAAACATTTTACCCAGTTCGAATCCAAAAAATTAGCAGATAGTTTAATAGAAAAGGCCTTAGCTTATAAAAGCCACCCGAGAATGGAGGCAGCCAAAGGGCTTGGAAAAAAAATTGGATGCATTTTCCTTAACCCTTCCTTGAGGACCAGGGCAAGTACACAGATTGCTGCACTCAATTTAGGTATGGATCCTATCGTCATGAATATGGATAAGGAAGGCTGGGCTTTGGAAATGAAAGAAGGTGCCATTATGAACAAAGGTACGGTGGAACATATTAAAGATGCAGCGGGTGTTTTGGGTTCATACTTTGATATTCTGGCTATTAGGGCATTTCCAAGCTTAACCAACAAACAGGAAGATATAGAGGACTTCATTTTCAACCAGTTTATCAAATATTCCGGCGTACCTGTAATCAGTCTGGAAAGTGCGATCAGACACCCACTTCAAAGTCTGGCAGATATGGTTACTATTCATGAAAACGTGGGACAGATCAAAAAACCTAAAGTAGTGCTTACCTGGGCACCGCACATTAAGGCCATTCCTCATGCCGTTGCCAACTCCTTTGCAGAATGGGCAATTGGTTGCGGACATGACCTGACCATTACCCATCCTGAAGGTTATAACCTTGACCCAATGTTCACCCAAGGAGCAAAAATTGAACTTGATCAACAAAAAGCTTTGGAGGGGGCTGATTTCGTTTATGTTAAAAATTGGTCTGCATACAATGATTACGGTAAAATCGTAACCACGGATAACTCCTGGATGCTGACTGAAAAGCATTTCAAACATGCAAAAAAAGCAAAAGTGATGCACTGCCTTCCTGTAAGAAGAAATATTGAAATTTCAGACGAAATACTTGATGGTACAAGGAGTCTTGTTCAGGAACAGGCTAATAACAGAATTTATGCCGCCCAATCGGTCATTAGCCATATACTGGGCTGAATAAAATCTCAAACCTAACCTACTATAAAAATGATTTTAAGTATCATAAAAGTCGGGGGAAACGTGATCGACTTCCCGGAAAAACTTGAAGAATTTCTCTACCTATTTTCTAAGTTTCCGGGAAAGAAAATCCTTGTCCATGGAGGTGGGGTGATGGCTTCAAAATTTGGGGAAAGTATGGGAGTGATGCCGGAAATGGTAGACGGTAGAAGAATCACTGACAAAGATACCCTAGATATTGTGACCATGGTTTATGCAGGATTGATCAACAAGCAGATTGTAGCAAAACTGCAATCTTTAAAGCAAAATGCCCTGGGAATGACAGGCGCAGACGGTAACCTGATCAGGTCCGTAAAAAGACCTGTCAAAACTATTGATTATGGTTTTGTAGGGGATATTCAAGAGATCAATATTGAGTTGGTTCAAACACTCTTAGAGAACAACCTTGTTCCAGTCATCTGCGCTATCACGCATGACCAAAAAGGGCAATTACTCAACACTAATGCAGATAGCATTGCCTCGGAACTAGCAACCAGTTTATCCAAAAAATATAAAGTCAATTTATATTTCTGTTTCAATAAATCAGGAGTTTTGATAGATGAAAAAAACGAACAATCCATTGTTCCATTGATCAATGAAGATATTTACACTGAGCTTAAAAAAGAAAATGTCATCCATTCCGGTATGATCCCAAAATTGGACAATGCATTTGCAGCTTTACATAAAGGTGTAAACCATGTTTGGATCGGAAAAGCTGAAAATTTACTTTTGGCGGCAAAAGGAAAACTTTCAGGTACAACAATTGAAAAGCACAGATACGACCTGTACTGAAAAAGGCATGGAATTATACTCACCTGTACTCTTTGAAGATGCCTTGGATTTACTGAAAAACTTGGTTGAGACCCCCTCAATAAGCAAAGAAGAAAATAAAAGTGCCGACCTCATCCAAATTTTTCTGGAAAAGAAAGGAATAAAGACCCATAAAAAAGGAAACAATATCTGGGCCTTTCCATTTCATGAGGACAGTAAAAATCCTTACCTTCTTTTAAATTCCCATCATGATACGGTTAAGCCAAATTCAGGATATACCAAAGATCCATACAAAGCAATAATTGAAGATGGAAAAATTTTTGGCCTGGGAAGTAATGATGCAGGTGGTTGCTTGGTAAGTTTGATTGCAACCTTCTGTCATTTCTATAGTAAGCCCCTTCCTTTTAACCTAATCCTTGCAGCAACTGCGGAAGAAGAAATCTCAGGGAAAAATGGCATTGAATGTATCCTTGATGAACTCCCTCCTTTGGAACTTGCCATAGTAGGAGAACCTACCTTAATGCAAATGGCTGTCGCAGAAAAAGGACTTTTGGTAATTGATGCCTTGGTTAAAGGAAAAGCAGGTCATGCTGCAAGAGAAGAAGGAGAAAACGCCATCTACAAGGCCTTAGATGATCTAAATCTGATTAGAAACTATGAATTCAAAAAGGTTTCTCCATATTTGGGAAAAACAAAAGTCACAGCAACGATCATTCAGGCTGGAAGCCAACACAATGTCATTCCGGATATCTGCTTCTATACATTAGATGTTAGGGTAACTGATGCCTATACTTTGGATGAGGCTTTCAATGAATTAAAAAGTAACCTAAAAGCTGAATTAAGCACAAGATCATTGAGACTGAATTCATCCAAGGTTCCCGAAGGTCATAAAATCCTCAAGATTGGAAAAACTTTGGGAATACAAACCTTCGGTAGCCCTACCCTTTCTGATCAGGCATTGATCCCTTACCCTTCTGTGAAGATTGGCCCAGGGGATTCGGTAAGATCACATACGGCAGATGAATTTATTTATCTTCATGAAATCGAAAATGGGATTGCAGGTTATATTGAAATCCTGGAAACTTATGCCAAAGGCATTGCTGAATAAATTAAAAAACAAAACATGAAACTCTGGCAAAAAAAAACTGGATCAAAAAAAGAAGTTGAAAATTTTACTATTGGAAGAGACCCTGAGTTTGACCTTATTTTAGCTCCATTTGATGTTCTTGGTTCTATGGCCCATGCCATTATGCTTGAAAAAATCGGCCTTTTATCATCCGAGGATCTTAGAGTTTTATTGAAGGGCTTAAAGGAAATTTACTTTGAAATAGAAAAGGGACAGTTCAAAATAGAAAAAGGGGTGGAAGATGTCCATTCCCAAATAGAGTTTTTATTGACCCAAAGGTATGGTGAAGTAGGTAAAAAACTGCATAGCGGTAGGTCCAGAAACGACCAGGTACTGGTTGACCTCAAACTCTACTACAGGGCAGCCATACGGGAACTGGTAGAAGCTAGCCAGGAATTGTTTGAAGTATTGATTGAACTTTCAGAGAAACATAAAAACAACCTGATGCCGGGTTACACCCATACCCAATTGGCTATGCCTTCTTCTTTTGGTCTTTGGTTTGGTTCATTTGCGGAAGGCTTAACAGAGGATTTGGCTCTACTCGAAGCCGCATATAGACTTTCAAACAAGAACCCACTAGGTTCCGCAGCAGGTTATGGCTCTTCTTTTCCCTTGAATAGGACCATGACCACAGAGTTACTGGGTTTTGATGACCTGCACCACAATGTAATCAATGCCCAAAACAGCCGTGGTAAAACCGAAAAAACCCTGGCATTTGCCCTTTCTGGGATTTCAGGAACCCTGAATAAATTAGCCGCAGATGTCTGCATTTTTATGAACCAGCACTTTGCCTTTATTTCATTCCCTGATGATCTTACAACAGGAAGCAGCATCATGCCACATAAAAAAAATCCTGATGTTTTTGAATTGATTCGGGCAAAAACCAATCAAATTCAGGGTATTCCAAATACAGTAACCCTTTTGCTGACCAATATGACCACAGGATATCACAGGGATTTGCAACTGCTCAAAGAAGCCATTTTCCCGGGTTTGGATTCCCTTCTGGACTGCCTCAAGATGACAACTTTTATGCTCAAGGAAATAAAAATAAAAGAAAACATACTTTCAGATAGTTTTTATAAACATGTTTTCAGTGTAGAAGTGGTCAATCAATTGGTCTTGGAAGGAATGCCATTCCGGGATGCCTATAAAAAGGTAGGATTGGACATTGATTCAGATATATTTTCCCCGGATCAATCCCATGTCAATCATGTCCATGAAGGAAGTATAGGTAACTTATGTAATAAAGAAATTTCGGACAAAATGAAGAAAGTAATTGATAGTTTTAAATTTCAAAAAATTGAAAAATCGTTGAATGCTTTATTGGATATTAATCCTTAAAAAGAAAGCTTAAATTCTAAATTAAGTTCTTCCTCAACTTTAATCAAGCCCCCAAATTTTTGAGGGGCTTCCAATTCCAGTTCTTCAAAGCTCAATACCAAATTTGCTACTACGCCATCCACTGTCCGTTTCAAAACCAGATCATCATAAAAAAGCTTTTTACCCACTATATCTACATGGAGATCACAGGAGTAATTGCCATAGCTTGATTTTAAATTATTGACCTTGACTTTTGCGGTTGGAAATGTTTCAGCCTTGATTGTTTTTCTGAAATCTTTGTTTAATAAAAAATTCCCGCAGGAAAAATCCTTGACGGGTATTTCAAATAACAATTCTTTTGTTTTTTTGGAAGGATCTATTAAAAGCGTGTCCTTCAAACCGTTCTTTTGGTAGTTGCAGTTGAATCCGCCTATTGAAGTCTGACCACTGACAATGATCATTTTTTGGGTTACTATAACTTCCCTTTCTTCTATATTGGGATTCAAAACAATCAAAAGAACAATCAAAAGGACACGCATATTTAACTTAAGGATTAGAAACCTACTATACCTTCGATCATGATGCCGTTGAATTTACCACCATTTCTAATGTCTGTTGCAGCAAATCCACTATAATTTTGTTGAACCCACTCAATTTTGGCCAGTACATTCTTAGTCACAAACCAGCCACCAGCAATCGCGACTCTGTCCATACTAACTTCTAAACCTGAACCGGATAAAGGTCCACTTACTTCATTATATCGTCCAGCAATATAATATTGCTCTCTTAATCCAAATCTGTAAAGTAAGTCTGCACCAATCTGAGTCCAGGTTCTATCTGTAGTTTCACCTCTAGCAGCACCTTTGGATTGCTCGTAGTTACCAAAGAATTCCAATCCTTTGTATTTTAAGAAGGGGTTGATGACCCAGGCTGTTATATTATTGGTCTGACCTGGATTAAATCTACCAGAAGTAAAGTTCGCAGATGTGGAAGCTAATGTGTTTTCCATCACCAAGTAATACCTTGAACCTCCTCTATCACCTCCCCAAAGCGTATTTCTTTGAGAGCTACCAGTAGTATAAATTGAACCGGTAAGTCTTAATCTGAAATCATCGGTCAAATATTTGTCGTAACCAAATTTACCTATAAAATTCATGCTTCTGTTATCAGGATTGGTTACACCACCTTGGATTTCACCCCCGGTAACACCTACCAAAGCCAACCATCCGTTAGATTGGAAGAACAAATCACCACCGATCTCAGTTGTAAAAGCATCCATGATATAATTTTCTACAAATGGATTGTACAAGGCATTACCATTATCGGATCTTCTGAAGTGGGCATCACCATAGTTGATTTCCATGTGTCCAACTCTTAAGGTCAGATACTTATTGAACCAATCTGCTTCACCTAATCCAAGAAAGTCCAATTTATCAACTTGCAGATATCCGCCTTTAACCCAAGTTTCCGGGTGGTGTCTGGAAGAAAGATAAGTTACTAAATTCAAACGTAAACCATCTGCTAAAGCTACATCAATGTTAAGGTTAGCAGTTGCTAAGTTAGTTCCTGTACCAATTTTAATTAATTCATTGGTATTTACATTGTTAGCATTGAAAACCGGATCTGCAGTATTGGAATGGCTGAGACTTTGAAACTGTTGGGTAAAGTTACCTCCTATTCTTACTCTCATTCCTTCATAGGCTACTGTATCTTCTTTTCCTGTTTCAAAAATATTGATACCTCTTTGGTCATATGGTCTCCAGAATTGCATATCTCTCTGAAGTCCCTGGGCTAAACCGGATAATGAAATACCGATTAAAGCAATCGCAGCAATTATGTGCTTTTTCATAGTTGTGGAAAATTAATTTAAAGGTTGAAATATTGTTTTAAATGAAATTTTGATTTCGTCTCTTGTTTTTACTGTTCCCATAAGGGCTGTTGGTGGATCTACCGAAAAAGTGGTTAATTTCGTGTCATAGCTTCCCTCGAAAGTAAGTTTGTTTCCACTTTGGGTTACTTTGACAGGGAAAGATGCCGGTTTGGTTACTCCAGCAATAGTGAAATCACCTTTTGCCTGATAATTGCTTCCGCTTCCGGTTATCTCTTTCAAAGTGAATTTTACATCTTTGTTTTTCTTGGTATCCAATGCCTTATAAGCATTGTTATCAAGACCCTTTGTCCCACTTTTAAGTGTTTCTGCTTCCATGGTAACAGAAAGGTTTTGAATTCCTTTCAATTGATTACCTTCCAGAACAAAAACCCCTTCTCCTTTGGCCGTATTGGATGTCATATCCCAGTCATGAAGGGTTGAGCCTCCGGAAACTTTAAGCTCTGGTGAAGGAGCCAAAATGTATTTTGTTTGTGCTGAAATGGTCGAATTAAATGACAATAGGAGTATGACCACTAATCCTGATGTCAATATCCTTAAATTTTTCATACTGATTGAGGTTGTTTGATGATTCAAATTTGGATAAGAAAATTTCAAATAAACATGACAAAAATCATATAAAGCCATGATTAAAAACACAACTAAAAATTCAATAAAAATGAAAAATAAAAAAATAACAAAAATTAAAAAATCAACTTTTTATTCTGAGTTTTAAACATTTAATAAAATAAAAATATTAATTGGTTTTATGAGAATAATTTTTTCAGAATTTTATATGTAATCAAGTAAGTTGGTTTTACCCCGTCCATACCCAAAGCACCTGATGCAAGTGTACTACCAGTCTCTAAAGGATTATCAGATGCATAATATGCGTACAATACTTTTACATTTTTCTTAATGCTTTGCCGGATCTTACTTTCTGATTGGATGGCTTTTTGATAATGGGCTCCTTCCATCTCCAATCCTATTGCTTTCCAGGAAGATTCCATGAGGTAGCTCAAGACATCTTTATTTTGAAGAGATGTTCCCAAAACAGTAAACATGGTGCCCTGGTATACACCTAATCCGTATCCTTCAAAATCTTTTCGGCTCAACTCATTGATAAAAGGATAATTATCAGCAGTCCCTTCAAAAACATGGCTGTCCGGTATCATAATATCTCCTTTCTTTCCTGTCAAAATCCCTGCTTTACCCATTATGGACGCGGATAGAACATTAAGTGGGTAATTTTTCCCATCTTCAGTTTCATAAGGTTTCAAGAGCTCATCAAAGCATTCGTATGCCTGTTCTCCAAAGGCATAATCCATCACCAATAATACTGGCCTCTTTTTTTGATCTTCAGGCAAAATACAATTAGGAAGCAGGGTATTTTTGGACATCCTCGCCGTATCAATCAATTGAACATGGATATTGGTACCGGATTCATCCATAACTTCCATAAATCCATTGTTTTGGGCATATTTGAGTATTTCTTTACCCTTATTGTTCTTTGCCCCGATACTGATGTCCAAAGCCATCTGTTCAATTTCCTCAAAAGTTCCCAATCCAAGTGCCTGATGGCTATAGATGGTATTTAAAAAACTGTGGAGATTGGCAGAAATAATATGCAAAGGCCTTTCTATCAGATCATTTTCAAATAATACCTTCTTTATCTTATTGGCCCAAAGTTCTCCGTAGACATGGTGACCAACTCTTATTCTTAAAGTGGAAGAAAAGGAAATTTCCCTGTCCTTACCATCAAATGACTCTTCCATGGCCAATTTTCCCAAATGATAGATCACTCGAAAAAGACTGTTGGTATGTGGTGAAGTTTCAAATTTTTTTATGGCCTCATGGGTCTCGTCAAAGGTCCTTCCAATTACCTGACTCAAATAGGAACAGGCCACTTCTTTATCAAAATCCTCTCCATTTTCCTCTTTTTCAATGATTTTTCCAAGAAGCTCCCAATTAAGGTCTATTCTCCCCTTCGCATCTGTACTGTTGGATTTTATTTTTTCAGATTCTATGTATAGGAATGTGAGATGGGTCAGAATATCATAAATATCAGATCTTCCCCTGGTCATTTCCACATACATCTGTTCTTCATCTACCCGATAGCAGTTCCTCTTCCTTTTTGCCGGTATGATCGCAGGGAATGTGGAATTTTCATATCCCTCCCTACTGATCAGCCTGACGTACCTGCATTCCTCAATCCCTCTTGGAAGCCTTTCCATGACATATAAAAGCCCATCCAATTCAATCTTTTCATCCTGTGCCAAAAAGCCATAAATCTCAGGACTCAGCACCAAAAGTGAATCCACCAGCGATTCCCCTGAAACTCCCATTGGCTTATAAGATCCCCTCATAAAAAGGTGCCTCATAGTGATATAAAGTTTCTCAATCGCTGCTCTGGATTCCTGTGCTCTCGTTCTTTTCATAGTCAATAAAATTATTTTGTATTAGATAAATTCTACAAAATTAATAAAATATGGCCATTTTTTAGGTTATTTTTTTATTAACAATCTAAACTAAGTGATTCTCAGAGATATCTTTCCTTTAAAATCTGAAGATGATGCAATGTATGGCCTGTAATAATATAAAGGATAGCCCGAACAGATGCAGGGTAATTGTTGGCCAATCCAATATTGGAATAAACAGATAAAGGGAAATTTTTAAACATTGAAACCAATGCATAACGGGACATTTCAAATTCCTCCAACAGATGATTGAGTGGAATTTCGTTAAATTTACCCTGCAAGACGTATTCATCCTGATCAAAGCCCGGCAATGAGATCTTCTCCCCCCTTGCAATGCAAAGTGCCCTGTAGGACATAATTCTGTCTGTGTCTGTCATATGGCCCAAAACTTCTTTTGCCGACCATTTCCCCTCACTATAGGGTAAATTACTTTTTAAATCCCCTAATTTTTCAAAGACCTTTCTTACCTCTTCAATTTGGGATAATAATATAGCAGGAATATCCTGTCCTTTAATGGAGGAAATGTATCCTTCATAATATGATCCATATTCGCCTTCCCTTGGTATCAATTGCTCGTTCATGTAATATGATTTTAAACTTGATGTATCTACATGTAAATTTAAACTAATAAACAGTAACCCTATTAAGAATGAAAAGAATTATCCTGCTCATTACCTGCTTTACATTTCATTTTTCCTTTGCACAAACCCAGCTCATTCACCGTGACCCTGTAATAGCAGGAATGATCAAAGAAATCTCATCAGATAATCTGGAGAAATACGTCAGGGACCTAGCCGGATTTAGAACCAGACATACACTTAGCCAAGACAAGGACAAGGAAGGAATACTAGCTTCACAAAATTATGTTCTGAATCTTTTCAAATCATTTGAACCTGCTTCCAGCGGAAGATTGAGTTCCTATATTGATACTTTTACAATTCCTGCTGACGGTAGAAGAATTCCAACTGATAGCCAAATGGGAAATGTTATGGCTACTTTAAAGGGAACTGATCCCAATGATGACCGGATTTTTATTATTTCAGCGCATATTGACAGCAGGGCCCTGGATGTGATGAATACAGAAATTGATGCCCCTGGGGCCAATGATGATGGTTCGGGTGTGGCTGCCATCATTGAACTGGCAAGGATTATGTCCAAAAAATCCTTTCCTGCTACAATCATTTTTGTAATAGTATCAGGGGAAGAACAGGGATTAAAAGGTGCTGCTTACCTTGCTGAAAAAGCAAAAAATGAAAATTGGAACCTTGTTGCAATGCTTAACAATGACATGATTGGCAACAGCTTTTCCTCAGAAACAAATATCAATGACAATACCAAAGTGAGGATTTTTTCTGAAGGGGTCCCAGCAGCGGAAACCGAAAGAATGGCAGCCATTCGCAGGTATACCAATGGAGAAAATGACAGCAAATCAAGGCAATTAGCCCGGTATATGAAAGAAATAGGCGAAAGGTATGTGGATCAACTGGAAGTTAAACTGGTCTACAGAAATGACAGGTTTTTGAGAGGTGGAGACCACACTCCCTTTGCCCAACAGGGTTTTACAGCCATCAGGGTTTGTGAAATGAATGAAAATTATTACCACCAACATGAAAATGTCAGGGTAGAAAACGGGATCCAATATGGAGACCTTCCAGAATTCGTTGATTTTGAATACATGAGAAAAATTGCAGGAATCAACCTGGCTTCACTGGCTGCTTTGGCATCTGCTCCTTCGGAACCTATAAACGTAGGGATTGATGTCAGAAAATTAGGCAATGTCTCTACTCTTCGATGGGAAGCCCCCGAAAAAGGAAAAGCAAAAGGGTATTATGTCCTGATGAGAGAAACTGATTCCTCCATGTGGCAGAAAAAATTCTACACAGAAGATACAACTTTAACCATCCCCTATTCCAAGGACAATTATTTCTTTGCCGTTCAGGCTGTAGGCGAAGAGGGATATGAAAGCTTGGCTGTATTCCCTCAACCAATAACAAGATAAAATCACTTTCCAAGATCTGCTTTTCGAAATTTGCAATTTCAAAAAATGATAAAGAGTATATCTAATCCTGATCCACTTTCAAACAAATAAGCATCCAGGGATTAAAATCTCTTGTATTGCTCTACAGAATCACAAATCCTAAAGAGCAAATACCTCTATTTTTTATTTAATTTGAAGGCATCGTTCTTGGCAGAACCATCTGAAGGATAGCCGCAAAAAACATGACCAAAAGGCATCCAATAACATTATACCATAAATACCCTATGTTCAAATCAAAGCCCAAAATTGTACTTTCATTATTATAGTGGATAAGTAATACGATCGCTTCTGCTAAAAACGCTGCCATAAATACAGCATTTCCCCTAATCCATTTCATGTAAAAACCTACCACAAAAATCCCCAGTATGGTTCCATAAAAAAGAGAGCCCAAAAGATTCACTGCTTGGATCAGATTCTCAAATAAAGTAGCATAGGTTGCAAACAATATGGCAAAAATCCCCCAAAATGCGGTAAACACCTTAGATGAAACCAAATAATGATATTGGCTTGCTTTAGTGGCAATAGACCTTTTATATATATCCATGGTGGTGGTAGACCCCAATGCATTCAGTTCTGAAGCGGTGGACGACATAGCTGCACTGAAAATAACCGCGAATAGTAGTCCCACCACACCTGTAGGTAAATAATCCATGACAAACCGCATAAATACATAATCTGTATCTCTGGTTTCAGCATCAGGGTTATTCCGCAAAATTAATTCTTTGACCTCAGACCTCAGCTTCTCCTGAGTGGCCACTTTATCCTTGATTTTTTCCTTAGCCACAGCTATCCCAGATTCGTCATTGGATTTAACTGCCTGCAACATAGACTGGATATGCTGGTTCTTTTCCTCAAATACCTGAGAAAACTCTTCCTGCAATAACAAATAATCCTCTTTATAGGTAGAATTTTCCAATTGCTCTGTCTGGACCTTATTAAAATATACAGGGGGTTGGAAAAATTGGTAAAAAACAAATACCATTACTCCTATAAATAAGATGATAAACTGCATAGGAACCTTGAGCAATCCATTCATCATCAAACCCATCCTGCTTTGGGTAAGAGAACTACCGGAAAGATATCTTTGAACCTGAGATTGGTCAGTTCCAAAATAAGACATAAAAAGAAAAAGGGCTGCTGTCATTCCTGACCAGAAATTATACCGATCAGATAAATTCATTTCAAAATTGACAATATTCAGTTTATCCATTTTTCCGGCCACATGAAGTGCATCAGAAAAATTTACAGGAAGCATTTTAATCACCAGAATTCCGGCCAAAACCATTCCTCCCATCATCACAGCCATTTGTTGTTTCTGTGTAATTGAAACTGCCTTAGTTCCTCCGGATACTGTATAAATTATGACTAAAAGACCTATAAAAACATTGGTAAAAGTCAGGTTCCAACCTAGCAAGGTAGAAAGTATAATGGCAGGTGCATAAATGGTAATACCTGCGGCCAGGCCTCTTTGGATCAAAAACAAAAATGCAGCCAGGGTTCTGGTTTTGAGGTCAAACCTTTCTTCCAGAAACTCATAAGCGGTATAGACTTTTAAGCGATAGTAAATGGGAAGAAAAGTGACAGAAAGGATGATCATCGCGAGGGGTAGCCCAAAATAAAACTGTATAAAACGCATCCCATCTTCATAAGCTTGCCCCGGTGTACTTAAAAAGGTAATGGCAGAAGCTTGAGTGGCCATAATGGAAAGTCCAATTGTCCACCAGTTCATACTACCGGTTCCCCGGATATAGCTTTCCATATCCTTCTCACCATAGGTCTTGTATACCCCATAGCCAACGATTGCCAGAAGTGTACTGAACAGGATACCCCAATCCCACAAACTCATGAGAAACTGATTTTAAGCCAGTAAAACAATCCAATTAAGACAGCTAAAACCACCATCTGCGCTATATACCAATTTTTCCACCTGATGTTATCTTTCACCACCCTGTTCGATTAAGTTAATAAATAGTTTAATAGCACCAGGAACTCCTGCAGGCAACAACCTAAACCATGAGATTCCTGAATAGGTATAGGTTCCTTTTCCATATTGGGTAAACAGTAAGGATCCCTGGGAAGGATTTTCACCTGGATCCTGCATAGTGAAAGGGGTAGAATAAGCGGAATCCCAGCTACTCGTAAAGTAAAGCCCTCTTTCTTGAACCCATCCATCAAAATCACCCATTGAAATTTTATTGGGAGAACTTAATAAAGGATGGCTAAAATCAACCTTGACCGGTGAATCTTCCACTGCTACCCTGTCTCTTGAAATAGAAAATGGATAGGGACCCAAATCCCTGGTCAATAACGGTGATGAGGTATTGTATTGAACGATCAGATTCCCTCCTTCATGCACATACTCCATAAGTTGGTCTACATTATTGGCAAGATTTTGATTGACATTAAAAGCCCTGATCCCTACAATGACAGTTTGAAAATCAGCCAATCTGTTTTTTCTTAAATCTGCATCATCCAAAATACTGACATGGTAACCCAAACTCCTTAATACTTCCGGTACATCATCTCCTGCACCGGGAATATATCCGATTTGTTGTCCAGAAGTCTTTAAATCCAATTTCACCAGATTCAAAGTGGTATTGGTGAAGTACGTCAGATTAGGAATATGCTTATAAATAATCCTTTTAGTGTCCTGATTGAATATTCTTCCATCCGGAGTCACAAAATTGACCATAATCTCCTTCTTTTCTTGATCAGAATTTAAAAATTTAACAGTGTACAAAATCCTTTTTCTTCTGTCATCTTCTGTCATCTTGATGACTTGATATTGATCTTCTTTCAGACCTTTAACATTAATTGTACCACCACTTATAAACTTATCTCTGAAGGAAACTTCCACATTCAACAAATCATCTGCTCCAGGAATTAAAAACAGATTGGACTTATCCAAATTAACATTTACTTCTGGAACTAAAGTAAAAGGTTGATTTACCTCTCCGTCCACTTGATCATTGTATTTATACTTTAAAGCCAAATCCAAGGGTAAATTTTGACCATCAATGCTCAGATTCAACCTGCCCTTCAAAGTGGATCCATTAACAGGAGGTCCTATTTTCATAGGATCATCGATTCCAAAAAGACTTTTTTCTATAGGATTTTTCAACCAAAATGGTTGGGAAATGGGGAAATCTCCGGGAATTTGAATTTCAAAAGCTTTAGAAACGGGTTGGTTGCTATTGGCAACAGCATTGATGTTTTCTTTAAAAATCTCAGAACCAAAAGTTTCCACTTGCACAGGAAAGTTTCCTGGGTTATTAAATACAATTTCCACATTGATTTTTTCACCTGTAAAGGCAATCTCCTTTCGTACAATAAATTCAGCTTTAACCCCTAAGACATCCAATATCAATTGATTAATATGATTTTGTTTTTCTCTGACCCAAATGGAAGCGTTTTTCTGGTTATCCAGAAGTTTTTTGACCACCAACAAATTCGCTAAATTATTTTCGGGATGAAGAAAGTCAAATTCCTGAATTGACTTATAAATGGCTTTTCTGATTTCATCCCCGTTATCTAATTGAACCCATCTACTTCCAATACCATCGAATGGGGTATCTTTAAAAGGTTCTCCACTAACCATCTCTATAAAGTCGGTTCCCTGACCAATTTGTGAAGTGGATCCAAATCCTTGTGATTTATGCATGGTACGACTATCGGCTGCAATTTGAGAATAAGTAGTGCCCAATAGTGGATTAAACTCCCCTACCATAAAACGGTGGTAGACCTTTCCATCTTCCGGCTCATATTGACCTCCCCAATTGTAAGCATTCCAAAAAATCCTTTTCGCCTGCCATGGCTGTATATAGCTCAACTGTTCTGGAAAAACGTTTGGATCAGCAGCCTTTGAAAATGCCTCTACGCTCAATAAAGCTGAAGAGGTATGATGCCCATGTGTGGTTCCAGGAATTGTATTAAACCTGTTGATAATAATATCCGGCTGGAAATTTCTAATGATCCAAACAACATCCGAAAGAAGCTTTTCCCTGTCCCAATTATTGAAAGTTTCATCCGGGTTTTTGCTAAAACCAAAATCCAGGGCCCTTGAAAAAAACTGTCTTCCTCCATCTGTTTCCCGAGCTCTTAAAAGTTCATGGGTACGGATGAGTCCCAACTCAATCCCCAATTCCTTTCCGATAAGATTTTGCCCACCATCACCTCTTGTCAGAGATAAATATGCCACCTCCGCATGTTCTGCATTCGCCAAATAGGCAATCAATCGGGTATTCTCATCATCTGGGTGGGCCGCCACATAAAGCACTCTTTTGGTTTCCTGAAACCTGAGAAGGTCATGATAAATAACAGAAGAAGGTTTGTGTTGGCCAAATACATTATAAGAAATTAAAATACATAAGCTGAATAGCCACCAATTCAGTTTTTTCATAGTCGGTTAATTTTGCCAAAATCTACATGAAGCATTAAAGAAAAAAAACTTAAATTTTATTAAAGGGTTTGCATCAGTTTTAATAAAAAAAAGCTACCCATAAAGGATAGCTTCTTTCAATCTTTTAGAATAAATTACCTTTCTCTTTCCATCCAATCCGGACCTAAAAGCGCAATCAATCTTTGGTTTATTTTTTCTGCTTCAGAAGGGTTCTTTAGTCTTGTATGTATTTGGTATAATATCTCCAGGATTTCAGTATTATCCGGTTTTATTTCTGAGGCTTTGGTGAAGTAAGGAACCGCATCTTTATATAGCTGATCTGCTTCTGCACTCATTTGTGGTGCCCTAACTTCCCATTCCTCATCAGAAAGGTTGTTCACTTCAGCCAAAATCGCTCTGGCTCTGTCAAGATAGATGGCACCTGTATAATAATTGCCCTCGAAGAAATCAGGATCAGCAGCTACCGCTTTCTTGTATTCAGCTAAGGCTCCTTCCATGTCACCGGATTGTTCTAGCAGATACCCATATCTTAACAATAAACCTGAATTGTTTGGATCATCTTTCAATGCCTCTTTTACTGAAGCCATTGCTTCATCCAATTTGTTCATCTGAAGTAATAATTGCACTTCAAATTCTGACAAAGTTTTATCTTCAGGAAAATCCTTTCTTCCAGCCACTACATATTCATAAGCTTTTTCAGGGTCTTGGTCTTCTGCACTTGCTATCTGGATAAGGAAATAATAGGTGTTTAACTTATTGTATTCCTCTACTTCCAATAGCCTATTGAAATGCTTTTTAGCTGCTTCTGAATTTCCCAGTTCCTGATAGGCTAAATATCCTGCATTGAAATTGGCAGTTGTATCGGTAGGGTCTATATCAGATACAAGATTGAAGAATTCATAGGACATCTGATAGTCATCTTCTTCATATGTCTGAATAGCCTTATTGAAGGCGGAGGTTTTTAAAGACAATAAGGAATAAGGCCTTAGATTTTCCGGCATTCCTGGAATTTCTTCTTTATAAACCTCTTTACCTACTTTACTTTCTTTGTCATTACCTACCATTGCCATGGTTTGGGTAAAACTTTCAAGGGCAGCCTTTCCAGTATTGACAGTAGAAGCTGCAAAATCCTCATCTAAATCAAACATTTTGGTTTGGATTTTGGCTTTCAATAAAAGCGTATTTGGATCATCTTTTGTCTCTGGATCCTGTAAAGCAGCGTCAATCTCTCCAAGGGCAACTTCAAGGTCGCCACTTTTAAAGTTTTTATCAGCTGATCTGACTACTTTTTTCTGGGCAAAAGCAAAAGTCGCAATACCGACCAATGCTATTGATAAGAACAACTTTTTCATTTGATTTCTATTTTGCTTTTGTTTGGTTCTGTTTAAGTTCTATTCTTTTTCCGTTGAAACCTGCTCTTCTTCCTCTCCTTCTTCTTTTTCAATTTTCTCCACAGAAGAAATGGCATCACCTTCACTGATTTTAATCAATCTTACCCCCTGGGTAGCTCTACCCATAACCCTAAGTTCGGACACAGGAGTCCTGATGGTAATGCCTGATTTGTTGATAATCATCAAATCATCTGAATCCACCACTTCTTTGATCGCTACCAAATTACCTGTTTTCTCGGTAATATTCATAGCTTTTACCCCTTTACCTCCTCTATTGGTTATCCTGTATTCATCCAAAGGAGACCTTTTACCGTATCCGTTTTCAGAAACTACCAAAAGACTGGCATCTTCTCTCGAAGCACATACCATGCCAACCACTTCGTCTTTAACATCACTTAACGTAATTGCCTTAACTCCTGTAGCTGTCCTACCCATAGGCCTCACCGTTGACTCATGGAAATGTATCGCACGGCCAGATTTTGCGGCGATAATGATATGGGAATCTCCATTAGTCATATCTACCCGCAAAAGCTGATCATCTTCCCTGATATTCAAGGCAATAATTCCATTGGACCTTGGTCTGGAATATTGTTCCAAAGTGGTTTTTTTGATAATACCCATTTTGGTCACCATCACCAGATAGTTGTTATTGATATAATCCTCATCATTCAAGTCTCCAACCTGAATAATGGAACGGATCTTGTCGTCAGGTTCAATATTGATAAGATTCTGGATTGGCCTGCCTTTGGAAGTCTTGGAACCTTCTGGAATAGCATAAGTCTTTAACCAGAATAACTTTCCATGATCTGTGAATATCAACAGATAATTATGGGTTGATGCCGTAAATAAATATTCCGTCCAATCATCCTCCTTGGTAGTGGCACCACGGGAACCAACTCCTCCCCTTCCCTGAGTTCTGTATTCATTCAGTAAGGTCCTCTTCACATAACCTTGGTGGGAAACGGTAATTACCACTTCCTCATTAGGTATCATATCCTCATAGCTGAAATCCTCGGCATTGTGTTCAATGACTGTTCTGCGTGGGTCATTGTAACGCTCCTTCATCTCGGTTAGCTCATCTTTGATGATCTGCATTCGCCTCTCCTCACTGGCAAGTATGTCCTTCAAATCCACAATTAAAGCCATGATCTCCTTGTATTCTTCCTGGATTTTTTCACGCTCCATGCCAGTCAGACGCTGCAACCTCATATCGAGTATGGCACGGGCCTGGATTTCACTAAGCCCGAATCTTTCCATCAATCCGTTCCGGGCAGTTTCAGGATCCCTTGAACTTCTGATCAAGGCAATAACCTCATCCAGGTTGTCTAAAGCAATGAGGTAACCTTCCAGAATATGTGCCCTTTTCTCAGCTTCCCTCAGTTCATATTCTGTTCTCCTAACCACCACTTCATGTCTATGGTTGACATAATGGTGGATCATATCTTTTAAATTCAGAGTCTGTGGCCTTCCTTTAACCAAGGCGACATTATTCACTGAAAATGAAGTCATTAACTGAGTCTGCTTGTATAGGTTATTCAATACCACATTGGGTATAGCATCCCTTTTCAACTCATAAACGACCCTCATGCCCTGCCTATCAGATTCATCCCGAATGGCAGAAATTCCCTCAATCTTCTTTTCCGTAATTAACTGAGCGGTTTTTTCAATCATATTGGCCTTATTGACCAAATAAGGAATCTCTGTAATAATGATAGATTCCTTTCCGTTATCCTTGGTTTCAACCTCTGCCTTACCACGTAAGATAATCCTTCCCCTGCCTGTTTCAAACGCAGCTTTCACCCCATTATAACCGTAAATAATCCCACCTGTGGGGAAATCCGGAGCTATGATGTGCTCCATCAATTCAGATACAGTAATATCTCTATTATCAATGTAGGCGATGATTCCGTCCACTACTTCACCTAAATTATGGGGAGCCATATTAGTAGCCATCCCTACGGCAATTCCTGATGCCCCATTCAACAATAATGCAGGAATTTTAGCAGGCAATACAACCGGCTCTTTCAGGGAATCATCAAAATTAAGCTGGAAATCAACCGTCTCTTTATTGATATCAATCAGCAACTCCTCAGCAATCCTCTTCAACCTGGCTTCAGTGTATCGCATGGCTGCAGGATTATCTCCATCCACCGATCCAAAGTTCCCCTGCCCATCTACCAATGGATACCTCAATGACCATGGCTGGGCCATTCTTACCATAGTTTCATACACAGCAGAATCGCCGTGCGGGTGATATTTACCCAAAACTTCCCCAACTATCCTGGCCGATTTTTTAAATGGTTTGTTGTGCAGAACTCCTAATTCCTGCATCCCAAAAAGTATTCTTCTATGAACTGGCTTTAATCCGTCTCTTACATCCGGAAGTGCTCTGGAAACAATGACCGACATCGAATAATCGATGTAGGCCCCACGCATTTCCTCTTCAATGTTAATTGGTATAATGTTTTCTTTTTCTCCTTGCGCCATATTGCTTGTACATACTCAATAAGCCGGCAAGTTAGTAAAAAGTTAACGCTTTTGAAATATAATATTTGGTCTTTGGACCTTATTTATACAGGAATTAATACCATTGTCCGACCTTCCTGTTCTGAAGGTTAAAAATAGAACTTCCCCTATATTCTACCCCATCATGTAAGTGCTTCATTACCACACCACAACCTGGCACTTTACACCTTTTGGTACCGGGAAGGTTGATGGAAAAACCAACCTGCGCTATGTACAATGTCTGCTTAAGGTTTTGAAAATATGCCAAATCCTGAGACTGATAAATGAAATTCCTAAACTCTGCACCCGTTTTAATAAATATTCTTGAATATTCTGAAAATTCTCTTTCTATTCTTAAACCTACTCCATAGTATCCATTTCCGTCTGTAAGAACCCTGTCATCAAAATTCTTTCTGATCATCAAATTGCCAAATTCCCCTTCAAGTAAAAATTTCCAAGGATAGTTTTGTCTGATCCTTTGGTTTTTCTCGGACTGCATATACCAATTGCTTGATGCAAATTTTCTATACCTCCAATTAAGAAACTTCGCCCTTTTCCTGGAATCATAGAGTACCAATGCAACAGTACCATAAACCTTATCAAAAGTATAATTGCCCCTTTGAAATGCAAACTCATAATCATTGCCCTTCAGGTTGGATACGGACCCAAACTCCCTTCCATATCCCCCTCCAATAGTAAGGGTATTGAACATATTTATCCTTACACCCACATTCAAAGGAAAGGCCATATTACCACCCCTAAACTTAATGGTGTCATCAGAGGTAAGTTCTCTTGGGTTTTCAAGGTTCTGATATTGTGAAATTGGATATTGGCCCGGTGATTCGGAATTAAAATCAATCAATTGGGTATGATAAGCCCCACCACCTGAAAATTCAAAACTGATGGTGCTCATGATATTGCGGGTAAAATTACCCACATTGCTATCAGATTTTCTTGAACGGTCCCTTGCTTTTGTATCGATACCAAAAATATCCTCATCCTGACCAAAGGCACTCCCCAAAAAGACAAAAAACAAAATAATCGGAATATACTTTTTCATATTTGAATCAAACGAATTCCACTCTAAAATTATTGCAATTTAAAAAACAAAAAGGCTTCCATCATTAGAAAGCCTTCTTAATTTTTATCTTCAGATTATCACCTTACATCAATTCAAAACTCAATGTTTGATGATAAAGAGCAATCTTTTATCGAATCAACATCCTTACACACCCTCCTAATTTATCCTTCCCCATAACGTCATTGGCTTTGGACAGCTTACCAAAGCTGACCCAATCTTTCAATTATTGATCAGCTGAAGAATCCTGCTTGATTTCTGCCACCAACGAATCGATTTTTTCCTTCACAGATGGATCTGCACTGATCGCCCTTCTTACTTTATTGTAGGTTGCAGCACCTAAAACCTCCTGATCCATAATCAACCCGGTCATATATTCTTTCACCTCATCTCCGATCGAATCAATGTAGGCCTGTATCTCCGAATAAGCAGTCTTTTCCTCGTCAGTAGCTTCAATTTCTTTTAATTTGTCCTCATTACCCCAGGCAGCTTTCAGCTCATTATACCTGGCACCACCTCCAATCACCTCATTTTCTTTGATCATCTCCTCCATGGTGGTTTGCTTTTCCTGAATAAATGCCTGAACCTTGGCCTCCATTGCAGCATATTTCACCAATTCTTCCTCGGTCACTTCTTCTGCCTCTTGCGCAAAGCCCTGCATACTTAAAATCCCCAACATAAGGACTGCGAATACAAATAATTTTCTCATCTTAATAATAGGTTTAAATTTGAAATTTTCCAATTTTTGACTTTACAATAAGAAGCATTAAACCCAAAATCACAAGAAAAAATCCAAAAAAATACCCTAAAAAAATGTTAAAAGGCAAATAATCCCAATTAAAGGTAATTTTTACACTGGCTTGATTATGAGATACTTTTAAGGTTTTTTATGGTATCCAAAGGGTTCTCGGAAGAGAAAACAAAACTTCCCGCGACCAGCACATCTGCTCCGGCTTCTTTCAACAATGGAGCATTGACCTGATTGACACCTCCGTCTATTTCAATCATAGTGGAAACTCCTTTACGGTTAATAATGGACTTTAATCTTTTGACCCTTTCGTAAGTATTTCCGATAAATTTTTGACCTCCAAATCCCGGATTGACGGACATCAAACATACAAGATCAATATCTTCAATGATATCTTCCAATAATTCCACTGATGTATGGGGATTTAAGGCCACTCCAGCTTTACAACCCAAGCCCTTGATATATTGTAAAGTTCTGTGTAAATGATTGCATGCCTCATAATGCACAGAAATAACCTCAGCACCTGCTTTCTTAAATGCTTCAAGGTATTGATCGGGATTTACTATCATCAAATGGACGTCCAAAGGCTTTTTGGCATGTTTTTTAATAGCCTCCATTACCGGAAATCCAAAGGAAATATTGGGTACAAAAACCCCATCCATAATATCTACATGGATAAAATCAGCTTCAGAGGCATTCAACATCTCCACTTCTTTTTGGATATTGGCAAAATCTGCAGCTAAAATGGAAGGAGCTATTTGTATTGACATTGGGGTAGTATGATTAATTTGCCTGCAAAAAAAAGAAAAATACTTTTGGCCACCTATCTTTTCATCAATTTTGTCCTTTTCACCTCATTACCTGTCTGCATTTCTAGGATATAAACTCCGGACGGAATTTCTGGAATGGAAACATAAAAAGGTTCCTGTACAGAAGTCCTTCTCACATTGGACTGTTGTAAAACCTTGCCCTGGGTATCAAATAAATAAAATTCACTTTCTACGTTGTTTCCAAAGCGGACAAAAAGATCTGTACCGTAAATCGGATTTGGAAAAACCTTCCAGCTATCCTCCTTTTCCTCTGTTTCAATTGCCAATATTTCCCCATAATAAGCTTTGAGAAAGTTAGGAATTCCAAAACCTATCAAATTATCAGGGTTTTCAGCCAAGGAACTGCTTTCCATGATCCGTTCGATCAACTCATCTTTTGTCCAATAGGGCTTCGCCTGCCATAATCCGGCTGCCAAGGCTGCTATTTGTGGGGCTGAGAAAGATGTACCGCTCGCTCTCCCCAAATTCCCGGTTGACCGGACCAACCAAACTTGTTCTCCATATGTAGAAACTTCGGGTTTTATACGACCATCAGCAGTGGGCCCTTGTGAGCTAAATGAAGCCCTTTCCATAGAAATATCCGTTGCTCCTACGGATAATATTCCTTTAGCATCCGCTGGAGCCGTGATGGAAGAAACGCCTCTATTGCCATAATTTCCAGCACTGGTTACCACCAAAATCCCTTTATTTCCGGCTACGGTAGCACCTTTACTGATCAGCGCAGTCTCTCCATCCAAATCCTCTAGAGAATAATCCATACTTGAATCATCAAAGTCCCAATAGCCCAAAGAACTGTTGATGATATCCACCCCCAGACTATCCGCGAATTCCGCCGCTTTCACCCAATTGTATTCTTCTATCCTATACTCTGTAGAAACTTCCTCTGTGATACAAAGGATATAATCCGCCTCGGGAGCACCGGCCAATAATACTTCAGGATCGTTGGAGGCCAATAAGGATAAGACATTGGTACCATGTTGGTTTTTGGAATAGACATTTTTATTCCAAACATGTACAAAATCCCTGGTCCCTATCAGCTGGTTGTTTTCAAAAAGGTGGGAAAATCCTGGAATCTGATCAACCCCTGGAAATCCGGCATCAAATACCGCAATGGTAATTCCTTTACCCCTATAGCCTTCTTCATGCATTTCCTGAATGCCTAAAAGACTGTTTTGATAATCAAATGGGGTTTCAATGGTATTATTATTGCTTTTGGAGTTCTTGTTGATACCGGATTTCCCATTTACCCTCGCACTTACCCTACCCTCCGGTACATACCCAAAAGCAACAAGCTCTACCTTCTCAACAAAATCCCAATTTTTAATTTCCTCCATATTTCCCTGATCTGCTATGACAATGGAGGCATTAAGCCAGTTGCTATGGAAAAGAACCTCTTGCACAAATGGATGTAACTGATCAATATATTTTTGTGAAACAGGTAAATCAAGACTATCCAATGCAATCCCATGCCTTTCCCGCCTTTCAATGGATCTAGGGGTCAGAAAAAAAGAAGGTTCCTCCAAGCTAAAAAAATCCTGTGGTTTGTATTTATAATGAACGGCATACCTGTTCTGACCAAAAGCTTGAGCTCCCGTCAAAAGCAATAGTAAACAAATAATACCCCATTTAAATCGTACCATACAACAGCATTTTTTGATGGGTCTTCCTACCTGAATCTATGATCATCTGGCCCAGGCAATCATTCCTTGAACAATAAGTAAAAACCTCATAATAATGTTCCACCAGACCTATACCTTTTGTAAATATTTCATATCTATTGTCCCTGAAGGTAATCTCATCATCATCCTCTTCCTGAAGTACTTTCAGTGATCTTTGTAAAAATTGATCCCCAATGGTAACATTTCCCATAAATTCAATTTCAAATTCATCGGAATCTCCTGCTGAATAAGCCATAGCATCCCAGGATAAACCCACTTCTGGAGGAAAAACCAAGTTGATGGTAAGTTGGTTTTCAAAATTTCTGATCAATGCCATTCTTTTGTACTGCATGGCATAATTGCCAATAATTTCCCAGTTGCTCAAATCAAGTGATTTTTCCCGCTTGACCACAAAAACTTCTTCATTTTCGGCATTTCTGTAACTGTAATCGATGATGTCCCTCAAATAAAATTCCTCAGTTTGACTGTCATTTTCACCGAAAACTATAGTTTCCTCTACCTCATAGACCCAGTAACGTCCAATTTCAAGGGGTTGATAATCCAGTCCAAAATCAGTAACCGGGTTCTCCGTTTCTCTACAGGAAGCAAAAAGAAAAATTAATGTTAAAAGACTGAATAATACTGCTGAGCGCATAAACCTTGGCTTAGATCAGGTCAAAAATACATTTTTAGATTGAAATCTTTTACCTTAGCGCTCATAAATTCAATCTTCTTAATAATGGCCTTAAAAACTTTTGTTAAAATCTCCTCTGTCAATAACCTTTCAGATGCACGTTATTGTTCTGGCATGCAGGTCAACCTGATGGGATTTAATTTGGAAGAAAGTAACAAAAACTATACCTCACCTGAAAAATTCAAAGAAATTACTGCCTGGCTTTCAGGATTGGAATTTGTAGGGGAATTTGAATTGAACCATCCTGAAAGGATCTTGACAGTGATAAAAGATTATCCTGAAATCCAACATATACAGATTCAGGAAGAAATTCACCTCAAGATGCTGGTTAATACCGGATTAGGATTGATCTATAAAAATCAAATAAGTACAGCAGAGGATCTGGATGAATTGATTCTTAAGGCCCCTTCTTTCAAAGACCACGGAGTCAAATTATTGCTGGTTTCTGCTGATTTGGAGATTGATGGGGAAATAAAAAGCAAAATAAAATCCTTGGCCGAAATCTGCCAGGTACTTCTCGGATTTGGTTTTTCTGCAGATACAGTTGAAGAATTGATAAAAGAAACGGGAGTTCAAGGTATTGAGATGGAAGGAGGTGAAGAAATCAAACCTGGATTAAAGGATTTTGATGAATTGGCTGAAATTCTTGAAGCCTTGGAGGTAGAAGATTGATTTTTGAAAAGACTTGATATTTGAATCAAAATTGAATGGATAAAAGTAAAATCACCCTGGACTTTATGCAGATCCAGGACCATATCTGCAAGGAATTGGAACTGGAAGACGGAAAAGCAAGGTTCAGGGAAGACAAATGGACGAGAGCAGAAGGAGGAGGCGGAAGAACAAGAATAATCCAAAAAGGAAACGTCATCGAAAAAGGTGGTGTTGCCTTTTCTGCCGTTGAAGGACCTACTCCCGAAAAAATACTCAGCAAACTTCAACTTGAAAAAGCGGATTTTTATGCCACTGGGGTTTCCATTGTACTTCATCCAGAAAGCCCAATGGTTCCTATTATCCATATGAACATCAGATATTTTGAAATGAGCAATGGGGTCCGATGGTTTGGGGGCGGAATTGATCTTACACCACATTATGTAGACCTGGATGACGCAAGGTATTTTCATCAGCAGGTCAAAGCAACCTGTGACCAGTACAACCCGGAATATTACCCAAAATTCAAAAAGTGGGCAGATGATTACTTTTTTATCAAACACAGGAATGAAACCCGCGGTATTGGGGGAATATTTTTTGATAGGATGTTCAGTGAGAATGCAGAGGAAATGGACTCTATATTTGAATTTGTAAAATCAATAGGTTACTTGTTTCCTCAGGTATATCGCTATTTTATGTCCAAAAATAAATCGATTCCCTACGGTGAACAGGAAAAGAAGTGGCAAGCCTTAAGGCGGGGAAGGTATGTGGAATTCAATTTGGTATGGGATGCAGGTACAAAATTTGGTCTTGACACCAATGGAAGAACAGAAAGTATCCTCATGAGTATGCCTCCTGTGGCCAATTGGGAATATATGCACCAACCTTCAGAAGGGTCAAAAGAAGCCATGACTTTATCTTACCTTAAAAAAGATATTGACTGGGTAAATACATATGCTTAATGCATTCTGTCTATGTTGGATAAGATAAGTAAATGGGACGAATCCCTCTTTCTTTTTTTAAATGGCTTCCATTCCGATTTCTGGGATCCAATCATGTTTTTGCTGACCAAAACCCAGCCATGGATACCCATGTACATCTTTTTGTCTTATTTGATTATTAAAGCATATGGAAAACAAAGTTGGTGGGTATTTATGGCTGCAGGGCTGACAATCTTGTTTGCTGACCAAATTGCTTCCGGTCTAATGAAACCTTACTTCGAACGCCTAAGACCTTGCCATGAACCCTTTTTGGAAGGCCTGGTACACAATTATGGGTACTGTGGCGGCGGGAAATTTGGTTTTGCTTCCTCCCATGCTTCCAATAGCTTTGGAGTAGCCACCTTGATGGTTTTGGCACTTTTTTTTAAATACCCTGCTGTTAAATGGCTTTTCCCTTGGGCGGTTTTCTTTTCTTATACCAGAATTTACCTGGGTGTCCACTATCCCGGAGACATTTTAATGGGTGCATTTATTGGAATACTCAGCGCCATGGTTGCTTTTTTTGGAATGAAAAAAATTCGGGATCTGATTTTAAAAAATAGGAAAAAGCCTCAACAACAACCCACCTAATTATCGGTAAACTTATTCGATCTTGTATCTTGTTTCTTTGGGCCTGTAGCTTGAATTTTGAATCTTGGTCCTTGGATTTTGACTTGGAGCTTGGAGTTTGGAGCTTGAAGTTTGGATTTTGAATTTTTGAAATTGGTAATTGATTATTGGTAATTAGTAATTGGTAATTGATCATTGATCATTGATTATTGATCATTCACTCCTAATACCCTCTAATAACCCTTTGGATATATTTACCTACTATATCAAATTCCAAATTCACCTCATCCCCTACTTTAAGTTCATGAAAATTGGTATGTTCATAAGTATAAGGTATGATAGCCACGGAAAACCTCCCATTTTTTGAATGGAAACAGGTCAGACTTGTACCATTTACCGTGATGGAACCTTTTTCCACGGTAATATTGCCTACAGCAGGGTCAAAGGAAAAATCAAAAATCCAGGAACCGTCCTCCACCTTAATATGCTCAACTTTCCCTATTTGGTCCACATGCCCCTGTACAATATGACCATCAAACCTGCCATTTGCCGGCATACAACGTTCCAGATTGACCTTTTTCCCAACTTTCCAGGATTTGAGGTTTGTTTTCCTTAAAGTTTCATCAATAGCTGTTACACGGTAACTGTCGCCTTCTATAGCCACCACCGTCAAACAAACCCCATTATGGGCAACAGATTGGTCAACTCTTAGTTCATGGGTAATGGCAGAGGTGATATGAAAGTGAAAGTTTGAACCTTCCTGTTCTATTTTGGTAATTTCCCCAAGGGTTTCAATAATTCCGGTAAACATTTTTAGAATTTAAATTGCAATATTTCAGACAGTAACCTTCTTGATCAAATTTTCACTCAAATTAAGCCAATTAATCTTTTAACTTCGCAGGTTTAATAAAAGTTTCTCCATGGGCATGTTGAAATTAGAAGATAGCTACCGTCACAAAGGTCAGCGAAAGGAATTGGTTAAATTGATCCGGTCAAAGGGTATCAAAGATGAGGCAGTACTGAATGCCATCAATACCCTTCCCCGACATTTTTTCTTTGATTCCGCATTGGACTCCCATGCTTATGAGGACAAGGCTTTTCCCATAGGAGAAGGACAGACCATTTCTCAGCCCTACACCGTTGCATTCCAAACAGAACTTTTACAAATCAAACCTGGTGATAAGGTTTTGGAGATAGGAACTGGCTCGGGTTATCAGGCAGCAATTTTACACTTATTGGGTGCGGAAGTCCACACCATTGAATACCAGAAGAAATTGTTTGATAAGACTAAGAAATTTTTGGGAAAATTGGGAATTGACCTACATTTTTATTTTGGTGATGGTTCCCTTGGTATCCCTCAGCATGCCCCATATGATAAAATCCTTGTGACTGCAGGTGCACCGGTGGTTCCAAAATCCCTGTTGCAACAATTGAAAATCGGAGGGATTTTGGTGATCCCAGTGGGTGACAGAAAAAAACAGAAGATGTTGAGGCTGACCAAAAAAACTGCCACCAAAATTGTACAAGAAGAATTTGATAATTTCGCTTTTGTTCCTTTGTTAGGCACGGAAGGGTGGAAATAACAAAATTTTATATTGATTTTTGATTCTATATTTTTTAAATAAAGATTTTAATTCTGTATTTTTGTTTAAAATATAATTTTATGACAAAGAAGAAATTGGCCAGGAATTCAGAGGTTATCATGACGGAAATGGTTTTACCCAATGATACCAATACTTTGCATAACCTAATGGGTGGAAAACTCATGCATTGGATGGACATTGTAGCCGCCATTGCCGCCCAAAAACATTCCAATAGAATCGTAGTCACTGCATCTGCAGACAGTATTTCTTTCAAACACCCGATCAGTTTGGGCAATGTAGTCACCCTAAAGGCCCAAGTGACCAGAGCATTCAACTCTTCTATGGAAGTTTTCATTGAAGTATGGGCAGAAGATATTCCTGCCAATAAAAAAATATTGACCCATAGGGCTTTTTTCACCTTCGTAGCGGTAGATCAAAATGGAAGACCAATAGAAGTCCCTGAAATTCTTCCTGAGACCCCGGAAGAAATCGAACTGTATGAAGGTGCCTTAAGGAGAAGACAGTTACGCTTAGTCTTGGCCAAAAGAATGGATCCAAAAGATGCCGTGGAACTGAAGTCGATTTTTGAACAGGAAGCCAAAGGAGATAAAGCGTAAAAAATTTCAAAATCAAAATTGAAAATTTCAAATTACAAAAAAGGAAAACAGCTTTAACCGGTAAAAAACCCTCTGGAATATTACAAATGGCAAAACCTGTGGGTTTTATTTTTTACCAGTCCCTCTGCCATAATAAATCAAATGATGAAAATGAAGTGACCTATTTTGATTTAATTGAAAAAACCGGGATAGATCAGGTAATTTTAATCAAAAAAAATTCGATGAAGAAATTGAAAATGATATGCGTTGATATTCGATTTGGAAAATAGAAATACCGGGTTTGGGTATCCGATTTGGAAAACGAATTACTTTGGCTTTTGATTTTTTTTCTTCAATTTAGTCGCATGGAAAATATGGGAATTCAACAGTTGGGATTTTTTTTGGACAGTGAAATCTATGTGATTCCTGAAGAGCTTCATTTACTGGTTGATCTTGGTAAAGACAGCACTTTGTCCTCCGAAAATCCTTTGATATCCATGGTTTCAGAACCTGGCTTAGAAGAAACAGAAGAGCAGGAATTTAGCCTTGAGTTTGAAGGGGGTTTTGAAAAAGGGGTTTTGATTGGATTTGAGGGAAATGAACTGTATGAAGTCCACAAAGATTTACTATTCAAAATATTAGGTGCTGTGGGCTGTTCCTTGAAAGACATTGCTCTGACAAATTCCATCCATATTGAATCTGTATCCATGGATAGTATTTTGGCATTGGGCCCTTCCAAAATCATTCTTTTTGGCCTTTTCCACCATGATATCATGTCCAAAAAAATCAATAATTATGAAATCAGACAGGAAGATGGGGTTGAATATTTATTTGCTGACGACTTGGGCCAAATTTCTGAAAATGTAGCCTTGAAAAAATCCTTATGGACAGCCCTTCAGATCCTCTTTAACATTACCAAAAAATAAAATGATAGTCACAACCGAAAAAGCCAAGTGGTTAAGAAGATTTAAACTGATCAGTATCATTGAAGGGATTTCGTTCCTTGTATTACTTTTCATAGCTATGCCCTTGAAATATGTCATGGATATGCCTTTGGCAGTGACATACGTTGGGTGGGCGCATGGTATCCTTTTCATCATCTATATTTATGTTGTCTTCCCCACAGCAAGAAAGGCTGCGTGGAATTTTACCAAAACATTTTTTGCACTTGTTGCTTCCATCCTACCCTTTGGTCCCTTTGTTTTTGATAAATATCTTACCAAAAAGGAAAGAGAGTTGGCATCATCCTGAATCCCTGAATCATGGCATTGATCAGTAAGAAAAAGATTATTTATCCTGTAAGCCTGAAACTAAGGGAATACCTCCAGAAATATGGAAGGGAAGTAGATTTTCCGATTCATTATGCAGACTTGCTGAGATATAGTTCTTCTGTCCCACTTTATGATTCAAAAGGAAATGATACACTTTGGGAAACGGTGCTTTTTTCAGAATCAGATAGGGAGGATATTCATTATGAAGTAAAAAAAATATATGCCCTTTTGAAAGCTGAAGGTGACATCAGTGTTATGCAGCACCTTTATGTGGACCGGATTGACCTTTGTGTCTATGGAAACACACAGCCTTTCCGCATCAGGATTGTCAACAAGATCAACGATAATTTTGATTATTTCTATGTCAAAAGGGCCGATGCATCCAGGGTTTATGGCCTGGAACTGGAACATCTTCTTTCTCCCAACAGGATTAATTACTTAGTCCATAAAAACACCCTGATTGAAGAACATATTGCAGGCATACCTGGGGAACAGTTTATCAGACAACATATCTCTGACAAACTATTGAACCCGATCAGGCTTGCCAAAGAGTTTGTGAAATTCAATGAACGCTGTTTTGTCCGGCTTTTGGGGGATATGCACTCCTCCAATTTTGTCATTGTTGTCACCCCGGATTTTGAAGAAATCCATTATAGGATTCGGGCCATAGATTTTGACCAGCAATCCTTTGAGGGTAAAAAATCAATTTATTTGCCGCAATATTATAAACAAAACAATAAGTTGATTGAATTGGGCATCAAACACATCACCTCAGAATCCATGCGGCAATACCAAAAAGAGGAAAGGGCTTTGATCGCATCAAGGCTGAAAACTTCTACAAGGGAAATTGAAGACCTTTTGCACAGTATGGAAAATGATGTGATTTCTACACAGGAAAATATTGACAGCCTAAAGAAAGATCTCGCCAAACACTATAAGGACAATGATTTTTTGAATTGCAAAAATATGGGTCAGATTCTGAGAGTAAGCTTATCCCAGGTATTGAAAAAATAAAGCAAAATTCAAGTTTTAAACTTCAAATCCAAAAATCCAAAGGTACCATGTACCAAGTTCCAAGATATAGAGACCGATTTCCAAAGTTCAAACAATCCGAAATCCAACTTCCAACATCCAACATCCCCCTTCCGACATCCGACATCCAACTTCCAACTTCGGACTCAGGTCTAATGCCCTTAATGAAAACCTTAATTCCTTAAATTTTTAATGGGGTTTTCTTCCACTTTACCAAGAGATGTTTCGCTGTGCTCAACATGACGTAGACTAAACATCCGACTTCCAACATCCCACTTCCTACATCTCACTTCCGACATCCGACATCCCACTTCCGACATCCCACATCCTACCTCAATAAAACCTCACCTCACAGTTTGGATAAACTCCTCTGAATGAATCCACAGCCTTTTTGTTCAACCGGGTATTAAAACAGATCAAACGCTGAATATAAACCATGTTCATGATGGGCTTCAAGGATTTTACATTGGTATTTGCAATGTCCAATTCCTTAATTTCTCTTAAACCTTCCAATCCTCTCAACAACTTGATATTGGTACCGGAAAGGTTCAAATGGGTCACATTGACCAAATTGGAAAGAGGCCTTAAATCCTCGACTCCTGTATTAGAAAGATCCAATACCTTTAGATTTACCAATCCTGCCAAAGGAGAAATATCTGAAACCGGCGCTTGTGACAGCTTTAATTCTTCAAGTAAATCCATTCCCGCCAGGGCAGTTATATCGGTTAAAGGAACATCCACTACTTCCAGTTTTCGCAGATTATTGAATATTATAATGGGTTCCAGATTCGAAATTGATGCTTTTTCAATTTTCAAGCTAGAATTCGCAGTCCAGCGGTGTAAGGTTTCTGCATCTTGTTCAGGATCATAATTCTGGATAAAATTACCTGCAATTGTCCTTCTCCAGGTGTCTGTCAGCATATCCCACCACAATTTAAGGGAATCTGACCTGTAAATGATATTGACTTGGGGATTGGCCTCCAAAAATTCAGGTATTTCCTGAATATTGATAAAAGCTTTATCCACGTTCAGGTAAGTCAATTCAGGCAAACCTTTTAAATAACTGATTCCATCTACAGGGGTATTGGCAAAATTTAAATAAGTTAGACCCATGAGATTCGCTAATGGCTGTAGGGTTTTTACTTGTGTATTTTTACCTGAAATTGAGGTAAGGGTTTTGATTTCCGAAAGTGGAATAAGGTCCTGAACCTGCGTGTCGTCAAAATTCAATTTACTGATTTTCCTGAATTTCAAAACCGGTCCCAAACTATTGATACTACTTCCTGAAAGGTCCAATGAATCCAATCCAACTGTATAGGAAAGATCTTCCACCAATGGTATACTCCTAGAAAGTGCCGGATTTTGCTTCACAAGGATTTCTTTCCAGGACTCAGGCAACGCATCCCACCAAGTCTGAAGGTTTTCAGCATGATGGATCAAGAGCACCCTGCGGTTTCTTCTTGAAAATTCATCTGCATCTGTCTCAGAAATCCTGGTCCTGTCCGCATAAACTCTTTGAAGGGCTAATTTATCGTTCAGTGGAGAAAGATCAGAAACTTCAGTAACATTGATATTAACCATTTTAAGGTTTTCAAGTGCAGAAAGTGAGCTCAAATCCACAATATTGGTCTCTTCCAAATTGATAGATTCCAGATTTTTAAGATCTGCCAACATTTCAAAATTGATCAGAAAATTATTACTGATATCCAAATGGCTGAGTTTATCCAATTGGTTAATATTCTCAATATTATTAAATCCACTGTGATGTAAATTTAACGAACGAAGTGCTTCAAACGAATTGAGCACATCAAACCCCATGATCGGAGTATTGGAAGCTTCCAAGGTATGAAGCTGTTTAAGGTTGCCCAATTCACTGATATCATATATTGGAGTTTCCGAAATCACCAAGTGTTCTAATCTATCAGCATATTTAATAAACTGAATATCTTTAGTTGGGGTGTTTGAAATATTCAAATAGCTCAAAAAAGTGACATTGCTGATTGGGTTGAGTTCTTCAATTTTAGTATTGCTGATATCGATGTATTTCAGATCTCTCAAAGCTTCGATAGGTGCCAAATCAAGCACAAACTCATTTCCTGATAAATTAATGCTGTCTATGGAACTGATCTTATAAAGGTGATCCAGTGTGATTGAATCTTCTTCTGAAAGTCCGATTTTTGAACGGAAATAACTTTCCCAAGTATAGGAAAGGCTGCCCCACCACTCTTCAAGTTCCTGATCCCTGCTTAATTTGGTGGTATAAATACTTGCTATTTTGAGTTCATTGGATCTTTTGTCCACATTAACTTCTACGAAGCGAGGCTTGGTATTTGTAATGCCCTCATGGTTTAGCCCTATAGCGGTAAGGGTCCTATCCATGGAAACCAAAAAAGACAATTCCCCATTATCCCTCACAAAAGGTTTTATTTCCCTGATTTTGAATTTAAAAGCCGCATCATTAAAAAAGAAATCCACATCCTTTAAATAGGCAGTAATATCCTTATTGGTGATCACCTTTCTATCCAACAAAAGGTCATCTTCAACCTGAACTTTTCCATCCCTAAAAATTTTTTGATAGCTCTCCCGGATGATGACATCCTTATCACGATTGGGCGTTTCATGACTACCCAATGTATTCAGAAAATACTCCAAAAATTGGATCTGATCCTCAACTTTAGTGCTGAGATCCTTGATTTCCTGTTTGGAATATCCTGCCATATCCTGGCCATAGGAGATCCTATTCAAGCCAAGAAAAAACAAAAATAATGAAAGAAATATACTATTTCTGATCATAGATATATCTTAATAAGGTTTCTTTATCACCTGGCTTTAGCTTCACCAGGTTACTCATAAGCCAACCTGTATTAAAACCCGGTCTATTGTATTGATTAAGTTCGAAATACCAATTGTTGATCTGAAAAAAGTGAAACTTCACATCCATAACTGTCTCAAACTTGATATTGCCCCTCTTCATTTCATACAGAAATAAAGTCAGGTAATCTGGCTGGTATTCTTTTGGAGTAAAGGCCTCTGGGGTATCAGAATCCTGAAATGCTCTCCTAAGATTCATAAAACCAAGTTCATGGCTAAGGGGATGCAAAAAACTTTTCGCCTCTCCCTCTGGCTTTAAGAAAATGTCTTTAAAGGGTTGAAAAACCACTTTGTCTATAACCCATTCATATCCCAGCCCTTCTGGCTGGATCTTTAGAAAAAGAGTTACATCTTCTCTTTTTCCGCGGTATGTAAATACTGCACTAACTTCAGCAAACCATCCTTCCCTATGAAAATTAATGTATTGTGGCATTACCTCAGAAAGAACTTCTGACATAAATTCCCTCTTCGTTTCATTAGAGATTCCCGAAGTTTCATTATCAAAAAGAATGCTGATAAAATTCCCCCTCAACTCCCTGTCCCGGTACATAGGATCGCCTTCATAATAACGCTTGGTACCATCTGCACTTTCTTCTGCGTTAAACCTTCTAAAAAATTGATTTACTTGTTTGGTGGAAGCGGCGAATCTTCCATCATCCTTTGGCTGGCCGGGGCTATATAAGCCTTGCCCCGGTACCAACTCTAAGGATATAATCAACAATAATAAAGATAATATTACTTTTCTCATGCGGAGGTTTCAGTCACACGGATATCTCCCAGCATCACGTCCCAGAACTCAATCGTTCTACCAGCAATTTGGGTTTGTTTTTTCTCAACGTAGATCGTGATGTCTTTTTTAGTGGTGTCTCTGTAATTCAGGCCTGTTTCCAAAGAAGTTCCTTCAAATCTCTGATATACAGTCACTACACCAACATATCTTCCGTCAGGCTGTCTTTCAAGGTCAGAAATGTAGTGAATATCATACCAGGTGATATTTACCCTGTCATAATTTAATGCCATCAATCTTTCGAAATACCTTCTTACTTTGTAATAAGCAATTTCTTTTCTGCTCAATGAGGAAACACCCATCTCAGCACCCGGAGCAAATAATTCTTCCGCGCGGTCCATTACACGGTTAGCTTCAGAAAACTGGGTCTCTTTGCTTCCTATGATGCTGATGTATTTACTCAAATCCTTCACTTTTTCTAAAGCAAGAGAGTCAATTGCCTGCTTTCTGGCCGGGCTGATATTGTCAGACTGTGCTACTGATACTGCTGCTGTAGCCAAAAACAACAACAGGAATAATGGAATATATTTTTTCATGGTTAAACTGATTTCTTAAGATTATTTTTTACGACGAAGTTCCAATTCTGATACCCTTCCACTTCCATCTAGTCTGATATCACTGATGAAATTCAGGTTTTTCTTAGTGTCTTTTAGGTAATTAAGATATTTACTGATGGTTGTCGGCTCATCATAATCTTTAATTCCATTTTCTTCGTGAATTACAATCAATATAGGAGTTTCCTGATTGGAGAACATCGCCAAGGCTTCATTGATTGTTCTGTTGGCTGCGTCTACATTGGAGGATTGAGAAATACTGTTAAAATAATTTTCCAATTTACCTACCGCTACTTCTTCTGCAGAGGGTTGAGGTGCTGCTGGAGGAGGTGTTGGAGCTGGTTGGGCAACTGGTGCAGGTTCAGGTGCCGCTACAACTTTCTTTTTACTTTTACAGGCTCCTAAGGCTAACAAGCCAAAAAGAGCGAGAGTAAGCAGTCTGCTTACAGGTGATTGGATGGTTCTTTTTTTCATGATTGGTTTAATAAATTGTTGTTTCTTTCTCTTTCCTTGCTCGGGATCAACAAAAAGCATTCCATTGGATCATTTTGCTTGACCTTTTTGGACTTTTTTTAAATCAAAATGATTTTGATTCCCGCACACCTCAATTTCAATTGCGCAAATGTATATGAAAATAACATTACTTTGTACACAAGAAATTGAAGGAAAATAAAATTTATTTCTGGAATATAAAAGGCCATAATGTATATGATTATGACCTTTCTATCCAAACGGTATAAATTAATTGAAAATTTCTTTCAATTTGTTTTCCAAAGAAGGCCCTCTGAGGTCTTTTGCAATTATTTTACCCTCAGGATCAATCATATAAGTTGCTGGAATGGCATTGATCTGATAAAGTGCGGCAGCAGCTGAATTGAAATACTGCAAATCTGATACATGGGTCCATGTCAGGTTATCATCGGCAATCGCTTTCACCCAAGCATCTTTTGTCCTATCCAATGAAACACCAAATACCTCAAAACCCTGATCTTTATATTGATTGTATAACCTTACCACATTGGGATTCTCCTCTCTACAGGGCCTGCACCAGGCAGCCCAAAAATCAATCAATACATACTTGCCCCTAAGTCCTGAAAGACTTACCAATTCCCCATCTGGATTCGGGAGGGTAATCTCCGGAGCAACCTGGCCCACAGATAATGCCCGCATATCGTCCAACTGGGCCATCAAATTTTGAACGGTTTTGAAACCGGGATACTTTTCATTCATTTTGATCACCAATTCATCCAAGAACTGAAAATCTTTCTTTGAATTGATCATAGGAAGGCCAGCCAAAGCTGCAAAACTCCCATTCATTGTACCCAATAATGCTTTTAACTTTTCAGCATTTTCTGATTCCAAATTCAAGGCCTGCATTTGGATGTTCTTTATCTGCTCCTGGTTTCTGGAACTCATAGCCTCAAAATAGGAAGTGTTCAGGGCATTGATCTCTTCCTGATACTGGCCCATCAATCTTTCAATCTGCTGCAAATATTCCGAATCGGTGGACCCTTTTACTTCCAGGCTCTCCTCATTTGAAAAATCATAATTCACTTCTACATCTTGGTCATACAAGGCTAACCTGACTTCTTTTTTATCCATCAGGTTGATCAAATAAAAACCAGGCCCTTCCAATGTCAGAGAATAGTCAAATTTGCCACCACTCCCTACATTCAATTCAGCGATCATCTTGGACTGTTCATCCTCTATGGAAGATAAAGTTATTTTACCCTCGGGAGCATTTGCCAATTTTCCTGAAATTTCCACTTTTCCATTAAATTCCCTTTTTCCGCCATCTCCACAGGAATAAAGTGAAAATAAAAGTATCAGTACAAGGATGTTTTTTGCAATCTTCATCATATCAGTTTTCCAATAAATCTGTCAATAGTTTTGTTGCCACTTTAGGATCAGCTTTTCCATGGGATTTTTTCATCACCTGACCCATAAACATTCCCATCAGGCCTTTTTTACCGGATCGGTATTCCGCTACTTTTGCCGGATTTTCAGCTAAAACACTCTCTACCAAAGGAAGAATACTTCCCTCATCACTCTCCTGTATAAGATTCAATGATTGGGCAATTTCCAAAGGAGTCCTTTCCTTATTTTCCAACATGATAGGATATACCTTTTGGGAGGCCACTGAAAAACTGACTTTGCCCTCATCAACTAATGCGATAAGTTCGGCCAACCTTTTAGGACTGATCGGAAAATCGGAAATATGTAAAGTCAATTCATTCAAATAAGATTTCACAGGCCCCATCATCCAGTTTGAGGCGGCCTTATAATTACTGGTCAGACTACAAAGCTCATCGAAATAAAGGGCTATTTCCTTGGCATCTGTCAGAACCCCGGCATCATATTCAGGTAATCCGAATTCATGCACAAATTTATGGAACAATTCTCTCGGCAAAGACGGCATGGATGCTTTTACACTTTCCAGCCACTCTTCGGAAATGATGACAGGACTGAGGTCCGGCTCTGGAAAATATCGGTAATCATTCAGATCCTCCTTGGTCCTCATGCTGGAAGTAAGGCCCGTAGTGGCATCAAAGGTTCTCGTCTCCGATATGATTTCCTCTCCCTTTTCAATCATTTCAATCTGTCTTTCAAATTCATGCTCGATCGCCCTGGCCACATTTCGGAAAGAGTTCATATTTTTCACTTCCACCTTTTTGCCATAGTTCGTAGCTCCCTTGAGCCGCACAGAAATATTGGCATCACAGCGGAGTGATCCTTCTTCCATGTTCCCATCACAAATATCAAGATACCTGACGAGTTTCTTGATCTCAACCAAGTAAGCATAAGCCTCCTCAGAAGCACGGATATCAGGTTCTGAAACAATTTCAATCAAGGGAACCCCGGCCCTATTGAAATCTACCAAGGTATCTACTTCCCCGGCAAGGTGCATGGATTTGCCTGCATCCTCCTCCATGTGGATTCTGGTAAGTGCAATGGATTTTTTTGTCCCATCGCTTAATGTAATAGGCACTTCACCACCAACACATATGGGCCCTTTATCCTGCGTTAGCTGATACCCTTTGGGAAGATCCGGATAGAAATAATTTTTCCTCGCAAAAATATTTCTCCTCGTAATTTGGGAATTACAGGCCAAACCCATTTTCATGGCAAACTCAACTGCTTTGCGGTTGACTTTCGGCAAAGTACCCGGATGACCTAAAGTAATCACAGATATCTGGGTATTGGGGAGATTTCCGTATTCCGTAGAATCAGCAGTATACATTTTACTCTGGGTCAACAACTGCGCATGGACCTCCAGACCCACTACCAATTCATATTTATCTTTTATTTCAGCTGAAAGCATGTGAAATTAAACTATTGTTTCTGACAATTGCTTCAAAAATGGATTACAAATCAAGCAAAACCAAATTTGAAGTACATTATTCTCTCAATGGTCTCAAAAAAGAAGTTTCGCCTTCTCAATAACTTTGGTTAAGCCCTCCGGGTTTTTACCACCGGCAGTGGCAAAGAAAGGCTGACCTCCTCCCCCTCCCTGAATTTCTTTGGCCAATTCCCTGACTATATTACCGGCATTGAAACCTTTTAAACTCACCAGTTCTTCATTAATAATTACCGCAATCTGAGGCTTCCCATCTATGAGGGCTGCCAGAACAGCCACCAAATTATCCACCTCATTTCTCAATTCAAAGGCCAGTTTTTTCAAAGCCTCCGCACTGGGCAGTTCGATCTGGGAGATAATCAAGTGGTACCCATCCCTTGCTTCACTACTTCTGATCAGTTCATTTTTGAGTTCCCCTGCTTTTTGAAGATGCAAGGTTTCTATTTCCTTTTTAAGGTCATTTCTTTCCAGAAGCAGATTCTCTATGGATTTTTTCAGATCCTTTGGATTTTTCAATAAATCCTGAATTTCCTTAACCAAGGCTATCTGTCCGTTGACAAATTCTTCCGCAGCATTTGCAGTAATTGCCTCAATCCTTCTTACTCCTGCAGAAATTGATCCTTCGGAAACAATTTTAAATAAACCGATCACTCCTGTAGCTGAAACGTGTGTCCCGCCACAAAGTTCTACAGAGAAGTTTTTATCAAAAGTGATCACACGTACAAAATCCCCATATTTCTCACCGAACAAAGCTGTCGCACCCTGCTTTTTTGCCTCCTCTATCGGCACATTTCTACTTTCTCCCAAAGCTATATTTTCGCGAATCCTTGTATTGACAATATGTTCAACTCTGGCAATTTCTTCCTCAGTCATTTTCGCAAAATGGGAAAAGTCAAATCTTAGGATTTCCTCATTTACCAATGATCCTTTTTGCTGCACATGGTTCCCCAAAACCTCCTTAAGTGCAGCATGCAAGAGATGTGTGGCAGAATGGTTGTTCATGGTCATTTTTCTCTTCTCTTCATCCACTTGGGCATTAAAATTGGATGTCGGATCAGAAGGAAGCCTATCCACAAAATGGACAATCAGATCATTTTCCTTTTTGGTATCCAATACCTTGATCCGCTCGGAAGGAGTAGACAACCAACCTTGATCTCCTACCTGACCTCCACTTTCGGCATAAAAAGGCGTCCTGTCCAAAACTAGCTGAAACCTGTCTCCTTTTTTATCCTTTATCTGCCTGTATTTCACGATTTTGCTTTGGCTTTGCAGATAATCATAACCGATAAATTCAACCCCTTCCTCTTCATGAACCATCACCCAATCCCCGGTTTCCTGTTCTGCGGCAGCTCTTGACCTGTTTTTCTGTATCTCCATCTCTTCCGCAAATCCTTTTTCATCTACAGAAAAACCACTTTCTCTTGCTATGAGAGAGGTTAGGTCCAATGGGAATCCATAGGTATCATACAGCTCAAAAGCAACTTTTCCTTCAATCACATGTCGATTGGATTCTGCCATTTCACCTTTGATCTGATCCAGCTTTTTCAGACCATTGTCCAAAGTACGTAAAAATGAAGCTTCCTCTTCCATGATAACTTTGGCAACAAAATCCTGCTGGGCGGCCAATTCCGGAAAAACATCTCCAAAATTCTCAGCCAACAATGGCAAAAGTTCAAAGAGAAAAGGTTTTTGAAATCCAAGAAAGGTATAACCATATCGCACTGCTCTCCTTAAAATTCTCCTGATTACATAACCTGCCTTATTATTGGAAGGTAACTGTCCATCAGCAATGGTGAATGAAATGGCACGGATATGGTCCACAATTACCCGCATGGCAATGTCAGTTTTTTCATCCACCCCATATTTTTTACCGGATTTTACTTCAATGGCTTTAATAAAAGGAGTAAATACATCCGTATCATAATTGGAAGATTTATTCTGAATCGCCCTGACAAGTCTTTCAAAACCCATTCCTGTATCCACATGTTTGGCCGGCAGTTCCTTCAGGCTACCGTCTGAGAGCCTGTTAAATTGCATAAAAACCAGATTCCAGATTTCAATCACCTGAGGATGGTCATTATTGACCAAAGAATAGCCATCTACCTCTTTTCTTTCATTTTCAGGCCTAAGGTCAATATGGATTTCTGAACAGGGTCCGCAAGGTCCTGTATCTCCCATTTCCCAAAAATTATCCTTCTTACTACCAAAAAGAATCCTGCTTTCGGGTACAATAGTGCTCCAAATTTGGAAAGCCTCTGTATCCTTTTCCAACTTATCTCCTGTATCCCCTCCAAATACAGAAACATACAATCTTTCTTTTGGAAGCCCATAGACCTCAGTCAATAATTCCCAAGCCCATTCAATGGCCTCCTTTTTGAAATAATCCCCAAAAGACCAGTTTCCCAACATTTCAAACATGGTATGGTGATAGGTATCTACGCCAACCTCCTCCAGGTCATTGTGCTTTCCCGACACCCTCAGACATTTTTGGCTATTGGCTACCCTGGTAAATTTTGGGGTTTCATTTCCCAGAAAAAAATCTTTAAACTGGTTCATGCCGGCATTTGTAAACATCAAAGTAGGGTCATTTTTGACTACAATTGGTGATGAAGGCACATAATGATGTTGTTTTGACTTAAAAAAATCAATAAAAGTACTTCTGATCTTTCTTGCTTCCATGTAAGCTTTTGAATATGTTCGGATTGTATTATTTAATTTTATATCTTTGCAGACCTGGAATCAATCACCCCAAGTCCATTAGGGCTACAAAATTAGAAGTTTTACCCTTCAAAATTGTAATGAGTAGAATAAAATATTACTACGACCCGAAAACCTGTAAGTATGAAAGATATACCAGAAGTAAATGGGATATCGTACTTAATTCTTTAGGCTTCCTTTCTTTATCATCCATTTTGGCCATCATCTTCATTATTGTATTCAATATGTATTTTGATAGCCCAAAAGAACTAATGCTCAAAAAAGAAAATAAAGAGCTCAAACTTTACTATGGATTCCTTGAGGAAGAAGTAGGAAAGATGAACCAAATGCTTGCTGACCTTCAGCAAAGGGATGATAACCTTTACCGAATCATTTTTGAAACAGAACCAATCGCTCCTGAAATCAGACAGGCTGGCATAGGAGGTTCTGATAGATACCGCGAAATCAGGGAAAAAGGCCTGAATCAGGAAAAAATGATCATTTCCCTACACAGCAAAATAGATGCCCTGAAGCGTCAATTGTATGTGCAGTCCGTTAGCTATGATGAGGTTACTGAAATGGCACTGATGAAAGAAGAATACTGGGCATCTATTCCGGCTATCCAGCCTGTATTAAATGAAAATTTGAATCTTCTGGCATCTGGATACGGTATCAGGCTACATCCTATCCTGAAAGTTAAAAAGATGCATACCGGAGTGGATTTTACAGCACCTAAAGGAACTCCAATCTATGCTACCGGGGATGGTGTGGTAATTACAGTAAAAACAGTTTTTGGTGGGTACGGAAAGTATGTGGAAATCGATCATGGCTTTGGATTCGTTACCAGATATGCCCATATGAATGATTTTAAAGTCAGACAAGGTCAAAAAGTAAAAAGAGGAGACTTAATCGGTTCGGTGGGTAATACCGGTTCCTCTACCGCCCCACACATCCATTATGAGGTTTTGAAAGACGGAAAACATGTCAATCCTGTCAACTATTTCTTCAAAGACCTCACACCGGAAGAATATGACAAAATACTGGAATTGGCCTCCAAAGAAAACCAATCCCTTTCTTAAGGGGGATGTCTGAAGGCGGAAGGGGGATGTCGGATGTAGGATGTGGGTGTCACGTCCTGAAATAGCTTGACAGATTAAGTCAAACTAAAAACAGGAAAAAGATGACAAAAACGGTTCGAGAAATCAACAGGTACAGTATTAGCTTTAAGAAGCAAGTAGTGGAGGAGCTTGAAAAAGGAAGTTCCTATTCTTATCTTCAAAAGAAGTATGATATTAGAGGAGCGGAGACGATCCAGAGGTGGGTCAGGTCCTTTGGCAGGGATCATTTGTTAAACAAAAGTGTTAGAATAGAGACTATGGACGAGAAGAGAAGACTTAAGGAACTGGAAGAGGAGAACAAGAGGTTAAAACTGGTCCTGGCCGATTCGATAGTTGCCAACAAGATGCTTGAGACGCTGATAGATGTTGCCAATGATGAATACAAGACGGATTTAAAAAAAAACTTTGGCAACGGGCTGTTTCCAAAAGGCCTGAAGAAGTGAGCGTTAAGTCCGGTTGTACTTACTTTGGCTACAGTAGGTCAGCATATTATGGTTGGATGGACTCCAAGCTGAAGGAGGAAGCGCAATACGACCTGGTATTGGAGCTTGTCCGGGATCACCGGAGGACCCATCCGATGATTGGTACAAGAAAGCTTCAGGAGCTGATCAAAGAAGATACGTTGGGTTTAGGGATCAGCATAGGAAGGGACAGGCTCTTTGGCTTGTTACGTTCGGAAGGCCTGCTGGTCAAGCGCAAGAAGAAGTATGTTGTTACAACACAGTCATTTATGCGCTACAGTAAATATAAGGATCTGTTCAACGGTAAGGTCTGGACCTCTGCCCATCAGGCCTGGGTTTCGGACATAACCTATATCCGTGTCGGTGATTCCTTCAGGTACCTGTATCTTATTACCGATGCATACAGCAGGAAGATAGTAGGCTGGTATTTGGGGAATACACTTGAGTCAAAATGTGCTGTGGAAGCCTTAAAAATGGCGATAGGACAATGTCCGTCAACAGAAGGCATTGTTCATCACTCAGAT
>NZ_JBHUIV010000010.1:0-22180 GCF_042683085.1 Shivajiella indica | reverse complement strand
TATACACTGAATTACTGGAAAAGGAAGGGATAAAGTCCAGTATGGGAGAAGCGGGAAATTGCTATGATAATGCAATGGCAGAGCGGGTCAACGGGATTCTAAAAATTGAATATAAACTTGGGGACATGTTTAAGAATCTCAAAGAGGCGTTTGCAGCAGTAAGGCATGGAGTATGGGCCTACAATGAAAAGAGGCCACATTGTTCATTAAATATGAAGAAGCCTATTGAAATACATGAGAGTGTATCAGTGTTTTCATCTCTCAAACGCAAAAGTAGCCCAAGACAGAAACCTGTCAAGGCTAAATAAACGTCGCTTCGCTCCGGCCTTGCCAGGTCTCCTTACTTGGGCTATAGGGCATTTAAGAGGATTGAAAACAAAAGAAAAAACAAAGAAAAAAGTGTCAAGTAAATTCAGGACGTGACACAGGATTTCGGAATTTGTTCGAACTTTGGAAATCGGTCCCTTTATCTTGGTACTTGGTACATGGTACATTTGGATTTTGGAGCTTATACTTTTGTGTTTTGGAGCTTGGAACTTGGACATTTGTAATTTGTAATTGGTCATTGGTAATTGGTCATTGGTCATTGGTAATTGGTCATTGGTAATTGGTCATTCAAAAAGGATATCCTATCGCAAAATTCAACACCATATTCTCCCTTCTCCAGTCCCTACTGCCGAGTTGAAAAGAATCCAGCCACCTTTGATCCTCAGGCAACCATGGCTTTCGGATAGGAATGGCCAGATCAAAACGCAGGACGAAAAGCTGTATATCAATCCGCATACCATAGCCAACCCCAACACCCAATTCCTTAAACCATTGATCGGTAAATTTTCCCCCTGGCAAAGCCTCATTGTCATTGTATAGCCAAACGTTACCGGCATCCGCAAAAACCGCCCCCTTCAGGTATTTATTGAATGGGAACCTCAATTCCATATTTCCTTCTAACCGTATATCACCTGCCTGATCAAAAAAACCACTCGTATTCACATCCTCGGGAATAAAAGTTCCCGGACCCAAAGCCCTAATCCTAAATGCCCTTACACTACTGGGACCACCTGAAAAATATTGCTTTACATAAGGAAGTGAAAGTGACTTTCCCAAAGGAATACCCGCGCCTGCAAAGATCCGGCTGACCAAATTGGTTTCTCTGGTAATCCTCCAATAATACCTAAAATCCACATCCATTCTCATATATTGGGCATATTCCAATCCGAAAACCTGATCCGGATTATCGGTATCTAACAACTCATTGAACAACCTCAGACTGTTACCGGCGAAATCAAGAGTTGTCCCAAAAAATATGGGGTGTTTTCTTTCTGCATCCACCAGTTGGTTGTAATTAAAGGTATAATTCATCCCAAAAATAAATTGCTGCTCAAAACTCCTCCTGAGGAAAGGGTTCTGGTCCAGGATCTCCTCAAACTCAGGGGTTGTTTCCCTCAAATCGAAAATACTGTGACTAATAGGATTGAATTCATGATAAACATGTCGGTTTACCTGCCAGAAATAACCAAAAGTTGTGTTATAGGAATTGATTTTGTAAAGATCTGAGCGATATTGGTACTCATAACCTATGCTTATCCTTGTTTTAGGAATGGCATATTGAAACCTGTTCATGACAGGAACCGGAAAGATTACCCGGGGAAATGTTACCCCTGCCTGAGCGCCAAGTTCAATAGATGTCAACCTTTCCCGATCACCTTGGGCTATCTGCGTTTCATAACCTACTTTGGTAGAAAGGGAAAACATTTCCCCTCCATGAAAAATATTGAGGTTCCGATATGTAAGTATCAAAGCAGGGCCTACAAAACTGTTGGACTTGGTCACTGCCTGGATTTCTGCCCTTATTGACCTTTTATTCAATGGGGATAAGAGAATATTGGCATTCAAAGGTAAAGTGCCATCTTCATTTTTCAGGGAATCCGACTCATCGAAAGTAATATTGACATACCTGAAATTGCCTATAGCTGAAAGCCTGTTGGCAGTCAACCGGGATTTTTGGGGATCAAATTTATCCCCTTCCTTAAACAATACATAAGGAACCAATAAATCCGGTTTAAAAACCACCCCTTCCTGTATCACATCTACCCCTTTCACCCTGACCGTATCTGCATTAAGCATTTCAGAATTCAGGACATAATTTGGAAATACCGTAATCTCATTGATGGAGTAAGGATAAATAGCTTTCTCAGGAACATCACTTTTCAGACGTAGGTATAAATCAAACCTACGGTCTTCATATTGATTGGTGTCCGCTTCAAAAATCAACAGATCAGCTCCGAAATTGTAATAACCCTTGTCCTTTAAAACCCTTTCAATCCTGCTCCTTTCATTTTTTAAAATATCCAGGTCTAATCGCTCTCCTTTTACCAATAAGGTTTTATCCATGTTGGATTTTATTTCCTGCAAAATTCCAAGTGAATCCCCCAACACCTCAAACTTTGCCAAACGATAGGCTTCCCCAAAATTCAAGCTATAGTTTAGACTGGTGAATTTCTTTTTATCAACTCTTTCCAGATCTGCAATTCCGTAAAAATACCCCTTGTTTTCCAAACGGTTAAGCAAAATAGAAATGGACCTTTCTGGATTGACCTGACTGAAATATACCGGTTCTTCCCCAAACTGGTTCTTTAAAAATCTGTTGATAAACCCGGGCTTTTCTTTGCTCCCTTTGTAATGTGACCAAAGCCTGAATCTGGATCCCAGAAATTTACGGTTTGGATCCGGTTTAATTAATGCCTCCAATTCACTTTGTAACCCCTTTAGCTCTTTTTTAGGTAAATCAACATTCAGTTTCAATTCAGCACCGGTATACAAGCTTTCATCTTCAGGAATAAACCTTTTCACACTGCAGGAACCCAGCAGAATCATCAAAATCAAACCTATGGAAATCAGATTACGCATTAGTCTAACTTTTCAATTTCATCCTCCAGTTTGGCTTCATCTTGCTCTTTGGGCAATACATCACAATCCTGCTTTTCATTTTTTCCTTTTTTCTTTTTTTCTTTTGATTTTTCTTCCTCAGCCCTTTTTAAAAGCTCCACAAATGAGTTGAACTCTTTGTTAAAAATGAAAGAAATACCCGTGATGATCAATTGACCATCAATGACTGATTCAAACTGGTTTTTACGGAAAGTTGTCACCCTCCATCTCCCCCTCTCGTCCAATAAATATTCCAGACTTACATCCCCAAAAACAGTATTTCCCTGCTGTGCCTGCTGACTGCCTCCATCCACATCAACTTGTCCTCCCACAGAAATAATCAATCTGTCATCCATTAATTTCTGTTTGGCAGCAACATTAAGTTGGGTCCTGTCCTCTGCAGATCCTGTCTGGTAATCTGTATAGGTATCCAGATCAAAATCAAGGGAAAAACCAGTTTCCCCAAATATCCTATCTGAAAAGGTATTGAGCTGACTGGAGAGAATCTGGTTAGCACTGGATTTGGCGAGGTTAACAGAACCACCGGATGAACCGTCATTTCCCATCATAGGAAAAAACTGATTGAGAACCAAAAGGGAAAAAACCTGTTTGTTCAACTCATCATCTCGTTGGTTTACCTGTTGGATCATCGAATAGACATTCCCCTCAAAGGATCCCCTGCTTTCCTCAGGCATGTCCAATTCGAATGAAATCTCAGGCTGAAGCAGTTCTCCATTGATTTTCAGATAGACCATAAATGGCAAAATCTGTCTAAACTGACTTCTGGTATCTGTGGTGGTACCACTGAGTTGGGCCTGCATCAGTTCTGCTGGGGAAGTCCTGACATTATAAATGGTCGTTATATTAAGATTGGCATCCAATACATCCCCGGTCCAGAGAATGGTACTGCCTTCGGCAAATAAAAACCTCCTATTGACCAGACCAAACAAATTCAGTTCATAGTGACCACTCCGGACCTCATACCTCCCTGATAGAGTTATATCGCCGTTAGGGTCCATGGTTAAGTTGAGATCTGCCTGACCTTGGGCCCTGAGATTGTCATTTGTCCTTTCATCTACAATAAAATTGATCACGGTTTGAGGATCAACCTGAAGGTTGGCGGTAATATCATATCCCTTTACTCCCTTGGCTACAATTTCTGAGTCCCTCTGATATAAAATATCATAAGGATCTTCATGATTGACAAATAATACAATGCCGGTTCTTTCCATGTAGTTCAGCTGATCTTCAGGTAAAATCAAGGTCAAATCTGTTCCTCGGTTTACTTTTACCCTGGCATCGATGACCGGAAGTTCGAAGTTTCCTTGAATCCTAAGATCCAGATCTACCAATGCTTTACCAAAAAACAAATCATTATCGGCCCTGGTGGAATTCAACAGTTGGAAATTTTCAGCAAATAATTTCAGGTCAAATCCTATATCGGCAAAATCTTCCGTGATGACTTTTCCATTAATGGTAAATACCTGTCCGCTTTCATCTACGATAGAGAAATCATTAAAACTTAATCCGGAATTATTGATTTTGATTGTCTCATTGGGGAAATTAAGAACATTGCCCAATTGTGACAGCTTAAAAGAAGCCTCCGAAAAATTCAATTCACCTTGATATTGAGGGGATTGAACAGTGCCGGTCACGTCAATTGATCCTGAAATGATCCCTTTTGCTTCTTTTATTTCCCCTTCTGCTAGCATTTCGAGCAATTCGACTTTCAGCGCATGAAGGTCTAACTTCAAATCCAGATTAGAATTCATTGAATCAATATGGATTTTTCCTGCCAAATCCAATTCGGAAATACCTTCTTTCAGTGAAAGTAAAAATTCATAATCCCTCAAAGATGTGGCATCGGCTTTTAAGTCCAAATTTCCCAGAGGTATATCAATTAATTCAATTTCCTCAATGGACAGGTCTGCAATTATCCCTATTGCTTCAAAGGGGTTCACTACTACCAACTCCCCATTGGCATTCCCGGTAAATAAAGGATCATAAGGATTCAGGAAACCCAATAAGGTATTGAGCTCAAAATTGCTCATAATGGCCCCAATATGCTCCTCATTGATTTTTTCAAGGGAATTTGTAAAATTGATAGTCTGTCCATTTTTACTAAACATAAAATCCTTAAATCCCAAATAGCCAGGCCAATAGGTGAGCAAATTATCCGAAGGCACCTTCCAGGATTCCCTGTTGAAAATGAGCCCCTCGGATTGCACATGGTAATAAATGGTGTCCGATGAAAAATTGATTTGGTTAAAAACATCTATGATCACCCCTTCATCGTCCAATGATAGGAATTCAAATTCAAGGCTTTTTTCTTTAAAATCAGCCCGTAAATGCGTCTCGGGCATTTCTATTGGCCCGGATTTGAGCTTTTTAAAAGCAGTTTCAGACCACATAGAATTGGCATCCCCATGAATTTCCACAAAAAAAGAATCCAACAGAGCTCCATTATATTGGATCTTCTTGAGATCTAATTTTGTAGCAAAATTCTTTTCCCCTGAATCATAATCAAATTCAAAATATAAGGTATCCATCTCCTCCATACCTTCTACTAATAATTTATCAATAAAAGGTGTTGGATGAAACCACAAATTCGACTTGGCCTGAAAATCAAAATTTTCTATGAGGCCGGATTCCCCCGTATAGATCTCTTCCAGATAATTTTTCAAAGAATTGGTCAATTTTCCTAGAGATGTATTTGCTTTGAAAGATCCGGTCAAAAAATCAGAGTTTATGTCCAGGTTTGTCTGCGTATCTGCAATCAGCGCATTGACAATAAAATCTCCAATAGGGTAAGTCTTTTTTTCATGGAATAAATAACTATCCAGAATACTCAATTTTGCTGTCAGGCTATCCAAGGATCCTCCTAATGACCCATTGATATTTATTTTTCCGGAAATATCCTTTTGAGTCAAACCCATGTCCAAGGATTGTATCTTATCTATGGCAAGATTAAAGGACATGCCCGGATTAAGACTGTCGAGACTGGCCCCAGCTTCCAACAAAAAATCAAGATATTCTTGAGCGAATTCCATTTTCAGTTCTGCCATGGTATCCTTGGCTGTCAATTGGAGTTCCAATGCGGATAAATCATTCTCATTCCAGGTCAATTCCTCAAAATCAAAACTGATCATCCCCTCCAAATCATAAAGTCCTGTACCATGCCCTGATATTTGGCTTACAAAAGTCAAAGGTGCTAATTCCGGTATTTTTAAAATCTTACCCAAATCCAGTTTTTCAAGGGAAATTGCACTTTCCAACCTATATATATCATTTGAATCAAGATTCCCATTAAAGAAAATGTCCCCATCAGAGGTGGAAATGGACAGATTGGCAAATGCATCCCGAATCCCTCCTTTTGTAGTTAATAGGAGGCATAAATCCTCAGGAAGGTCATAATCAATATCCCCTATAAAAGGCTTCACTACATGGGATTTGGTTTGCAGTTCAATATTTAAAATATCATAACCTAAAGCCTCCAGATCCATAAAATTGTTTAACACTGCAGATGAAACGGTAATTGAGGAATTATCTCCATAAGTCAGTAAAAATTCAGGAATCTGAAGTTGGTTAATATCTCCCCTCACCTTACCCATTGCTGAAATTCCATTGGCCACCAATTGCTGAAAATATTTGTCTTCTGACAGCTCAGGAACGAAAAACAGTGCCTCTTTGGCATCAGTTTTCAAGCCTTTCAGGTTCAAATCAACAAACGTTTTTCCGGGATTTCTAATAAAATTGTCCAAGTCTGAAAAAACCAGACCCAAATCAAAAGACAATTCCGAACTTCCGGTAACTGCTCTTAAATCTTTGATTTTTAAAGACTTTTCATTTAAAACCAACTGGCTTTTGAATTCTTCCAAAATTAGGCCACTCCCCTCTTTGAAAGCCAGTCTATCAATTTCAAACCCTGATTTTTTCTCCTTCAAAAAAATACTGTGGGCGGAAAAGTTAAAATTATCCAAAAAGATGGCCTCCGGATTAAATTGCCCTTTTCGGATCTTCCCATCGGATTGGGTGAAGGCAATTTTGGTATTTTCAAAGTCTACATTCCCCACCTCTATCCACCAATCCGGCAATGAAAAACTCACTTCCTCCTTTCCTTTCTCTGAATCCTTTTTCTTCTCAGCCAAAGCTTCACTGTCCGGATCCCTTAATTCCAAAGAAAAATCTCCCTCCCTTAGTTCAAGATTTTTTAACAGGATTTTTTGATCTTCCAGATTTCCCTCAGGCAATGAAAGGGAGAGGTTTTCCCATTGGGCGCTGGCATGGAGACCATCAGGTACAGAGCTGTATTGCCAATCCCCTCGGTCCAATTGCAGCCTGTCTAAAACCACAAGTGGCAAAGGTATGTCGGAGGGTTCCTTCTCTTCCTTTGATTCAAAAGGTTTATATTGAAAGTAGTCGATTTTGGAATCTGATATAAATAGCTGCTCAATATCAAAATTCATTTTGTTCAAATCCAAAAGCTCAACCTGAATTTGGATTTGATCCCAAATGGCATGGGCATCTATCCCCAAAACCTGATCTTCGTATGTAAGATCAAAACCCTTTAAATCCACCGGACCGATTTCAATAGTTGGAAATGGACTCAGCTCTTTGGCTACCACCTCCTCCTTTGGTGGATCAGAAACAAAAGTCGACAATATAAAATCAAAATTGAATTCCTGCTTCAGGCTGTCCCTGCGGACCGAAGCTTTCACCCCCTCCCATTCCAGTTTGGAAACCGAAATAGTTCCCTCTTGCAGCAGACTTTTCAACCCTATCCCAGTTTCGAGCTTTTGTGAATAAATCAAGGTGTCCTGATTTAAGTCTTCTACATAGAGTCCTTCCAGGTAAAGGTCTCCCTGAAAAGTGATAAAAAGGCGTTCGATCCTAATTTCCGTACCCGTTTTTTTGGAGAGAAAAGACACCGCCTTCTGTACAATGATGTCCTGACCCCATGGACTTCTGATAAAAAAAAGCAATCCGACCACCAAGAGCAATAAAGTTGCTATGGCAATGCCTACCACCTTGAAAAATGTTTTGACAATTTTTTTGATAACCCAGAACTTAATTTAGTAGTCTAAATTCAAATATACATTATATACCGATTCAATGCCTCTTATGTTGATGATTGCTTATTTTAAGTTAAAATCAATCCAGTGTTATCTTATGATTAACAATTAATTACACACTGAAATTAAATTGCCCAGTTCTATATATTTGGTGGTATGAGTTATTTTACCATTGAAATATTCTTTAGCATATTGGTGTTATTGACATCCTACTTTTTGACCTCATTGGCCCTTTTTCATGGTTATATTCCAGGCGGAATAGAACGGATCAAAGAAAAAAACGGAAAAATACGGGACATCATTCATTTCTGGCGGATTTTTGTAGCCTGTTTCCTGATAGCATCCCTTTTTTCAGGGCTGATGTTTTATGTATTTGTTTTTCCAACTTACCGTTTAACCTAAATCCACCTTCATCCTTTATCCTTCCACCTTCATACTTCTGACTTAATCCTTCCGCCTTAAATCAGGCCTTTTAAATCAGAAAAATTTCAAACTTTTTCAGTCATATTTTCGAGAAATGGAAATTTTTCCTCATTTTCCCTTCTGAATAAACTTTTGGACAACCCAAGCTTAAAAAACATGAAATACCTGATCAGACCTTGTGAAGAAAAAGATTTGCCGGTTTTAGTGGAATTATGTGCAGCCCATGCAGCCTATGAGAAATCAGAATATTCTCCCGAAGGAAAATTGGAGGGATTAAAAGAAGCCATTTTCGGAACCCCCAAGAGGTTGAATGTATGGATTGTGGAAATCGATGGAAAGGCAGAAGGCTTTACTTCATTTACTTTTGATTTTTCTACCTGGGAGGCCGCGCCATTTCTGTATATGGATTGCCTTTACCTCAATGAAAACTGCAGGAGCGCAGGTATTGGGGCAGAAATTATGAAAAGAATCCGTAAAGTGGCCAAAGAAAACAAGTGTATCAATATACAATGGCAAACTCCGGAGTTCAATGCCCGTGCTATCAAATTCTATGTTGGATTGGGAAGTACCGGAAAACAAAAAATGCGGTTTTTCCTAAAACCATAGTCCGGTAGTGCGGTTTTCTTCCTTGTAGTACGGTTTTCTTCCTTGTAGTGCGGTTTTCCAAACCGCACAATGTCATCCCGCTTCTCCAGAAGCAGGATCATATCTACCTCAATAAAAAACTCCAATCCATAATAAACTTTTGTTTCCTTTTGTGAACTATTGTGGTTCGAACTCTTTGTGGTCGCCGCACCAGTTACCAGTTATCCTGCTTCTCCAGAAGCAGGATCATATCTACCTCAATAAAAAACTCCAATCCATAATAAACTTTTGTTCCCTTTTGTGAACTCTTGTGGTTCGAATTCTTTGTGGTCCCAACACCAGTTATCCCGCTTCTCCAGAAGCAAGATCATATCTACCTCAATAAAAAACTCCAATCCATAATAAACTTTTGTTCCCTTTTGTGAACTCTTGTGGTTCGAAATCTTTGCGGTCAGTTTTCCCGCTTCTCCAGAAGCAGGATCATATCTACCTCTATAAAAATATCCAATCCATAAAAAACTTTTGTTCCCTTTTGTGGACTGTTGTGGTTCGAAAAATCTTCATTAATGAATACCTTCATATCTGCATAAGCAAAAAATCCATTCTATAAAAAACTTTTGTTTCCTTTTGTGGACTGTTGTGGTTCGAATTCTTTGTGGTCGCCGCACAATGTCATCCCGCTTCTCCAGAAGCAGGATCATATCTGCATAAGCTAAAAATCCAATCCAAAATAAACTTTTGTTCCCTTTTGTGAACTCTTGTGGTTCGAAAAATCTTCATTAATGAATACCTTTATAGTTTAAAAAATTGGAGCTTTTTCATTTCTCTATGGATTTTGGAGTTTGAAATTTTGGTTTTGAATTTTGATTTTTTGTAATTGAATTATTGGAAATTCAAATTTGCCTTTCCCCTCTCGATAATCTGCCGTATTTTTGCAAAAAAAGAAAAGTGGAAGCAAAAGAGATAGCCAATAAAATCAAGGAAAAAGGAAGGGTTCGTATCAAAGAAGGCAACGGTACTGTCCTTGAATTGATTGACATCAATCACTGGAATCCTGAAACGGATGATTATGAAGGAATTTTTCTGTTTCATGATCTCTTTCAGATTCGAACAGTCGCGGAACAATTCTCAGAAGTTTCTCTCGATATCGTTGAATTTGCCACCAAACCCACCATTTACCATACCCCAGCCAACCGGATCCTAAAACAGGGCCCCATTGAGCATGGCTGTGTCCGTTTTTCCCTGATCAGAAAAGATTTCTGGAACAAAATCTTATTTGCACATTCCCGCCCTCTGATACTGCAATACAGCAAAATACAGGAATTTGATTTTGAAACGGCTGAATTTTTCCCTTTGTTGAGCGCCGGAACCAAGGAATTGTATCTGGGTTCCGAAGGGGATGTCAAAATCCTAAAAGCATGAATTTCAAAGAACAATTAGAACAAGTTGATATTTTCAGAAGAGTTGGTCGGATTGCAGATCAAATGGGTCTTGAAACTTACGTTGTGGGAGGTTATGTACGTGATCTAATACTTAAAAGACCCTGTAAGGATATTGATTTCGTCTGTGTTGGGTCTGGTATTGTATTGGCCGAAAAAGTAGCTGATAGTTTTGTCGAACATGTACCTCTCTCTATCTTTAAAAATTTCGGCACTGCCAATATCAGACTGGATGACTGGGAGGTGGAATTTGTGGGTGCCAGGAGGGAGTCCTATCGTCATGACTCTAGAAAACCCATTGTAGAAGACGGCACCCTTCAGGAAGACCAGGAAAGAAGGGATTTCACCATAAATGCCATGGCCATTTCTGTCAATGCACATAATTTCGGTGAACTCATTGACCCTTTTGACGGGATGGGAGACATCAAACGAAAAATTATCAAAACCCCCACCGATCCCATCATAACTTTCTCAGACGATCCCCTGCGGATGATGCGCGCCGTTCGCTTTGCCGCGCAGTTGAAATTTGACATTGAACCAGACACCTTTTTGGCCATTGTTCATGATGCGCATAGACTTCAGATCGTTTCCTCAGAAAGGATCGTTGATGAATTGAATAAAATCATCATGACCCCCAAACCCTCTTATGGGTTTAAGTTGCTCTTTGTAAGCAAACTGTTGCAGCAGTTTTTCCCGGAAATGGTAGAATTACAGGGTGTAGATTCTGTCGGTGATAAATCCCATAAGGACAATTTCTACCACACCCTTCAGGTATTGGACAATATCTCAGCAGTAACGGATAACCTTTGGTTAAGGTGGGCTGCCATCATGCATGATATTGCCAAACCGGCTACCAAAAGATTTCATCCCAAAGCTGGATGGACTTTTCATGGCCATGAGGATAAAGGGGCAAGGATGACTCCGGGTATCTTCCGGAGACTCAAACTACCCATGGATGAAAGGATGAAGTATGTTCAAAAATTGGTCAGATTACACCTAAGACCCATTGCCTTGGTGTCCGACAAAGTCACCGACTCTGCGGTACGACGCTTACTTTTTGATGCGGGGGATGATGTGGATGACCTGATGACCCTTTGCCGGGCAGATATCACTTCCAAAAACAACAACAAAGTCCAACGCTTCCTGGCCAATTTTGACAAGGTGGAACAAAAAATAATCGAAGTCGAGGAAAAAGACCAGGTCAGAAACTTTCAACCCCCTGTTTCCGGAGAGGAAATCATGGAAATTTTCGACTTAAAACCCTCAAGAACGGTGGGAGATTTGAAAGAAGAAATCAAAGAAGCTATTTTGGAAGGACAAATTCAGAACAATAAAGCTGAAGCTTTGAACTTATTGTATAAATTAGCGGCCCAAAAAGGATTAAAAAAGAAAACATAAACAATTATATGAATAAGATTACATTACTATTGGGCATCATGCTTTGCATGGCCACTTTGGCTGAGGCACAGGATCAACCAGCTGCACAGGATGCAGAATCCCTCAGAAAAAGGAATGAGGCCGATCAAAGGGTTTACCAAATGGCCATGCGTTACAATGACCTTCCGGTGGCCCGGATGAAGCTGTTTGAATTGATGGAAAGAAATCCTACAAATACACGTTACCCTGAATTATTGGCTAACTTGTATTTTGAGGCTGGGCAATTCACTTCAGCTGCAGTCTCTGCTTTGGACCTATTGGAAAGAAATGACCAAAGTATTACGGGATTGGAAATTGCTGCCTATTCACTTGAACAATTGGGTGCATTGGACAGGGCTTTACCTAATTTTGAAAGACATTACCTCTTGACGGGTAACCTTTTTTCCTTGTACAAAACGGGCTACATGCAGTATTCCATGAACCGTCAGGAAGAAGCTTTGAACTCTGTCAATATGCTGATCAAAAACCCAAAAGCATCAGAAGAGAAAATAGGTTTCCCAACGGTTAATAATGAGACGCAGGAAGTCAGCCTGAAAGCAGCTGCATTGAACCTTAAAGGAATGATTTACATGTACCAGAAAAATAAACCTGAAGCGATTGAGGCCATACAGCAGGCTTTGGAAATAGATCCTAATTTTGAATTGGCCAAAGACAATTTGAAGGAAGCGCAGAAGATGTAATTGTAATGCGACTTTCTTAAGTAATATGATTTTCCAAAGTAATGCGATTTTCTAAATCGCATATCCTCTTAGACAACATAAAAAAACATCCTATGGCTCTATTCCATAGGATGTTTTTGTTTATATCCCCCACTCTTAATTCATTACTTTTCATTCTACATTCCTATGGTTCTTTCCGAAATTAGCCTTCCGAAATCCGAAATTTTTCACTCCTCACTCTTCATCCTTCATTCCATATCGCCGGCGATTCCATCAATTCTCCGATCTCAATTTCAGCACAGGCCTGCCTGACTGGTAAAGGCAGGCTCTGGGAATGGGCCGGACATAATCAACCACGGGTTTCAGTAAACCTCACCCGTGCTATTATATCTTTCGTCCCGATGGGACTTTGATGTTCACATTCCTTTTAAACCTACCGGAGACCCAGCGCAAGCTGCTTAGTGCTCTTTCTACCTCCAAAACTGGAAAAAACGATAAATTGAACAAACCGACTTCCCCCCCAAAAATCTTTAATTTCTTTGAGGCCTTGGTGCGCTTAGTGGTAAAAAAATCCTTTTTTCCAACAGAAACGGTCACATAAACTCACTAAGCTCCATCCTTTTTACTTTTACCTTTTGCCTTGGCTCTTACTCCTATTCAGTCTCCTGACTGCTTCCTAAAAAATTCACATTACTTATCGCCGTCGATCCCATCCATTCCCCGATTCCATTTAAAGCGCCGGCTTAGGGGCTGAGGCTTAGCCACTGTCCCCGGGGCTAATACCCCGGGTTATGATATCTATCGCCCCTACAGGGCTGTTTCAATCATTTTTCCTATAATCTAAACTGGAAAGAAAAAGTCAAATTTCCAGGTCTCTGACCATGACATCCCAACAACCACAAACTCTTCACTCTCCGTGATTTCACTGTGAAACTCTGCGTAATTAAAAAATCCTCCTCCTACAGAACCGAACTCCTCAAACCTTCGAGACTCCAACCACGACAACCTACCTTCGGCAGGCAAGCTTGGCAACCATGACAACCTCGAAAAACTCTTCATTCCTAATTCTTCATTCTCCATCCTTACCGCCGGCGATTCCATCAATTCTCCGATCTCAATTTCAGCACAGGCCTGCCTGACTGGTAAAGGCAGGCTCTGGGAATGGGCCGGACATAATCAACCACGGGTTTCGGTAAACCTCACCCAGGGCTGCCGATAGGCAGGCCCTACAGGCCTGATCCATTCAATTTCCAATTTCAAAACGCGGATTGTTTAAGTTTCATGATCCTCAACTCCGTTCAAGTTTGGTGCTTATAAATTATTTTCCTTAAGCTAATGGCCTGAAAGGCCAATATAACCAAACGATGGGTACTGCCCATCGTATTTACCATGTCCATCCCGCTAGGACTTCCCGGGGCTGAAAGCCACTGATAATTCAAAAATGAATCATTAATCCATGGCATTCTGTCCAATATGCGTAATCCCTGCCCGTCCGATCAGGCGGGTGCCTCCCATTTTCATCCAATCTAACACTTTGTTCTAACACTGAGGATCTTCGTGTCAATCCGAAAGCTTCGCGCCTAATCCCTTTTCCCATTCCATTCGAGTTCACATAAACATTAAAGCCTCTCAAATCCGATCCATCCAGGATTTAATAAATTAGTGGAATTAGTGGTTCAAAAATTCTTATTCTATAATCTGACCAGTCTCCCAAACTTACTAAAGCTCCCGCTTTCCCGAAATCCCACTTTTGCCTTTTTACTTTTGCCTTGGCTCTTAAGGTCATTCTTAATGCCCCCCTTAATACCTCAACTCCTAAATGGTTTTAAGCTACCCTACAACCTGGCCCCTCGCTATCCCGATCCCTCGGGACCACTGGACAAATTTTTAACGCTCGGTCCTGAAATCCGCCATCCGAAATCCCACTTTTGCCTTTTTACTTTTGCCTTGGCTCATAAGGTCATTCTTAATGAACCCCTTAATACCTCAACTACTTAATGGTTCAAAACCTCCGAAATTCCCAGTTCCTAACCCAAAAATAAAATCCACCGCCATCTGTGCATGCAATTGAGTAGTGGAAATCAAAGGAAATGGACTCTCTTCCTGCTGGATTAAAAGCGGTAATTCGGTACATCCCATAATCATACCCTCTGCTCCTTTTTGAGCCAGAAGCCGCATCTGCTCCAAATAAAAAGTTTTTGCTTCTTCTGTGAATTTACCTAATGTCAATTCTTTGGACACAAAAAAATGGGATAGGTCAATATATTGATGATCAGGAATTAAAGTACTGATACCGAAATGTTTTTGGAGGTAGGAAGGAATAAAGGAACCCATCATGGTTGGTTTGTTGCCCAATAGGCCCAGTGTCTTCAACCCGAGTTCCTGAGCCTTTCTGCCGATGGCCTCTGCGATATGTAAAATGGGAATTCCTATCCTGGGCTGTACATAATCATAGACCATATGGGGTGTATTTGCACAGATAAGAATTCCCTCAGCTCCGGCATTTTCCAGTTTCTGAGAGGTTTCTAAATAAGTTTTGTTGATTTTTTCCTTATCCTGCTCCCGCATCAACTGTATATTCTGGCTGTAGATCAACAAAGGAGGATTTTGATCATGCCCGATCCTTTCTCCTGCCAGTTCATTGATCAGTCTGTAATATTCTATAGTGGAATGCCAAGAGGTCCCACCTATTAATCCCAGTAGTTTCATGGCATCAATTTATTAGTTGAAATCCAGGCAAAAAGTGATAAAAGGTACAAAACAGAACCGATCCCAAAAAACCACAAAGCTCCAACCACGACAACCCGACAACAATGACAACTTTTTCCCTTCATCCTTCATTCTTAATTCATCACTCTACACCCTAAACCTATTCAACAACCTATCCAACCATGGTGTAGAAGGTTTTTTGTCATCCACTTCGTAATAATTACCTGTGTATTTGTTCTTTCTCAGATAGGAATAATTATACCCATACCCATAATTATAACCTCCAAAATCATAAATATTACCCCCTGCCTTCATGCCATTGAATACCGCATAGACATTCCCGATCTGATCATTGGCATACAGGTCATTGATCATCAACAGGTATTTTTTATGGGTATAATTCTGTCTCACTATATAAAGGTTAACATCTGAGAAACGCAACAAATCCATCGTTTCTGAAACCAAACCCACCGGCGGTGTATCCATGATGATTACCTCAAATTCTGATTCCAGATAATGGATAAACTCTGCCATCCTGTCCTTTAACAACAATTCGGCAGGATTTGGAGGGATAGGTCCTGAAGGAACCAGGTACAGATTTTCATACTTGGTTTCTATGACAATATCTTCTTTCTCTGCCTTATTGACCAAATAAGAAGAAAGTCCAACTTTTGACTCCACACCGACATAATCCCCGATCTTTGGTTTTCTAAGGTCCATACCGATCAAACAGGTTTTCTTCCCGCTCAAAGCCATCGCCGCAGCAAGGTTAAGGCTCACAAAGGTCTTTCCTTCGCCTGAAACTGAGGAAGTGACCAGGATCTTCTTGCATTGCTTATCACTGGCTATATAAAACAAAGCAGACCTTAGGGACCGGAAGGATTCCGCCACCATACTTTTGGGATGCTCAGCCACCAACATATTGGTATCTTTGGTACTTAGGCCAATGGTCCCCAACAAAGGTATTCGGATAGCGCTTTTCAACTGGATCTGATCCATAATCTTGTTGTTGAAATAGTGATATCCCAGCAAAAACAATAACGGAATAAAAAATCCCAAACCAACCGCCATACCGTAGTTCTGTGGCTTTTTGGGAAATACCAGATCCCCTCTCCTTGCAAAGTCCAATATGGAATTATCCGACACATTGGAAGCCTTCGCAATACGTGCTTCAGCCCTCTTTTCCAGCAAATAATTGTATAAATTTTCCCTCAATCGGTATTGCCTGAAGATATGGGTATAATTGGACTCTGTTTGGGGCAGTTGTGCGAATTTATCATCCAGCACATCCTGCTTCTTCAATGCCTCCTCCCTCCTTCTTTCGGTATTGATGACCAGATTATCAATATTTTCAAATATATTTTCCCTCAACTTGGCAATCTGCTCATCCAGTTCCCTTACTTTCGGATGGTTTTCATTGACCAGTACCAACACCTTTCTTCTTTCCAGAGACAGCTCCACCAAATTCCCGATCATGGTATTTAAAAAATTATCATTCAAACCCACTATGGATGGTGCCATTATTTCACTATAATCCTTGCTTCTTTCCGCCAGATAAGCCTGAAGTGACTTGTAATAACTCAGTTGGAAATCAATTTCCTGTACTAAATTCCCCATACTCTGCATATTGCCCAAAACCCCTCCAAATTCTGAATTCACATCTAGCAACTTATTGTCTACCTTAAACCTCAGCAATTGGTTCTCCACTGCCTTCAAAGAATCTTCCAAAACCTGCATCTGTTCATCCAGGAAAGTCAGGGTCTTTTCATTGATCCTGTTTTTTTCCTTGAGCTCATAATCCAGATAGGATTCCATGATCGCATTGATATAATCCCTTCCTTTTTCAACCACTTGGGTAACCGTGGAGATCTGCAATACTGTACCATAACTGTTTACCGGTCTTACCGTAATTGACCTGGAATACTTATCAATAACATCTGCTGGATGATGGATAATGAAAAAAAGCTCGTCACCCGGACGCATAAATTTCTCCTTATGGATTGTAAACTTTGACCTATCCGTCTGAATTACTTCCCCAAAACGGTAGGTTTTATTCAATAGCTGTTCATCAAAAGGCCCTGAAGCTTTGGCGGAAAGAAAATCAAAAAATCCCCTCTCTTCATTGGTCAGGGTAAATTCTTCTTCAGATAAAACGGTGAAGTTGATGACACTGGAACCCATCTGATTGAAACTCCAATCCACCTCCACTTTGATGGGCGATTTGTCATAAAGTTCCACTTCCTTAATGTTGGTGGAAGCAAAATAACTCACATCAAAATGCAGTTTTTTCAAAGCCTCTTCTGCCAGGTTTTTAGAGGTTAACAATAGGATGTCATTTTCCAGATTATTACTTCCTGAAAAAATATTGGACCTATCCAAAATTCTGACCTCTGGCGTATTCATCTGTTTGATCAGGATACTACCCCTGAGTTCATATTCTTCCACAGAATAGCGGTGAAATAAAAATACGATCACCAAGGCTATAAAAATGCAGATGGCATACAAAGGCCAATACCTGGAGTATTTTACCAGATAGTATTTGATGTCAATAGGTTTGACATCGTCCTCAAATTTCGAAATATCAATCTTCCCGTCAATCATAAATTACCAGTCACCAGGGCAAACAACAACAATAACGATGTGGTTACGGAAATTATCAAACCCAAGGAGGCAGAAAAGTTTTCCGCGTTTCCGAACTGTCGGATTTTCATGGGTTCCAGATACAAAATATCATTATTTTGGATAAAATAATAAGGAGAGGCTAATAAAGCCCGGTCATTCAAATTGATCTGATGGATTTTAGAACCCCCATCATATTGTCTGATCAAAAATAACTTGTTCTTTTTGGCCAGAATATTCGATTCCCCTGCCATTGAGATGGCATCAAAGATAGTTGCCCTATGCTTTAAGATAGTTTTAGTCCCTGAACTACTGAATTCACCAAGTGCCGTAAAACGGATACCTCCTATCCTCAGGCGCACATAAACCTCATCTTTAAAATATTCATTGATAGCCTCCTGAACTTTTAATTTTGCCTGTTCTTCATTGAGACCTCCAATTTTTATTTTTCCCAACCTAGGAAGATCCACGTTACCTTCACTATCTAATGCATATCCTGTCAAAAAGAACATATCACCGGCTCCCATCATACCAGCACCTCCCATTCTCATATTTCTGGATCCCTGGAATTCAAAGGCTTTGGTAAGTTCCTCATTTGCTGAGGCAAAATCAATGTCCACCACATCGAAAGGCTGAAGGATATAATTCTTCTCATATTCAGCAAAAGGTATAAATTCATCTAGGCCAATGGGCTCGTTTTCAGGAAGGTTCTGCAGGTATGTAATCCGTTTGTTGCTGATACAGGACACCCCAAAAAGTAATACAAAAGAAAAAAGAATCAATCTACTCATAGAAGCATAAAGGCTTATTGCAAGGTCAAATATAATTAAATTATGGAATTATCCATGGCCAATTTCAACTGTGCAAGGGCCTTGGTTTTTTAAGTGTCATAGATTGTAAATTATTTGGATTTCATGGTTCTGTGTTTGGATTTGGTGAAAAAAATATTTTTAAAAATAAAGATGGGTCAAGTTTTCAGGCCTTTCCGGAAAAGTCGGGCCTGGACTATGGCAGAAAGACTTCAAGCCAAAAGGCCAGAAAGGCCGACATAATCTAACGATGGGTAAAGCCCATCGTAAGGAAAATCAAGCCATATCCATCTTCCTGGGGCTGAAGGCCACAGATAATTTGTAAATAATCTGATTGAACTGGTTCAAGACTCATGACTTGGAACGGATTGGTTCAATACTGCTTTAGTCGCAAACAGGCCTGCCTGCTGACTTACAAATTCACATTTCTTTTCGCCGGCGATTCCTCTCATTCTTCGATTCCACTTTCAGCGCCGGTCCTGGGGTCGGGCCCGCACATTTGACCCAGGGTTACAGTCGTTCCTCCCTCACCCTGGGCTATAGATAGACCACCCCTCTGGGGCTGGTTCGTTCAATTTCCAAATAACTATTCATAAAATGTAATAGTGAAATTTCCAGGTTTCAAACCATGACAACCCGACAACAATGACAACTTTCCACTCTCCATTCACATTGAAGGCTGTTTCGTATCATTTCAAAACATGGACTACAACTGAGGATTTTCGTGTTAATCCGAAAGCTTCGCGCCTAATCCCTTTTCTCAAGTTCATTTGAATTCACATAAACATTTAGATCCACTCAGCAGCCAAAAAAAAGATATCAAATTTGTGTAATTGGCGTAATTCGTGGTCTTTTTTATCCCCGTCTGCGGAAGGCAGACGCTACAGGGCTGGTTCCGTGCAGGTTTCCATCTATTTTAATATACAGAACCGGTCTCCCAAACTTTCAAAGCTCCCCATTCCGAAATCCGAAATTCAAACATCCAAATTTCATATCTCCGGAGATCACGTATATGCTCCGATGATATTTATTGCTCCGCCTCTGGATACGGGCTGGGCTCTATCAACCCGGGGTTAAAAAACCCCGGGCTATTATATCGGTCGCCCTTTCAGGGCTTTTTCATTCAATTTCACACCTGGTCTACAACTTGGGATTAGTGTTAATCCGAAAGCTTCGCGCCTAATCCCTTTTCCCATTCCCCATCAAATTCACAAAAGCGCATTTAGATCCGCTCAGCAGCCCAAAAAAGGATTCAAAAATTAGTGTAATTAGTGTAATTAGTGTAATTAGTGGTTTAAGAAAATCCTTTTCTCCTACAGAACTGTTCCCACCAATTCACAAAGCGCAACAGCGCAAGCTGCTTTGTGTTCTTGCTGGTTCTGAAACTGGAAAAAACGCCAAATTTGAACCAAACAACTTTTCCCCTAAAATTATTAATTTCTTTGAGGCCTTGGTGCGCTTCGTGGTAAAAAAATCCTAATTCACTATAGAAACGATCCCTCCAACATTCTAAAGCTCCCACTTTTTACTTTTGCCTTTTGCCTTGGCTCTTAATTCCTTCCCTAAAGAACTGAACTCACATATTTACCAAAGCTCACCCATTCTTCATTTTTAATTCTCCATTCTACATTTCTAATTCTTCATTCTCAATTCTTCATTCAACATTCCACCCATCCCCCTCGATACCATCCCATAATCACCTTCCAATTTCCTGAAATGCTGTAAAACTCCCTCAAGACATTGAAGGTTTTCCTCCGGGAAATGCCCGAAATTATGAGGATGCCACCATAAATGGTACAATTCGCCTAAGCGGGCCGCTCTTTCCATTTCCTCCTTTATCCTGTTGATCCGCTTTTGGTTAAAAAGGGAAGTTTTCCTATAGGGCCGTAATAAGCGGGAAGCAGGTAAGGGTAACAGGTCCCCGTTCTGTTTTTCCGGCAAAGTATAGGAAGTTTTTTCTCCCAGGGAAATTAGGGTATCTCCTGTACGAAAAAGCCGTTTGATCAAGTTTTCTCTATGGGTATCCTTCCAATACCAGTCCTTTGGGTTGGTCCTGGCTGTTCTGAAACCTTCCTCCCTGGCTATCTGAAGGGAATGCCGATCAACCTGATTGCGGGGAAAAACAAGGGAATCCAGAGAAATACTGAATTTTTCTTTCGCAATTTTCTGGGCTGCCTTCAAATCGGCACGAAACTGTTCGTCGCTCTGCCCCGGTTCACAAGTGTAATAATGTGCAAAAGTATGGCTACCTATCTCCTGATAGGGACAATCAATAACCAATTTCACCAGATCAGGAGCAAATAAGGCATCACCTGCAATCCTGTCCTGATTGGTAAACCAATGGTAGGCGGAATACTTTAAGTTTTCGTATGATGGCTGTATTTCCGGATTATATTGCCTCCATTCCTCCTCATTCTCAGCCATCAGGCTGCCTACTGTTGCCCAGGTAGCATGTATATGATGCCGATCAAAGAGATCCAACATTTTGGGAATGGCATATCTCGCTCCCCGGTAATAGTCCAAAGCACCGGATAATGGGATTTTATCAAAACGCCCCCAATGAAGCTCAAAATCAAGCGATATGATCAAAAAAGAAGTCACAAAAAAGGTACTATTTGATGTAAAGGTAAATGTATGGTATAAATTGAGAGTTTTACAATGGAAATCCTACAATTTGATGAAAATAATTGGAGAAAAATTTTCACCACTAAGCATGACACATCATGGGCTGGATTCAGCCGTGACTGGTTCAAGCCTGCCTGACTGGCAAAGGCAGGCTCTGGATATGGGCTGGCATCATCAACCAGGGGTTGAAACTCCGGGCTGTCACATGTTGCCCTTTCATGGCTGTTTCATTCAATTTCACACCTGGTCTACAGCTTGGGATTAGTGTTAATCCGAAAGCTTCGCGCCTAATCCCTTTTCTCACATTTGAATTCACATAAACATTTAGATCCACTCAGCAGCCAAAAAAAAGATATCAAATTTGTGTAATTGGCGTAATTCGTGGTCTTTTTTATCCCTGTCTGCAGCAGGCAGGCGTGTAATTTGTGGTTTAACAAAATCCTTTTCTCCAACAGAACCGATCCCTCAAATTCACAAAGCGAAACAGCGCAAGCTGCTTTGTGTTCTTGACACCTCTTAAACTGGGAAAAAACGTCTAAATTGAAAAAGCCAAATTTCCCACAAAATCTTTAATTTCTTTGAGGTCTTGGTGCGCTTTGTGGTAAAAAAATCCTCATTCACTATAGAAACGATCCCTCCAACATTCTAAAGCTCCCACTTTTTACTTTTGCCTTTTGCCTTGGCTCTTAATTCCTTCCCTAAAGAACTGATCTCACATACTTACCAAAGCTCACCCATTCTTAATTCATCATTTAATGCCGTTTAGTTAGCGGTTAATTGACTGAATTTCACTATATTAGAGATATAAAATAAGGCTTCCGAAAGCAGGGAGTGCAGGAAGCCTTAAAACTTTAATTGTAAATGAATTCAAGTTAAAA
>NZ_JBHUIV010000009.1:0-670 GCF_042683085.1 Shivajiella indica | reverse complement strand
GATGGCCCCGGGAGCGGTTGACAACAGTACCTTCACGGCGGTGTACACGCTTACACAGGCGGACATCGATGCGGGCACGTTCACCAACGTTGCGACGGCTACGGGCCAGTACAACGGAAATGTGACGGATACGGACGATGACGTGCAGAACTTTACAAGGATTGCTGCGATAAGTTTGACTAAATCGGCTGATAAAACCGCTGAGATATTGAATGGCGATCTGATCACATATACTTATGTAGTTACAAATACAGGGAATGTAACCATCAATGGTATCAGTTTGAATGATGTACACCCCGGTACAGGGACCTTAAGTGCACCATCCACTTCTGATCCTGTAAATAATGTTGCCCCTGGTCAGACGGTAACTTACACAGCAACCTATTCTGTGACCCAAGATGATATTGATAATGGCGTTGCTATCACAAACGTTGCAACAGCAACAGGTGTTGGTGCAGATGGAAGCCCAGTTGAAGCAATTGATGATGCTACCATTACTCCTGAACCGGCTCTTGCAGAGATTTTGATAGAAAAAACCGGATTGTACAACGACACTGACGGGGACGGCAGGGCGAGTGCGGGCGACCAGATCACGTATACCTTTACAGTTGAGAACACGGGCAACGTGACCTTGACCGGAGTTGTGGTGACGGATCCACAGGCGACTGTG
>NZ_JBHUIV010000008.1:0-43936 GCF_042683085.1 Shivajiella indica | reverse complement strand
CGTATCTCAGTGCCAGTGTGGGGGACCTTCCTCTCAGAACCCCTAAGGATCATAGCCTTGGTGGGCCGTTACCCCGCCAACTAGCTAATCCTACGCATGCCCATCCCGTACCGATAAATCTTTAATGATCTCATGATGCCATGAAATCATCCCATGGGGTATTAATCCGGGTTTCCCCGGGCTATCCCCCGGTACAGGGCAGGTTGCATACGCGTTACGCACCCGTGCGCCACTCTCAAGATCCCCGAAAGAATCTCTACCGTCCGACTTGCATGTATTAGGCCTGCCGCTAGCGTTCATCCTGAGCCAGGATCAAACTCTCCATTGTAAAGTTTTTTCCGGATGCATCTCTGCATCCTTTATTCCGTGACCCCAGGTTTTTTCAATCAGACCGTTCTCAGGTCTTTCTTAATTGTGTCGTTTCGTATCCAGCACTTCAATGAACTTTTTCCCTTTATTTTGGGAATTGTTTAGGGCGTTTCCCTAAAAGCGAGTGCAAATATCGAGGTTTAATTTTAAGTTCCAAAACCGAAACGTAAAAAAAATTTAAATTATTTTTTACACGTCTCTTTCTCTGAATTTCAAACCCCAAAACCTGTCTTTTACAAGCTTATTTTATTTATTTGGGACTGCAAATCTAGCTGTCTTTCCCTTATTTACCAAATCAGCAATCCAAAAAAATCAATGGGCTTTTATAAGTAACTGTAAACAAGAAAAATACTTTATTTTGATACTTTATAAAGCGGTACAGTGCTACAAGGTTCTCCATACATAATGGATTTGGCATAATCCTGAATTCTCATGACAACCCTGCCATAGGCAAACAGAGGAACTGGATATTTACTGCATCCTTTTACCACCACAGGCCTGTCCCTGAACTCCTCTGGATTGATTTTTGAAATGGCCTGCTCAAATAAATATTGCTCCAGAGCCAACAGGTCACCAATAATATACTCAACCCCTATTTTTCCAAGATAAGTACCCACCAAAATAAATGCCCAATTAGGAACAATGGCATCTGCTGTACAGGTTATCGCAACCAATTTTCCTTTATAGGATTCCCAGTCCAACTCTTTTAAAGCCCCGCGGAATTCTTTCTCTTTAAGAATCAATTCCTGAAACAGGTAATCTTTCAAATCAAATAAAACCCTTTCCTCTCTCCGATAGAAGACTTCCAGATTAAGGGTGATTATCGGGCTGTTCGCCACCCTGTTTACTATTTCACTCATACTAAAAATGGATTTTTCTTTGATGCAATAACCCTGAACTCTTTCAGATAGTTCGGCTCAAAATAAGCAATATCCTCAAATAGCTTTTGTTCGAATTTTTTATAAGCCAACTCTCCTACAGTTAAAGAGGAGTTAAGCTTTTCCAAAAAAACTGAATTGGGATGGCTTAAAACCTCCTTCATCTTGTTTACACCATCCCCTATATAAAACACCCTTCTTTCTTTCAAATAATCCAAAAATGGATTGGATTCTATTACTCTTGGCTGAACCGGCTCTATTTCCTTAAACATTGCATCATAAACAGCCATATATACCTCCATTCTCCTCGCATCCATCATTGGAATAATCAGATCGTTATCCTGGATAAATGGCCTAACCTGATACGCTAATGCCGCCAAAGTATCCACACCAATCAATGGGATATGATGTGCAAAAGCAAGGCCTTTGGCTATTGAAACTCCAATCCTTAATCCTGTGTAAGATCCAGGACCGGAAGACACAGCTACAGCCTGAAGATCGGAAGACTTCAAACCTATCCTTTCCATCAAATCCTTCACCAAAAGGAGCAGCTTTTGGCCATGTACATTATCCTGATGAAGTTCCATGATCCCAAGCAATCCTCCTTTTTCATGGATGGCCACTGAACAGGCAGTTGTACTTGACTCAATGGAAAGAATTAATGCCATAAATCAAACTATTTCTTAGCTGATGCAGTCAGAATCTGATTCATTTGTTGCTGGTTGCCAAGAATTTCCAAGGCGGACTTTATTCCTTCATCATACCTGAGAGAGGCTTCAACCACCCCCTCCTGATAATAGTATCTGGAAACAATTTCTTCTCTCAGGGCTTCCTGAATCTCAGATTTGAAAGTTACCAAATCTTGCTCTTTACTGTGGTTCACTTTCTTCTTCAAATCCTCAATTGAGCCCTGAATATCTTCAAAGTATGGTTCTTTTTCGGAATATTTTACCAAATCTTCCAAGGTCTTCTCTACATAGGTGGTATAATCATATTCTTTCCCTTCCAACCAGGCTACAAATTCATTGTACAAAGCATCATCTACATTAAAATCCCTAGGAGAAGCAATGGATTCATTTTTAAGAAAGAACTCATTCCCAAATTCAAAAACAAGATTACGGGCAACCAAACTGTATGTTATAGGGGCAAATGTTTTAGATTCAACATTTTTGTCAGGTTCAATTCCGGCACCATCTAAAACAATCCGTCCGTTTTTGGTCTTAAACTCATTTCTCAAGGAATCAGGAACTGAGTTTGCATTACCATTTTCATCTTTTTTACTATAATCAATTGCCTGAATACATCTTCCGCTTGGAATATAATACTTGGCAGTAGTTACTTTCACCTGAGAATTATAGGAAAGAGGTACTGTGGTCTGAACCAAACCTTTACCGAAAGTTTTCCTTCCAATCAATACCGCTCTATCATAGTCCTGAAGCGCCCCTGCTACAATTTCAGCGGCAGAAGCACTCCTCTCATTGATCAATACAACAATAGGAATATCCTTATCTAAAGGTGACTTGGTGGTTTTGTAAACAGCATTGACGTTTTCCAATTTACCGATAGTCCTGACCACTTCTTTACCTTTAGGAATGAATAAGTTAACAATCTCTACCGCTTCTTTTAAAATTCCACCTGGATTATCCCTTACATCCAATACCAGCCTTGTAATCCCCTGGGCTTTCAGCTCAATCAATGCCTTCCTCACATCTGCTGCAGCATTTGTTGTAAAATCAGTCAATTTGATATAGCCCGTCTGATCATCAATTTTACCATAGTACGGCACATTACTGATTACAATCTTTTTCCTTGTCAGATTAACAGAAATGGTATCCTCACCTCTTTTTACCTGTACAAAAACCGAAGTATTTGCAGGTCCCTTCAAAAGTCTGGAAATATCAGAGGTTTGCAAATCAGTTACATCTACCGTATCAACTTTTAAAAACTCATCCCCTATCCTCAATCCTCCGGCCTGAGCGGGAAATCCCCTATATGGCATTAAAACCATATTCTTCCCTGTCCTGTTACCGATCAATGCACCTACTCCACCATATTCACCCGTAGTCAACAACCTAAAATCATCAGAATCTTCCTCAGGAATGAATTCAGTGTAGGGATCTAATTCTTCCAACATCGCGTTGATGCCAACTGTAACTAATTCATCCGGATTTATTTCGTCTACATAATAGGAATCCAATTCCCTTACCAAAGAAGCAAAAATGTCAAGGTTTTTGGCAATAGCGAATAACCTGTCATTTTTATTAACAAATGAAAAAAGCATTCCTGCTGAAAGCAGTACAGCAAGGAACAATAAAAGAGATTTTCTAATTTTTAAATTCATGTATTATTTTTTGAGGATTCCGGGGATTCAGCAATTTTAGTCAAAATTTTGACAATTTTTTGTTCAATGAACTGGAATGTACCTATTTCTGAAGAAACATAAATCAGACCAATTAATTTGTTCGAATGTTCATTTGTCAAAATTTTAGATTTATTAAGCCTATATGCTTCTTTCATCCTTCTCTTGACAAGATTTCTGTCCACTGCTCTCTTGATTTTCTTCTTAGAAACAGAAAAAAGCACCTGATAGGTTCCCTTTTCCTCTTCTGTAAGATCAAGAACCATTACCTTGAAAGGGTATAAAAAAAAAGAGGAACCTTTGTCAAAAAGTTCCTTTATTAACTTTTGAGAATGTAGTCTTTCATTCTTTGGAAGCTTAAAACTCATCGCATTTAATTTGACGTATAAAAATACGAAACAAATGCTAAAGAATTACTTCTTCAATGTTTTCTCAGAAGAAACAGTAAGCTTATGTCTTCCTTTTGCTCTTCTTGACTTTAAAACTCTCTGACCATTGGCAGTAGACATTCTCTGTCTGAAACCATGTTTATTTCTTCTTTTTCTACGAGAAGGTTGAAATGTTCTTTTCATGACGCTATGCTTTTAATATTTTTTGCTTTCCTAATTCATCCCCCAGAGGTTCTCCCACAAAAGGACTGCAAAGATATGCACCTTTTTTTTATTTACAAATGAGTGGATTACTTTTGTTCATTCCTTCTATCCATGAACTATGCATTATCAAATAACCAGAAAATCTATCAGCTCCCAGTATATAGAGATCAAACTTTTTTTGGATTGCAAAACAAATGAAGAAATTCATTTACAGCTAGCTGCATGGAGACCCGGAAGATATGAATTGGCCAATTATGCCCAAAAAATTAGGGGTTTTAAAGTTGAAAATCAAAATCAAATTATAGCTTGGAAAAAATTGAACAAAGATTTTTGGTCTTTTAAGGCGATGGAATCCGGAGAATATTTGATTTCTTATGAATATTATTGCAATCAGATGGATGCAGGGTCTTGTTGGTCGGATGATACCCAGTTATACCTTAATTTCAGTAATTTTATTTTTGATATTCCCGAAAGAAAAGGTCACGCCATCAGGCTGAGTATAGAAGTTCCTTCAGATTATAAAATTGCCACAGCAATGACCTTAACGGGCCTCAACCAATGGTTGGCGGATAGTTACCAACATCTGATGGACAGCCCTTTCTTGGCCTCCGGTCAATTGAATCATTTTACCTATCAGGTAGATACTTGTCATTTCCACCTTTGGTTTAATGGTAAGATTCATTTTGATGTTGAAAAACTCGTTCAGGATTTTAGAAAATTCACCGCCAAGCAAATTCAGGCATTTGGAGAATTCCCTGCCAAAGATTATCACTTTATTTTCCAACTGTTGCCCTATAAACATTATCACGGTGTGGAACATGCATTCTCCACTGTAATAACAATTGGACCAGCAGAAAAACTTAAAGAAAAAGGAGAATTGGATGAGCTTTTCGGAATAAGTAGTCATGAACTCTATCATTTCTGGAATGTTTGCAGACTAAGACCTATTGAGTTATTAGAATATGACCTGTCAAAAGAGGCCTATTTGGATACAGGGGTTGTGCTCGAAGGGGTGACCACTTATATGGGCGATCTGTTTTTATTAAGGTCCGGATATTTTTCCCTCAAGGATTACCTACTTATTCTGGAAAAGAAGATCCAAAGAGAATTAGACAGTTTTGGTTGGAAAAACCAATCAATAGTGGAATCAAGTTTTGATCTGTGGCTGGATGGATATAAGCAAGGTATCCCTGATAAAAAAGTGAACATTTACAACCGCGGCGCTTTACTTGCTCTTTGCCTAGATTTGATCCTTCTTGAAAATGGCAGTTCTTTATCTCAGGTGATGAAATCTATGTGGGAAAAATTCGGAAAAACCCGGAAAGGATACAAGCTTGAAGATTTTAAAGAGTCCATCGCTGAATTTATTTTACAAAAAGGGGAAGTAGATATTTTTTTCAATCGATTTGTTTTCGGCCACGATGATTTATCTCCTTTAATATTCAGGCTTTTGGACTCTATCGGTATAAGGGTTGAGGAAAGCTATTCATCGAACATCCTTTTACATCAATGGGGAATCAGAACTGATGAAAAAGGTAAAATCAAACAGATTCATCCGGAGAGTTTATCTTACAATTACCTCATGTTGGAAGATCAGATTTTAAATTTTGATGAAATAAATAATAATATCCCTTTGAGGCAATTGGAAATTGAAGTGTCAAGGTGGAACAGAGAATTATCCTTCTCTATTCCTATGGAGAATAGAAAATTCTTTCCATTGTATAAATTAAACTTCTTTCAAGAAACTCCTAAATTGAAAAAATGGATGGAATAAAAAAAGAGGCTGCCTAGTTGAATTTAAGCGGCCTCTTTTTCCCTGCCTATATTCAAATCAAATTTCGAACAGGCTTTTTTTCTGATGTTATCTGATAATAAATACAGACCCCTTATTTCAAAAATTATTTGAAATCATCATCTGAAAGTTCCTGATTAAATTTGATCGAAACCACTTTCGCTTCCAATGCTACAGGCAACATGGGGTTTTTAATGCTCAAGATCATAGGAATCAATACTCCCTCTACTTCCTGATAATCACTATAGCTTACATCTCCGGTGGCTTCGGAACTTGTCCTCAGTTTTAATCCGGATTTAACAGAATAATATTCAGAAGTTTTGATTCCATTTGCAGTGGTTATGACCAACTTATGGGCAGTTTCCCCATCTATTTCCTCGGTCCCATGTAATTCCACAGCATATCCCAATTCCACATAATGATTTTCAGGAAACACATAAGTTTGTGCCTTTAACATATTCACCATGTCCTCTGTTAATTCCTGTTCCTGACCCATTGCTGATATTTTCCCTTTTCCATTTACCAGAACCGTTTTCTGCGCAACATTCCCCATTACTAGGGTTTCCTGCAGTAATCTGGAGTTCTCCTGATCTGAAATTCCTTTTATGGTAATGCCAGCACCTTGAAACTCGGCTTCCATCACTACTATGGAGTTTTTTATCTTGGAAATATTTCCTTTTCCTCCGACAGCTTTAATGTAAGCATTGATAATGGTCTCCGGATCATTATCCAAAATTTCCAGCTGATTGTTAAAATTGATATCCGTCCCTTTATTAAGGTGATTCGCTTCCACTTGGCTGTATGCAAAAAGGACTGCCGAGAACAAAAGTGCTTTGATTTTCATCTTGTTTTTCATTTAAATGTAGAATTTCTTTGGAAAAAAGAGTTTGTCTCCTTTTATTTTTTTACTTAAAATCATCTTCAGACACAGGAACATTGAATTCAATTTTTTCCACCTTAGCAGCCAATGGCATTGGAATCATGGGAGATTTCAAGGTCATCATCATCGGATATTTGACACCTTCTTTTTCCTCATAATCGGCATAAAATATTTCACCTGATTCCGCACTTTCGGTTTTAATTTTCAATCCTGAAGAAACACTGTAATAATTTACCTGCTTGCCACCTGTAGGATTAGACACAATTACCATATAGGCGTCCTCCCCTTCCACATCTTTGATCCCTTCCAAATTCATAGTATATCCAAGTTGGGCATAATGCAATTCGGGGAAAATAAACATACTCATTTTCAAAGATTCATATTGTTCATCATTCAATTCTTGGGATTGCCCCATGCCTGAAACTGTAGCCTTACCATCTTTAACCACCGTATTGGCTGCCACATTACCCATCACTGTAATTTTATTGGCAAAGGCCTCATTTTCCTCATCATAAATATAAGACATATTCAATTTTGCACCGGGAATTTCGGCTACAGATTCCAATTTTCCAGTCTTTATAGATTTAGCCTTTTCTACTCCACCAATTGCTTTCAAGTAATTCTCAATGACCATCTCAGCTGAAATATTAGCATCCATGGCTATCTGACGCTCTGGATCACCCATATTGGTAAACCTTTTCACTTCTCCAAACGCGGTCAAACCCTGTTGGATCTCCGACCCGTTTCCTACCACAGTGATGTACAGATTATCAGGCTTCAGTAATCTTTTTGCAGCTGCATTCACCTTTTCCAAGGTGAGGTCATTCAAGCGTTGCAGATAGGTAGTGTAATAATCGGCTGGCAGCTTATACCTATCCTGATTGATGGCAAAATTTGCAATGGTGGCCGGACTTTCAAGTGACCTGGCAAATGAACCGGTTAAGGCCTGCTTGGCACCCTCTAATTCTTTTTCTGTTACCCCATTGTCTCTCAGATTTCTGATTTCATAGATGATCTCATTAATGGCAGAGTCTGTCGCGGATCCCCTCACACTTGAACTGGCTGAGAATCTGGCTACTAGCCTATCTGAGCCAATGTCCGCATACGCCCCATAAGTAAAACCTTTATCTTCTCTTAAATTCTGCAATAATCTTCCTGCAAATCCACCTCCTAATACATATCCTACAATTCTGCTCTCCAGATAATCCTCTGAACTAAGAAAATTATCAATGGGGTAGGTAACATCAATTACCGATTGTTGTGAAGCTGACCTATCCACCAAAGCTACTACGTTTTTTTCAGGCTCCTTTGGCATTTCATAGCTTTTTGTTGGTACAGTCCCTTTTTCCCATTTGGAGAAATATTTAGTAACCAAAGATTTAGCGGTAGTCACATCAATATCACCCACTATTGCCAGATATGCTATGTTGGGTTTAAAATAGGTTTTATAATAAGATCGAATATCCTCCACCGTGACATTGTCCACAGTAAGTTCTGTCTCCACTTCACCATAAGGATGCTTGGAACCATATACCATTTTCGATGTCAGAATAGATGATATGGTATTGGGATCATTTTTTGCCAAGGCAAGTCCGGATTTGGCCTGTGTCTTCAATTTCACCAATTCATCTTCAGGAAATACCGGATTATATAAAACATCAGCCATCAATTCCATTACCTTTTCCTGATGCTTGTTTAGGGCAGAACCACTCAATGAAGTGGACGTTGCAGAAATCCTTGCTCCCAAGAAATCAACTTCTTCATTGAACTGATCCTTATTTCTGGTGGTGGTACCAGCTGTCAACATTTCGCCAACAAACCCCAACATACCTGCCTTTTCTCCTTCCAAAATAGGATCCCTGTCCAAAATCAAGGAATAAGTAACCCTAGGAAGCTTGTTGTTTTGAATGACAAAAACTTTCAGCCCATTTTCCATCGTAAATTTTTCTGCCTCTCCGAATCTAATTTCCGGTGCCGGTCCAGGTCCAGGTAATACAGTTCTGTCAACCTGCCCTTGTACAGCAGCAAATAAAAAGAAGGTCAGTACAAATGCTATAATATTTTTCATTTTGAATAAGTTTAAATTGAAAAATTACTCAGTTGATTGGGAAGATTTAGGGAGATATTTCAATACTACCCTACTATCACGATTCAGGTATTCCTTCGCCACTCTCTGGATATCTTCCGGCTTTACATTCCTGTATCTTTCCAGCTTTGAATTGATTGATTCCGCGCTGCCATAAAAGACATGCGCTTGGGCTAGATCAAGTGAAATATTGGCCACTGAGCCCAAATTATTTACCAATTGTGTTTCCTTAATGTTGAGTAATTTCTCAAACTCTTTTGGGTCAATCCCATTTTCCTGGACACTTGCCAAAATTTCATCGATAGATGTATTGAGCTCATCAATGTCAACACCCATATTGGCAATAGCAAGAATAATAAACATACCTCCATCCTCTTGATCAAAAGGGAAAGCAGCAGCCTGTACCGCTTTTTGGCTTCCATCCACCAATTCCTTATACATTAGGGAGCTTTTACCGGACAAAAGGTATGTACCCAGCAAATCAATCGCATAGGTATCTGGATGTCCTATTTTTGGTATTTGATAGCCTTGGAAAATAGCTGGAAGCTGAATATTATCATACACAATATCCATCACTTCAGATTTCAATCTTTCGATTTCAATATTTGGTCTTGGAATATCATGTGATCCTCTCGGAATTTCTGCAAAATATTTTCTGACCAAATACTCCGTTGCTTCATAGTCCAAATCACCGGCTATTACCAAGGTAGCATTATTGGGAACATAAAAGGTATTATAAAAGTCCTTGAAGTCCTCTAAAGTAGCCTGATTCAAATGCTCTGCGGAACCGATTACAGGGTTCTTGTAGGGATGGTTTGGGAATAACCTGATAGGTATTTCTTTCCTAAATGACATGTATGGTTGGTCCTCAAGGACCTCTTTCATTTCCTGTTTGATCACCTCTCTTTGAGTATCTACGCCAATCTGGTCAATTTTTCCATGGAGCATTCTTTCAGACTCCAGGTAAAGGGCAAGTTCCAACTGGTTGGATGGTAGAATTTCATAATAGAAAGTAAAATCCGTGCTCGTTCCTGCATTTAAAGTGCCTCCTGAAGATTGAACAATCAGGGCAAATTGTCCCCTATCGATATTTTCGGAACCTTCAAACATCAAATGCTCAAAAAAATGCGCATAGCCTGTTTTATCAGGGTTTTCATTTTTGGATCCGACGTGGTAGAACACCGTATTGGACACAATAGGGGTGCTATTGTCCTGATGCATAATGACATGTAAGCCGTTTTCCAGGGTAAATTCCCTGAATTCAATTTTGGTTTGGGCTGTCGCCGAAAACCCAAAAAAGGTTCCAAGCAAGAGCAAAAAGGCAGTTTTTTTCATATAGTTGGAATTAAGTTTAAAACCCATGACATATTTACTCCAATTTTTCTAAAATGTTCAATAATTTAAATCTAACGAAGATTTTTAGCTATAAAAGAATATTTCCCCTGTCCGGGCACGGAAAAATATAACTAATTTATTTTTTATTCAAATTTAGTTTTCATTTAACCAAGTATTCAAAGCAAACAATTCATGCTGATTATTTACTAAATCATCCTGAAAATATAAACTTTCCATAAACTAGTTTAATGAAGTCACAAGGTATCCATAAATCAAAATAAGAGGCAAGTATTAATCGGATAATATCCGGATAAGGTTTGAAAAGTGAAAAAAGTATATGTTGGAAGAATTATTTTTCGTTTAATGCCCAAACGAAATTGAATCAGTTTGATAGTTAAAGGTAATTTGGAAATATTAATTTCCTTTGGAAAATTGTTAATTTTTAAACAAATAATATAATTGAATTAGAAAAATAAATTTCAATAAAATCAAACTTCAACAAGCCTAATTTATTTAATGAATTTTCGTTACTAAAAAAGAAACTATTTTTTTATTCTTTTTAAATAATTCTGATTTATTATAAAATTTAAAATTCCAATGATTATTGAAATTCTTAATATAATATTAATACCCGTATCACTTTTTAATAAGATATTCTCAATCAAATAAACAACAATAAAAGAAATTAAGATGGACAATACAGCCAAAAATAAGTGATTTAAAATTTTCATATTTGTCTTGTTTTATTTGGCGATTCTAAATATTTAGAATCGCCAATTGAACCCAAAATTTAATTACTTGGAACATCCACAATCTGTTCCTGAAACACCTCTTACGATGCCATCCACTGTTTCATATGTAAAATAAGAAATAACAGCTCCAGCAGCAATTTTACCTGCCCAAATTAAAGCAGGAACAAAAATAGCTCCGCCATTTAAATTAGTTAATTCAGAACTATTTAATTCTTTACAAATTAGTTTATTTCCCATCTTTTTCATAATCCTGCCATTTTTAATTTTAAATATGAATATTGTTGATTAGAAGTAGTTGTACTTGACCCAGAATTTAGCCATTGAATAAATTCCTTCGTTTTTTCGCATAGATAATCAGACCATGGACCACCACCATTAACTTCTTTCAATTCTTTCGAATCTAATTCTTTAAAAATTTCCATTTTCCTTTTAATTAAAAATATCCCCAACCTTTTCCGGGCGCTGGGATCTCCCAATCTCGGAAAATCAATTTTTTTAGCTAGCATGGAATATTGATTTCCGATCATATCTCTAAGTTAATTTTGCCCTGTGCACAAAAACAGCACGGAACTGAATTTTAGATTTTTTTCACCCGCAGCCACATCCAGCCTCATAGCCTTCCATAAATCCCTTTATAAAGTCATCCCAATTCAACACAAGTGATATCGCAAATACAAGAATAGCGGCTCCAAGGATTAACAAAATTGTTTTCTTTAAAGACATCATATCATCTAGTTTTAAGTAAAAAAATATTTCCAGGTTTATAATCTATTTCATTATTCTTAAATTTAATTTTATCTGCTAAGCAATAAGCCTAAATGCCCAGCCACCCATTATTCGGCGGCTTTCTGAAGGCTTTAGCACCTGTATCTTCAAATCAATCTTAATTTCCTGCTCATCGCAATACATAAAAGAGTTCAACTTCCTGGAAAAACAGATATCAAGCCCAAAATCCTTCAAATATTCCAAATAAGCATATAACTGCCTCCTACTTACCCCTAATCGCTTAGCCAGCTCCTCCGGACTTCCAGTCCTCTGTTCCCTGATCAATTTGTTTAACAATTGCATCCGCTCAATTTGTCTGATAAAATTCATAGATAAATTGGTATTTGGTTAATTGGTAATTTGTAATTGATTAATTGGTAATTTGTATTTGAAAATTAACTCAACACCAGCAACTGCTTATGGATCATCAGGAAATATTTACCCTGCCTTTCCAGGAGTTGTTGATGGGTTCCCTCCTCTACCAACTTCCCTTTGTCCAATACAAAAAGACAGTCAAAATCCTGGACAGCGGCCAACCTATGGGTAATGAAAATGATTGTTTTACCCTGATCTGCAAGTTTTCGGATAGTCAACTGTACAAATTCTTCCGAACCGGGATCCAGGGAAGCAGTGGCTTCATCCAAAATCAAAATTTCCGGATCCCTATACAAAGCCCTTGCGATGGCAATCCTTTGTTTTTGTCCTCCTGAAAGAGATGCTCCATTTTCTCCCAAGTAAGTCCCAAAGCCATTGGGCAGGGATTCTATAAAACCCATCATCCCCAATTGGTGGCATATCCCCACAATTCTTTGCATATCAGGCTGATAATCACCCATGGCAATATTTTCAATTACATTGCCTGCAAATAGATCCACTTTTTGGGGAACAATGGAAACCAGTTTTCTCAAACAGGAATTCTCAATATATTTAATGTCATAATTGCCGATTTGAATACTCCCGGATTGCAAAGGATAAAGATTCTGCAAAAGGGATATCAAAGTACTTTTCCCGGAACCGCTTTCTCCAATGACTCCGGAAATCTTTCCTTTAGGAAACCTCAGACTTAAATTTTCAAATACATTTGCCCTTGATCCATAGCGAAAAGACACTGCTTTAAACTCAATATCTCCTACCTCCTCTTTTTTAATTGGAAACTTATCATCTGAACTTTCCACCTCCAAATCCATTATCTCAAAAAGTCTGTCAGCTGCAATCAGCGCATTTTGGATGGTTTTATTCATTCCAATCAAACCGGAAATAGGCCCTGTTAGGTAACCGATCAGGGCATAAAAAGACATCAATTCCCCAGGAGTGATTTCATTTTTTAAAACGAATCCAGCACCCACCCATAGAAGAATAATGGTGAAAATTCTGGAAACCACTTCAGAAGAAGTTCCTGAAAAAACATTGTTCAGGCTTGATTTGTAAACAGAATCCAAAAGACCAACAAAACGCATCTCTGTTTTGATATTGGCATGTTCTTCTGCTCCAAATCTTTTGATAGTGCCTGCAGCAGTTATAGACTCCACCAGTTGGGATTCCAGATCCGCCGCATTTTCCATCAGTTTCCTTTCCATCTTTTTATTGAGGGCATTGGTCACCCAGTAAATCCCGATATACATCGGAACCACCAGCAGCATGATCAAAGCCAACTTCCAATAAAAGGAGAACATGAGTGCAAATGAAAAAATCACAATGAAAACATTAACGATCAGACCTATGGAAACATCATTGATAAAAGCCCTGATTTTTACTGCATCATTGATCCGGGAAATAATCTCCCCTACCCTCATGGTATCAAAAAACCTTTGAGGTAATGTCAATAAATGCTTGTAATACCCCAAAATCAACCTGGCATCTATTTTTTGACCTATTTTAAGGACAAAGACTGTTTTGAATACACCAATCATGATTTGGAAAACCAAAATCACTAACATGCCCACACTCATCAGATTGAGCAGATTGGTATTCCTGCCTACAAATACATGGTCTACAATCTTCTGTACATAAATAGAAGTGGACAAACCCAAGACGGTGTAAACCATCGCACCAACCAAAGATTGCAACATCACGGACCTATGCGGTCTGATCAAAAACCAGAATCTTTGCCAGGTGCTGACCGTTTCCTTGATTTTTTTAAATTCCTGATTTGGACTTAAAAGAACCAAAACCCCTGTCCACATTTCCTTGAATTGCTCATGACCTAATTGGTGAAGTTTCCCATCTGCAGGATCCATGATTTCTACAATTTTTGGAGTCACTTTGTAGATGACCACATAATGATGCAGTACTTTTTTGACCACTACATGCGCAATGCTGGGTTTGGGAATGTCAAACAATGCTTCATACTCTCCCCTGACTCCTTTGGCTGAGAACCCCATTTTGACAGCAGCTTCAATTAGGCCTAGAATATTGGTGCCTTTTTGATCGGTAGAGGCCATTTGCCTGATCTTGGAAACCGGTATCTGGGCTTTATAATAAGCTCCAACAGAAGCCAGGCAGGCAGCCCCACAATCAGTTATATCCCTTTGTTTGATTTTTATTCCCATGTTATTAAAAAATTTAGATCCAACTAACTTCTACTTGGATTCAGCCAATCATCCACTTTGTCATAAAGAAGCTGGAATAATGTCCTCCTGGCAATCACAAAACGGCTATTGAAGGTCATGCCTTTTTTAATTTCCCCTTCATACCCTGTTTTTAACATTAAAATTGGGCTGTCTAGAATGCAGGTTACCAAAAAACCTGCCTCATTTTCTGAAATTAGCGTAAGGTCATCTGCTATTTCCAACACCTTACCATAGGCTAAACCCCATTGATTATAGTTATAGGCATCAACCTGAAAATTTACCACCTGACCTTTTTCTATAAAAGCAATGTCTGCAGGTGAAAGATAAGTCACTGCCAAAAGGCTGGAATCAGGTGATATTTCCCCTAATTTTTGATTGGCAAAAATAAAGTCTCCCACATTCAAATTTGGTACATTGATGACTGTTCCAGATACTCCCGCAATTATGGTAAACTGGTCCAACTGCTCCTGAAGAATTTCAATCTGATTACTGAGATTCAGCTTTTCTCTTTGGTAAGTCACAAGTTCCTGCTCCCATTCCGCTTTTTTTCTTTTTTTCAAAAGGTCAAAATTGGCAATACTCTGTTTATACTGTATTTCCGCTTCATCAAATTCTGCAAAGGCAATTGATTTTGCCTCATAAAGGATCTTAGCTCTATTAAAGTCCCGATCTTGCTTCTGGACAAGGGCCTGTTGGTTATTATAAGCTGTATGAAATTCAAAAAATCCTGCCTGGTAAAATTTAGTTCTCAAAATCGGGAATTCCAGTTCTTCCTGGTCAAAATTTAATTGAATCAACTTATACAGGTCACTTATGAAATCATGGAGCAATTGTAATCTTTCTTCATGACCTGAAATTTCCAAATTCACACTTTCCGACCTGATGACAGCCAATACTTCTCCTTTTTTGACCTTTTGGTTTTCTTTGATCATTAATTCCTGCAATCTTCCTCCGGAGGAAGAAAGTATGGCATTCCGCTGAAGGGAAGATTGAAAGGTGCCACGGGCCTGTACAGTAACATCAATCTCAACAAGAGGAAGAACTATAAAACCTGAAATCAAAATCATTAAAAGTAAGAGATAAATAGATTGGGAAGTGACAGTAATCTTGGATTGATAGTATTCTGTAGTTTGTTTGATGACGGCTGCTGGAAAAATCATCTTAAAGAAGTTTAAAAGTTTGAATAAAAATAAAAAGACCAAAAAGCAGCGGCAAAGAATAACCGTTTATTATCCGTTTAATTTTTCAACTATGTTCAAGGCATTGGTTATTATTGTTTTGAATAAAATGAGGCAAGATTTTCATTACCTGAGTTTCATGAAACCTTAGTGCCCCTTGGCGACTTTGTGGGATTACTTTTTTCCCAAAGAGACATCAAGCAACACAAAAAAATCTAGTGATTCTTAGCGTCTTTGTGGGATTTATTTTTTCCCACCAAGGCACCAAGTAACTCAAAGAAAAACTGAGTGATTCTTAGCGTCTTTGTGGGATATTTTTATAAACAAAAATAATACGATCATGAATGAAAATGAATTGGCCAAAATAGCAGTTGATATCTGTTATAAAATCCACACAAAATTAGGCCCTGGATTACTGGAAAGTGTATATGAATCGGCTTTTGCCCATGAACTTGAAAAAAGAGGGATTAACTACACAAGACAACAGGGGGTAATTGCCAAATATGAAAATAAAATCCTGGATGTCGGTTTCAGGGCAGACATTATTATGGAGAATAAACTGATCGTAGAGCTTAAATCAGTTGAGAAACTTGAAAAAGTTCATCATAAAACAGTTCTTACCTATCTTAAATTAACTAACCTGAAACTGGCCATTTTGGTGAATTTCAATGTCAACCTCATTAAAGAAGGAATCCATAGGAAAATCTTGGGACAGATTATCTAATGTTAGATAAAGTATTTAAAACTTAGTGAATCTTAGCGTCTTTGTGGGATTGTTTTTTTCCCACAAAAAAAGGAATATAAATAAACCAAATCGATAAAGCCCCAAGCGTCAGGTAAATAAATTTAGCAAATAAAAAACCTTCGGTTTTGACTAAAAAATTAAACGGAAGGTTAATAAGCAAAACACCATATACAACCAAAAGGTTAACTTTTGCAGTTCCACCAATGCCTATTATCCTCATCATTAAAAAATAAATGACAACATAGACAAAATTCAACCAGGTTGGATAAAAAGTTCCAGAAGATTCATAATCAACACAATTATCCCTATATAAAGTGGTTGCAACTACGATGCATAACCAAATGATAAAATGAATCAATCTACTTTTCAAAGTCATATTAAAAAAATTAAATTAAAAAGAACTAAACTTTAAAACTAAAGTCAATTTAATTAATAAAATCGAAAAATAAAAATAGGAAAAAGGCTCTTGCCCTTTCCCCTATTTTGAACACTTTGTAATTTGATAATTGGTAATTTGATAATTGGTAATTGGTAATTGGTAATTTTTTCAGGGGGTCAACCTCCCCAAAATTTCCTTGGCTTCATGCCATTTTAACCTTGGGCCAAATTGGCTGACAATCCTGGAACTTGCCATGGACGCCAATTTACCACTTGATGCATAGCTATGGCCATTGGTAATCCCATACATGAATGCCCCTGCGAACATATCCCCTGCTCCATTACTGTCTATAGCAATAGTCTTATAGGGTTCTATGTCAATAAAGGTATCTCCATCGAATATCATGGCACCGTTTTTCCCTTGAGTAATGACAAAATGCTTAGCCGCTTTTTTCATTTCTTCCCTAGCTTCTGCCAAGGTACCCTTACCTGTAAAAAGCAAAGCTTCCTCTTCATTGGCAAACAACAAATCTACACTTGGGCCAATCACATCATCAAAGCCGCTTTTAAAATACTTCACCATAGAAGGATCGGAAAATGTCAGGGCCACTTTGGTTCCTGCCTCTTCAGCCACTTTCTTTGCGTGCATCATGGCATCCTTGCCATTTGGCGAGGTCACCAAATATCCCTCTATAAATAAGTATTTGGAGTCTTTGATGGCCCATTCATTGATATCCTTGGTGGAAAAATTTTGGGTAATCCCCAAATAAGTATTCATAGTCCTTTCCGAATCTTCAGTTACCATGACCAGGCATTTGCCGGTAATTCCCTCTTCAGGAACCTTACCTTCCAGACTATTATCCACTCCGGAATTCTTCAGATCTTCCAGATAAAAATAACCCAATTCATCATTGGCCACTTTACAACAATAATAAGAGCTACCGCCAAATTGGCTTACCGCAATCACAGTATTTGCTGCTGAGCCCCCGCATTGCTTTTTCGCTTCTTCAGTATTGATTACTTTCATCAAAGCATTTTGTCTTTCTTCATCCACTAAGGTCATTAAACCTTTTTCCACCTTATTTTCCCAGAAAAACTGATCCGTTACTTTAAATTCTATATCCACAAGGGCATTGCCTATCCCCGTCACATCGTATTTCTTCATTATTTTTTATTTGGTAATTTGTAATTGGCTAATTTTAAATTGTTTCATTCAAACACTTTATGCCTCTCAAATGGCTTTGTCCTATCAAAGAGGTACCGATAGGTATGGTGTGTTTTATAAATCGTTGCATTCAACTGTTCACAAACCCGCATCATTTTGGGGTTAAAATCCCCTATCCAATTCATCTCAATTGTTTTATAGGAAAATGAATCATGTCTTGCGAATTGTTCATTATAAGCCATAATCATGGCAGATTCTACTCCCTTTCCCTGGAATTCAGGGATTACTCCAAAAACCAAACCCAGCATCTTGTTTGGTGGATGGAAAAATTTATGCCATAGGAATTTAATTTTACCTATCAGATCAAGTTTCCCATTGACATATTTAAATATTTGATTGATTTCAGGAATATTGATGAAGAATGAAATGGGTTCCCCTTTATAAAAACCAAAATAAACCAATCTAGGATCCATAATAGGCTTCATTTGTTTAAAGATCAACTGGGTTTCTTTTACGGTCAGGGATTTTCCCATATGTCTTGCCCATGCCTTATTGTAAACATCCATGAAATACAGTGGGGCTTTTTCAGCGAGCTCTTTACCTTTGATATGTCGAAAAATATATTCAGGATCACCCAGGATATTATTTGCCCTTTCAATCATCTTCTCATCAAATCCAACACCCTTTACAGGACGCATATACGTGAACTGCTTAAAGTAAATTTCAAATCCATACGCTTCAAAAAAATCCTGATAATAAGGGAAATTCCAAGGCATATTATAATTTGGAGGTGAAAAACCCTCCACTAAAAGTCCCCACCATTTGTCTCTTTCCCCAAAATTAACCGGACCATCCATTGCTTCCATGCCCTGTTCCTGCAACCACTTTTTGGCGGTATCAAAAAGTAGAAAAGCAGCTTTTTGATCATGGATACATTCAAAAAAACCCATCCCCCCTGTCGGCTGATTCTCTCTCCATTTAGGATTGAGAAAGGCAGCCACACGGCCTATGGTATTTCCATGATCATCGACCAAAAGCCACCGCTTGGCTTTTCCTCCATTTCTAAACAATTTGTTGGTTTCGGGATGAAAAATCCCCTCAATATCTTTATCCAGTGGCCTAATCCAATTCTCCTCATTTTTATATAACCTGACGGCCATTGCTATAAACTCCTTTTCCTGGGCTGGGCTGGCAACTTCCAGTATTTTCATTCTTATAGAATTTTAAACCGGTAAAAATAACTATTTTAATCAGTAAAAGAAGAAGATTGGTGAGTGGTTGGAAAAAGTAGAAAACTTTCAACCAAATATGCTGGAAGATTTCTTTAATTACTCCTATTCCCTTTTTCCTTTTACCTTTTGCCTTTTTCCTTTTTCCTTTTAACTAGGCTCTTTACCCAACAATATTCATCGATCACACATCACTTTCCACTCCTCACTAAAAATTCATCACTCTCCACTTTCCCTTCGTCCCTTCGTCTCTACGTCTCTACGCCTCTGAGTCAATCCATCTCCCCTTTTACCTTTTGCCTTGGCTCTTTTTACTTTTGCCTTAGCAACTTTGTACACCATACTTAGTACTTGGTACATCGTAACTTGGTACTTGGTACAAAGTAATTAGTACAATTCAATAATCATCGTTTACCTAACAGGAGCCAAATTCGGATAATCTGTAATAATCCCATCAACTCCCATGTCAAGGAGTTTCTCCATTTGTTCTTTATTATTCACTGTCCAGGGAATCACTTTCATTCCTTTTTGTTGCAGTTTCTGAACAGTTTCTTTGTTCAGGGCAGGGAAAAAGGGTGAATAAATTTGGGGTTGGAAACCTAAAACCCTTAATTGCTCTTCAGGATTGACCGCATTTTCCACCAACATGGCCAAAGTAATCCCGGGGTGATGTTGATGGATATATTGCAAGACCCTAAAATCAAAAGATTGAATGTTAAATCTTTCAGGTTTCAATTTTTTGGAAAGAAGTGCGATCACCATTTCGGAAAAATCTTCTGGGTTGGGATGATATACCCCATCCCCTTCTGGCATGCATTTGATTTCAATATTATAATTGGGTAATGGTAAACCCATGTCAGTAACATACTTTTCCACCACATCTATCATATCAGAAAGTTTCGGTTTGGTGGCAAAAAATTTCACCTGTTTCGGAAACCCGGCATGGAATTTAGTCCCGCAATCAAATTGTATCACCTCTGCATAAGTCATCTGATAAATATTATGGGACTTATCAGTGGGAAGTATCTCTTCACCATTTGGTGTAAAACAGATTGCCGGATTCATATACGGTTCATGGGATAAAATAATTTCCCCATCTTTGGTCACTGCAAGATCCAACTCAAGAGTGGTCACCCCTAAATCCAAAGCTTTGATCATTGCTGGAATGGTGTTTTCGGGCATCAGACCCCGGGAACCACGGTGGCCCTGTAAGTCGTAGGAGAATTGGGCTTGAACTGTCATGGTCAGAAAAGTGAAAAAAGCTATAATAATGGCTCGGCTCATGTTTTTTAGGTTATTTAGGTTATTCTACTTCTCCAGAAGCAGAAAATCTGGTTTAACTAACTAAAGCTGCTTCTGGAGAAGCACCTGAACCAAGGACGTTATTCTGCTTTATGTTATTTATGTTATTCTGCTTCTCCAGAAGCAGAATCTCTAATTAATATAATTCAACTTTAACCAACCCTTTCCTTCCAGCATAATCTCTTGCCGAACTGAAAATATATTCCTCAGGTTCTTCTACTATCAAAGCCCTAACTGGATTTTGGTGAATATAATGAAGTTTTTGTTCAAAAAAGAGAGAAGTCTCTATCAAAATGGCATGAAGCCCATCCATCCAGAATTTATAATTACTTATCCTATTTTGAGCATTTCCTCTACCTTTAAAATATTCCAACATCCATAAGGCGCGGGATTCAACCGACTCAGATGTTAAACTTTCCAAGATCTTTCTTGAGGTATATTTCTTTAAATCATGCATGGTTTCGGACAACTTAAATGCTTCTTTTGATCTACATAAAAGATGAAGATGGTTAGACATCAAACACCATGCGTATATTTCCAAACCTTTCCTTTCTGCACAAAAATTTAAACTTTCAACAACTTCCAATTTATATTCCTTTCTAGTAAAAACATCAATCCAACCCTCAATAGTAAGTGTTAAAAAATAGATTGCATTTTGATCTGAAATTTGAAATGCTTTCATAGTTGAAAAAATTATTTAATTCTAATTTATCTTATTTTTTTAATTCTTACAATTCTTCTGAATAAAATCTTAGTTTCAAATAACATAAGCTGCTTCTGGAGAAGCAGCTGAACCAAAAACGTTATTCTGCTTCTCCAGAAGCAGAAAATCTGGTTTAACTAACTAAAGCTGCTTCTGGAGAAGCACCTGAACTTGAAGCAGCTTAACTTGACTCTTCATTCTTAACTCACAACTTCTCCATACAGATCAAACTCTGTGGCATCCGTGATCTTCGCATGCACAAAATCCCCTATCCTACAGTAATATTTGGAAGCATCAATCAATACCTCATTGTCCACCTCCACTGAATCATACTCAGTACGTCCCACAAAATAGCCGTTCTCTTTTTTGTCAATCAGAACCTTAAACTCTTTCCCGACTTTCTTCTGGTTCAGGTCATAAGAAATCTGTTCCTGTATTTCCATCAGGTAATTGGCCCTTTCCTGTTTCACTTCCTGAGGAATATTATCTTCCATGGAAAAAGCATGGGTATTTTCCTCATGGGAATAGGTAAATACACCCAAACGTTCAAACTTCATCCTTTCCACGAAATCCACCATTTCCTGAAATTCAGTTTCCCCTTCCCCAGGATGCCCTGCTATCAAGGTAGTTCTAATAGCAATTTCCGGTATCAAATCCCGAATAGAATGAATCAGTTCTTCCTGTTTCTCCCTTGTGGTACCTCGTCTCATGGTTTTTAAAACCGAAGATGATCCATGTTGCAAAGGAATATCCAGGTAATTACAAATATTGGTTCTTTCTTTCATCACCTCAATCACGTCCATTGGAAATCCTGTAGGATAGGCATAATGCAGACGGATCCACTCAATACCCTCCACATCTGACAATGCCCGCATTAAGTCAGCTAACCTTCTTTTTTTATACAGGTCCAAACCATAATATGTGGAGTCCTGGGCGATAAGCAATAATTCCTTGGTCCCATTCGCTGCTTTGTGCTGGGCTTCTTTTACCAGTTCTTCAATCGGCCTTGATACATGACCTCCACGCATCAAAGGGATGGCACAAAAGGAACAGGGACGGTCACAACCCTCAGAAATTTTCATGTAGGCGTAATGGGCATTATGGGTCAATAGCCTCTCCCCTACCAGTTCGTGCTTATAATCTGCTTTGAATTTTTTGAGTAAAGCGGGTAGGTCCCTGGTGCCAAAATAAGCATCCACCTGCGGAATCTCGACCTCAAGATCATCTTTATAACGCTGAGAGAGGCAACCTGTCACATATACTTTATCCACCAATCCCTTTTCTTTGGCTTCCACATATTGAAGAATGGTATTGATGGACTCTTCTTTGGCATTGTCTATAAAACCACAGGTATTGATGATGATAATATTATTGTCCTTGCTGTTGGATTCATGGCTGGCTTCTATACCATTACCTTTTAATTGGGTCAATAGCACTTCTGAGTCCACCAAATTTTTGGAACAGCCCATAGTGATAATATTGACCTTGTCTTTCTTTAACGTTCTTGCTTTCACTTATACCTTCTTTGCTGCAAAGGTAGTTGAGAAACAGAACAAGTGAAAATCGGTTATTAGCTAATTTGTAATTTGTAGGTTGGAGTTTGGACTTTGGACTTTGGATTTTGTGATTTGAAGCTTGGATTTTGGAGCTTGATAATTGGTAATTGGTAATTGGTAATTGGAAATTGGAAATTTGTAATTATCAATCCCTGATTTTCTTGATCAAATACTGACCATATTCAGTTTTTCGGAGAGGTTCTGCCAACCGCAGTAACTGTTCCTTATTGATATAGCCCATGTCAAAGGCAATTTCTTCCAAGCAGGCAACTTTCAATCCCTGTCTCTTTTCAATGGTATGGATAAAATTGGAGGCCTCCAACATGGACTCATGGGTACCTGTATCCAGCCAGGCATAGCCTCTGCCCATCAACTGGACGTTCAATACCCCTAGGGACAAATAGGTTTGGTTAACAGTGGTAATCTCAAGTTCTCCTCTTTCACTTGGCTTGACGGATTTGGCTATTTCCACAACAGTATTTGGATAAAAATACAAACCAACCACTGCAAAATTACTTTTGGGTTTGGCTGGCTTTTCTTCAATACTGATCACTTTTCCCTCCTTGTCAAATTCGACCACTCCATATCTGTTGGGGTCATTGACATAATATCCGAATACGGTAGCCTCTCTTTTTTTGGTAACGCTGTCAACGGAGTTTTTAAGTAATTGTGTAAGTCCATGACCGAAAAATATATTATCTCCCAAAACAAGACAGGCATCATCACCTGCTAAAAATTCTTCGGCAATAATAAAAGCCTGGGCTAATCCTTCCGGTTTGGGTTGTACAGCATAGGAAATTGAAATCCCTATTTCTGAACCATCACCCAGCAATTTTTCAAAATTCGGTAAGTCTTCAGGGGTACTAATCACAAGAACTTCCCTTATACCAGCCAACATCAAGACTGATAAAGGGTAATAAATCATAGGTTTATCATAAATCGCCAACAACTGCTTGGAAACCCCTTTGGTAATGGGATACAATCTCGTACCGGAGCCTCCTGCCAATACAATTCCCTTCATGATTAATTATCGGACATTTGCATATGCTCAGCCACTTTCTCATCCAGAACTGGCTTATGCTTGGCTTTTTTAAATTTACCTTTCAAAACAGGTGGTGAGTTTTTGGCGATAGACTTGACCTTTTTCAAGGTTACGGCATCCAGTCTTGCTCCAAAGGCAAGCGCAGTACCCACTATCAAGGGCAGCATCACATAATCACTATACTGGGATCCAATAAATATAAGCGCAATAAAAAATAACTTAATGAAACCTAGCGTAATGGTCACTTTGTCATGTGAAAGCCCCATTCTCATCAAAAAGTGATGAACATGGTTTTTGTCAGGAGCAAAGGGAGACCTCCCCCTTCTAATCCTTCTAGCAAAAATCCTGGTGGTATCATAAATTGGGACAATCATCAAAGCCACTCCTGATGCAATGGGAGCATTGAATTTCCAGGGAGAAACGCTGGACATAGTCCCGTTGGAATCAATAAAAAGAATAGTCAATACGGATAATATAAAGCCTAAACTCAAGGATCCTGTATCCCCCATAAAAATTTTCGCAGGATGCCAGTTAAATACCAGAAAAGAGAAAACAGAACCAACTATCATCAGTGAAAATATCCCATAACTTTCCATGCCAACAGAAATAAACCACCAGCTTAAAAAGCTCAAAGTCAATAGACTCATGGTTCCCGCAAGTCCATCCAAGCCATCAATAAGGTTAAAGGAATTAGTAAGTCCGATGATGGTAATGAAAGTAACGAGATAGCTGACTACAATTGGTAATTCATATACTCCTAAAAACCCATAAAAACTGGAAATCCGTATATCAGACATAAAAACAACCATAAAGGTCGCCACAAATTGTCCGCTTAACTTCTGTATTGGAGAAAGTTCTACAAGATCATCCCTTAGTCCAACAAAAAACATCAATGCCAAAGCTGCAATGACATACCTGATCTCCAACAATTGGGACAGATCCAACCAGATAAAAGAGGTAAGCAAGACAGTCAGCACGATCACTATTCCTCCCATTGAGGGCGTATCGTTTTTGTGAATTTTTCTCCCTCCGGGTTTGTCAACCACCTGCATTTTCTTAAACGCACCAATTAAGACAGGCATGGACAAGAATCCGATTAAAAAGGCAGTTAATACCGTTAATAAAATAACCATAAAAATATAATTTGAGCAAATGAAGGCAGTTTTTTAAAAAAAAACAAATCCTGAAGCCAATTTTAATGAAAAAATGGAAATAAAAATAAAATAAAAAAAACTTAAATAAAGTCAATTATTTTTTTCCCTGTCACGAAAAGTAATCAGCCTTTCACTACCTGCTTTTTTGTGTCTATAAAGTGTCTGGGAGGTAAATTCCGTAAAGATTAAGGTAAATGGAAAAAATTCCCAATGATCAATGATAAATATTCAATTTCCAATTGAGGAAAACTACACTTTCAAACTTTCTTTTCTCTATTAAATAACCTTAAGGTTTTAAAATTAATCTTAAGGCATTTTTAAATTTAATCCAACTACCCAAGCAAACCCTTGGAATAAAAAATATTTGGAACATGATCCTTTAATATTTTCATGGTCCAATTTAAATAGAGTTCTTTGTAAAGAGGTTTCGATTAAGTAATTGATTAAGTCAATTTTAATTTTAAGGATCGGTATTTAAAAATGAATTTCGACAAACTATTGCCAGGTTTTTCAATTTTTGCCTATAAAAGGGCCATTCATTTATTATGGCAAACTTCCCCTCAATTGTTGGTTTTCCAGGTAGTTCTGCAAATTATTACAGCTGCATTACCGGTGTTGACACTTTACGCCACCAAAAACCTCTTTGATGTAATCTTATTGGAAGGCACTGAATACCGGGAAGTACTTTTTTGGATGCTGGTCCTTTTAGGGGTTCAATTGATAAGCTCCGGAATGGGTCAATTGAATGGATTTGTGGGAGGTTTGCTCCAACAAAAATTGACCGACAAAACCTCTACCATCATATTGGAGAAATCTATCCATATCCCTTATCCCTACTTTGAAGACCATAATTATCATGACAGTCTTCACCTGGCACAGAGTCAGGCCATTTACAAACTTCCATACCTTCACCAGTTGATTTTCAGCACTTTCAACAGTGCCCTTTCACTAAGTTTGTTGATTGGATACTTTTTTTCCTTGATCAGCTTATATGCCTGGTTTATCTTATTGATTGCAATACCTCTGGCAATCCTGAAATGGTTTTCAGGTTATATGTTATACAGGTTGGAAGCTAAAATCATTCCTAAAGAAAGAGAATCCAATTATTACCATAATCTGCTCACGGAAGAAACTTATGCCCATGAAATACGGACCTTGAATTTTGGTGAGGCTTTGCTGCAAAGATTTAAGGATATCCGTTCATACATTTATTTGGAAAAAAAAGCCCTGCAAAAAAAGCTCTTGGGGTATTCCATTGGGGCAGAAACAGCAGAAGTACTGGTGTTGTTTTTGGTTCTGATTGCCATCGCCAAACAGGCATTTTTTGGAACCTTGGCCATTTCCTTACTGGTAGTTTATATCCAAGGTGTACAGCGGATGCAGTCAAACTTAAAAAACTTCCTCAATTCAATGGTTCAGTTGGTGCAACAAAGAATCTTCCTGAACGACCTTTTTAGGTTTCTTGACATCCCTGTTTCCAGAAAAGATCAAAGCGAATCGGTTCCATTCCCATTGAAGGATTGCAGCATGAGCGTGGAAAATTTGAGTTTTACTTATTCGGGTGGGCATAGACCTGTCCTTTCCCATATCAACATGCAATTCCCCCAAGGGAAGGTAATTGGAATAGTAGGGGCCAACGGTTCGGGAAAATCCACACTGGTAAAACTTCTTGCAGGACTGTATGATGCAGAGGAAGGAAATATAACCGTAGGTGGCAAGCCTTTACATGTTATTACCCAGGATGACTTTAGGGACAATTCTCTGATTCTGTTTCAGGACTTTCAGAAGTACTTTTTCACCATCGAGGACATCATCAGTTTAGGTAAAATTCAGGAAAAGTCCCATGATGCCAAACTTCAAATGGCCCTCCAGCAGTCCCAGGCCAAAGATTTTATTGATGCCCTGGAAGAAGGAGTAATGACCAAGATGGGAAGGATTTTCAAAGGAGGACAGAACCTGAGTGGAGGGCAATGGCAAAAACTGGCAGTAGCCAGGGCTTTTTACCGGGATCCGAGGATTATCATTTTGGATGAACCCACCTCAGCAATGGATGCCATTACTGAAACTGAAGTCTTCCGGCAACTTAAAACAAACGTATTGGACAAGGTGATTATCCTGATTACCCACCGGTTATACAACCTTAAAGGGGCTGACCATATTTATGTATTGGATGAAGGAAAAGTGGTGCAGGAAGGTAGTTTTGAGCAGCTTAGTGAAAAAGAAGGGTTATTCAGGGAACTCTATCAGAATCAAAGCTTTTAAAAAATAGGAAGTTTGAGTTCGGATTGCGGAAAGATGATTTTTTAAAAAGCTTGGTGACTCTCCGTGGCTTTGCGGGAATATTTTTTCCCACCAAGACACCAAGTGGCACAAAAAAAAACTTATTGATTCTCCGTGGCTTTGTGGGATTATTTTTTTCCCACAGAGGCACAAAGTACCACCAAGAGAAAAAACTTTGTGACTCTTCGCGGCTTTGTGGGATTATTTTTTCTCACCAAGGCACAAAGCTCCACTAAGAAAAAATCAATTCAATAATTTTTTTTCTTCATCCAATTTGGAGAACCGGGATTCCTGACTGATAAATTCCGGTACCAGTTCTTTGAGGTGTGTTACCAATTGGTCTTCCTTACCATTTTCCAACAGGTTTTTGAAGCGGTTGAACATTTCCTCCACATAGCCATAATTTTTAGGGCTAACCTGGGCAATCTTGATTTTAGGATGATAGGTTTCTTTTACTTTTTCAAAATCATTCAACAGTTCCTCATACAATTTTTCTCCCGGCCTTAATCCAGAATAGGTGATTTCTATATCATGTCCCAACTTTTTCCCGCTCAAAAAAACCATCTTTTTGGCCAGATCCAGAATTTTCACTGGTTCACCCATATCAAACACGTAAATCTCCCCTCCATCCCCCATTGAACCAGCTTCTAATACCAATTGGCAGGCTTCAGGTATGGTCATAAAATACCTGGTAATTTCCGGATGGGTTATGGTCAAAGGACCTCCCCTTTTGATCTGCTTTTGAAAAAGAGGAATTACTGATCCATTGGATCCTAATACATTTCCAAAACGGGTAGTAATGAATTTGGTATGACTATTATCTCCTTGGAAATGATGGTGATAATCCAAAGACTGCACATAGATTTCCGCTGCCCTCTTACTGGCCCCCATCACATTGGTGGGGTTTACAGCCTTATCCGTGCTTACCATCACAAATTTTTCCACTCCAAAATAGGATGATAGATCAGCGAGTATTTTGGTTCCCATTACATTTACCCGAATGGCTTCTTCAGGGAATTCTTCCATCAAAGGAACATGTTTATAGGCTGCAGCATGGTAAACCAAATCAGGCTTATACTCAATAAAGATCTCCATCATCCGGTTTTTGTTACGGATATCAGCAACCAAGGCTCTTCTTGGTGTATTCTTATTGATGAGGGATAAATCCTGATCCAATTCGTACAAAGCAGATTCGGCCTGATCCAGCATCAAAAGATTTTTGGGTTTGCAGTGTATGAGTTGTCTGCAGAGTTCCGATCCTATGGAACCAGCGGCCCCAGTCACCAAAACAACCTTACCCTTAATGGACTCCTGCACATTTTCCTTTTCTAGATTGATTTCATCCCGGCTTAGCAGGTCTTCAATCCGTACTTCCCGGATATCCTGGGTTTTCAGACCAACCTCAAACCAGTCCTTGGCAGGAGGTATGATTTTACTGGGAAGCCCCAATTCCAAACAGGTATCTATAATCCTTCTCTTATTCGCTGAACTTAGACTATTGATGGCAATCACCACTTCCTCCACCCCTGATTTTTCTACAGCTTTCCTAAGTCCTTCTGTTCCATAATATATTTTTTTTCCTTCCAGCAATTTACCGGCCTTGATAGGATCATCATCAATGAAAGCAACCGGATTCCATTGGGCATTTGCATTGCTCTTAAGGGCCTGGTAAGTCAAAATTCCTGCTTCACCTGCACCATAAATCGCTACCTTCTTGGCAATTTCCTTATGTTTGGAATTACTCATGTAATAGTAGAATTCTTTTACTAAAAGCCGGTAACTGATCAACAGAGGAAAAGATAAAAGAGCTGCAATCAGACTAACTGATAAAGGAACAAAAAAGGTGGTCTCCTCGAAACCATAAATTAAATTGAGCTGTCGGACAACATATAAAAAGACATGGGCCAAACCCAACATTTTCATCATATTGACCAGGTCACCGGTGCTTGTATGCCTGACAATCCCGACATAAGAACGGGTAATCAACATCGAGATCAAAACAAAACCTGTGAAAACAAAAACACTGGGCAGGATTTGAAATCTGTCTATTTGGTCAAAGTTGAAATTGAAACGAACAAAATATGCGAAAAAAGTCGCATGAAATACAATCAGGGTGTCAATCAGCACTATCAACCACCTCGGAACAATTCTAAGATTTCTAAAAAACTCCATATTTCTTACACTAGGGCCAACCTTTATTAAAATTAAACACCAAATACAACTAGCCTAAACAGTTACCGAAAACTACCTTATTCTAAGAAAAAACGCAAATTAAATTCACGAATAATCATGCCAAATTTTTTAACATTATCATTTCATTAATTATTGACTCACCGGAAGTAATGGAGGTTGAAGTTTGTTCCCCACCCATTTGAATCCGTCCGGTACGTCCTGATGCACGATGCTTCCTGCACCAATAGTGCACCATGCCCCTACTTTTACCCCGGGAAGCACTATGGCGTTGGCACCTATAAGGCTACCTTCTCCAATGGTAATCCCTCCACATAATGTGGCCTGTGGTGCGATATGCACATAATCCCCGATGATACAGTCATGGTCAACAGATGCCCCTGTATTGATAATAACCTGATTACCCAAAACACAGTTGACTTTCACAATAGCCCCTTCCATCACCACACAGCCCTCTCCAAGGACTGCCCTTTTTGAAAATATAGCAGAGTCATGAATGATATTGGCAAAACGAACCTTGGATTTCAATTTCCTGGAAATCCTCATCCTGGTTTCATTATCCCCGATAGCTATAAAAAGATCGCTTTTGAACTGATAATTTTCCGGTATTTCCCCGATCACTGGATAGCCTAAAATTTCTTTAATATGTGGGTTGTCATCAAATACACCGTGTATCTTTTCAAAAGAATCAATGATATCAATAATTACCCTGCCATGCCCGGAAGCTCCATAAATATACATAACCAAACAATAAATGAAATCGTAAAATAAAGTTTTTATTAATAATCCTGAACCAAATAGGTAAAAAAATTATCAAAAAAACAAAATTTCACAAAGGAATTATTTGTAGGTTTTTTTGATTGAAAATAGCCATTTTGCCATTGAAAAACATTAAAATATATGTCATTTATGAAAGACTGTATTTTTTACGGGTCCGTCTTAATTAAAAAAAAATTTTCAAACTAATTTATTAGACTTAAAATAAGTCGATTTTCCAATGATTACCTGATCATGCTATACCATCGAATTGGATAAGTCTCCCGACTGGTTCAGGTCACTGCTGTCACTGCTGTCCTGCTTCTCCAGAAGCTGGACCCAATAATAATTTATGGAAGCTGCTTCAGGAGAAGCAGCGGAACTGACTGATACAATCAATTTTCAACTTCAACCTTTTGTGTAACCAAAAAGCGAAGCTTTTATCCGTGTCTATCTGTATTAATCTGTGGTTAATTGGAAAAAGCCTAGATGAAGAAGGAAGGTATGTTATTCATTATTAACATTAAAAAGCGGAGCTTTCTCTTTGTCATTTGATTCTCTGTGGTGATTCTGCCCTGCTGATGCTGTCCTGCTTCTCCAGAAGCAGGACCAGATAATAATTTAAGAATGCTGCTTCTGGAGAAGCAGCGGAACAGAACTAAAAAGCGGCTTCTGGAGAAGCGGCAGAACTAAGCTTATTGAGATGCATCTGAACTTAACATCCCTTCATCAGACATCCTACATCCAACCTTCCCAAACTCTCAGTCCCTCCGTCTCTTTGTCATTTCGCACATCCGTCTCCCAATCCCTCATTCTCTTCGTCACTTCATCTCTCAATCCCTCAATCCCTCATCACCCAACCAACACCGCCTCCCGGACCCGCTTCACCACCCTCTCCAAATCCTCCTCACCCAAATTCGACCCACTGGGCAGACAGAGTCCATTCTCAAAAAGTTCCTCAGCCACTTTTCCTCCAAAATAGGGTGCTTTGGCAAAAACGGGTTGCAAATGCATAGGTTTCCACAAGGGCCTGGACTCGATATTATCCTTCAAAAGATACTCACGGATATGTTCTCTCGTAATTCCTCGGGTCTGCTTGGAATCTACCAAAATGCAGGTCAGCCACCTATTGGAATAAAAACCCTCGGGTTCCTTTAAAAAAGAAATCCCGGACAGGTCCCCTAATGCTTCTTTATAATATTCAAAATTCTTTCTTCTCATTGCCACTCTTTCCGGCAAAACTTCCATTTGCCCACGTCCAATACCCGCTAGCACATTGCTCATCCTGTAATTGTAACCGATATGGGAATGCTGGTAATGTGGCGCCTCATCCCTTGCCTGGGTGGCCAGAAAACGGGCCTTTTTGATCATCCATTCCGTATCGGAAAGCAAAGCTCCTCCCCCAGAGGTAGTGATGATTTTATTTCCGTTGAAACTTAAGACGCCCATATCCCCAAAAGTCCCACAGGCTTTCCCTTTATAAGATGCTCCCAAGGCCTCCGCAGCATCCTCCACTACCGGGATTTCATGTTTTTTAGCCAAAGCCATGATCTCGTCCATCTTGGCTGGCATACCATATAGGTGGACGGGGATAATGGCAGAAGGCTTTTGCTTTTTACCTGACACCTTCCCGCTTTCGCAGGCCAAAATTGCCTCTTCCAGGGCTTTTGGACACATATTCCAGGTGTTTTCTTCTGAATCCACAAAAACCGGAACTGCTCCCAGATAGGCGATTGGGTTGGCAGAGGCAGAAAAAGTCATGCTCTGACAGATCACTAAATCCCCGGGTTGCACTCCCAAAATGACCAGAGCCAAATGGATAGCAGCAGTCCCTGAACTCAGGGCTGCAGCATGTTTGGATCCTGTGAAATCCTGCAGGTCCTTTTCAAAACCATCCACATGTGGTCCAAGTGGAGCGATCCAGTTGCTCGAAAAAGCATCCTGCACATTTCTCAGTTCATTTGAACCCATATGCGGGGAAGAAAGCCAGATTTTGGGGGATTGACTCATGATTTAAAACTTAGTATTAAGGTCAAAGGTAAAGGATTTTATAAAATGTAGCGTGAAGAATTTTGAATTAAGAATGATTGAACCATTAAGTTAAGGTCCCGATGTCCTGCTTCTCCGGAAGCTGGATTTACGTTGTCCTGCTTCTCCAGAAGCAGGACCCAATAATAATTTAAGAAAGCTGCTTCTGGAGAAGTAGCTGAACAGTAGCAGGTGAGTTTACCAATAGGTGGTCCTGCCTTATTCGGAAGACAGGATCTTCGGGACTCATTCAATAAATTGTCAATTTCAACCTTTTGTGTTACCAAAAAGCGAAGCTTTTATCCGTGTAATTCGAAAGCGCTTGTGCTTAAAATTCAAAAAAGTCTGAAAATAACAAAGCGGCAAATGATACTCAACCATCAATTTTTACCAATTTATTATTTCGTGAAATTTGTGTAATTCGTGGTCAACTTTCAAAAGCGCAGCTATCCAATTGTTCAAGTCTGTGACCTGCCTGAATGCTTTGGCAGGCAGGCTTGGACCCCATCATTGCAGTCTCCTTACTGCTTCCTAAAAATTCACATTACTTATCGTCGGCGATCCCATCCATTCTCTGATTCCACTCTCTGCGCCAACTCAGGAACCGGGCTGGCTGATTTAACCCAGGGTTCCGGTCGTTCCTCCCTCACCCTGGGCTACCAATAGGCAGTCCCTACAGGACTGATACAATCAATTTTCAACTTCAACCTTTTGTGTAACCAAAAAGCGAAGCTTTTATCCGTGTCTATCTGTATTAATCTGTGGTTAATTTTCAAAACCCTAGGTGAAGAAGGAAGGTATGTTATTCGTCATTAACTTTAAAATGCGGAGCTTTCTCTTTGCCATTTGATTCTCTGTGCTGATGCTGTCCTGCTTCTCCAGAAACATGATTCAGTAATAATTTCAGAAAGCTGCTTCTGGAGAAGCAGCGGAACAGAACTCCATTAATGTTTACCGAAAGCTGCTTCTGGAGAAGTAGCTGAACTTAAAAAACACCGAAATCCGACTTTTCCTCTATCTAAGTCTCTTCGTCCCTCAGTCACTTAGTCTCTCTGTCCCTTCGTCACTCAATCCCTCGATATTCTCCCTTCTTTTAAATATCTTTAACCTCTATAAATTCCATTAACAAATACCCTAACCCATCCTTATGAAAGGTTTTTTCGGCATTTTAAGCCCTGATGCAACTAATATCAACACTTTTGTCCAAGAGTTTAAAAAAAATATGGGCAGTATTTTGCCAAACCCCATCACCGAAAACGAAACCATTTTTCTGATTGACTTTAACACCCAAAGACCGGAAAACCTGGAATTACTTTTCCCAAACCTTTCTTTCGCAGGATGGGTCAGGCTGGACAATAGGAAAGAATTAATGCCAAAATTGGGTTTAACAGATTCCGCATCCGATGAGGCATGTATTTTGACTTCCTACATGAAATATAGGGAAAAATGCACTGAGCATTTCATAGGGGATTTTAGCTTTGTGATCTGGGACAAAGAAAAAAAACAAATTTTCTTAGCCAAAGACCAAGTAGGTGTCCGCCCACTTTTTTACATGCAGACTAACGGTGTCCTGATTTTTTCCAGCACAATTCCAATGATTAAAAAAGCCTTGCCGTTCAAACCGGTTTTAAATGAAGTTTATATTGCTAAAGAACTAAAGTACTTTACTCCAAAAGTTGAAGAAACTTTTTTTAGAGACATCCTACGACTTAAACCAGCCCATTATATTCTTACTGATAACCTGAAAGTTAATGAAATAAGATATTGGGAGATGACCCCCATCGAAATCCCTAAATTCAAAAGTAAAGAAGATTTCTACCAATTGGTCAGAACCTACTTTGAAGAAGCTGTCAAATGCCGGATTAGAGGAAAAAAGATAATTGGAAGCCAGCTGAGTGGAGGTATTGATTCCTCAGCAATTACTGTCTTAGCCTCTAGAATGGTAGATAAACACCAATTCCATACTTATGGATTTGCGCTGGACGAAAAAACGATTGAGTTTTCAAAAACCAAAATCGACGAGAAGGACCATCAATGGGAGGTAGTGAAATACGCAGGATTAATTCCAGAAAACCACCATTTGATTACAGCATTTCACTACAAAGATATTTTTGAAGAATTGGATACCAGAAATGAAGTAATGGGCGGAATTGAAAACGGTGACAGTTACTGGCAGGATAGCCTTTTTAAATACGCAGGAGAAAACCAAGGCACGGAAGTAATGTTCAGCGGATTCCCTGGGGATGAAGCAATTTCTAATGATGGATATTTTTATTTTTTCGACTACCTATCTGATAGAAACCTTTTTGGTATAATAAAGTATCTTTTTGATTTTAGATTTAGAGCACTTTTAAATATCCTAAATTATTTCAAATACAGGAAAAGTGGCTCAGTTTACCCAAATTATGCCTCTACGCTCGCCGATTGGGATTTATTGGAACCAAATTCAAAATTCCATAAAGAATTAAAAGAGGAGGCATTTGCTTTTTATCCTCACTTTCAAGAATTTATAAAAAATAACTTCTTGAGATACCATACCGCTCAAAGAACGGAATCTGAAGGCCTTTATGCGATTCGATACGGTATTGAAACTGTATATCCATTGGCAGATATTCGATTGATTCAATTGATTTATAGCCTGCCTAATCATCTTTTTAAACCCAAACCTTTTTCCAGAGCCCTCTTTAGAAACGTTTGTAAAGGAATTTTACCAGACAGTATTAGACTGAAATATAAGGCAGGTTATGCTTACACCCTTGCTTTTTGGGATTATTACAGCCAAACAAAAATCAATGCTCTAAAAGATTACCAAATAATAAACCATACAGGATTGATGATCGATGAAAATTCATTTTTTAGCCGGAATTTCTCCTATGGAGAAGAAAAAGAAGACAGGGTAGCCACCATGAAAGAAATAGATTACATCATCAACCTTAACTGGCCAGGGTAATGGAAATTAAAAGAATATTTCAGGAACTATCTTTCAGCGCTTACAAGCGGGCCATCCGTTTGCTTTGGGATGCCTCCACAGGGATGTTTATTTTACAGGTGATATTATATTTAATACAATCTGTCTTGCCATTAGGAATTTTATATGCTACCAAAAACCTTTTTGATATGCTTATTGAAGAAGGGACCACGTATCAAAATGTTCTTTTTTGGATGCTGATTTTATTGGGAATACAATTACTAACCACAGTAATAAGTCAATTCAATAGTTACATTACTGAACTTTTCCAGCAAAAACTGACTGATAAAACCGCGTCCATTATCATTGAAAAATCAATTGTTATTCCATTTGCTTATTTTGAAGACCATCGGTACCATGATTCCCTTCATCTGGCACAAAGTCAGGCAATGTACCGATTACCCTTTCTTCATCAGGTCATATTAAATACTTTCAGCAACCTCTTGGGTTTGTCACTGTTATTAGGTTATTTTTTTTCCTTGATTTCTGTATATGCTTGGATAATTTTACTGATTGCCATCCCATTAGCCAGTATCAAATGGTACAGTGGGTATATGCTTTATAAATTGGAGAGAAAAACAATCCCTGCCGAAAGGGAGTCCAGCTATTACCATACCATTTTAACTCAAGAATCATTTGCCCAGGAAATAAGAACGCTCAATTTCGGGGAAGCGCTGCTGAAAAGATTTAATGATATCAGAAGACTAATTTATCAAGAGAAAAAAAATCTACAAAGCAGACTCTTGGGATACTCAATCCTTGCTGAAATAGCAGAAGTAACAGTTCTATTTATTATCCTTATTGGGATTGCCAAACAGGCCTTTTTCGGGATTTTACAGATTTCCTTATTGGTAGTTTATATACAAGGAGTGCAGCGCATGCAATCCAACTTAAAAAATTTCCTGAATTCCCTGGTCCAGTTAATCCAGCAAAGGATTTTTTTAAATGATCTTTTCCGTTTTTTGGACATCCAGAATCCAATGGAAAATCCAAAAAACAAAGATTTGTTCCCAAAAGACGATTGCAGCATCACAGTAAATAACCTAAGTTTTGCCTATCCAAATATTAATAAGGTAGTATTATCTAACCTAAACATGAGTTTTCCTCAAGGAAAAGTGATAGGTATCGTCGGGGCAAATGGATCAGGAAAATCTACTTTTGTTAAGTTATTGGCCGGTTTATATTCCCCTGAAAATGGATCCATTTATATAGGTGACAAATTGCTCGAATCCATATCCCATAATTCTTTTAGAGAAAACTCCTTGATTCTATTCCAGGATTTTCAAAATTATTACTTCAGCATTGAAGATATAATCAGCTTGGGTAAGAAAGCAAAAGAAGATCATGACACTAAATTGAAAGAAGCGATAAATAAATCACAGTCAGCAGAATTTATTGACAGTTTGGAGGAAGGTATACATACCAAAATGGGAAGAATTTTTGAAGGAGGGAAAAACCTCAGCGGCGGACAGTGGCAAAAATTAGCCATTGCAAGAGCATTTTACAGGGATCCCAGGGTCATTATCTTGGATGAACCGACTTCCGCAATGGACGCCATCACGGAAACACAAGTTTTTAGAAATTTCAAAAATGAAGCAAAAGACAAAGTAATCATTTTGATAACCCACAGGCTATATAACCTAAAGGATGCAGACAACATTTATGTATTGGAAGAAGGGAAAATAGTTCAAGAAGGAAACTTCGAGGAATTGATCAAAAAAGAGGGTATTTTTCTTGAATTATACCAAAACCAGAGTTTTCAAAAGAGAATAGGAAATGAATGAACTTTTTAAAATGCGTCCTTTTCTATCTAAAATTTAACCGTCAAACATTTATTCCTTCCCAAATACATTTAAATAGAATTTTCGTCAAATTTTAAATCTGCAATTCCCCCAAATTGACTGAAAAATCTTTTCTTATCCTTGGGTTGCATTTTATATTAAATAAAATGTAAAAAAAATACACTTATTTGTTTAAGAATTTCATGTTTAAATAGTAATTTAGCATGGAAAAAATGGCAAATATGAATTATTATAAGGTTTATGGATTGATTTGTAAATCTGCCATAAAAATTGACTCTTTTCAGTCCGTTGCCCCCTCAAAAGTAATTAAAGAAGACTTTTCTGTTGAATTGGGGAAGGTAGTAAGGGAGTTCCCACAAAATGAAAAAACTGAGGGTTACAATATCTTCCTGGACAGGAATTTATATTTCTTACATATCCCTGATGTGGCAAAGTATTACATTGAAAACAATAATAAAGTAATCATTGAACCACTTACGGATAAATTTAATGATGTATTACTTCATTTCAGATCCAGTTGTTTAGCAGCCATTCTTGTCCAAAAGGGCAAAATTCCGTTTCACGTTTCGGGTGTAGCAGACGAATTAGGTAATTGTTGGCTTTTTGCAGGTGACCCTGGTGCAGGAAAATCCACTACTGCCCTGAAATTAAGTGAAAAAGGTTATAGGATATTTACAGATGATACTGCTTTGATTTACGTAGAGAATGGAACTTGTTTTGCAAGACCTTCTTTCCCCTTATTAAAAGTATGGCCCACCACTTTTAAACAGCAAAGACTTTTTGAAGGAAATCAAGCCTTTCAATATGCTTCAGATATCAATAAATTTGGGATTTATTTTCATAGTACATTCAATGATTTCCCCTTAAGAGTGAAAGGGATCACTTTTCTCAGTATTTCAGGTAAAGACATTTGGATTAAACAATTAAAGCCGGTAGAAAGTATTAAGTATCTGGTGGAAAACAATTACGCAGATTCTTATTTAGAAAAATTAAACATGCAGGCAGATTTATTCAAATTAGTAACAAGTATAGCCGGAACAACAAACTTTTGGTTAGCCAATAGACCTGACAAAAAATCATCCTTTGACTCTTTTGCTGAGCAGATCAAAAAAGAGATTCTCTTGAGCAACAATACCCAAACAAATAATCCAAGCTTGATGGCTTCCTGATATATGGAAAATAGTTTTTATAATATAAACGAGGATAAAGTCCTGTTTACCGAGTTAGGTGAAGAGGGGGTAATTTTTGACTTAGAATCGAGTGATTATTTGAATTTAAATGAGACCTATTGTACAGTATTTAAATTATTACAGGAGTCAAAAGGAATCCATGAAATCATTCAAATTCTTACCGAAACATACGAAGTTGACATAGATGTCTGTCAAAAAGATGTTGAAGATGTAATAAAAGAATTATTGGACAAAAAATTTATTTTCAAAATTGATCATTCGTAAAATAGATACTTTTATAAAGTTATCTAAAAGGCAAAAAATAATTTTTGCATGGATAATTATATTGTCAATTTACAGGAACATTTTGTTTTTATGCAGGTCACCAAAAGCCCATGCCCATTACTTTGACAAAATAAAAAAAATCGACCCGCGTCCTACCGATGAACAAAAACAGCTTGCCTTGGATATTAATAAGGCAATCAGGTTGGCGGTAAAATATATCCCATGGAAAAATGTATGCAGGCATCAGGCTTGGCAGGCTGTTTACTTATTGAATTATTATAATATACCTTATGAACATCAGGTGGGATTTAAAAAAGATGAATCCAATAAAACCCTTGGGCATTCATGGGTCATATCCTGTGGTTTTTTTATTACAGGTGAATGTGAAATTCAGGAATATAAGATTATACAAATGAGAAAAAATATTATAATTGCGGATAATTAGTAAAAAAAATATAATTAATTAGACTTTGAAAAAGAATTGGGCAAAACCAAGTTTAGAAAGGATTTTTATCAATGATGGTAGGGGGCCTGCTATGACAATTGAAGAGTTAATGTTTACCGGTATGGGAATGTGTATGGTTTCAAATAACTCAGGAACAATAGCAAATAGCTGTTGATTGAATTATAAACTATCTGCCATAATTCTATCCATTTGATAAAGAATAATTCCTGGAATTTTTTGCTTTTATTTCAATTACAATTCCTAAAGCAGGAATTTTATAATTTAACCTAAAGAAAAATTTTTAGGGATTTCGACCACTTATAAGTATAATAAAATCTGACTATCCTCAATTCTACACGTAGGAGAATTAAATTTGGTTTAAGTTCCCCTCGTACCGATAGCCATCGGCATCGGGGAACGGAATTTAGGTTTGGAAAATCGGGGGGAGGGAAGAAATGCGGCTTTGCCGCATTTCTTCCCTCCCCCCAGTATTTAATTCAAGTTCCGGTGGCCGAGTTTGCCGAGGCCCTCCAATTGATACGTGCATGATTCCGAAGAGTCAGATAATAAAAAGTGAAATTCCGTAAATAATATTTTAGAAACAAGAAAAAATCCTTTACTTGCATGTACTTATAATCCAAATTTATTTAGCATAATATGAAGAAGACTTGGAAAAAACCAAAATTAGAGAATATTTATATTAATAATGGAATGGGGCCTGCAATGACTGTTGAGACACTTACTGGCGCAGGAACGAATATGTGTATGGTCGACAATAATTCAGGCACAATTGTAAATAGCTGTTGATTAAATTTTATATTTTGTATTTAATCATAAACTTAATCCTGTCTTAAACAGTTTCATTTTCAAGATTAATTTATGTTTGATCCGGCATCTGGAGAATTAAATAAATTATTTTTTGATTTTGCTCAATATACAAATTATAGCTATAATTCCAGAAATAAAACGCTCATAGAAAATGATTATTTAAGACTAAGGGAAAAAGAAATTAGTCCAATTTATGTCCCTGAAAAAATCCAAGTAAAAAAATCTGACACCGAAGGCTTTGGGATTTATTCAAAAAGCAAGATTGAAAAAGATGAGATCATTGAAGAAAGTTTAGCAGTCAGGTTATTTCATAGGCCAGGACAGGTAAACAGAGACCCTCCATTAAGCTATAGAACATTTAGTGGAGCAGTTTGCACCTGCGAAATGTGCAAAAACTTTGGTGCACCGGTTTACTTTGGATTTGGGTATTTGAGCTTTTATAACCATTCCAATACCCCAAATGCTGTTGTTGTTACCCAATACGAAAGAAATGCCATTCAAATCAAAGCCTTGAGGGACATCCAACCCTATGAAGAAATTTTTCTTGAATATGCAGCAGGGTACTTGAGACACTGGGAAATCAATGATAAGCTCAATCAAGCCGTAATGGGCCAATTGTTAAAACAACAAAAAATACTTCCATCACACCAAAACCTTGTTGAATCCAAAAAAATCAAAAGCAGTTTCATGCAGGAAGATAAATTTATAGAAAAAATTGAGGAGATTCTGGAAAAGTATCCGGAGTTAAAGGGAAGTTCGATTTCTTTCGAAAATGACAATATCCGGATCTACAAAACCAAGGACAAGGAAGTAAATTTTGATTTACTTCCGGATAAATATATCGGAGCTTCTCAAAAAATTGAAATCCGCAAATCACCCGTACATGGATTTGGCGTATTTGCAGGAAAAAAAATCAATAAAGGAGAACTTATTGAAGAAGGAAAATTGCTCAGACTGGCTAATCGGCTGGCTATGATCAACGATCCCGTACTACTGGATTATATCATCCTGGACCCGGAAGATTACCATATTGAATACGGACCTGCGACTTACATGGGATTAGGGTATTTGAGTCTTTACAATCATTTTCAGGAACCCAATGCCAAAAGAGTGGTGGATTTTGAAAGGCTCACCATGACGGTGACTGCCATAAGGGATATTGAAGAAAATGAAGAAATATTCATTTCTTATGGGAAAAACTTCTTCAAATTCAGGCATCTTTACCTTGGCTTAAGTGAGGAAGTCAGGTTAAAAATCCATGAATTGGATCAAAATGAACTGAAAAATCTATAACCTATTGAATTACTTGGATTTGGTAAAAAAATCCAAGAAGGTTCTATAGGGTTTAATGATTCCATATATAAAAAATAGCCCTTTCGGCAACTTGACATTAACAATGTCCTGCTTTGAAGGTCGAAACCTGTCTTGTATCATTGACACAACAGACCTTACCTGATAAAGAAAATTATCCCGGAGAAGCAGTCGTTTTTGATGAAGTCCCAAATCAAATGGCGCATGGGGATTCATTGGATAGGCTAAAAGTATCCTGCCTAAAAATTTATCGGCCTTTTCAAGTGAAGCCATCTCCCGCATTCCTCCAAGTGAAAGGCCAAATAATTCCCAAATCAACCTATTGGCCATCAGAAAAGCATTTGACAAACGCATGTTTTGGAGTGTGTTAAGGATATATTCCCAATCCACTTGAACATGTGATTGAGAAGCTACTTGGGCAAGATCAATCATTTCCCTAAGAGAATGGAAAACATCTTCAATGCAATGATGCAGTAGGATAAAAATGAAATGGGAATTGGGGTCAAGTAAATCAACTTCTGCTTTCAAAATTTTTGCCTTTCCCTTTGTTCTGTAGAGCATTTCCTGAATGATTTGATAATCTACCAACCATAATTTTTCCACTATACTCCAGTGAAATTCTACAGAAAACTGGTGTTCCTCTCCAAGAAATTTCCCCATAATATAATCCTTATACCGGGATTGAAAATTATTCCCTAGATATTCCAGCACCTCTTTAAACTCACCCCTGTATCCCTGACCTATCATTAAAGTATCAATTCTTTTGAGATCTTCTGGCCTGATGATCAAATCAATGTCACTGGATTCTCTGGAAACAATATCACCAAAAAATTGCTTTGAAAAAGCTAATCCCTTGTAAGGAATAGTTCTAATTCCCTCTGCCTCCAAAGAAGTAACAATCCGTTCTAACTCCAATGCCTGTTTGAAGTTACGCTGTACTAAATGCAAACTGTCTTCTTTGATGTATTGCTGGGTGGTATCAGGAATATTAACAATCAAAAAAATCCTATAGACCAACATCCTGATCCGGTGCATATAGCAAATATCCAACACCTTATCCCAATTAATACTATTCTTATCGATAAAATCCTGCAGTTCTCCCTTTTCAGCTGTCTGAAAATGCACCCTACAGGCTAGTACCACTACGGCCATTTCCACTCCATACTTTTGTTGGATTTCTTCAATTGGAATCATGTAGGAAATTTAAAAATAAAGTTTATACAAACTTTATTTTTAACGATAATACAAACAAAGTTTCAAAATTCGAATGGGAAATTGAAATCTCCTTCAACAATAGAACTAAACTTTCCTTCTTTCTAGGATTCGCTATTAATAAATATTAACCCTAAAAAAACAAAAAGGGTGAGATTAACATATCTCTAATTAAAAGTTACCAATCAATCAGAAAGATTTTTTTAAAATACCAATTCAATTACATGGTCAAAGATTCCCAAAAGGGATAAGCCAAATAATAACAAAATCAAAAATAAAACAAATGCTAAAGCAATTCCTTTCCCTTTTAAAGCGGCTTTTGGATCAACAAGATTTACAAAACCAACCATAAAAAATAACCAAGACAATAAAAGTAAAACTATGGAACTTAATTTAAGCCAAACACCAACCTGAGAAAACCATGGAACTACAATTATAACTGGTAGAAGCAGTATAAGAAAAGCCGAAATTAATCCAAGTAGTATCCTCTTCATTCTTCCTTGTTTCTTTTCCTTTGAACTTGTTTCAATTACATAATCAATATTCATATTCAATACCCTCTGGTAAGGTATAACAAAACAATCTCCAGGAATATTTTTTAATTCAATCTTGCCATTGTCTTGCTTTTTAAAACGGCTGGTACCTGTCAGATATAATGTTTCCAAATTTCCATTTGAATCCAGACTATATTGGGTTAAAGTCCCGGTAAATAAGATGTTTTCGCCTTCTCCATAATCAACTAAAACATCCACCACTGTAGATGCTATTTTTCCTGTTTTGGACACTTTATACTTAAATTCATTTGTATACAGAATATCTCCTGTAAAATAGTAATACCATTTATTTGAGAACCTTAAGACTGCATATTGAAGATCAAGCTTTGTTTTCCGGATAAATTGATGAGAAAAATGCCCCAAAAACCCTCCCAACACAACTGATCCGATGAGATATAATGAAGCAAAAGTAAATAGTTGATTTCCCCCATTTGGCAAGTCATTTTTAGAAATACTTAAAAATGCGTTTTTTATGACTTCACTGAAACTATAGAATTTATCCCCGGTTGAATGAAGTAAAATATGGATGGTAATAACCTGAATAATAGCTCCCCAAAAAACACTGGTGATAAGTCTGTCTGCATACAATCCTGACTGAAACTGTTTATTAAAGTGGCCCTGAAAGTAAAACCTCTTGAAAAAAACTCCTGGAATGATCAAAAAAACAATGTAGACAAGTGTAAAAAAAGTAATATTGAAATCCATCTAAAAAATGTCAATGATTTAATGTTAATGTCATTTCTTTTTTGGTTGACAATTTAATTTTCACTTCAGCCGCCTCTTTGGATTTAAGGGTATTAATTGCTTCAAGATACTTTTTCCTATCTTCAGGATTAGCCATTATTTCTTTAACCTCAGGACTCATTACATCCGTATTGGAGACAAGATATGAGTTAAAAACTTTTACTAGTTCTTTCAATATGGATTTTATGAGACTCATAGCTTCATTAAAAATTATATTTAATAATAATATATTTCATTAAATTATACAATTATTAAGTAGAATTTGTTTCCAAATCAACATATTCTTCAACCACGTTGTTTAACACTGATCAACTTTCTCAACATGCGCAAAATCAACAGCAGGGGCATGGAACAGGCAAACAAACATGTCCTAATAGCGGCTCTAACTTATAACCTTAAAACCTGCCTGCCGGCCTTTAGATTTACAAAATATAAATATTCTAATAAAGCTATTATTACTATCAACATTGAGGGGGGTCTGGGGGGAGACTTATAACTTGTTGATAACGGTGGATAAGTTAATTTTAAGGCCA
>NZ_JBHUIV010000007.1:0-50295 GCF_042683085.1 Shivajiella indica | reverse complement strand
GGCTATATGAACGTCGCTTCGCTCCGGCCTTGACAGATTTCCTTACTTGGGCTATTGGGCATTTAAGAGGATTGAAAACATAAGAAAAACAATAAAAAAAGTGTCAAGTAAATTCAGGACGTGACAATGAATTAAGAATTATGAATTAATGTATAAATGACTCTTGGTACGTTGTACTTGGATCTTGGTAATTAGTAATTGGGTTATTTTGTAAAATTCGGCTTTTGGTTCCTTTTAAAAATCGAAGGAGGATGTGGATTTTAAAATTAAAAGAAAGCCCCTAAAGGGGGCTAATTTGATTAGCCATGGGTGAAACCCATGAGAAAAGGGATAGGACAATTTCACACCCAACTCTGAAAGAGTTGAATTTCTGATAATAGTGAATGGGACCGTTCGTCATGTTGAGTGAAGCGAAACATCTCCAGATGACCGATGTGGGAAGTGATGAGTGATGAATGGGAAGTGAAAAGTGGGAAGTGGTGACAGAAGTGAAAAGTTAGAGGTAAAAAGTACATTGTACTTGGTACTTGGTACTTGGTACAATGTACTAGTTACATCCTGTCATCGGTGGCTGATCGTACTGGTTACTAAATAAAAATTTGTCGGAATAACTGAATACGTGACATTGAAAATTTTATTGAAATTGAAGAAGGAGGAGCTATCATGACCATTCTAATCGCCTTACTCACCCTTGGAGGATTGACACTTTTGCTGGCATTGATGCTGACCATTGCCAACAAGAAGCTGTATGTTTATGAAGATCCCAGGATAGATGTCGTGGAAGGCATGCTTCCCCATGCCAACTGTGGTGCCTGTGGGTATCCGGGATGCCGGCCATTTGCGGAAGCCTTGGTCAAAGGGGAAATGCTTCCCGGAAAGTGTACCGTAAGCAGTGAAGACGGAAGAAAAGCTATAGCTACCTATTTGGGTGTAGATGCCGGCTCTGAAGAAAAAAGGGTGGCCCGATTATCCTGTGCAGGAGGCCTTAATGTGGCCATCAACCGCGCTATGTATGATGGCATAAGCACATGTAGGGCAGAAGCTCTTGTCTCAGGCGGCTCAAAGGGTTGCTCTTGGGGATGCCTTGGGAAAGGGGATTGCGAAAGAGTCTGTGATTTTGATGCCATTTCCATGAATGAATTTGGACTGCCGGTGGTAGATGAGGCTAAATGCACCGCCTGTGGGGATTGTGTGGAAGTCTGTCCTAAAGATCTGTTTTCCATTCACCCGGTAAGCCATAGGCTTTGGGTTGCCTGCAAAAGCCTTGAAGCAGGGGACGGAGTGTTGGAAGATTGCGAAGTGGGCTGCACTGCCTGCGGCAAATGCGCCATGGATGCTCCAAACTTAATCAGCATGGTCAATAATTTACCCCTTATTGATTATTCAAAAAACCATCAGACTCAGGTTCCTATTCAAAGATGTCCAACTGGAGCCATAGTCTGGATGGAAAATACCGGAGAGGTGTTAAAAGGTGCTGAAGCTAAAAAAGTTATCCGTAAAGGCAAAAAAATGTTAGGGGAAAGTTGATAAACCACATATTTCAGTCCTTTTTTTAATAAATTCTTAAAGTCATTTTCCCCAATTAAAACAACCTTTAGTATTTTTTTCGAACCACAAAAGTAAACATAGTGAACAATAGAAGGACCTTTAGGGATATTGCCCAAAGGGATGATTTCCCAACCATTTGTGTTCCTTTTGTATCTATTGTGGTTTTTTTGACCTCCTATGGTAATGCAGGGTCAGCATGAAATTGCCTGGATTCAGGTTTTTTCGAACCACAAAAGTAAACATAGTGAACAATAGAAGGACCTTTAGGGATATTGCCCAAAGGGAAGAATATCCCAACCCTTTTGTGTTCCTTTTGTATCTATTGTTGTTTTTTTGACCTCCTATGGTATGCAGGGCTAGCATGAAATAGCCTGGATTCAGGTTTTTTCGAACCACAAAAGTAAACATAGTGAACAATAGAAAGACCTTTAGGGATATTGCCCAAAGGGAAGAATATCCCAGCCCTTTTGTGTTCCTTTTGTATCTGTTGTGGTTTTTTTGACCTCCTATGGTAATGCAGGGCTAGCATGAAATTGCCTGGATTCAGGTTTTTTCGAACCACAAAAGTAAACATAGTGAACAATAGAAGGACCTTTAGGGATATTGCCCAAAGGGAAGATTATCCCAGCCCTTTTGTGTCCCTTTTGTATCTATTGTGGTTCGATATTTTTCTTCTTTGTTCTTGTATGTTTCTCAGGGTCGGCCTCCCTGAACTTTAGAAACAATATCCTGTATGGTATCCCTCCTACTAATTTTACCAATTTGTTCTTCTAGATGAAGTTTTCTAAGAATATCCCTAACTTCGGCTCTTGCACCCACTATTTTTAATTCTTTTTTCTCTTCTCTGAGTTTTTCGGAAATTTTAAACAACATTTTTGCTCCTGTAACATCTACATGAGGGGAAGAATTGAGATCAAGAATGACAGTAAGAATAGCTGGATCACTACAGAGTTCCAAGATCCTGTCCTCCACAAAATCAGCATTGAAGTAAAGGATACTGGATTCCACCCTAAGGATTCTAATTCCTGTTATTTCCGAATTTGTCGGATTTCTTTCAATATCAGAATACACCTCAGTACCTGGTATAAGCCCTAAAACAGAAATATTGGGATTTTTTGATTTTTTTATTAATTTAAGAATAGAAAAAACCACCGAAATCAATACTCCCTTTAATATTCCAAATATCAAAACACTGAAGACCGCTACCATTGCAATCCAAAATTCACTTTTTTGAATGGAATAAATTTCTTTAAGAGATTTGATTTTGATAAGGCCTAAAACAGCATCCAACACGACTGCTGCTAATAGTACTTCTGGAAGATTTTTCAATAAATCCGTCAGAAACATCAAAATCAGTATCAGGACAACAGAACAAATAATCAAAGACATGGGTGTTTTTGCACCTGCCTTATCATTGACAGTGGATTGCGATAATCCACCTGCTACGGGATAGGCACCGGTAATACTTGTTCCTAAATTGGCCATTCCCAAAGACAGCAATTCCTGTTGTGGATCTATTTGGTAATTATTCTTCTCCCCAAAGGTCCGTGCCACAGACACTGTCTCCACGTATCCCATCAGAAAACAACCCAAAGCGAGCCCAAAAATTCCATCTATATCGGAAAACCTTAAACTGGGTCTCTTGATTTCAGGTAAGCCTGAAGGGATTTCACCTGCCATATGAAATCCATGTTCCACCAGTGGGTAAATTGTAAACAGTGCTAAAGCGCCGATAACGACCAACAAAGAAACAGGCCTGCCTGGAAAAAAGTGATGGCCCAAACGAAGCAACAAAAAAGCGGTAATTCCAAAAATCAAAACTGTCAGATTTGATTCTGGAATTTGGATGATCAGATGGTAAATTCTCGAAAAAAAATTAGGTCCTTCAGCATGAAGGGAAAATAATTTAGGAAGCTGTGTAGAAATGATCGAAAGTGCTGCTCCTGCCTTGAAACCCAGGAGTATATTTTCACTGATAAAACTCATCAGTGAACTCAGCTTGAACAAATAAGCCAACAGGGAAATTACAAAAATGGCAAAAGCAGTAAGAGAAGCTATCGCAATGGCTTTTCCCAAATCTCCTCCTGACAACACTGCAACAGAGGCTCCCACCATCAGGGAAATGGCTGATGTTGGACCAACTGCAATTTGACGACCCGTTGTAAACAAGGCAAATAACAAGCCTCCTGCTATGCAACAATAAATCCCTACCTCAGATGGCAGGCCAGCCAAACTTGCATAGGCCATAGATTCCGGCAACACAAAGGAAGCAAGGGTAATCCCTGCAATTAAATCCAGTCGGAAAAAACTCCACTTGTATTCAGGAAGCCATTGGCTGATCTGAAATATATTTTTAAAGTAAAGGTGGTTGGTCAATTTCTTTTTCGTTTAGTCAACGAAAAGATAATAAATTCTCAGAAATTTTTTCTCCCTCACCTTTACTGTGTTTGCGATTAAATTTGAATCAAAAAATCCCAAATCACTACTTCAAAAAAGTATTCAAAAAAATCACATCAATGGCAATTTAATCACAAAAACAGTACCCTCACCTTCTTTTGATTCTACAGATAATTCTCCCCCATGAGCTGTAATAATATCATAAGATAAACTCAGTCCCAAGCCAGTTCCTTCTCCTGTAGGTTTGGTTGTAAAAAAAGGTTGGAAAATTTTGTCCTTGATGGAATCAGGGATGCCAGGCCCATTGTCAGCAATTGATATCTTCACTCCTTTGCCTCCTTTTAGCGTGGTATATCCTGAAGTTGTCAGTGTAAGTGTCGGCTGATAATCTTCATTTGATCTCGATTTTTTGGCCGACAAGTCTTTAAGAACATAGAAAGCATTATTGAAAATATTTAAGAACACCCGCCCAATTTCCTGGCGGACTACATCAACTTTTGGAAGAGAAGAGTCGAATTCAGTGATTAATTTAATTTCACAACCTTTATTTTTAACTTTGAATCCATGATGGGTAAGGTTTAGAAATTCATTGGACAGTTTATTCAAGTCAGTTGATTCTTTATCCCCCATATTGAATTTGCTGTGTTCTAACATCCCTTGGACAATTCCATCCGCACGACGTCCATGACGGGTGATTTTTTCCAGATTTGTTTTGATATCATTCAACAACTCATCTTCCAATTCATCCTCCTCTGATTTCACATACCCATTGGTTTGAGTAAGCGATTGTTTTTTGTTCCTTAATTCCTGTATTTCCAGTAGCAAATCATAGCTTACCTCTGAAAAATTATTAACAAAATTCAGCGGATTCTTGATCTCATGGGCAATACCAGCGGTGAGTTCACCAAGAGAAGCCATCTTTTCGGATTGGATCAGTTGGGCCTGGGTGGATTTTAATTGGTTTAAGGCAAATTCTACTTTTTCCCTTTGGGCATGTATTTCTTCTTTCTGGGTCTGGAGAAGTTTGTTGGCTTTTTGTTTATTGAGGTTATTTCGGAAAAGGAAAATACTTATGATAATAAACAAAAGTAATCCTCCCAATGAGGTGAATATGATAATTCGTTGGTTGAATACAGCCGCATTTTTCAGTTCTGTGTCTTTTTGGAGCAATTCTATTTCTGCTTCTTTTTGGCTCAGTTCAAATTCAAATTGAAGCTTTCGAATCATATCATCTGTGCTGGATTTTGCAATTTCTTCCTTTACCGATTTGGCATTGATTTCATTATTATAGGCGGTTTTGAAATCTCCAACCAGTGCAAATAATTCCGATAAACCTTCATATGCATCTTTCAATTCAGGTTTAGCATCGATTTCTTCAGCTAAAACTTTTGCCCTTTCCAAAGTTCTGATTGCTGGTTGAAATTGACCCTGCCTCTTTAGTGTTTTCGCTAAGCCTATGAGACTTTGTGTCAGTTCAAATTTGGCATCCAGGTTTTCGGCTATGTCCATAGCTCTTTGGTGGTAACTTAAGGCTTTTTCATATTCACCCATCGTACCATAAATTTCTCCCATTTGGGTAAGGGGAAAAGTTGCATCAATAGTGCCATCACAAAGCTCCAAAGCCACTTCATGATAGTGTAAGGCAGAATCATAATTAAATTCCAAAAAATAGATTTCTCCTATATTCATGGCCACTGTAGATACCCCAGTTTCATAATCAATTTCTTCAAAAACAGCCAATGCTTTTTTATAAGACTCCAATGCATCATCAAGGGTACTTTCAGATTGCTGAAATACCGTACCAATATTGTTGTAAGATGTTCCTATTCTTATCTTATTTCCTAATTCTTCAGAAATTTTGAGGGATTGAAAATGAAACTCCAAGGCTTTGGTACTGTTGCCCATTCGATGATATATTGAACCCAAATTGTTTAAGATATTGGCTTCACCGGTTTTGTCATTTAGCTCATGGTATTCGGTAAGAGCTTGCTTGAAAATAAAAATTGCATCCTGGAAATTTCCTTGGTTGGCCAATGCCCTGCCCTGTACATTATATGCATCCGCCAATCCTTTTTTATAGTTGATTTTAAGTGCCAAAAGAATGGCATCATCAAGGTAATGTACAGCTTGATTGATGTCTGAATTCATTATTTCCTGGCCCAAATCCAAATAAGCTCTCACTTTTAAACTGTCATCATCGGAGTTGTCAATTACTCTCAATAGACTGTCAGCTCTCGGGGTTTGTGAGGAACCATTTACCGAAATGAAAAAAATAAGCAAAAATAAAATTAGAATAGCCCTACACGACATCATTTGACCGTCAAATAATTTAGTTGAAAAACAATTCCAGTACTTATGTCAACTCCGAGGTTTATCATTAACGCTTCCTTTCAATTTAATCCTAAATTCAATAAAATTTCATCGATTGAATATAATCATAATGAGCGGATAATTTTTGGAGATCTCTGATTTTCATTTGATTTTGGGAGGGAAAAACTTTTTCTCCCATCAAACAAGAGTCTAATTAAATCCAATTATAACCGCCAGGAAATCCATCCCTTATCAAAGGTAGCACTTAAAGATTCAAATCTTCAAAACAATCTTAAACGTAGTTTGTCCAGCTCGTGAATTTAACTCAAGCTCTCCTCCTTGAGCCTTAATGATATCATAACTAAGGCTTAATCCCAGTCCGGTTCCTTGCCCTGTTGGTTTGGTAGTAAAGAAAGGTTGAAAGATTTTGTCTTTGATAGCATCGGGGATACCTGGTCCATTGTCTGAGATCGATATCTCAATTTTGTCTCCCAGAGATTTTGTGGTAACGGTGACAATGGGCTTGAAATCCCCCAAGCCCCGATAGGCATCGGGATCAGAACCCTTAGAGGATTGCTCCGCACAGGCCTGAAAAGCATTATTGATGATATTTAACAATACACGCCCAATATCTTGGGGGATGACATTCACTTTGGGAAGGTTTGCATCAAAATTTGTTTTAAAATCTGCATTGAAAGACTTGTCCTTGGCCCGCATACCATGATAGGAAAGACGGAGATATTCATCTGCCAATGCATTGATATTCGTAGGAACTTTCTCTCCCGCACTGGCACGGCTATGTGCTAGCATACTTTTTACTATTGCATCAGCACGATTTCCATGATGGTTGATCTTTTGTAAATTGGTCTTTATATCTAACGCAATTTCTTTGGCTTCTTCTATTTTTCCATGTTTTAGTTCTTCCGTCATTTCATCTATCAGCTCATTGCTGACTTCAGAGAAATTATTTACAAAATTCAAAGGATTCTGGATTTCATGGGCGATTCCGGCTGTTAGTTCCCCAAGGGATGCCATTTTTTCACTATGTACCAATTGAGCCTGAGCGGCTTTGAGCTCATGCAATGACTTTGAAAGCTCCTTAGTACGTTGTTCTACACTTTGCTCCAGCAAAATATTCTGTTGTAACACCAAATCCGCATTTTCTTTTGCTGCTTTCAGTGCCTTCGCCTGAGCCTCTTCCCTTTCCTGCTTATACACATTAATACGGTCAGCCAAAGCAAGGGACAGAAGGGTCACTTCAAAAGCTGAGCCTATCTGCATGGCATTGATATAATACATCACCGGCAAAACATTGACCGTTTCTAAAATTGCAGCGATGAAACCAGCTATTAAGAAAATCCAGGCCACGAGATAAAATTTTGCAGGTTTATATTTTTTCCGGTAAACAACAATACCTGTAATCAGGAAATAAATCGCTGCGAGCATAATACCCGCCTGGGCAAGCATGAGTGCCGGAATTTTTAAAGGTGTAAAAACCATTATAAAAGATAGGGTACCCATTCCAATGAACATCCATGAAAAGGTATGCAACCTGGGTACCTGCTGTTTGGTATGCAAAAACTCCCTGGTAAAAAGTGTGGCGGTCAAAATGGTGGCTGCTGCAGAAGCAACCGCAAATTGATTGATAATCGGATTTCCCGGCCATAAGAATTCAAAAACATACTGATATACCGTGGACATAAACCAGGTTATACTTGCCACATATCCAACATAATAAAGATACAATTTTTCCCTTGTTGAAAAATATAGGAAGAGATTGTAGAAAAGTATAAGGAGCATACACCCCAAGTATATACCCTGTATAAAGTCCAATTTATGGGTGTCTTCCATAAAAGCCAACAAGGTTCCTACCCTAAGGGTAAAGAAAAAAGGCTGCAGGGTCTTAAGTTTTAATAAATAAGTCTGCTGAGTTCCCTGCTCAAGATTCAAAGGGAAAAGAAAAGTGGTAACCTTTACAGGCCTTTGTGAAAACACATAATTATCCCCTGATACCTGAAGTTCTCTGATTTGCCCATCTGAAATAGCATACAGGGTAATGCTATCAATAAATGCGGAGCCTATTTGGAGGTAAAAATCCTCATCTAATTCATTTTCAATAGTAAATCTTAGCCAAACTACATCTTCTGTACTTCCAAAATTGGGATTATCCTGTTGGTAAGGCTGGAATTGGGCTTGGATTTCAGGGTTCAGTACACTTTGAATATCAAGGTTTTTTGAATCACGGAAATAAGTAGTTTGTTTACCTATTGCACGCCAATTGGAAGAGTTATTTAGGGGAATGATGGATTGCGCATTTGCATTTGAAAACTGAAAAAGAAAAATTATTAAAATGCACAGTGTCTTATTCATTTAAGTTCGAGGGTTGGGTTTAATAAATGTATAAATAATATGTGTTGTGTCATATAAATACAATAAGATTTATTTATATATTGAACTGAAAGCCTGAAATTTAAAGATAAATGATTAAAAGCAGCCTAGAGCTATTGGAAAAAGAGGTTTGGAGATATGTGGAAACCCTAAAAGATAGTCCTGAAGCCCGCCTTGGATCAAGGAAAACGTTTTATAAAAAATATGGTCGGGAAAGTAAACTTTTTACTTTTGGTTTTGGGGATGCAGAAATCGCCTTTTTGAAATGGGAAGAAAGATCAGTACTTCACCCCCCGCATGCGGTACCTTCCGGCAGCGAATGGTGGAGCAGCGTCAATCTCTGGTTTATTTATCTTTCCGAATTAGGAGCCAAAGCTTTCGAATCAGGATTACAAAAAGATTTATTGCCAGCCCCAGCGCAAGCATGGATTGATTTCATTGTAAACCCAAGCTCTTCAACTTGGTACAGAGCACATAATTCGAGTATTATTGACGGATATCTGAAATATCCGGAAATAGCTGATAAAGAATCATTGCCAGAAAAGGTATTTATCAATATGGTACTCTATCGCTTGCTTTTCGCTCAATCGATGGTAGAGGGTGATTTTTTGTTTGCCAAACTGGGCAAAATATTAGGCGATCCCCGAGGTGAGGCTGTTAAATTCATAACGGGTTTTGATGCCTTTTATCCAAAACACTACCCCATGACGCAGAAAGAAATAAAAATGGTGATGGGAACAACTCACAATCTCGGGGAATTAGGAGTCCAATTTATGGATGATGTACTGATTGAACCTGAACTTAGTCATTTATATAAACTGGCGTCGGAATGGAATAACCAACCTGCACTGAATGGTCTCATCAAAAACCATCGCCCTTCCTATCCTTATGGGGAAAATTTGCCAAACCCAAAAAAAGGATTGGCAATTCGCATCATGGAATGGTTAAGGAATATTTTCTTTAAAAACAAAAATGTATCACTCTCATAAACAATAGAAAATGGAATCCTCAAAAAAGAAAATCATCATATTGGGTGGAGGAATGGCCTCTCTTTCTGCAGCCTATGAACTCACTGACTATGAGGGCTGGCAAAATCATTATGAAATTACCTTATACCAGGTGGGTTGGCGTCTTGGTGGAAAAACAGCTACAGGTAGAGGTCCATGTGATCGCATTGAGGAACATGGTATACATATCCTTCAAGGATGGTATGACACCACCTTCCGGTTGTTAAGAAGCGTTTATGATGAACGAAAAAAAGAAGGACTTGCACCTGGTAGCCCTTTGCAGGATTTGTTTAAAGATGGTTTAATTGCCAATAATACCACACTAATGACAGAGTTTATTCCCGAATTGGGCAAATGGTGCAATTGGCCCCTAATTTTTCCTGAAACAACAGAGCAGCCTGGAATCGGAGGCCCCTTGCCCATGTGGGCTGTCATCAGAAAAGGTATAGCCCTTACGTTGGAAATGTTACTGGGAAGTCCCTATGCAAAAAATGAAAGTTCTTTGATCAAATGGGTCTTGGATCATTTTTTTCCAGATTATAAAACAGGTTCTTCTTCTACCCTTGAAACCAAAGAAGGTTGTATGCCTTCACTTTTCAAACCCTTGGCGGGACTTATTGGCAGTAGTGTCAAAAAGGAATTTAATGAAATTATTGAGGAATTGGAAAAAGATGGAAAAGCAGATGGCGGCAATACTCACAAAAAACATAGTCTCATCCTGAGAATCTTAGAGCGATATGTAAAACATATTGAAAAAGAGGGTTTGCCCTATAAGGAAGGAGAAACACCTGCAAGGCATATCGCTTTGGGCATTTGTTTTGCCTATTACAATCTTAAAGGTGTTCTAAAAGATGTTTATAACCCAGAAACCCGGCAATTCGATTTTGATAAGATAAACAATTACGATTACCGCGAATGGCTTGGCTTGCAGGGAGCCCCACAATGGTTGGTTGATTCGGTAATTGTCCGCTTTTTTTATACCGGTACTTTTGCCAACCTTGTTAATGAAAATGGAGGAGCGGTAGCAGCCGGCACTGCATTGCAATTCTTTGCCAAATCGGTAGGGTATAAAGGTTCTTTTGTATACCAAATGGTCTATGGCACAGGTGAAGTGATGGTAATGCCCATGTATGAGGTGCTCAAGCATCGGGGGGTACAGTTTAAATTTTTCCATAAGATCCAACAGGTGCATTATGCTGAAGGAGGCAGTATTGAAAGTATTTCGTATGCAGAACAGGTTCAACTTGCTGTTCCTGAATACAATCCGGTTAAAAAAATCATGAACGACAAGCTTAGCGCCTGGCCTGCTGAACCTTTATATGAGCAACTCAATCCCGAAGATGCTAAAAAACTAATTTCGGGGAAAGTAAACCTAGAGGATCCTTGGGCGGATTGGACAGATTACAAACAAGGACAATTACAAAAAGGGATCGATTTTGATGAGGTGATTTTGGGCATACCTGTGGGTACCCTAAAAACCATCTGCAGCGAAATTATTGAGAAAGATGAGCGCTGGAAACTGATGGCAGAAAATGTTAAGACAACCCCTACCCAATCAGCGCAACTTTGGTTTTTACCTTCCTTGGAGGAATTAGGATTTGACCGTGCCTCTTGGGGTCTTCCCCCGAAAAACGGTGCACCCAACGTGGTCGTCTATCAAAATCCTATGTATTCCTGGCTGGACAGTTCATTGGTGTTGCCCAATGAAAACTGGCCTGCAGCGCAAAAACCCAAGTTCCTGGCTTATTTTACAGGCCCTTACTTACTGCGCAAACCCTTACCTCCATTCACGGACCACGGCTATCAGTCCTCAGAAAATGAAAGGCTAAAAACTGCCTTTGAGCAGTGGCTTTATGATAATGCAGCCTGGTTTTGGCCCAAAGGAGCTACTTACCTTTATCCACAAGGTCTGAATTTCCAGTTGCTGGCTGATATTGAAAATTCCCCGGATGGCTATACCAGATACAGTAACCAATTCTTCAGGGCCAATGTGCGGCCTACGGATCATTATACCCTTTCCGTACCAAACAGTGCCATTTACAGACTTAAGGCAGATGCCAGTGGTTTTGACAACATGTTCCTCTGTGGGGACTGGATTGATTTTGGTGGTAATGTAGGATATATTGACGGCACTATCCAATCAGGTCAACAGGCTGCACAGGCGTTACGGAGTAAAATGCAATTGGGCGGGCACAAAGAAATCTGGGCTACCCTGCACTCGGGAACTGTCTGATGGGATACGATTAATATTTCATGCTATAGGTAATTGGATGACAAAAGTAGTCCCTTCGCCTGATATTGATTCCACCCTAATCTCCCCTCCATGCGCCTTCACGATATCATAAGCAAGGCTCAATCCCAATCCCGTTCCCTGACCCGTCGGCTTCGTGGTAAAGAAGGGCTGGAAGATCTTGTCTTTGATGGCATCGGGAATACCTGGACCGTTATCCTTGACGGAAATCTCAATTTTGTCGCCAAGGTTTTTGGTGGAGACAGTGACAAGGGGGTGTAGACCTTCCAGGTTTTTTTTGTCGTCGCTAACACCCCGATAGCTATCGGGGCTAGGAAGGTCTGCCTGCGAGCAAGCCTGAAAAGCATTATTGATGATATTCAGCAGCACCCTCCCGATATCCTGTGGAATGATATTCACTTTTGGCAGATTCGGGTCAAAGTCTGTTTGGTAGTTGCAATCAAAGGACTTGTCTTTAGCCCGCATCCCATGGTATGAAAGTCTAAGATATTCCTCCGACAAGGCATTGATATCCGTGGGCACCTTTTCTCCTGTACTTTTTCGGCTATGTTCCAACATTCCCTTTACTATCGCATCCGCCCGCTTGCCATGGTGCTGGATTTTCTCCAGATTCTGCCTGATATCCTCCAAAATCTCATCCTCTATTTCGTCCTCTTCTGTCTTGGGTCTTAAGTCTTGTGTCTTGAGTCTTGAATCTTGTATCTCCTCCACCAATTCCGCACTCACTTCCGAAAAATTATTCACAAAATTCAGCGGATTCTGAATCTCATGGGCGATGCCGGCTGTTAATTCCCCAAGAGAGGCCATTTTTTCGGATTGGATCAGTTGGGCCTGAGCAGATTTGAGTTCGCTGTATGCTTTTTCTATTTCCTTGGCATGGGCTAGTTCTTTTTCTCGGTTTCTTTCTCTTTCTTTGGCGAGCAACCTTTGACGCATTTGACGGTCAATTGCGATAATGGCAAGAACAAAAATGAAACTATAACCCAAATAAGCCCAAGAAGTTTGCCACCAAGGGGGCAATATGATGATTTCAAGGCCTTTAGGCTTTTCGGTCCAAACCCCATAGGCATTGGAAGCCCGGATCAGAAATTGATATTTTCCAGGTTCTAGATTGGTATAGGAAGCGAAATTCCGGTTATCATAATTCCAGTCCAAATCATAGCCTTTGAGCATATGGGCATATTGATTTTTTTGGGGATCAGCGAAATGTATTGCGGCATATTCGAATGCCAGATTGTTTTGGTCATGGGATAGGGTTATGCTTTCGGTATCAAACAGAGGGTTTTCCAGTAGGGATCTTGTATCCATGGAAAAGACTGACCTATTAGAAATCAATAAGTCTGTGATTAGAATTTCAGGGGCTTTGGATTCTTTTTGAGATCCACTGATCACCGTCAGCCCATGTGCTCCTCCGAAATACAAGGCTCCGTCACTTCCTTTGTCAGCTGCAAGGGAAATGAAACTGTCTCCACCCAAACCATCCGAGGCATAGTAATTAATAAAGGTGGAAATGCCCAAAGATTCGTTGTTTACCATTTGAGAAATTCCACTTTGGGTGGCAATCCATAAATTACCATCTTCACCTTCCAGTATAGTTTCAATGAAGTTGGTAGGAAGTCCGTCCTGATCTGTATAGCGAATCCCCTGATTGTTTTTCTGGTTGATTTTAATCAGCCCCTGTTCGGTACATAGCCACAGGTTCTGATTTTTATCCAAGAAAAGCTCCCAAATTGTTAATTCAGGATAATTTTTGTCTTTGATTAAATGGTCAAAATTTAAGATTTCTCCTGAAGACAGATTGATCCTGTCCAGTCCTGAGTTATTTGCAACCCAAAGGAAATTGTCAAAAATCTCCAAATCATAAATACTTGATCCTCCGATAGCAGGTTGATTTTGGACAGATTTAAGGAGGGTTTTTATTTGTTCAAACTGATTTATATTATTTATTTTAATAAGCGCTATGCCATATAAATCTGTCAAAGTGGGCTGGGCTTCATTCCAGGAATTGTAGCTATGGCTGTCGTCCGAAACATATTTTAATGTATAGTTCCCGGAGGACAATTGGAGCGGTTCTATGTAAATTCTATTTTTTTCATTCCCTCCAGCGTAGAAAGAATTATTAAACGACTTGGAATAATGAGTGAGGGTGTCCCCATTTGCATTTTCTATCCAGCCCAAATCTGACAATGTTGATTCATTTAACCCTTCACCCACCATGACGGCCAAATAGTTTCCTTCCGTCTCTATTTTTAATTGTTGCGACAGGTTTTGAAAGTTTCCTACCTTTTCTATGCTTGCAACTTTTTGATCACTTTCTAACCAGCTATTTAGCTGTTTTAAGATTTCTGAGGGATAGGTTTTGGATTTATGGTCCAGAATGTTTTTTGTTTCACCAGATTTCAAATTCATTTTAAAAAGTCCCAAGTCAGTACCAACAAACAAATTATTTTCCTGGTCCATTTTCAGAACCCTAATCCGATTGACTTTTATGTTATTTTCTAAAAAGTGGTCAAAAGTATATCGTTGAATCTCTTTTCTGTTTTGGTCTAAATGCACAAGCCCATCTCCCCAAGTTCCCAACCAAAGTGAACCGTCCGCACTTTCTGATATTCCTCTGATGGAGGCCCAAGCACCGAAAATACCATGTTGCGAATTAATTCTGATTTTTTCAATGACCTGGGTTTTACTGTCAAGTATGTTCAGGCCTTCTCCGCGGGTTCCTATATAAATTATCCCCGGATTGGTTTTAGAAGCCATCAGTCCGAATACTCCATTGGGACTAATGGAATTGGAATCCTCCGGATTATTTAAAAAAGTGGAAAAAGAAGTTTTTTCTGGGTCAAATTTTAGCAATCCGGCATTATATGTTCCAAACAAAAAAATCCCATCCCGATCAAAAGTAAGAGTAATAACAGCTGGGCTCCCTTTTATTCTGACCTTTTCAAAATGGTCTGAAATTCCGCTGAATTTGAGGATCCCATGAATATTATTCGCAATCCAGATATTTCCTTTTTGATCCTCAACTATTTTATCATGAAGCGTTATGTTGTCCAATAATCGGTCATTGTATCTTTCTAAGGTTTTGAAAAAACCTGTTTCTGGGTTGAATTTAAAAACCCCATTTCTGGAGTTTATCCAAAGGGTATTGCTATGATCTACAAAAAGGGAGGTAATCAAATTCTCTTGCATAGAAAAATCCATTTCCCCCAATAAATTTTTTGGTATGGAGCAAAAGGCATTTTCTCCTTTGGGTTTATAAATCAATCCTTGGCTATTTGCACCCGACCAGATTCCTCCGTTTTTGTCTTCAGCCAGAGCCAAAGCACCGACTATTATGGGATCACCAGATGCCATTGGTACAGGTTCCCACTTATCTTTTTCTGGATTAAAGCGGACAATTCCCATGGAAAAAGAAGTGGCCCATAGGGTTTGTTCAGAATCCAATAGCAGCTCAGAAAATTCCTCCCCAATAACTGACCTATTTAATTGGTCACCTATCCGATAGTTCTGGAATTGTCGGGTTTTCCTGTCAAACTTTGAGATACCTCCATTCGTAGCAATCCAAATATCTCCTGTTCCATCTTCCAATACATTCCTTACATCATTGTGAATAAGGCTGTTGGGATTTCCAGGGACATTTTTGAAAGTCTGAAACTTCACCCCATCATAGACTTGAAGTCCGTTGACTGTAGAAATCCACAATAGGCCATAACGGTCTTGGAAAATATTTTGAACAGTAGTGGAGGCTAATCCATCTGAAACGGAAATTACAATAGGTTCTAACTCTTGGGACCAGCCTTTCTGGTTGATCAGAAATGCAGAAATCCAAAAAAGCAGGTTTAGAATTTTCTTTCGACTTCTTGATTTTTTTTCCTTCATCAGTTTGAATAAGGTTGCTGAATGGTAATTTTTTAAATTTTATACAGACTTTGACGAAAAGTCTAAAAATCAACTTAATAAAACTTCAAAACTAGCCATTCTAAATATATTCACTTTAATTTTATTAAATAAACCACATTAAATTCTGCAAAAAATGATTGAAGTAAGGTAAAAATTATTTGAAAGGCATTTGAAGGTTATTTAATTTATTAGTTTCTTTCTTATTCTATTTTCTGCTTTTACCTTCTCAAAATGTTCTTGAAAAATGCTTTTGATTTCCTATTCTTCTTTTTTAATGCTACATCACCACCTTTCCTATCATTTTTAGTAGAAAAAGTACAAATCTTAGCCTTCAAAAATTCCTGAATTAAGTTTTATGGTTCTTTCAAAGTAAATGCATAATCACATAAAAAAATTACAATCAGAAAATTGAAATGGTCTTCAAATTATACCATTAAAATAACTATGAATTCTGTTCCCTGTCCTTCCTTCGACACCATTTTCAATTCTCCCCCATGCGCCTTGACAATATCATAAGATAAGGATAATCCTAGACCAGTTCCCTGCCCGGTAGGCTTGGTAGTAAAGAAAGGCTGGAAAATTTTGTCTTTGATGGAATCCGGGATGCCGAGGCCGTTGTCACGGACAGTGATCAAAACTTTACCATTAACACTTTTTGTACTCACTGAAACGGTGGGTTTATATCCCGATTCTCCATTTTTCTTTCTTTCATTAACAGCGAAAAAGGCATTATTGATTAAATTCAGCAAAACCCTCCCTATATCCTGTGCAACTATAGCTATTTTTGGAAGTTCAGGATCAAAGTCTGTAGTAAATTGGGCATTGAAGCATTTGTCCTTTGCTCTTAGCCCATGGTAAGACAAGCGCAAGTACTCATCTGCTAAGGCATTGAGGTCTGTATCTTCTTTTTGACTGGAACTGTTCCTGCTATGGGCCAACATTCCTTTGACTATCGCATCCGCCCTTTTACCATGGTGGTGTATTTTTCCAAGGTTTTGAATGACATCACTGATAATTTCATCTTCCAGGTTTTCATCTCTTTCACTTTTCTCCTTTGACTTTTCACTTTTTAATTCTTCCATCAGTTCATGGCAGACCTCCGAAAAATTATTCACAAAATTCAAAGGGTTCTGTATCTCATGGGCAATGCCTGCAGTAAGTTCTCCCAAGGAGGCCATTTTCTCCGACTGAATCAATTGGGACTGAGTGGACTTGAGATCATCCAATGATTTTTTCAGTTGAGCTGTCCGGATCGATACTTTTTCTTCCAGGATTTTATTTTCCCTTTTCAGGTATTTGGACCTCTCCTGTACCACCACAAAGACCAATCCTCCAGCCAAAAGGGCAAAACTTAGATACGCCCACCAAGTCTGCCACCAAGGTGGCAAAATGCTAAATTGAATACTATCCGGTTCGCTCCAGATTCCATTGAACCCACGGGTAGCTACTTTGAAGGTATAATCTCCCGGAATCAAGTTATAGTAAATTTTTGAAACATTTTTCGCACTTACATCAGACCATGATTCATCCGCTCCTTCCAATATATACCTGTAAACAATTTTATCCCTTCCCAAAACCGTTTGGTTGGCAAAAGTAAAATTAAAGGAGTTTTGGTTGTAGGGAAGTTTTAGGCCTATCGGCATCTGGAACCCAGGAGTAATACTGTCCCATTGAATTTTGTTTTGTGATAGGTAACCGGAATCCAATGGCAATTTCCCTTTTACAAAACCTTTACTAAAATCACTGTTCCATAGTGTGTCTTCCAAAGACAACTGGTTTTCAATCAATTTTTGTTTCAAAAATACCGGGTTTTGGTCCATGATATTCATCCCTTGGATTATTGCCACTGGAGCCAAGCTGTCAATAAAAGGATTTTGATGGTTTACGGTCAAAATGGGAGAAGCCCCCCACCAAACCTGACCTGACTTGGTTATAAAGGAAGTGGCCTGATTGTAATCATTATAGGGAATCCCGGCAGATTTGTCATAATTGGCAATCCTCCAGGCTTGATCAAGGTTTTCCGCTCTTGGCCTTTCTACCACAATGATTCCATTTTCAGAACCGATATGGATCCGGCCTTCAAATTCATTGAGATCATACAAAGCCGGTGGATTCAAGCCGTTTTCGGCGGTAATATGTGTAATGGAAGTTTTATTAGGGTTAAAAATCGAAATCCCCAAATCGCCACCGACGATAATCTCCCCGCTTTTGGACTCAAAAACCATGGAATTATAATCACTCAACAATCCCTCCTTCTTTTGCAAAGTCACATTGGTGTTATTTTTTGGATCGATGATATTTATTCCGGAATCCGAGCACACCCAAATTTTACCTTTTTGGTCTTTGATCACCACAAAGGAGGTATTAGATACAATTCCATTGGTTGTGTCAAGCTTTCTGAAGGAATTTTCACCTGGATCAAAAACCAGCAACCCACTATTGGTTCCCATCCAATATTTCCCATCTGAAGTTTTAACCCCATTGAATATGGCATTACCGATTCCTTTATCAAAAGTGTTATAAATGGTGATGGACTTGGCCTTAACGTCTATGATGGCAAAACCCCGCATGATACCGGCCAAAAAAACATCCTCTTCAATTCTCTTCAATTGCCGGAAATCATTGGTACTAAGTTCTTGGGGAAGCCTTAAGAGGGAAAGCTTCTCTTTGGCAGGATCATAAATATTGATCCCACGGTAATTGGCCATCCATATTCTCCCTTTGGAGTCTTCCTGTATCCCCCATACATCATTGCTTTCCAATCCATTTTCGACTGAAAAATTGTCTGAAAGCATGCCCTTTGGATTTACCAATAGCACACCGTCCTTATCTGTTCCAACATAAATCAAACCTTCCTTGCCTATCATAGAAGAGGAAGGAAAACCGGTAGTTCTGATGGCTGAGCCAGTATGAACTTTTTTAATTTTTGATGTTTTGGTATCAAATAGGGTGAGGGTATCATTTGAAATAAACCAAAGTCTCTCATAATCATCCTCAAATACATCAGTTGGCCTACCAAAATACCCTTGATCAGCCCCTACCTTTTGGATCCTGCGGTTCTGAATGGAAACGCTGAAAGCTTCCAGGGAAAAGGCGGTGATCCATACATTACCTGACTTGTCTTCAGTAAAGTCATAGGCAGTCCGGACAAGAATCCCTTCAGAATCTCCGATTAAGCGAATGGTTTTTCTTTCGTGATCAAGTATTCCTATTTTTTGTCCAAATCCGATCCAGATATTGCCCTGACTATCTTCTTTTACTCCAAAGACAGCATTTAAACCCGTCTCTTCTTTTTGAAGATCTACTTCTGAAATCAACTTCTTATCCAAGTCCAGCATATAGACCCCACCATTCGCTCCCCAAAGAAGTCCTGCTCGGTCAAAGGCCATTCTGATAAAGCCTTTTTCAAAAACATAATGATCCACAATTCCCAAAGTGATATCCAAGCGATAAATACCAGACTCCAAGCCTGAAATCACCAACCTACCATGATTGTCCAATACCATATCTGTAATTACTTCTGTGTTGCCGTTAGGAGCTTTTCCAAAGAAATTATAGGTCAGGAATTTATTGCCGTCATATTTGTGCAGACCCCTTTCTGTGCCAATCCATATACTACCAAAATCATCCTGAATAATGGTAAAGACCTTATTGCCCAACAAGCCTTCGGATTGGCCCAGTTTCACAATGGCTGAAGTTCCACCGGTCCATACGGAAGGTATAGAGGCCAGGGTAACAATAGGCTCTGGAAGGATGAATTTTTTGACTTTTAATGGGAAATTATTGATGGAATCCATTTGAAAAGGAATGGATTCGAGATTGTCCCAATCAATTGAAGTGAAAGTAATGGGCGATTTGAGGGGTTTGAATTCATTGACTGAAAAAGGTTTTGAAGGCAATTTATCGATATCAAAACCAATTTTTACCCCTTTTGGAATGCTGTCCTGTGGATAAACCTTCCAGTTTATAGGTTTACCTTCCGGCATTTCGAAAGGAATGGCTTTTGGAATCTCAAAACCGGAGGCATTTTCCGGAAATGGAATATTGGTTTCTTTTTGGCAGGAAAATAATACCACCGACAAGGATAGCAAGAGTATTATTTTGGAATCTAAGGTGATCTTTAATTTCATATGCCTATTTTTTTCAACTTAATAAAATTGTAAACTTACTCCCTTTACCCTTCCCGAAAGGATCGGGATTTCCTTCGTCAACTTCGGATTCAACCCTCAGATCCCCACCATGCGCCTTCACGATATCATAAGCAAGGCTCAATCCCAATCCTGTTCCCTGGCCTGTCGGCTTGGTGGTAAAGAAAGGCTGGAAGATTTTGTCTTTGATGGCATCGGGAATACCTGGACCGTTGTCTTCAATTGAAATCTCAATTTTGTCGCCAAGGTTTTTGGTGGAAACTGTGACAAGGGGGTGTAGACCTTCCAGGTTTCTTTTGTCGTCGCTAACACCCCGATAGCTATCGGGGCTTGGAAGGTCTTTCTGCGAGCAAGCCTGAAAAGCATTATTGATGATATTCAGCAGCACCCTCCCGATATCCTGTGGAATGACATTCACTTTTGGCAGATTAGGATCAAAATCTGTTTGGTAGTCGCAGCTAAAGGACTTGTCTTTAGCCCGCATCCCATGGTATGAAAGTCTAAGATATTCCTCCGCCAAATTATTGATATCCGTGGGTACCTTTTCTCCTGTACTTTTTCGGCTATGTTCCAACATTCCCTTCACTATCGCATCCGCCCGCTTGCCATGGTGCTGAATCTTCTCCAAATTTTGCTTAATATCCTCCAATATCTCATCCTCTTCGCTCTCTGGTACCCTGTCTTGTGTCTTGCGTCTTATGTCTTGTATCTCATCAACTAACTCCACACTCACCTCCGAAAAATTATTCACAAAATTCAGCGGATTCTGAATCTCATGCGCGATTCCGGCAGTAAGTTCTCCGAGGGAGGCCATTTTCTCAGACTGTATAAGCTGGGCTTGGGTGGCCTTTAATTCGGTATAGGCTTTTTCAATCTCCTTGGCCTGTTCCAATTCTTTTTCTCGGGCTTTTTCCCTTTCTCTCAGTACAACCCGATGGCGAAAAATCCGGTCAGCCCCGAATAATGCACTTATAAATACAAGCCCATAAAACAGATAGGCCCATATTGTCAGCCACCAAGGTTTATTTACGATAATCTTCAATTTTGCACCTTCTTCGTTCCAAACGCCATTATTGTTGGCTGCTTTGACATGAAAGAGATATTCCCCTGGAGGTAGGTTAGGGTAGTACGCAGGCTGAAAATTGGAGGATTCCCTCCAGTCATTATCATAATTATCCAACTTATAGGCAAACTTATTTTTCAAAGGATTGGAATAATGCAGGGCGATGAATTCCAGTGTGATGTTGTTCTGATTATGGGCCAAAACAATTTCCTCTGTATCATAAATAGGTTTTTTTAGAATTGAGTTTTCCCCTGGTAATACCCTTTCATTAAATAATTTGAACTCTGTCAAAAATACTTTTGGGGGGATGGAAGTTGTGTTTACTTTATTTGGGTCAAAAATAGTGATCCCGTTTGCCCCACCGAAAACAAACTGGCCCTTGGAGGTTTTTAAATAGGATCCATCCGCATAGAGCTGACCCTGAATGCCATCATCAATGGAGTAGTTGTAAAATTGCTCTGTAGGAATGTGGAATCTACTGATTCCTTCAAAAGTACTTAGCCAAAGATTTTCATTTTTTTCATCAGCAAGGATGGACTGAATACTCATGGAGGGAAGTCCATCATTGACGGTGTAAGTTTTTATTTTCCCTGTGGCCACTTCGAAGCGGTTCAATCCACCCTGCCAAGCCCCTACCCAAACTATTCCATTTTCATCCTCATAAAAGGAATTGATGTCCTGAGTTCCCAAAATATCCCCAAGACTTTTGTCATTCCCTTTGGATTCAATTTGACCTGTAGCATAATTGTATAAAAACAATCTGTCATCTGTAGGCATCCATAAACCGAACTTTTTACTTTCATAGACCCGTACTACTGATTGTAGGCGTTTTTCATCATCCTCGCTTAAATTCATTTTAATTTTTGTAAAGGGCTCCTTGCTGTTTTTTCTCGAGTAAATCCCCCCGTTGGTAAATGCCCATTGATTACCCTGACTGTCATTAAAAAAACCGGTTACCCAATTGGATTCAGGAATACCGGGAATGTCTATCTTCTTTAATGTTTTTTCAGGATAGGTAAATTGATAGACACCAATAGTGGAGTTTAGAGAGTATTCACCTACTGACAGTTCCGAGATAGAATATATTTTAAAAGCATTGGAGGTATGAAAAGGTAAACTTTCTATCAAATTACTTTCTGGGTCTATAATATTCAACCCGGAAGTTGTTACAAGCAATTTCCCATCCGGCAATTCCATGATATTATCCGCCCATCCAGAAAGTATAGAATTGGGATCATCATTTTTAAAGGTATATGATTTGAAGATAGATCGGTCTTCATACCTTAATAATCCCATCACCTGGGTTCCTCCCCACACCCCTCCAAATTGATCCACAGCAATTGTATTGGCTGCATCTCCTCTGAAACCAAATTTTCCCGATAGATCCTCTTTAAAATAGACTACTGAATCCTGCTTGGTGTAATAATAAAAAGGACCATAGTTGGTTGCCATCCACAAATTACCTTCATCATCCAAGGTTAGGCTGTTGAAATGATTTTCTTGTAAAATTCCTACTGGAGCAAAAATCTCAAATTCTTCAGAGAATACATTGAATTTAAACAAGCGTCCAAAGTTGGATATGATCCAAAGATAACCTTCGTTGCCATTGACCATGCTAGATGCATATTCATTTTCCAAAACAGGTTCTTTGGAAATATTTTTAGGATTGATTTTTTCAAGCTTATTTTCCTTGGTTATTTTAAAGGATCCGGAGTAACAAAGGACCCAAATCGTCCCTTCCTGATCTGAAGTCAGGTTTCCAACATTTTTAATCACCAGGTCTTCAGCCGGTTCGAATCTTTTTATTTTATCTTCCTTCTCATCCAAGTATAGGAGCGCATTAGAAATCTCCTGGCCATGTAAGGTATGTACACCAAAATAAACACGGCCATTTTTGTCTTCAGCGATCTGCCTAATTCCCTTTTCGATATTTACATCATATTCAAACAAATCAACAAAAGGATATTCGCGAAATAATTGAGTGGCAGGATCATAGACATTCAGTTTTCCCGGTGAGGTACCTACCCATATTCTACCTTTGCTGTCTTCAAACAAGGACCAGACATTCAATCCTTTGATCGAACCGGGGTTATTAGGGTCTTCATAGAACCGTTTGAAAGAATAGCCATCAAACCTTGCCAGCCCGTTGATGGTTCCCACCCAGATATAGCCGAATTGATCCACAATAATTTTATTGATCTGTGTACCTGGTAACCCATCTTTTTCTGTATAAAGAGTAAGATTATTAGAACTTAATTGTGCTAAAGTGGAAAATGAAAGAAGCAAAATTCCGACAAAGCTTAACAACTGGAAGATAGTCTTTTTTTTGACAGACACTCTAGATTGTTTGGTCGGTTGCATGCTTTTCTGGATTAAATAGGTAATTTAATGATAAATTCTGAACCTTCCCCCTCCCTACTTTCTACCTTTAACTCCCCCCCATGCGCTTTAACAATATCATAGCTCAGGCTCAATCCCAATCCCGTCCCCTGACCGGTGGGCTTTGTTGTAAAAAAAGGCTGGAAGATTTTATCTTTGATGGAATCCGGAATGCCGGGGCCGTTGTCTTTTACCGATATTTCAATTTTGTCACCTAAGTTTTTGGTGGATACGATAACGAGGGGGTGTAGACCTTCCAGGTTTCTTTTGTCGTCGCTAACCCCCCGATAGCTAGCGGGGCTAGGAAGGTCTTTTTGCGAGCAAGCCTGAAAAGCATTGTTGATTAAATTGAGCAATACCCGACCTATATCTTGGGGAACTACATTTATTTTTGGTAGATCAGAATCAAAATCCATCTTAAATTCGGCATAGAAATTCTTATCCTTGGCCCTGAGACCATGGTAGGCAAGTTTAAGGTATTCCTCCGCCAAGACATTGATGTCCACAGATTGCTTTTCCCCAGAACCGTTTCTACTATGGGCCAGCATTCCCCTTACGATAGAACTGGCACGCTTACCATGTTGGACAATTTTTTGTTCATTGCTTTTCAGATCAGCAAGCAATTCCTTAACTTCATCAAGGTTACCTCTTCCCACCTCATCCTCCATTTCTTCAATCAACTCTGTGTTTAACTCAGAGAAGTTATTTACAAAATTCAACGGATTCTGTATCTCATGTGCTATTCCTGCAGTAAGCTCGCCAAGAGATGCCATTTTCTCTGAATGAACCAGTTGTGCCTGGGTAGCCTTGAGGTCTTCATAGGCCTTTTGGATTTCACGGGCATGGGCGAGTTCCTTTTCCCGGTTTTTATTTTTTTCCCTGACAAGGATTCTATTGGTTTGGATTTTGACCAATCCCAATACGATTAGTCCCAATGCTAAGAAATACATTATAAAAGCCCACCAGGTGGCATACCATGGTGGTAGGATTACAAAAGAATAGCTGATCTCATCAGACAAAACATTGAAGGTATTCTTTGCCCTAACCCGAAAAGTATAAGTTCCATACGGAAGATTCGAAAATTCCCGGTACAATTTGTTTTCCCATTTTCCCCAATCTTCATCAAACCCCTCCAAAAAAGTCTGATAGCTAATTTTGTTTTCTTTTACAAAAAAGGGTGCTACATATTGAAATCTGATAGCATTGCCCTTAAAAGGAAATTCAGGTATTGATTCGGATAATTGTTTCGGTAAATCCAAAGCGTTTTCCCCAGATGATACCGCAGTAAAATACAAGGGAACAGGATGGTCTATCTTGTACTCCGAATTGGGGTCCAGTCTGATCATGCCCTCATTTGTGCCAAACCAGAATATCCCGTTCGGCTCAGAATATTGAGAGCCTACAAAGCTTGCTGTGATAAGATTTACTGGATAGCTTTTCAGGATATAAGAGCCATCAGATTGAGGTACTGCCAATCTTTTTTCCCCTTTAAAATCCAGAAATACATTTTCATTCTGATCCACTGCCAAACCGTAGGTGTCCAGATTAATTGATGCAATTTCATCTGAAAAACTAAATACAGTATCTCTTTCAAATTTTTCTGAAGCTTGGTTGAAATAAAAGAAACCTTCGATGCCAGAAGTGTAGACTTTTCCTTTGATTGGCCCGACCACTGCCCCTGACATACCTCTGATCCCATCCTTCTCGCTAAACTCTTCAACTTTGGCATTTGCAACATCCAAATTGCCCGAGGCAGTTTTTGGGAAAATTACACGGAATAAAATGCCGGATTGGGTTCCTCCCCATAATTCACCATCCTCATTTTCTACTAAGGTGTAAACATAGCGATTGGATCCTGCAATTGGACCTATCGCTTCATATTGAAACTTGCCTTTTGCATCCTGGGACCTTTTCAATACATGTATACCAAAAGATCCACTGATAAATACATAGCCAGGATGTATTTTGGAAATCAACAAATTGATAATCTGAAAGCTTTGGGTTCCTTCAATTAAAGTTGCTTTTCCTTCCTGAATGGCAAATAATCCATCCCCAGTGGAAATCATATAATCTTCATCCGCTACAAGACTAAAAACCTGATCATTGGGTACTCCTTTTACTTGCTTGATTTCACCGTCTTTTTGGTCGATGTAAAGTACGTTGGTTGATGTACCGATATAGAGGTTTTTCCCATTCCCATTCAGAGAAAGGGCGTTTCCCACCTCAAAGTTCTCAGAGGCAAAGCGGGTGAGTGGAGAGAAAATTTCAATTTTAGAAAGTCCGCTGTTTGTTCCCACCCATAGGTTGTCTGTATTGTCCAAATGAAATGCATAAACACTTTGGTCAGGAATGGAATTTTTTATGGTAAAATGGGACTTTATTTTTCCATTTTGGTCAATAATGAAAAATCCATGGCCCAAAACACTTAAGGCATAGGTCTGATTTGGAAGTCTCAAAGCCTTATATAAACTTCTACTCTGTAATAAAGAATCTATTTCAGTCTTAAAAGGAATGAATTCCTGTCCATCGAAATGAAAAAGCCCACCTGAAAAACCACCAACCAAAAACTCCCCTGGTTTTTGATAAGGTAGTAAAACCTGTACCCTTTCTTCTCCCAAAAATTCACTCCTGGAAATCAATTCCAACACACCTCCTTTTTCCCGAAACAAGCCCAAATTCATCTGATGGGCATAATATATTCCATCCAAGCTGAAACCAAACATAAATTGTGTATCGGGTTTCCAAATCTCAATGGATGCCTTCTTCCCCTCTTTTTCGGGTTCAAGAATAAAAATGGCTTCCCTGGCCTGGAAATAAATCTTTCCATTCACCTCCAAAATCGACCAGATATCATTGAACTGCAAATCTTCTGGAAGCAAATGCTTAAGTGAATTTTCCAATGGTTTTCCTTTGGAATCATTTATTACAAATCCAAAATCTTCGGTGGCTCCATAATAAAAGATGCCCTGAGAGGAAAGTAAGGTAGCCCGAACATTGGTGTTGAAATCCGCAATAGGTGAAGTGAGCATTTCCCAATTTTGACCGTCAAATCTCTGTAAACCACTACTGCTACCTACAAAAATAAACCCGTCCTTATCCTGATTTACATTCCATATCTGTTGACCAGCTATTCCAAGATCTCCTACAACATAGTTATTGTAGCTTGGAATACCTTTTGATGCATTGATCTGTGCATTGAGCGGCTTGACCATTAGGAATTCAACCAAAATGAATAACAGACTAGGCCATGCTGTTGATTGAAGAAAAATTTTGAATTGGTATGGTGACATGGTCTTCATCATTTAATGGATTTAGATTTGAAATATTTTTTATTTTCTAAGAAGGATGGTGAAAACGGTTTTCCCAGGCTCTGAATCCACTTCCAACCTGCCCCCATGCGCCTTCACAATATCATTTGTAATGCTCAGTCCAAGTCCCGTTCCCTCAGTTCCTTTTTTGGTAGTGAAGAAAGGCTGCAGGATTTTGTCCTTGATCTCATCCGGAATCCCATGTCCATTATCCTCAACTGATAACTTAACCCTATCCTTTTCAAGTATTGTGGTAACCTTTAATTTTGGCAAATAACCTTCACCTGACGATGCACCACCTTCCGACTTCCTCCCGATAGACATCGGGATTCCGACTTCCGACTTTTTCGCTTTTTCTTTCATCATACTTCGACTTCGCTCAGCACAGGCATCAAAAGCATTATTACAGAGGTTTAAAATTACCCGGCTAAAATCTTCTCCTACAAGGTCCACTTTCTCGATGGAATCATCTAAGTCTAATTGAATATCCACATTGATCGGATTTTTACCTGCCCGCATGCCATGATAACTCAGATTCACATATTCCTTTATCAAGGCATTCAGGTCTGTGGATTCTTTTTTGCCCGAGCCTCCACGGGAATGCTGGAGCATGGAGGTCACGATGCCATTGGCACGGGAACCATGTTCGTGGATCTTCTCCAAGTTGGCTTTTATATCCTCCAAAATCTCATCCTCAATTTCGTCTTCCTCTGTCCTTGGTCTTGTTTCTTGGTTCTTGATTCTTGTCTCTTTTACTTCATCTAAAAGCTCCAAACTCACTTCCGAAAAATTATTCACAAAATTCAGCGGATTCTTTATCTCATGGGCAATGCCGGCGGTGAGTTGGCCTAGTGACGCAAGTTTTTCCTGTTGGATAAGTTGGGCTTGGGTGGATTTGAGTTCTTTCAGTGCCTCTTCTACCATTGCTCTCTTTTGCTCCAGTTCCTCGATGGTTTCTTCTAGCAGGATAGCTGTTGTCCGTTTTACTTTTTCGGTTCGGTCGAGCTTAAAAGATAAAATATGAAGTTCTTTATCCACAGCTTTTAATGCCATAAGAACAGCATCTTTCTGTTCAGCCGGCATATTTGGATACTGCTGAATAAATTCTAATACAGTTAGCAGATTTTTATCCATTTCTATTTTTCTTTTAACGCCACACAACAGGTGGTCAAATTATGCATTTCCAAATTACCTCCTGCCATTCTGCCGAGTTCCGCATTGGAAAACATTCCTACCATAGGTACATTCCAAACTCGTTGAATGCCTTCTATTTCGGAATTCATCATAGGGCCGAATGAAAGAATCCTGCCGGCACAGCTGAACACAACCAGGGCATCTGCTTCCGGCCTTTCGGTTTCCTTTAGATTTTGAACGCCTTTCACCACTTTTTCCATCACATCCCAATCAGGAGGTAAGGAAAAACGGATTTTTGACCCTTGCGGAACCGTGCCACTTGTGTAAAAAGAGCGATCTGACCAGTCAACGACCAACGGTGGACGCATGACTGGATCTCCATTTTTTCGTTGAAGTTGCAATGGAAAATTGGCAGCAATTTCTATTAATAAATCCTGGTTGCCCGGGGTTACATTCTCAAGTCCGCCATATTTTGTGGTGATATCGAGTGCCGGTTCGTTTTCAATCGTGAACACATGGTTCCCTTCACTTTTGGTCACTGTTTTTTCTGTTCCTACTGCTTTCCAACCACAGGTAGCGATGCCGCTGACAGCCACTTTTTCTTCATCAAAAGCGATACAAACCATTCCCTTGTTGCTCACTTTATAGTTGGTGAAAACATAGGTTTCAGTAAAGGCGTAATCGTCTCCTGCACCTCCGCCAAAAGCAATCACATCTTTCCCAATAACTTCTTCAAAGCCCCGCAAGATTTCTTCTCCATCTGCCGCAGGATTACTCGTACCGATGATAAAAGCAGGCTTTTTAAATGTCGCTTTTGCTTTACTGGCAATTCCCATCGCAACTTCTTTGAAGTTTTTATTTGGGTATTCTTCCAGATATATCTCGTAATAATTTTTGTTGATTTCCAACAAGAGTGCCACTACTGATCCCTTTTCAGTTTCTTCATCTATAAACTCTCCATTGGTGGTAACCCCAAAAAGGTCTAATCCCGCATCATCTGTTACCTTACTAAGGGCATGAAGATCTTGACTCACGGAAGAGAACATGATCGCCAGGGTGGGTTTGAAGCCATCGGCCATACATTCAGCGAGTGATGTTTTAATTTCTTCCGTTGATTTGCCTTTAATTGATTTTGCTTTCATTTCTTCAATTTTAGAGGTTAAAATTATTTCTCTTTCAATGCCACCCAACTTACCGTTGTTCCCTGAAATTCACAGCGGCCTTCATCCAATTTTCCAAATTCACCCAAGGAGAAAAAGCCTATCATGGGTTTGCCCCAGGTAGATGCCAGCCCTTCTATTTCTGTGGAAATCAACGGGCCAAAAGTCCCTAAACGTCCGACACATGAAAAGACCATTAACACATCGGCATCTGGCATCTCCTTTTCTTTACTGATCCTGGTGGTTTCTACCACTTTGTCAATCACATCAAAATCCGGTGGCAGGGAAAAACGGAATTGATCCCCCTCGTTTACACCCCCTGCAATCATGACGGATTGGTCGACAGGATTAAAAAACAGCGCAGGCTTCATAATGGCATTTCCTGATGCCCTCTCAAACTGTAATGGATAGCCCAGGTCTGTTGGAATAAATCCAATTCCTTCTGAATTATCCCTTACTATATCATTCCCTAAGAATTTTTGAATGACATGCATCGCCGGTTCATGGTCAATGGTGAGTGCCCAAGTGCCTTCACATTTCGTGATTTTTTTGCTTGTCCCTACCGGCTTCCATCCTGAAACAGCCAGACCGCTCATCGCAACCTTGTCCTGATCCAGAATGAGTGCAAGTAATCCTCCCTTACTTGATGCATCATTGGTGAAAAGGATTCCTGTAAAGTCAGCCGGATCACCACTACCACCACCCGCGATCAAAATATCCTGGCCTACTGCATCCGTCAATCCTTTGATGAGCCCATCGTAGGAAATTCTGAAATCCAATGGTGAAATGATGAAGCCAGGATTCTTAAAAGCGCTCTTCCCAGTTATACCTGCATTATACCCGGCTTCATAAGCAGAGGATCCTTCGTAATCGTTTAACACTATTTTGAAGTTCTCAGGTTTTATATCCAAGAGCATCACCAGGATATCATCTTCTGTAATTCCGTCTTCAGAAAATTTTTGGGGTGATGTGATCCCAAATATCGCAATACCTCGTTCCCAAAAAATGTTACGGAGCGCTTCTGCGTCTTCCATGTTGCTTATCATAATGATGGCAAGGGTCGGATTGAAATCCTGCCCACCAGGCTGGATGGCATTACTTTTGCTTTCCACCAATGCTTTTTGTATTTCTGAAGGTGTTTTTCCTTTGATTGATTTTGCTTTCATATTTTCAATATTTTATGATTGAATCATTTCTCCTTCAATGCCACCCAGCAACATGCCGTCGAGTGAACATGCTGTTGGCCATTTTTGGCCCTTCCAAATTCCCCATAAGTAAAAAAACCTGCCATGGGGCTTTTCCATACCTCGGCCAGTCCTTCATTCTCCATAGTCACCAAGGGACCAAGTGCTGGTTCTCTACCTGCGCAGGAAAAAACCAATAGGGCATCTGCATCTTCTTTTACCGTATTTTTCAATGCCTTTGCTTCTTCGATGATCTCCTCCACAATATCAAAATCAGGAGGTACCGAAAACCAGAAAGTCTCGTCCTCCTTCATTTCCATGTCCATGACCAAAGCATTTTCTTGGTGATCAATATTCATGGGGGACTTGATCAATATTTCATGGCTGTTTTCCCGCTCTGTGATGAATGGGTATTCGAAGGAAAGCTCGTTTAAAAGGTCGAAATCCTGGTCTCCACCCTGTTCGCTTTTGCCCAGGTACTTGAGGTACATTTCCACAGCAGGTTTGCCGTCAATGGAATACAATAATTTACCTTTACTTTTAGTTACTTTTCTGGAGATTCCCAATTTTTTCCAGCCTGTGATGGCCATACCATTTAGGGATACTTTATCAGCATTCAGCACCAAAGCGACAAGGCCATGATTGGTTTCCCCATTATGGGTAAAGACTGCCGTTCCTGTTAATGTAAAATCATCGCCGGCCATACCTCCAAAAAAGACTTTATCCCGTCCCATGGCATTGGACAATTCATGTACAAGCGTTTCTCCGTCAAATAATTCTGCGGAGGAGGTTACGCCCGTACTGCATACTATCATCGCCGGGTTGGAAAACTTGGAAAGGGAGAAATCAGCTACTTTCTTAGTAACCTCCCTGATGCTAAGCTTGGTCAACTCTTCCAACAGAATCGAGTAGGCATCCCGATCTAAGTCCATCAACAGGATGGAAATTCCACCTTTACTTTGATGGCCATTGACAAACTCCCCGCAGGATGTGGCTCCAAAAACATCGATGTCCAGTGCTGCAAGGATTTCACGGACCGCTTTTCTATCCTGCTTTATGGAAATAAAGACAACAGCCAAAGTGGGAATAAAACCCCGTCCGACCGGGTCATCCGGGCGGGCATCGGCCATGCATTGCTCCAAAGCTGTTTTGATTTCTTCAGGAGATTTGCCGTAAATGGATCTTGCTTTCATGTGTTTAGTTTGATTATAAACTTTGTCCCTTTGTTGATAGCTGTTTCTATTTCCAACTCTCCCCCATGCGCCTTAACAATATCATGCGTTATACTCAGCCCTAAGCCCGTTCCTTCAGTTCCTTTTTTGGTGGTAAAGAATGGCTGCAGAATTTTGTCCTTAATCTCATCCGGAATCCCCGGTCCATTGTCCTCAACTGATAACTGAACCCTATCCTTTTCAAGCATTGTGGTCACCCTTAATTTCGGCAAATACTTTACCTCACTGTGAACCCCCTCTTGGTACATGGTATTTGGTACATTGTACATTTTAATCTTCTCCCGCATCGCATCAAAAGCATTATTACAAAGATTGATCACCACCCTCGTGAAGTCCTCTTTGATCAGGGACACCATACCCAAATCAGGATCCAGATCCAATATAATATCCACATTGATCGGATTCTTTCCTGCCCTCATGCCATGAAAGCTGAGATTGACATATTCCTTGATCAAAGCATTCAAATCAGTAAGTTCTTTCTTCCCTGATCCACCTCTTGAATGTTGGAGCATGGAGGTCACAATGCCATTTGCCCGCGAACCATGCTCATGTATTTTCTTCAAGTTTCCTTTAATATCCTCCAAAATCTCATCTTCCATCTCCTCACTTTCATCCCTTTCCCCTTCTTGATTCTTGGTTCTTGTCTCTTGTTTCTTGTCTTTCGCTTCTCGTCTCTCGCTTCTCGCTTCTAAAATCTCCTCTATCATCTCCAAACTCACCTCCGAAAAATTATTGACAAAATTCAGCGGATTCTTGATCTCGTGGGCGATCCCGGCAGTCAACTGTCCCAGAGAGGCGAGTTTTTCTTGTTGGACGAGCTGGGACTGGGTGGCTTTGAGTTCGCTCATGGCAGATTCTACCTCGGCCTTGGCTTTTTCCAATTTCACAAAATCCTCATACCGGGCATAAGCCACGGAAAAAGCCTTAGCTAAGGCCTGCACGAGTTCGATTTCATTTTCAGCCAAAGGACTGACATCACCTACATAAAGCATCCCTTGTGAAAATGGGACAAAATGCAGATCAAGAGATTCGGGAGGTGCCGCGGTACCCTGATAAGTACTGCCATCCTGAATCTGATCCTGCTCCATCAATTGGTTGATCCATTGGACAAAATCTTCCCTGTTCCAATGCTGTCTGTAAACCAACCCTTTTCTCCATGCCTCCACTGTTTGGTAAGTGAGTTCGCTGGCCTCGTAAGGTAGCCGCAAAACCCCAAGAGAATGTCCCTCTGGGGAGGAAAGGTAAGCCTCGACAATTTCTTGTTTTTCTTGAATGATAAATACCCCACAACGGATAAAGGGAACTCCAAGTGCAGTCAACTCATTGAAGATAAGCGGGGTAATCCGTTCAAGATCTTCTGCGTTTCTCATGGATGAAATCTCTGCACGGATCCGGTCGAGGGAAGCCTGTCTCAGTGCTGCTTTGGCACTGGCCTGAGCCTTTTGCAAATCACTGAATCGGGTATAGGCAAAGGAAAATACTGTCGTGGCTCTTTTTAAAAGTTCCCAACTTTCTGAGGAAATCTCTCCAGGAGCTGCGGCACCGATATAGCCGTTGGAAAATTTGTACAAGTGATAGGTACGATCGGGAATAGTTTCTCCATAAAAATTGCTGGTCCCAAACAGGTCGGATTTTTCTTCACAATATCGGATCCATTCTATCCTTTCCTCACCCTGCATCAGGATGGAAGTTTGTTTTACTTTGGATCGGTAAAATTCATCCATCTTTCGGCCCACCCAGGTATCCTGAAGGTCAATAGTCATCTGGTCTGTTATCGCTTTGCCAGGGTTATCCGGATTCTTAATGGTAAACCAACATTGGGTCAATCCGCTACTTTCATCCTGGATGTAAATGGAGCTGGTTTCCAATTCCTCTACGCCCAATGCACCCATTTCTTCCCGAAGCAGTTGCGCGACTTCAATGAGTTCATCAGGGCCCTGCATGGCCAAAGACCGGGAGCGCACTTTCTCCAGCGCATTTTCGATCTGGGCTTCTCTGGCTTGTTTTTCCGCTTTTTGCAGATCTAGGAAACGGGTGTAGGTTTGATCAAAAACCTTGGTAAAACGCTTGAAAATATCATGGGCATCCTGGACTGGCTTATACGTGATAAAGAGGAGATATCCATGGGTGAACTTACAGAGATGATTTATTTGGTAGGTTGGTAAAGCAATTCCAGCTTCTTCGAGACCGTTAAATACTGGTGTTAATTCCGGAAGGGATTTCATGAAATTATAATGGCTTTCAAGGGCTTTTCCCTCCAGTTCTTGGGTAAAAAAGTATTCTTCACTTTGCAGAAAATGAAAAAATTCAAGTAAAGAATTCTCTTTGGTCAAAGGGAGGTCAAATGGTTTTTGAATGGTTCCCTCATTACTCATGAAATTGGTGGCAACTTTTTTATCGGATGAAAGAATATTATAACCACAGCTCCAGGCAGGGATATCCAGGGACTGGATTTCCAGAAACATAATATTGGCGACTTCTTGCAATTCATCACTGCTCTGCATGCCCATGGTTCGGGACCGGATTTTTTCCAAGGCCGCTTCAATTTTGGCCTCTCTTGCCTGCGCTTCTGCTCTTTGAAGATCCAGGAATCTCCGATAGGTTTGGGCAAAAACAGCAGCAAAACGACCGAATAACCTTGCTGTTTCTTCAGAAAATGGAACCGGAGAAAAGGCAAAAAGAAACCCATCCGGAAAGAAAAAATCATAATGGATAATTTTTTTAGGCAATTTTTCAAAATCCACCCGAATGGAATAATCAGGGGCATCGTTGACAGCTTTGAAGTAGTTGATCAAATTATCTCCTGACAGTTCATAGGAAAAGGTGGATTTCTTTGCTTCCCACGCATCCTTCACGGCTGTTAACAATGGGTGTAAACCCAAATCCAAAATACCCTTATCCAAGAAGATATTCCCTGTGGAAGGATTGGTAGACCCGGTCCAGACTTCCACAGTTCTGGATGGGTTCCAAATCCCAATCCCTGATCGGACGGATTTATCTACCCCAAGCTTGAGTAATTCTTCAAAAAGTGTGGTTACTGTGGTTTCCACATCCACGCTGGAGTGCATGGCCATCGTTCGCGATCGAACCCGCTCCAGTGCAGCTTCTATCTGTGCTTCCCTTGCTTGGGCTTCGGCTTTTTGAAGATCGAGAAAGCGGGTGTAGGTTTGTTCGAAAACTTTGGCGAAGCGTGTGAAAATATCATGGGATTCAGGGGCAGGTTCATAGGTGATAAAGAGGACATACCCATATTTGAAAAATGCCACATGGTCAATCTGCGAAGTTGGAAATGGGATTCCGGCTGCCTTCATCTTAAGCAATTGTTCTCCTACCCCGGGCAAGCTGCAGAGGTATTCATAATGCGCAGGACAGGCTTGCTCCCCGATTTCATTGACCAAAAGCGTTTCTCCTCTTTGACCTGCTTCAAAATACTGAAGAAATACACCTTCCCTTGGGGTTCTGTATTGAGGAAAAGTACCCTTTCCGTTACTTCCCCATTCCACAGATCCACGGGGGTCATCATCGTAAATGTTAAATGCACAAAACCAGCTTTCCATGCCCAAAGACTGCACTTGCTTGACCAACTCAAGTGAAATATCCGCCAATTCTTCACTTCGGTGCATGGCGAGGCTTCTTGCCCTCACCCTTTCCAAGGCCAACTGAATCTCTGCTTCACGGGCTTGTTTTTCAGCGTTTTGCAGATCGAGAAAGCGGGTATAAGTCTGCTCGAAAACCTTAGCAAATCGTATAAAGATTTCAGGTTCGGGATAGGGTTCCAGCGTGATGATCAATAAATAGCCCCTCGAAAAATAGGCGGCATTCCACTGCTGCTTTTCAGGAAAGGAAAGTCCTTCATCTATGATTTTTTGGAAAAAAAGCCTGACCTCCGGAATGGACAACATGTAATCGTAATGGCTCTTGAGCGCCGCTCCTGACTTTTCAATGGATAGAAAATCAGTTTTTTTCTGCCATCCCTGATACATTTGCTTATGTGCAGAATCTGTGGTATTCGGAATAGCAACGGGCGGGAATACTCCATTTTCATTGGCAAACCAAAATTCATCTTTTTCAACATGCTCTTGGCACAAGCCAAATCCGGTGCCCCATAGATTGCCGCCCAAAGCTCTAAGCTGTTCGAAAAGTACGAAGGCTGCATCGGCAAGTTCTTCGGACTTTTGCATTGCCATAGTGCGGGCCCGCACCCTTTCCAATGCCAATTGGATTTCAGCTTCCCGGGCTTGTGCTTCCGCTTTTTGGAGATCGAGAAAACGGATGTAAGCCTGATCAAAAACCCGTGCAAAACGCTTGATGATATCAATTTCATTTTCGGATAAAACTTTCCCTTCAAAATCATTGACATTAAACACTGCATTTTTAACCGCGACCATGGAAATGGTATAGTTGCTGCTATCGAATATCATGCGCTTGATATCCTCGGGCAAATGCCTGAATTCAGCAGTGTGTTCAATTACATGCTCATAGAAAGAATCTTTTTCTTCTTTCGAATAATGGCCAACAAAATAATCTAATTGCTCTTCTATAGCCCCGTATAAATCTTTCGGTACCGGATGATCAAAGTAAGGGAGACGATAATTAGTGATGACCAGGCCAGCTTCATTCTGACCGCATACAAAAGCATTTAAATCTTTCGAGCCTTCAATGTTTGTGGCGATGCCAACGGCTGTAAAAGGAATTTGCAGGTCTTTTAATCTTTCGAAAAGAACTGAGACCACCTCTTTTAGCTCATCACTTCTATGCATGGCTAAGGACCGGGAACGGACTTTTTCCAGGGCCGCTTCGATCTGCGCTTCCCTTGCCTGTGCTTCCGCCTTTTGGAGATCGAGAAAGCGGGTGTAAACTTGTTCAAAGGTTTTACCAAATCGTTTGAGTACTTCATTTTCTTCCTCTGTATAAGGAGTGTTTGAGTAATTTTGGATGGCCAGCGAAACATTTTCCATGAAGACTACAGCCCGGTACATACCCGGACTATCAAAAATTAATTTTTGTCTTTCTGTAGGAATATTTTTGATATGCTGGAAGAAGTGGCGGAAAAATTGATTTTTATCCTCGAAGGATAACTGCTGTGTAATAAATTTTAGCCCTCTTTTCTTTGCTTCCTTAATTGAATTAAATAAAGAATTGTCAAAGTAGGGAATATTCAGCAATATAGAGTAGGGTTGACCGGGTGCTGCTGTCCAAAGGTTGAGGTCATCGTTCTCCTTATAATTAGGGTCAAATTGCGCTGAGTCAATTTTGTAATTCAATAAGCGAAATTGCTCAAACATTAACTGAATAACTTCCTTGAGTTCTTCACTCTTGTGCATTGCCATCGATCTTGATCTAACTCGTTCCAAAGCCGCCTCAATCTGTGCTTCTCTGGCTTGCGCTTCAGCTTTTTGGAGATCAAGGAATCGGGTATAGGTTTGTTGAAATACTTTTCCAAAGCGCATCAGAATCTTATTCTCTTCTGCTGTATAGGGAGTCATTGAATAATGTTCTATATACAAGCCCACATTGTCCAGCAATACGGTGGAGATGGCAAGTGCCGTTTTGCTGAAAATGGCTTGCTGCGCTTTTTCCGTCAATGCCGGAATCAACTCGAAAAGATCCTGGTAGAATTTGTTTTTTACTTCAAAGGGGAGCAGGTTGGCAAAGAAAGATTCCTGCTTGGCTTTTGCCTCCCGGTAACTGTTCCAATGGGGAGAATCAAAATAAGGAATGGTAATCTCGCTGGGCACTCCTTGTTGGTGGTCTGCTAGCCAGATATGCATATCCTCCCGCTCTTTATAGTCCAGGATAAATCCTGCATGGTCTACATGGATATTTAATCCCACCATTTGCTCGAACACTACCTGGATAACTTCTTTGAGTTCTTCGGTATGGTGCATAGCCATAGTTCTGGATCGTACTCTTTCCAAGGCTGCTTCTATTTTTGCTTCTTTTGCCTGGGCTTCCGCTTTTTGGAGATCGAGGAAACGGGTGTAGGTCTGTTCGAACACTTTTGAAAAGCGTTGGAAAATGGCATGTGATTCGGGTACCGGCTTATAGGTAATGAACAATAAGAATCCATGCTTGAAAAAAGCAATATGGTCATACTGCGACTCGGGCAAAGAGGCACCGGACGACACAATTTCACGAAGTGCATCACCCATGTCCGGAATAGTCATGAGGTAATCATAATGGACTTTACAATCCTCGCCTAAGAATTCTTCCACATGGAACGTTTCTCCGGCTTTGCCTTTTTCGTAAAACTTCAAGAAGAAATTTTCTCTGGGAGTTTTGTAAAATGGCAAAGACCCTTCTCGGCTGCTAAACCATTCATAGTCACCCTCAGGATCGTCTGCATAAATATGAAAAGCACAGCCCCAGGTTTCGATACCCAATTCACGGACCTGCCGGTCCAAAACCTCTGAAGCTTCGGTCAGCTCTTCTGAGTGCTGCATGGCCATGGTCCTTGCCCTTACCCTTTCGAGAGCCAACTCGATTTCTGCCTCACGGGCTTGGGATTCTGCTCTAACCAAATCCAGATACCTTCTGTAGGTTTGTTCAAACAGAGCACTGAACCGCTTGGTAATCTGAATTAATTCGGGTTGGAATTCACGGGGACTGAAAGCATAAAAAAATCCATGCTCGAAAATGAAACAGTGTTGGATTTCTTTTTTGGGTAATTTTTCTATCGGTATCTGAATTTTATAGTCAGGCGCATTATTGAGCATTTGGTAGTAATTCAGCAAATCTTCTCCTTCCAATACATACTTGTGGAAGGCAACCTGCTCCTTCCAGGCCTTACGGGCACTTTTCAGCAAAGGGTGGGAGGCCATATCGATGTTGCCGATATGCATGTTGACTTCCTCCCCATTTTTGCGGACCGTCCAAAGCTGATTGTTTTCATTTTCATGGTTGAGAATGCCTATCCCAAATCGGGTACCCTCATCCACTCCCAAAGCGGTAAGTTCAGCAAACATCTTGAACACACATTTTCCCACATCCTCGCTGCTGTGCATGGCCATGGTCTGGGCCCTGACCCTTTCCAGCGCTGCCTCAACCTGTGCTTCCCTTGCCTGCTGTTCGGCTTTCTGTAAATCCAGAAATCGGGTATAGGTCAGGTCAATCACCTGTGTGAATCTCTTCAACACTTCGGGCAAATCACCTGGAAGTGGTTCCATGCCCACTGCTTCAAGAATACCGTGTTGAAAAAGGGCCTGACCTGCAAATACCTTTTTTAGCGCATAAAAAGTCTGTTTATATTCTTCTGAAGCGTATTTAAAATCAGTTTCCGAGAAAATCAAATCGCCATAGGACTTTAGCTCTTCCTCCTCCATAGAAAATTCCCTATAGGGTACTTTTCGATCAAGATCCTCTAGTACTGCATTTAAAATCGGATGATCCACAAAGAGAAACTGATAATTACTCAGAAAAGCATCATCAGTGGCGCCCCTACCCCATACCGTGAATTGCCGACTATTTCCATTTCTGAAGAATAAACTGCATTCATAAAGCTCCAGTCCTAATTTTTGCAGCTCTTCAAAAATTACGGTAATAATGGTTTCCAATTCATCACTTTTTCTAAGCCCCATGGCATGTGCCCTTACCCGCTCCAAAGCTGCTTCAATCTGTGCCTCCCTTGCCTGCTCCTCCGCTTTTTGTAGATCGAGGAAGCGGGTATAGGTTTGCTCGAAGACCTTGGCAAAGCGAATAAGAATGGATTGCTGATCTGTGCTAAGTTGGGCATTGGCCACAATATGCAGATACCCATGAATGAAGTGCGCATTATAGAAATGAATAGGATCCGGCATGTTTTTGCGGGCTATTTGGACTTGTTCCGGATTTATCCCCGACTCCACCTTTTGCAGATGTTTCAAAAACTCAGATTTGGTTGTTTTCTGGTAAAATTGTGGAAGATCGGATTTCCATGCACGGTACCTCTCATTCAACAAAGTATCGCTTTTAAGAGGGAGAAAAAACTGATTCATGCGATTACCATCAAATTGTGTAAGCCACATATTCTGAAGCTCCTTTTCTTCATTTATGATCGCATAGCCACACTGTTGGACAGATTCAAAACCCAAATTGAGGAATTCCTTATACATCAATACGGCCACCTCCTCAAGTTCATTGGAGTCATGCATGGCCATGGTTCGGGCACGCACCCGTTCCAAAGCCAGTTGTATTTCTCCCTCTTTTGCCTGAGCTTCGGCTTTTTGCAGATCAAGGAAGCGGGTATAGGATTGTTCAAAAACTTTCCCGAACCGTTTTAAAATTTCGTTTTCGTCTTCCAAAAACGCTTTGCCGTGATGGTTGGTAATAGAGATGCTTGTGTGATGGGAAATCACCACCGACCTGGCAAATCCACCTTTCCGAGACTTCAGTTCTTCTTTTCGTTCCCTTGGCAGGCTTTTCCAAGGTTCGTATTGGAATAAGTGGGCAAACATTTCCAGCTTTTCTTTGTCGCTGAATCTTTCGACTAGGAAACTGTTGCCTTTTCGAATCGCATCCCGAATCTGTGTGAAGATCGGTTTGTCCAATACGGGTGCCACGACTTTTTGGACGTAGTCGGCCATACCTCCTGATGCCCATAAAGAAAGTTCCTTATCAATCTCAGCGTTAATACAGATGAATACGCCCCCGTTGATATCCATTCCGATTCCATGCAATTGCTGTGCAGCAATGTTCACCACTTCCTGCAGTTCGGAAGTGTGATGCATGGCGAGACTCCGGGCACGCACACGCTCAAGCGCCAGCTGTATTTCTGCTTCCCTTGCCTGTGCTTCGGCTTTTTGGATATCCCGGAATCGCTGATATGCCAATGAAAAAACCTGATGAAAACGCCTGAACAATGTCAAAACATCATCAGCCATCGGTTGGTATAGGGTAAGGCCAAGTCCTCCTTCTCCAATGGACAAAAAGCAATAGTCCAATTCGGTGGCATCATCCAAAAATGGATCGGAAAAATGGTTTTCCTCTTTTCGGTGAATCCTAAAATCTTCCAGCTCTTTGCCACTTAGTCTACCGATGAAATACCCATCCCTTGAAGCCAGCATCTGCCTGACCATGCCATGTTCTACCGGACTTTTGAGGTATTCTGTTTTTTCTATGACAGTTTTGTCATAAGGAGTGAAATACTGGTAACAGAGGTATTGACCAATGTTTTCGTCAATGATAGCTGTCTGAACATTTCGGATTTTTTCTACCCCAAATTGCTGTAACTGATCCGAAATTGCCTGGCATACATCCAGCATATCCTCCGGTTTTTTCATGCCCATGGCTACAGCACGCACTTTTTCTAAAGATGCTTCGATAGCCAAATCCCTGTTTTTATTTTCCAGTTCGATGGTCCTTCGCTTGATGGCATCCCGGAGCTCCAGGTTTTCTTTGCTGATTTTTTCAATGGCCAAAGTCTCACCCTCACTAACCCGCATATCGGGGAGGGAACCGTGCTGTTGTACCACTTTCCATCCAGTCTTTGATTCTCCCAAAAGTGTTGACAGTCTGAGTTTAGAATAAAAATTCCAGTCTGCCTCTGTTTTGACATAAATATCGCAGACTTCATTGATCAGCACCATTGGATTGAGCCAAACAGCATCAATTTGGCGGTTTCTCATTTCCACTTTGCCTACCACCTCATGCATTTGGGACTTATAAAATTCAACCCCATCCGCTTTGGAATGGCAGACTTCCGCTTCTGAGGTCCCGATCATTTCAAATCGATCATCGAGTGTGGAAGAAAAAGCCAAAAGGTCTCCCTTAAGATAACTATGCCAGTATAAATTATAAACTTCTAATGCTTCAGCTTCCCCCTCTTTTTTATGTTTTTTCATATAGGCTTTTTGGGTGTTGGCAATCCCGAAAGCCCGTAGAGTTCTTTTGGCTATTATCAGTAAGACCAATCAGGAATTCGGATGGTGGTTGGCATTTTGGTTTGAAAAAGCAAATTGCCCTATTAGGATCCAGAGAGTACCTGATGCAATTCGGCTTTAAGTGATTCAAAATTGATGGGTTTGGTAAAAAACTCCTTTGCGCCGGAATTCATGGCCCTGTCATGGTTTTCACTATCTCCATAGGCGGATATCATACTTACCTGAATTGCAGGAAATTCTTTTTTGACTTTCTCCAACAATTCAAGTCCTGTCATTCCAGGCATATTGATATCCGAAAAGATATACATGACTTCCGGAGGATTATGGCTCCTAAGCAATTCCAATGCTTCACTACCGGAAAAGGCAAATTCAAGTGAAACTAAACCCTCCCGAACTTCTCTGCGGAGCTTCTGTCGGAACAACATCTCCACATCTCTTTCATCATCTACTATTAAAAATTTCATATTAATAAGGGTTAAACATTTAAGGTTTTGATTCTAGGAAATCATTCACTGATATTGAAAATCTTAGTTCATGAATCCATTTTAATTTACTCATTTTCAGGCAATTTTTTAGTGACACCCTCATATTTTTTTAAAATATTAATTATTCTTCCTTTCTCTGATTCCAAAGGTTCAAGACTGAACTGATAGTTAATTTAAGGTATTCTGATTTTTTAAAAATTCATCTAGGACGAAAGGTCTGTTTTTCTTCCCCAATGAACTGGATTTCTTTCCGAAAAGAAAAAGACCTTTGAAGCACAAGCAAGGGCAAGATCAAGAACTAGTATGCTGCTTCTGGAGAAGCAGCAGAACAAAAAGCAGCATAACCAAAAAATAGGGCATTTGGAAAATAATTTTCCAAATGCCCTCAGAGATCGCGATTCTCAAATTTAAAAAAGTTTAATTGGAAGGTGGTTTTATTTCAAATCCTTGTGCTTCCAGAATATTCAACATATCGTACCAATAGCGTAAAAATTCAATTTTACCATTCACTATCCTCCCTGCAGTGTGGTAGGGAACGGTAATGATTTTACCGGTCGCTTTGTGCTGAAGAGTATTGACTCCCCATGATAAAACCCATTCCCCTTCATTCCAATTGTTGGTGACTTTTACAGGCAAATAAAGTTCCTGTGAAAGGGTGTGTTTGAACAGGTTGGTACTATTGGTGTAATATTCCTTATGCTGGGCCACTGTAAGAGAGTCCAGACCTCCTCCCAAGCCATAGATCATGGCGCCAGGTGCCAATTGAGCATTCATAGTAGCTACATCTCCGGCCTGAAGGGCCTTGGTATAAGCCTGTACCACTTCCAAAGCTTTTGCAGCATTTTGAAATTCCAGGGTTACCTCTTGTTCCTGTGCGCTTGAAATCCCAGGCATCAGCGCCATTACGCATATCAATGCCATCATTGTTTTTAAAATTTTCATAACAAAGCTAGGTTAGGTTAAATGTTGGGAATCCCTATTGATTCCTTGATCAACTTCTTATTTATAAATAGATTTTCAAATCCATTTAGGACGAATGCATGCATTTATTGTCCCAATACACTAAAAAAGTTTTCCAATGAAAATTCAATTTTATGATATAAAATTAGTTATTTTAAATTTCTATAAAATTTTATTTTTTATTTTTTCATTTATTAAAACATAATTAGTAATTTACTCCATCTTAAAAAATCCACTAACAACCGATAACCAGTACCACATGAGAAAGAAATCCTATACCTATTTCACTTGCTTCCTATTCCTATTAATCAGTGGGGATTTGTTTTGTCAATCCACTATCATGCAGTTTAGACATCCATTAGATCCACTTGACACCAATGAGATCAAGATAGTCAAACAGGTTTTGTTGAAGGAAAATAAGGTTAGAAATGACAGCAGTAGTTTGTACAGTATCATTAACTTACTTGAACCACCCAAAAGTGAGGTGTTAGCCTATAAACCAGGGGATGATTTCAGGCGTGAAGCGTTTGCCTATGTGTACGATTATCCTGCAAATGAATTGGCAAAAGCCGTTATTGATTTAAAGCAACAAAAATTACTTTCTTTCGAAAAAATAGAAGGCAAACAACCTACTGGTGCTTTTAAAGCAGATTCCATCGCTTCTGAGATTGTCAAAAACAATGCAGATTGGAACGCTGCCCTAACTAAAAGAGAGATTAATCCGGATTCCGTGAAAGCCAGCTTTGGAAATTTCGCTGCTGATCTTGGACTTGCTCCATTAGGAAATCGGGAACTAATAGTTTCTCCTGTCTACAAAAATAAGCAGTTTAACAGGATGCCTATAGGAGGAATTTATGCCTATGTGGATGTCACGGACAAAAAAATCCTGAAAGTAGTGGATAGTGGAGGAGGTTGGTCAGATCCTGTGAAGGTGGGCTATTTCGAGGGAGATTCCATCAAAATTGACATGACCGCACCCAAACAAGTGTTGATTACCCAGCCGGAAGGGGTGAATTACCGTATTGAAGGAAATCAGGTGATTTCTCCCCTTTGGAAATTCAGATTCAGTATCCACAGCAGAGAAGGTTTGGTCATTCATGATCTGCACTACTTTGATCATGAGCAAAAGAAGTGGCGCTATATCATGTATCGGGGCGGACTTTCGGAAATGATCGTAAATTATGGTTCTCCGGATTTGTTAAATGCCACCAATAACTATTTTGATGTAGGTGAATTCAGGTTATTCCAGACCAAAGCCAGACCCCTCACCTATGGTGCTGACGCCCCGGAGAACGCCACCTATCTGTCCGCCGTATTGCATGATGATTTTGCTACACCCATTCTTTCAGATAGTGCCATTGCGGTTTTTGAAGAATTTGGTGGCGTGCTCTGGAGACATCAAAACCATGCCAGGAGGGCAACCGATCTCGCTATCAAATATTACATCACTGCAGGCAATTATGATTACGGATTTAAATGGACTTTTAAAGAAGACGGTACTGTGGTCATCGTGACCGAACTCAATGGCATCGCACATATCCGTGTCGTGGAGCGGGTTACAGATGATCCCGGAAGCGATGACGAAGCCTATCAAGGTAATTACTTCGGGACTATCGTAGAACCACACGTGGAAGCAAACAACCATCAGCACTTTTTCATTTTCAGGCTTGACCTCGATATTGACGGACAGCACAATTCCGTTGGAGAAATGAATATGGTTCCAGTCCCAAAAGGACCGGACAACCCTTACGGGAATGCCATTATTGGGAAAATGGACATGTTTAAGAATGAGCTTGAGGCCAAACGCATGGCAAACGCTGCCAGCAGCAGGATGTGGATGGTCATGAACCATCATGTGAGGAATAAATTCAACCATATGTCTTCCTATATGCTTATGCCAAGTCCCGGTGTGGTACCATTGGCGGAAGTGGGATCTTCTCTTTACAATCGGGCCGGGGCACTATACCATCATTTTTGGACAACTCCATATAGGGCTGATGAAATGTATCCTACTGGTGATTTTCCGGTGAGCAACCAGAAAAATGAAGGATTGCCCAAATGGACACAACAAAACAGGAATATTGATAATACCGATGTGGTCGTATGGTATGTGGCCGGGGTAAATCACATCGTGCGGCCGGAAGAATGGCCCATCATGAATCAGCATACGGTATCGATTACCCTAATGCCCTTTGGGTTTATGTCAAAAAACCCGGTTTTGGGATTGCCTCCGGTTAAATTGCCTACAATTGCTAATTAAACCCGAAATATGCATTGGCAATTCTTTTGCGGGCTTTTATTGTTCCTGTAATTGGTTTTTAATTGATCAAGGACTCAATTTGGACTTTTCCGGTGAAGGGTGGCCTGTTCAAAGGAATAGGTCAGTCTGATCAAAACCGGCTCATCAAACATCCTACCCAAAAACTGTATACCAGCCGGAAGATTTTCGGAAGTATATCCCATGGGAACTGTAAAAGCAGGTTGCCCGGTATGAGGAGAAATAATCTGACTGTTGTCACCTTTATATTCTTCTTCAAAAAATTCAATCCTGGCAGGTTTGTTATTCCATGTGGGATAAACCAAGGCATCCAATTGCAATTCATCCATTTTATTTTCAATGGCCTCCCTAAATACCACTCTTCTGACATCTGAATAGGCATCTCCACAAGGAATGTCAGGGTTTTCCCGACGGAGTGTATTGGATGACAAGCGCTCCATTCTGTCTCTGGTGTAGGCTGATTTGGAACCTATACGCATGATATCTTCCATTGATTGTACCGTGTCTCTCTTGACATATGTTTTCAAAAAATCCTCTAAATCCAATCGAAAAGTCGGACACCATTGATCCTGACTGAGTTGTTCTAAATCGGCTATTTCCACATTTTCAATGATTTCAGCACCCTGCTTCTCCATATCGGATAAGGCTTTTTCAAAAAGAGCATAAATCTCCTCATCAGGATTATTGTCCACCAGGTTTCTCAATACCCCTATTCTTGCACCTTTTAGTCCTTCTCTGTCCAGATATTGGGTGTAATTGGAAGGGATTTTTCCTTCCCCATAAAGTGTGAATGAATCCTGGGGATCATGTCCTGCAATAACTTCCAATACCCTCACTGCATCTTCGACTGTTCTGCACATGGGACCTACCACATCATTTCTGAGATAAAGGGGTACTATTCCTTCTCTGCTGACCAATCCCAAGGTTGTACGGAAACCGACCAATGCATTATGGGAAGATGGTCCACGGATAGAATTGCCTGTATCCGTACCCAGGCCAATTGTCCCGAAGTTTGAAGCCATGGAGGCGCCTGTTCCCCCACTTGAACCTGCAGGAACATAATCCAGATTATAGGGATTTTTGGTAATCCCCACTGTCGAGCTTTCTGAATGCATGGGACTGAATGCCCATTCGGCCATATTGGATTTGGCGATGACAATTGCTCCAGCGGCAACCAGTTTTTTGATGATAAAGGCATCTTCTTCCGGATAAAAGTCCTGCAAAGCTAAAGATCCAGCTGTAGTAGGTAATCCCATTGTATTGATGTTGTCTTTGACAATCAGGGGAATGCCGTGAAGTGGACGTAAAGTTTTTGTTTTTTGAAATTCATCATCCAAAGATTTTGCCATTTCCATAGCATTGGGATTGATCATGCTTATGGAATTGATGTCCTTGTCCATCTTCTCTATCCTATCCAAATAAGCCTGTACCAATTCCTGGCTGTTGAATTTCCCGTTCTGATAGGCCGTATGGATTTCAGAAATAGTGAGTTCTGAAAGGTCGATAGTTTCCTTATTTGGGGTATTACATCCAAAGGATGAAATAAGTATAAGTACCCATAGGATGGCTTTTTTGTGAAAATTTGTTTGCAGTTGTGTCATCGGTAGTAAGGAAAATTGGTATTTACAGATTGGGGAATGACAGGTATTAGAAAATCTTAACCATGCAAGATAGACTTCTCCTAACGTCGAAGTGACAAGGAAAAGCCTTTTGTAGTTCTCTGGCTAAATTGATTATTCTCCTTGCTGTCATTGGTATTTCTTAAGGTTTTATTTGATCAATTTTTTATCTCCAAAATCCAGCTTATAAATGTCATCAAAGATGCCCGTTTATTTGCGCTTTCAAGGAAAGGATATTTTCCCTGCGGGTTTCAATTTGGGCGATTAGGTTGAAGCACCTTCCCATATCCCCAATAACATATGCTTCGAAACGGGGATCATATAGCACCTTTTCATAGTCACTTTTGATATCGCGTCTGTCTTCAATCGCATGAATCAAATCATAAAATTTTGAATTTCCTTTTTCAGCTATGACCATAGTCCCGGAATTTATGGATATATGGATAGCAGAAATCTCAGCCATGACAGGCTCAAAACTATTGCTGATGAACTCTGTGATGGAGGTCATAATGATTTTGATTTTCTCAAAATCAGCATAGTATTGGTTGAGTGATTTCAGGATTTCTTTTTGCCTGAAATTGCTGAATGACCCAGATGATTTTGCAGATTCAAAGGCAGTGGAATAGCTCGTAGCAGCTTCTGAATAATAAAGCGGCTCTATCAATATTCCGAACTTTTCTGCTCCCATTTTATCAGCTGGATTTCTCAGGTAAGTCAATAAGGTGGATAAAATCTCAATCCTATTCCGGTGAAATTCAGTAAGAAAATCCAACTTTTCAAGGTCCTTGTCCAGGTCACTGATTACGTCTGAGTAAAAATCAGCCTCCTGATTTCGGTACTTCCGGTTTTCATTCCAGGTGTTGATTTGAAGAGCAATCAGGATACCGATGACAACAAGGAAGATTTCGCCTATGGCATAAGCGAGATATCGGGTTAACCGATTCTGGGAGAGAAGTTTTTGGCGGATTTTTCGGAAGAGTGAGATCATATTATGTCAAATTTTATTTTCTTCAGGTTAATGTCTTATCATCTTTCCAATCTTTTAATCTCCCTTTCCAAATCCTGGATCATGTCCTCTACCGATTTCCTCAGGTTTTCATAAAAAAAGCCGATATAAGACCCGGTGCGATTGCGCTGGGTTTTGATAAAATACAGATATTCCCTGTCCTTTTTAAGGGATTCAAAGTCCAAGGGAACCATGTTTCCCTCAAAGGTGGATTTCCCGGTAAAATTCCACCCAGATTCAAATCGACTCGGTAGGATATGCCTCATATTGTATTCCACCTCAGCCAATTCTTCCTGTTCCGCTTTGAGGAAAAAATCATATTGGGAATCATAGACAGCAATCAGCTTATTTCGGATATCTGCATTTGAAATAATGTCCAATCCTCTGGATTTAGCGGTCTCGAAGGAACTTGTCGAGTGGACAAAATGCATGGGCAGAAGCGTGTAGTTAAAATGGTAAGCAAGCGAATCATGGTAGGAACCATTATTTTCCAACACCTCAATGATCAAATTCAAGGCTCTTTCGCTTTTTCCAAGTTCGTCCATATTGAGCTTGATTTCTGCCAAATCAGTGGTGAGTTCGGTTTTACAGCCTTTCAGGATTTCAAGTTCAGCCCTCTTCCTGCTATTATTTTCCCCATAATTCGACAGTTCAAAGGCTCCATAGATACCGATGATCAGCACCAGAATTTCAATCAGGTATTCCGGCCATTTTTCTTTGAGAAGGTATAAGATTCGTTTCATGTGTTTATATTTTGTTTTTTAATTGCCACATGGAATCTTCGCATGGATTATAATCACTCCTCTGTGTGTCGCTTCGGGTCATGCTTGATTTCATTATTTGAGTTCTTTTTGGATCAATTCTTTCAGTTTCTGGTTTTGGATCAGGACAGTTTCGATGTTCGACTCTGTATTTTTAGTCTTTATGGATGCTTCCAAAAGCAATTGTTGAAATTCCGGTGATCTGGAAAGCAGGTTTAAACCCTCTTTATCGACAAAGTCAAGTGGTACTGCTCCCTTGATACTATTGTCCCGGTTTCCAAAATAATTGGGTAAATGGTGGACTTTTTTCTCGGCCAAAAAGACCCGCATTCTGTTTTCCAATAACCCGGCATATTCTGAATAGGTAAAATCAAGATCAATCAAGTACCTGGAATATGTGTTGATTTCTTTCCTGATATCTTCATTGGATATTTTGTCGGCAACAGAAGGATCATTTTTTATTGCTATTGGATTATAATAAATCAGTTTCCTGATCAAGTTAGGATCTTCAATTTTCAAATCAATTCCATTCACCCCGATTTCATAGAGCACTTGATGTAGGATATTGATCTGGGTCAAGATAACCAGGTTGTCGCTGAAGGAGAGAGAATCCGCTCTCAAATCCTGAACAAGATTTTTTAAAACTGCCTGCTCTTTTACCTTGTCTTTTCGGTATTCGTTCCAGTTATTGACTTGTAAGGCAATCAAAATTCCGATGACGACCAGAAGGATTTCTCCAATGGCGTATTTGAGGTAAATGCTTACCTTGTTTTCTTGAAGGAGCTTTTGGCGGATATGGCGGAAGAGTTTTAGCATTGGTGGATGTTTGGTTTTAATGAAATATACTAGGCCAAAGAGGCGGTCCCCTACCATTTATTTTTCTTTCAGAAAACTGACAATCTCATCAGCAAAATCACGCTGATTGAAGGCGCTTATATGATTGCCGGTTACTATGCTCAGTCGACTGTTGGGAAGTGCTTTTTGTAAGTCTTCTGGATCCCCATTATCCAGATCATCTTCCCCTGCAATAACCAAGGCCTCGGTTTGAATGGCCTTGAGTTCGTCCAAAGTTGTTTCGGGCTGATGATCTTGAAGGTATCCCATGATTTTAAAATCAACTTTTTGTGACCGGGCATACTCAACCGCTCCCAAAGTAATTTCATCAGGTTGCGTTCTACCTGAGAATACATCCCCAAAAGCAACACGTCTGTTCCACTCAGGTTGTGTAAACCCCAAACCCATTCCTCCAAACACCGCCTTGGTAATTCTGTCATCCTTCGTCAGTAATTTTGCTAATACTATAGAACCGCGGGAATAGCCTACTGCCATATAGTTCTTCGCACCCAAATGATCCATCAAAGCGATAAGGTCCTTTATTTCTGCATCATCTCTGTAAGCGGCTTCATTCTGAGGTTTTCCTGACTTTCCATTTCCCCGCAAATCCGGGATTATCACTCGGTATCCGTTGCTCAGCAGCTCCTTCTTCAATTCAGAACTGCCCCAATTGATGCTGCCATCCACAATAAATCCATGGATAAGCAATACGAAGTTACCATTGCCCTCGTCCGTGTATGCAATGTTGGTTCCGTCGAATGAACTAAACTGTGAGAACTCATTTTTATCTGTTCCACAACTGAACATGGTGAGGATAAAGATGAGTGCGATAAGGAGTTCTAATTGTTTCATAGGTCGATGTTTTGCTTTAGGGAGTCAAAGAAATCAAGTATCTGATGCGGTCGAGCAAAAGTTGGGTAACCTTGTATTGCTGAAGGAGTTTTTGACGGTTTCCTGCCTTGCCGGCCTTTAGATTTACAAAATATAAATATTCTAATAAAGCTATTATTACTATCAACATTGAGGGGGGTCTGGGGGGAGACTTATAACTTGTTGATAACGGTGGATAAGTTAATTTTAAGGCCA
>NZ_JBHUIV010000006.1:0-124717 GCF_042683085.1 Shivajiella indica | reverse complement strand
GAAATGCAACTCAAATCTTCAGGGAAAAAGCTGAGAAAGACCTTGCTTTTGAACGAGAGTCAGCGAAAACTGGCAAAAATGTTCAATTTTTGATTTTGGGTGTCCCAGTGTCGAAGTCAGGAAAAAACTTGCCGGGCTGTTTTTTCAGAACTCATAGGTAATTATCAAAGCCTTCGGGCTTAAATCCCCCATAATTAAAGTGCTATAGCCCGTGGTGGTGAGCAGAAAATTAAAGTTTTTTCTTCTGCTGAAAATTAGAAAACGGCTGATTTGAAAAAATTCAATTTCACAAATAAGTCCCCTTTCCCTAAACCTTCTCTTTAATAGATTCTACCTCAGGATTCAATTCTTTCTTCAAACTCTTTGAAGCCAATACAATCAAAGCAATGGACAATACGAACAATAATGCCGCGATTATGGATAAAATATAGGTTTGGGTCTGAAAATTTTTCCAGGCAAACAGGCCAAGGGAAGTTAGCGTCACTGTAAACATAAAAAACATAGGGATGGTCACAAAAGTGGCATTAATTTTTTGCTTCATCAGCCAAACTGCCACCGTCAAAAGGGCTAATGCTGCCAAGAGTTGATTTGCAGAACCAAAAATAGGCCATAAAGTAGTAAAACTTCCAGAAGCCAAAAGCATGATGGATAAAATCACTACCACAGTTGTGGAAATATAGCGGTTTTGGGAAATTTTTATACCAACAGGACTTTTGACATCTTCAAAATACTCCTGAAGGGTGAATCTGGCCAATCTTGTACAGGTGTCCAATGTTGTCAGCGCAAAAGCTGAAACTGTCAAGGCGACAAATCCCACTGCAAACTGCTCTGAAATTCCCATTGCGGAAATTATATTTCCAAGACCACTGGCAAAAAGGGTAACCGGACCTTCTCCTCCCAGTCTTTCCAGGTATTCTCCTCTGCTAAGAACGATCACTGCCCCTACTGAAATGATGGCCAGAAATGATTCTATCAGCATGCCTCCAAATCCAACTACTTTGGCATCACTTTCTTTATCCAGTTGTTTAGAGGTTGTTCCAGAAGCGACTAAGGAATGAAAGCCGCTGATAGCACCACAGGCAATAGTGACAAACAAGACGGGGAATAAATAGCCTAAATTATCTGCATTGATGTGAAACTGAGCATCCATTTTTATTTCTGGATTGGCGATGAATACTCCGACTACAGCCGCAATGATAAGTCCGTACAATAGAAAACTGTTGAGGTAATCCCTAGGTTGCAATAGCATGGATACAGGAGTAACTGAAGCTAAAAAAGCATAGGCCAACAAAATATAGATCCACAGTTGATAATCCAGCTCAAAAGGCAACTGCATGCCCAAGTAAACAAAATAATACATAAGTACTACTCCTATCACAGATATCAGGATAAAGGCATTTTTACTGCTCCCGACAAACTTGTTGACAAATCCGAAGGCCACAGCAAGAATAATAAATAAAATCGAGGCAGAGGCAACGCCGGCATTGTTCACAAATGTCTTGGCTATAATATCAGCAAATACCCCGATAATCAAAATCAGGGTTGAAAAGCTGAACAGTATAAATAACTGCTTTCCTTTATGACCAATATTATTCTGAATAATTACCCCAATTGACTTTCCCTGATTTCGTAGTGATGCTGCCATGCTTCCAAGGTCATGGACAGCCCCGAAAAAGATCCCTCCGACCAAAATCCAAATTACTGCGGGAATCCAACCAAAAGTAATGGCTATAATCGGCCCGACAATTGGCCCTGCTCCAGCAATGGATGCAAAATGATGCCCTAAAACCACAATAGGCTTGCTGGGGACGTAATCTATCCCATCCTGGAAAGTATGGGAAGGGGCCTTCCTTTTGTCACTTAATCCAAATTTCCTATAGACAAAATTACCGTAAGTAAAGTAACCTGTGATAAGAATAATCCCTGAAATGATCAAAAGCGGTATGAGTGTCATTGTATGTGGTGATAATCAAGCTTGAATTTCCTGCAATTTGAATAAATTACAAATGAATATTTCAAAAATAATTAATAGAAATTTAGAAACTTGGCTATTTTGAAGGTCAAGACACAAATACTTTAGTTACAAAATTTGGGTTGAAGTCCCTGATTTAAACCAAAAAATCAAGGAAGGGATACTGCAAATTTTATTTAATGGATAATACCTCTAAATTTGTAATCCCTGAAATGAAAGTTTCGGAACTAAACATTTAAATATGGCTTGGTTTAAAAGAACAGACAAAGGAATTAAAACCTCGACTGAGGAGAAAAAAGACGCTCCTGACGGTTTGTGGTTTAAAACACCAAAAGGAAACATCATCCATACCCGTGAGCTAAAAAACAATTCTTACGTTTGCCCAGATGATGATTATCATGTCAAGATAGGTTCTAAGGAGTATTTTGAAATTCTTTTTGACGGCAATAAGTTTCATGAACTTGATGCCAATATGAAGTCCGGAGATCCGCTGAAATTTGTTGATTCCAAACCTTATACATCGAGAATTGAACAAACCATCAAAAAAGCCGAACTCAATGATGCTGTACGTACTGCTGTTGGAAAAATGAACGGTCTCGATCTGGTAGTAGCATGTATGGATTTTAATTTTATTGGCGGTTCTATGGGTTCGGTAGTCGGAGAAAAAATTGCCCGTGCCATTGATTATTCCCTGAAACACAAATTTCCTTTTCTGATGATTTCGAAATCAGGAGGTGCAAGGATGATGGAAGCAGGGTTCAGCTTAATGCAAATGGCTAAAACCTCAGCTAAACTTGCCCTATTGGATAAAGCAGGAATCCCTTACATTTCCTTGCTGACTGACCCAACAACAGGCGGTGTTACCGCCTCTTATGCTATGTTGGGTGATTTTAATATTGCAGAACCAGGAGCACTGATAGGTTTTGCCGGACCAAGGGTAATCCGGGAAACAATAGGAAAAGATTTACCAAAAGGTTTCCAAAGTTCAGAGTTTGTACTTGAGCATGGCTTTTTGGATTTCATCATCGATAGAAGACAGTTGAAAAACAGATTGACGACATTGCTCAAACTTCTCAACAATTAATTCCTAATTTTGTTATTACTCAAGAAATGACAAGCGGTTAAAAATAAGTATATATTTAGCCAGATTTCTTGATTTATAAATATATTTGTGAGCCTGAAAAGGCTTTTAGATACTGAAAATAAAAAGTAAAATCAACATTAAATGGGTTCAGTAATTATTACATCGATAGTAGCATTTACGCTTATCATTTTGCTACTGGTTTTCATCCTGTTGTTTGCCCAGTCTAAATTGGTTTCTTCAGGTGATGTTAAAATTATCATCAATGGGGAAAAAACCTTGGTTACCTCCGCAGGTTCTACGCTGCTCAGTACTTTAGGAAACAACAAAATCTTCCTTCCTTCCGCTTGCGGAGGAGGTGGTACCTGTGCCATGTGCAAGTGTGTGATCGAAGATGGTGGCGGGGAAGTTTTACCAACTGAAGAAGGCCACCTTAGCCGTGCAGAAAAACAAGGAAAAGTTAGGCTTTCCTGTCAGGTAAAAGTAAAGCAGGACATGAAAATCAGGATTCCTGAGGAAATTTTTGGCATCAAGAAGTGGGAATGCGAAGTAGTTTCAAATTACAATGTCTCTACCTTTATCAAAGAATTTAAAGTTAAACTACCTGAAGGGGAAACCTTACATTTCGAATCAGGTGGATATATCCAAATTGATGTTCCAGTGATCACTGTGAACTTCAAAGACATGGACATTACTCCACATCCTGAACTGGGCCACCCAAAGGATGTTTATAAAAGTGATTGGGATAAATTCGGATTATGGGATCTGGTCATGAAAAATGATGAAGAACTGTTCAGGGCTTACTCCATGGCCAATCACCCTGCTGAAGGAAATATCATCATGCTGACCATTAGAATTGCGACCCCACCTTGGGACAGAGCCAACAACAAATGGATGGATGTCAACCCTGGTGTTTGTTCTTCTTATGTCTTCTCCCGTAAGCCGGGTGACAAAGTAACCATTTCGGGTCCATACGGAGAATTCCACATCAATCCGACCCAAAGAGAAATGATCTATATTGGTGGTGGTGCAGGTATGGCTCCTTTGAGATCTCATATCTTCCATTTATTCCATACTGAAAAGACAAACAGAAAAGTTTCTTATTGGTATGGAGGTAGATCTAAGAAGGAACTGTTCTATGTTCCTCATTTCAGAAACATTGAAAAGGATTTCCCTAACTTCAAATTCTATATAGGACTTTCGGAACCATTACCTGAAGACAATTGGAAAATCAAGAAATCTCTGGATGATGAAGGTGATGGATACATTGGTTTCATCCACCAGGTATTGTACGACAATTACCTGAAAAACCATCCTGAGCCAGATGAGATTGAATATTATCTGTGCGGCCCTCCATTGATGAATGCAGCGGTTTTGAAACTGTTGGATGATCTGGGAATCCCTCAGGAGAATATCAGATTTGACGACTTCGGTGGTTAATTAACATAGGGGTCCCGCAATAGCGGGACTTTTTTATTTATCTCCCGTTTTTTTATTTTATTTTTGAGCATAGCATAAATTCAGATCATGAATCTCAAGAACTTCTTTGAACCAGTACCGGAATTTTTAACCACTCAAAAATACAGCCATAACTCCTTTTTAAATTATATCCATTTTCATGGAGAGACTTTCCCTGACTTAAAGGGAGTTCAAATCTCACTTATTGGTCTAAAAGAAAAAAGGGGCATGCCTAAAGCAGATTCTGTAGAAAGAGCGGCTATTGAAATTCGGGAGAAGCTGTATCATTTGAAAAAAGGCCATGGTTTGTATAAGATCGTTGATTTAGGTGATCTAAAATTGGGATCAACCCGTGATGAATCTATGCAGTATATCCAAACCGTCGGTGAATATTTGATGAAAAAGCAGATTCTTCCGGTATTTTTTGGCGGAACCCATGATCTGGATTATGGTCAGTTCATTTCCTACCAGGGGCTTAAAAAATTGGTTTCCATGGTAACATTTGATGCCAAGGTGGATATGGAGGAGGAAGGGGAAGCCCATGAGACGCATTCCCAGGATATCATTCTTCACCAGCCTAATTTTCTCTTTAATTATAGTCAATTGGGATATCAAAGCTTTTTGGTGGACAAGGATTTGATCGGAGTGCTGGAAAAACTCTATTTTGAGCACATTAGGCTTGGAAACCTGAAAAGCAATTTCAAAGAAATTGAACCCATCATCAGGAATGCAGACCTGCTGAGTTTTGATATTTCAGCCATCAATTCTGCAGATGCACCGGGTGCGGCTGATGCGCAACCCTTTGGGCTTTCCGGGGAAGAAGCCTGTCAAATCTGTTGGTTTGCAGGTATGAATGAAAAACTTTCCTCTATCGGTATTTATGGCTATCAACCCTATTTTGATGACAACCGAAATAAAACCGCATCAATCATAGCCACCATGATCTGGTATTTTATTGAGGGATTCTACGACAGGAAGGATAGCCTTTCCTTTAAAGGGAGTGATTATATTAAATATACCGTATCTTTGGATACCAAACCTTCCATTTTAATCTTTTACAAAAGCAAAAGAAGTGATAAATGGTGGATGGAAATTCCCCAAAATGATCAGGACAAATTCGAAAGGACAAGCATAATACCCTGTAGCTATCAGGATTATCAATTGGCACAATCCGGAGAAGTACCTGAAAGATGGATTAATGCGCAGCTTAAGTTCATGTAAATGAAATCTTATAGCAGGCAGCAGCTTGCCCTTAGGAATGGGCAGGATAAACCCGAAATTTGGGTAGCTTATCAAGGTTTAATTTATGATGTAACCCATTCCAGGCTTTGGAAAAACGGAAAGCATTATGAACATTGGGCAGGACAGGATCTCACCGATGAGCTTCAGGATGCACCGCATAATGCAAATGTTTTTTTGAAATTTGAACCAGTGGGCAAACTTGAACAATGAAATGATATTGATAGCAGATAGTGGCGCCAGCAAAACCGATTGGCGTGTCATCAACGAAACAGGGGAGATTGGTCAACATAGGGGCATTGGGTTCAATCCAAATTATCAAACTGCTGTTGAAATGGCCAGTGAACTCCAAGATGATTTTTTATTGGATCTGAGAGATAAAGTTGAAATTATCTATTACTATGGCTCCGGATGTTCTTCCGCTAAAAACAGACTTCAGGTAGAAAATGCATTAAGGAGCATATTTAAACATGCAGAGATTAATGTGGACCATGATCTCATGGCTGCTGCCAGGGCGACCTGTGGGCATGAAGCTGGAATCGCCTGCATTTTAGGAACCGGTTCCAACAGCTGTGATTATGATGGGGAATTTATTGTTGCCAATAGACCTGCTCCCGGTTATATTTTGGGGGATGAGGGAGGCGGTGCTTATATAGGTCGAAAATTTTTAGCTGACTTCATCTATGAAGAAATGCCCAAAAAAGTTCGGGAAAAAGTACTGGACCAATTTCAGATTGATAATCAGGTCATTATTGAAAATGTCTATCAGCGACCTTTTCCAGGAAGATATATGGCTAGTTTCTGTAGGTTTATCACCGAAAATAAAAATGATCCTTATTGCTATATGCTGTATTACAACGCATTTCAGGATTTCTTCAAAAAGCATGTCATGAAATACGAAGACTACAAAAATAAATCTGTAAATTTTGTAGGATCCATTGCTTTTTATAACAGTGATATTTTAAGAAATGCGGCTTATGATGTGGATATCCATGTCAATTTAGTCATAGAAGGCCCGATATCTGGTCTAACACTTTATCACCAAAATTTGCTATGAGCACAACTGAAAGCAGTTCGTTATATGACAACCTAGAGCAAATGGATATCAAAAGCCTGCTCCAAAACATCAATCGGGAAGACAAGAAAGTTGCTTTTGCTGTAGAAGAGCAAGTCCCACAAATTCAGGCCCTGGTTGAAAAAATAGTACCGAGAATGAAAAAAGGAGGCCGCCTATTTTATATTGGAGCGGGAACAAGTGGTAGGTTGGGGATTTTGGATGCTTCAGAATGCCCTCCTACTTATGGTGTACCTTTTGATTGGGTTGTAGGAATTATTGCAGGTGGAGACCAGGCCATAAGAAAAGCCGTGGAAAATGCAGAAGATGATCCCCAACAAGCCTGGAAAGATATCCAGGAATTTGGTTTTAACGCTTATGATACGGTGATTGGGATAGCAGCTTCCGGTACTACCCCATATGTAATTGGGGGAGTCAAGGCAGCAAAAGAAGCCGGATTATTGACAGGATGTATTACCTGCAATCTTAATACCCCACTGGCAGGAGCAGTGGATTTTCCTATTCAGGTCGTGGTAGGCCCGGAGTTTGTGACCGGAAGTACCAGGATGAAAGCCGGAACCGCTCAAAAATTAGTCTTGAATATGATTTCCACTACTACCATGATCAAACTTGGAAGAGTGAAGGGCAATAAGATGGTGGATATGCAACTGTCCAATAAAAAACTTGTAAACAGGGGTACCAAAATGATTATGGAATCCACAGGGCTGGGTGAAATAGAGGCCCAAAAAATGCTTTTTCAATTTGGTTCGGTAAGGGCTGCAGTGGAAGCTTTTTATAAGAAGAATTAGGAGGATAAAGAAATTCAGATTTCTTTCACTATCTTTGCATCCCTTTTTAAATCAGGAAGTTAATCCGTTTAAAAGGATAATATTTAATCCAGCAGAGATGCTGCATACAACATGAGAAAAGACAATAACAGAAAGCCTGATTCCAGAAGAGAAGACAAAGGCCGTCCAGCAAAAAAAGAAGGCGGTAAATTTGATTCAAAGAAGGAATTTTCAGTGAAAAAAGATTTTAAAAAAACCGGTTTTTCAGATAAGGACAAATCCAAAAAAACAGAAGATTGGGTTCCCAGGACAGAAAAGCGTAAAGATTATTCAAAACCAGGGTTTAAAAAAGATTTCAAATCAGAAACAGGGGGTAAAACTTCCTATGAAAAATCTTCCACTTATCGTTCAAAGTTTTCAAAAGAAAAGCCTGAGGAAGGGGATTTCAAAAAAGTATATAAAGGCAGGGGAAAAGATGAAAAACCAATCCACGAGTGGGTACCTGCCTCTAAAGTCTCAAAGGATCAAAAATTTAAGAAGCCTTTCAAAAAACCATTTGTAAAGAAAGCTGAGGAAGAAAGGCCTAACTATAATTTTGAAAAGCTTGAAAAAACCCATAAAAAGAAGGATGCCTCAGAGGAAATACGGCTTAACAAGTATATTTCCAATTCAGGGATCTGTTCGAGACGGGAAGCAGACAGCTTGATCCAAAAAGGTGATATTAAAGTAAACGGTGAGGTAATCACTGAAATGGGATATAAAGTTCAAAAAACAGATAAAGTCACCTATAAAGGAAAATTGATCAATCCGGAGAAACCGGTTTACCTCCTGCTCAATAAACCAAAGGACTTCATCACCACGACTGATGATCCTATGGAAAGAAAAACGGTCATGAATCTTATTGCCAACGCCTGTGAAGAAAGGGTATTCCCCGTAGGAAGGTTGGACAGAAATACAACTGGTCTTTTGTTGTTTACCAATGACGGAGAATTAGCGGCCAAATTGTCCCACCCATCTTATAATGTGAAAAAAATTTACCAGGTCACTTTAGATAAGCCTATCACCCATGCAGATGAAGAAGCCATTTTAGAGGGCCTTAATCTGGAAGATGGCCCTGCAAAAGTAGATGACATGCAGGTTTTATCCAAAGACAGAACCATATTGGGTTTGGAAATCCATTTAGGCAGAAACAGGATAGTGAGAAGGATTTTTGCTCATTTGGGTTATGAAGTAGTTGCCCTTGACAGGGTCATGTATGCAGGACTGGACAAAAAAGACCTGCCTAGGGGCAGGTATAGGTTTTTGGCTGAAAAAGAAGTCATTAGGCTTAAATATTTTCTTTAAAATCAAACAGAAAAGCCCTCATTTTTAGAGGGCTTTTTTTTATCCCCTAAAACCAGAAAAGAATTAGAAAAATATTTCATAACTTTTAAAAAAGTTGATTTATCAAAGATATTTCATCATTTAAATTGAAAAAATTAAAATTCTATTTCTAATTAAATTCTTGTTATGGAAGAAAGTAAAAATTCTAACCTTAAAAAGTTAACTGCTGAGGAGTGGGAAAATTCATGGAAGAAAAACTGGTCAAATTCCCAGATGAATTATGAATTGCCTAAAGCAAAGAAAAAAAACAGGGATGGAGAATCTGAATTTTTAAATCAAACGAGAACGATTGAAAAAGAGAAAGAAAGGATTAAAAAGGTCAGTAAGGAATTTGAAAAAGCTGCTAAAAAACTCCTGAAATTAGGGCCAGCCATCACGATTTTTGGATCGGCCAGATTCAAGCCGGAAGATGAGTATTATGAACTTTCCAGGTCAGTAGGCAGAAAATTTGCAGAAGCAGGTTTCACTGTACTCACTGGCGGAGGCCCCGGTGCCATGGAAGCCGGAAACCGTGGAGCATTTGAAGCAGGTGGAAATTCCTTAGGTTTAAATATTATTCTTCCTCATGAGCAGCAACCCAACCCGTATGTGGATGAAACCATAGAATTCAATTACTTTTTTGTAAGAAAGACCATGTTGGTCAAATATTCCTGTGCCTTCATCATTATGCCGGGCGGGCTTGGAACTTTGGATGAATTGTTTGAAGCGGCTACTCTGATCCAATGTGGGAAAATCGGACCATTTCCTTTGATTCTTGTAGGAAGTGAGTTTTGGAAAGGACTAAGGGATTTTGTTTCCTACATGGCGAAGGAGGGGGTGTTCTCGCCTGAAGAAATAGGATTTTCCAGAATTGTGGATACACCGGAAGAAGCAGTGGAAATGGTCATTAAAAGCCTTCCTGCTGGGTTACATAAAATTCTGGAAAAAGAGAAGAAGAAACTTGAAAGACGCAAGGCCAAAAGAGGACTATAACAGCCTTAAAATCCAAAGGATAAAAACTGAAAGTTTACAGGAGATCATTATTAGAAATAAAGAATTCCTGATGAATTATTAAGCTGTAACGAATTCAGGGATTTTAAATGTCAAGACCGACAGATTATAAATCAAAAAAAGCCGCTGAAATCAGCGGCTTTTTGATTATTCCAAACTTCAGGAAATTATCTCGTGGCCATCATTTTAGAAAAACCGTCATTGGTTTTTACATAGAATTCCACTTTTGAACTAGGGCTGATTCCATGAAGTTTAAAAAGCTTTTGGAAACCACTGGCACTATCCAAATTCTCCTCATAAACTAATCTATCGTTTTCGAAAACCATGATAGACATATCCGCAGGAAGAAGCGAATTCACCAATAGTTTGTAACTGTTATTTTCAACTTTCTCCAATTTGGAATAGACCAAAGGAGCAGTGGCATTGTTTTTCTTGCCAATGTTTACAGCCAAATGCTCTACCATATGGTTTGCATCCACAACTTCTACACTGTAATTACCAGGGCCAACCTGTGAGAAATCATAATATTTTGCAAAAGGATTCTTGGCAACAATTCTGTCTTTTTGAACCAAAACATTGTTTTCGTTGTAAATTTTAACTGTTACCGGTCCTTCAGGATTTGCTCCATATCGTAATTGGACCTTTTCTTCATCCACTTTTCTAATGGATACCGCAGATGCTACAGGATCTTCTCCTGTCTGGTAAGCCATGGCATTTACCGAAATGCCAAATGCTAGAATTAATGCATTGAATACTCTCATAGTAGTAATAATTAATAGGTTTAAGAAATTTTTTCTGATTTAAGACCTCTTTGGGATTTTCCCAATTTTAAACAATTGGAGGCCGGCTATTTGTGGGTGAAGCCTAAAAGATTACTGACTTCGATACAAACATAGCAGGTTAATTTATGTTTTGCAAATTTTTTAACAAAAAGGTTATTTTGTTATGTTTTTGTTAATAAAATAAAATTAAAAATACATTATCAATAATTGCATGAAATTTTCTCGGAATCGATATCATAAAAAAGCAAAAGACTGATTTCTATACAAAATCCAAATAAAATTTTTTTCATTTGAAATATCTGAAGAAATGAAAAATAAAAAATATAATATTCCTTTAGAATTGAAATTTATCATTGTCAGTAACATCCAATAAGGAAAAAGTCTAATTGTAATGATCAATAGCTTTGATTTGGGATAATAAAATACCCTGCAAAAAACATCAGTTTTTTTGCAGGGTAATAAATCGGGTAGATTATTTAATGTTGTTGCCTACTTCTGCCAAAGTTTCGGAATCGAAATCTCCCTGCAACTCGATTACGAGAAAATCCTCTGATTTATCTTTCACCAGGACAACCACATCGCTGATTCTTTTGGAACCTTTGGTGTATACCATAAATGAACTGTTTTTTTCGCTAGCCTCCATCATCAGGTCGAACTTTTCTTTTTCCAAAGATTTTTTAAGGCTGTTAAATTCAGAATTGGCCTGTTCACCATTAACCGGAAGTTTGAACATTTTAAGCCTTTCCATAGAATTGGAAATGGATTCTGCATGACCATTATCCAATTTTACATCCAAACTTTTGGCAAAGTTCATAAAACTCCCTCCTAGGTCAAGATGAAAGAAGTCAGGATTGCTTTTATGCTTCTGGTATAGTGATTCCACACTTTTGCTCTGTGCTAATAGATAATGGCTTGATGTTAGAAAAATCATGCCTAACAATAATCGTTTCATAGTTTTCATAGTGGATTAATTTTCTGTGTTTTGAAATTTCTTAGTTTTTAATTTTTTCATTTCTTCCCGCCTTTACTATATTCATTCATTCCGGGCATATTGGTTTTTTCTGCCAAAATATTCAGGTCCTGATAAGTGAAATTTCCAAGCATACTCAATAAGGTAAAGCTTTCAGAAGAACCTGAAATCATCAATAATTCCATTATTCTGCCATTTTCTTCCCTTAGCATGAATTTGGTATTGGAAGTTTTATCTGCCACATCCATTAGGTCTTCATATTTATTTTTGGTCAGGGTTCCCATGGCTTCTTCATATAAGGGCTTTCCATTGAGATTTTCCGCACTTAGGATCCTGATACCCCTGACTTTGGAAATCAATTCCCCAAGTTCCTGTGCCTCTTTGTCAGAAGTTTCACCTGCAGACTTGAGAAAGCCTCCTGCCATCTGCATCATCTTTGGACTGATATACACCCTGGAAAAGTTATCATCTTCCATATACTTGGAAAAGAATTTGGAAATCGCATCGTCCTGGGCCTGTATTCCTGTAACTAACAGGAACAAGATTATTATAAGGCTGTATTTTTTCATATCATTTATTCAATTCCTGTAAGTTGAACATTTCTTCTGTTACACCTAAATGCTTAAATTCTTCCATATGTTGAAGACTTTGGGTTCCTTTTTCCATATTGGTCTGGATAAGATTAAAGGCCTGCATTACCTGTTCGAAGGCCTCTTTTTCAGCTTGCTTTTTATGATTATCATACACTGCCCATCCAGAGACCAACAACAACAATAGAGCAGCGGCCATCTTCATCCAGCTGGCGTATTCCCATGCCTTAGGAGTGGGCTCTATTATCTTATTGGTCTTCTCAGATCTGATTTTTGAAATTCCCAGGAAAAAGGATTTCTCTGATTCAAACCCCTCACTTTCTTGGAGAAGTAATTTTAATTCCTTCTCCTCAGTCAGGCTGGTCTCACCCTCCCAGTATTTGTCTAATAATTCTTCTATCCTACTTTTCATTTTTGCTATTCATCAAATATTCCCTGAGACTTTTCCTTGCTCTATGCAAGTTTACCTTTACCTGCTCCATGCTGATCTCCAGATATTCTGAGATTTCTTCATAAGTCAGACCCTCCACCTCTCTTAATTGAAACACCTCTTTTTGTTTCTCCGGTAATCCTTCCAAAAAAGAAAAAACCATTCTCACCTCCTTCTCCCTGTTTTCATTTTCAGAATCCTCTTCCAATAATTCATGCTCTTGCAGTGGTTCAAATCTTTTTGAAGTTCTAAAATGTTGCAAACTCTCATTTTTAAGGGATCTTACCATCCATCCCGTTGGGTTGTCCATTTTTTGAAGCTCATTTTTTCTAACCCATGCCTTTTCAAAAACAGTCTGACAGATATCTTCTGCCACATCCCTGTCTTTAACCCAGAGATAGGCCATACGATAGAGTCTGTTTTTGAGCGGCCAAATATTTGCTTCAAAAAATGTCTTCATTTATGTAGGTGATGCATGGGAAATGTAAATGTTACAGCAATTTGGAAAAAAAATAGAAATTAGATTCATTTTAAATTATTTCTAAAAATAGTATGCATGCCTACTATTTATTATTTTGCAATGCAATTTAAAGTAAGATGGAAGGTTTTGGGAGCAATGATTATTCATTGATGGGCATAAAAAAAGCCCCGATTTTGATCAGGGCCTGTGGTGATGAGTGGACTCGAACCACCGACTCACGGATTTTCAGTCCGATGCTCTACCAACTGAGCTACATCACCTTTCCATTAAAGTGTTGCAAAGGTAGGTATTTGAATCTTTCGTGCAAACCATTTTAAAAAAAAATTAAAAACAAACCCTATTCAAAAACGCTAAATCAAACAATATGAGCATTTTACCCCAATTGGCTTTTATCATTGTTTTTGCAGCGGCAGTATACATTCTTTATAAAAGAATTAGTTACCTCAGAAGAAACATTTTTCTTGGAAAAGCAGAAACCAGAAATGACCAAACAGACACAAGATGGAAGACCATGTTTTTGGTTGCTTTTGGCCAAAAGAAGATGTTTAAACGCTTCGTCCCTGCCATGCTACACCTGTTGATTTATGTGGCATTTGTCATAATCAACCTTGAAGTATTGGAATTTATCATTGACGGACTTTCAGGAAGCCATAGGATATTTGCCCCCTTACTTGGAACTGCCTATGGAGTGGCAATGAACATTTTCGAATTTCTTGCCATCGCTGTATTGGTTTCCTGTGTGGCATTTTTGATCAGAAGAAATGTCCTTAAGGTTGAAAGGTTTACCAAACCTGAAATGAAAGGTTGGCCTGCTTTGGATGCCAACTTGATATTGATCATAGAAATTATACTCATGTTGGCTATCCTGACAATGAACGCTACCGATCAAATCCTGGCCAGCAGAGGAGTGGAACACTATACCTTGTTGAATGGCCTGTTTTTCAGCAGCATGATGCAACCGATTTTTGAAAATATGAGCGATGGGACTTTGATATTGATAGAGCGCTTTGCCTGGTGGTTCCATATCATTGGAATTTTGGCCTTTGCCATATATGTAACTTATTCCAAACACTTGCATATATTCCTTGCTTTCCCTAACACATGGTATTCAAACCTTAAACCAAAGGGTGAAATGATCAACATGCCTGAGGTAACCCATGAGGTCAATATGATGCTGGGCATAGCCACAGGAGGTGGGTCAGAACCACCAGCTGAAATCGGGAGATTTGGTGCCAAAGATATCAACGACCTGACTTGGGTGAATATCATGAATGCCTACAGCTGTACCGAATGCGGCAGATGTACTTCGGAATGTCCCGCCAATCTTACAGGCAAAAAACTCTCCCCTCGAAAGATCATGATGGATGTGAGGGATAGAGCTGAAGAAGTAGGTACAAGCATCGATAAAGGAGGACTTGGGCTGGAAGATGGCAAATCACTTTTGGGCGATTATATCACCAAAGAAGAGATCAATGCCTGTACTTCCTGCAATGCCTGTGTGGAAGCCTGTCCAGTCAATATTGATCCCCTTTCCATAATCCTTCAACTGAGAAGGTATGTTGCCATGGAAGAATCAGGTACCCCGGCACAATGGAACTCTATGTTTCAGAATATGGAGACCTCCTTCTCCCCATGGAAATTCGCACCGACTGATAGGTTCAACTGGGCGGATCAGTTGAAGAGTGAGGAAATGAAATAAAGAAGCGAGAGACTAGGTGCGAGAAATTAGAGATTAGAATTTCTGACTTCTCGCCTCTCTCTTCTCGCTTCTTATGTCTAAAATCTAAAAGTCTTAAAAATGTCTACATATAAAGTTCCAACCATGGCCGAGATGGCCGCTTCCGGTGAAAGTCCAGAGATTCTTTTCTGGGTGGGATGTGCCGGTTCTTTTGATGACCGATACAAAGCCGTGACACAGGCATTTGTTAAAATATTGAATAAAGTCGGGGTAAGTTTCGCCGTTCTGGGTCCGGAGGAAGCCTGTACAGGAGATCCGGCAAGACGTGCAGGAAATGAGTTTCTCTTCCAGATGCAGGCCGTGGCCAATATTCAGGTGATGAACGGCTACAACATCAAAAAGGTAGTCACCGCCTGTCCGCACTGCTTCAATACCATCAAAAATGAATACCCTGCCTTAGGTGGTTCCTATGAAGTGATCCACCACTCACAATTCCTACAGCAGTTGATCAATGAGGGGAAAGTGACCCTTCAGGGAGGCGGGGAATTCAAAGGCAAGAAAATCACCTTCCATGACTCCTGCTACCTTGGCCGGGCCAACGATGTATATGAAGCCCCTAGGGAGGTAATCAAGGCCCTGGATGTGGAATTGGTGGAAATGAAACGTTGCCGCACCAAAGGCCTTTGCTGTGGTGCCGGTGGAGCACAGATGTTCAAAGAACCGGAACCGGGTAAAAAAGACATCAATATCGAACGTACGGAAGAAGCCCTGGCCACAGGGGCATCCGCCATCGCGGTTGGCTGTCCATTCTGCCTGACCATGATGACCGATGGGGTCAAGAACAAAGAGCGAGAGCACGACGTCAAAGTCTATGACCTGGCAGAAATGATCGCCAAGGATATGGGGATTTGATGCTCTTTGATATGGTTTTGAATTGACTTAGACCTGTCAGGTTTTGAAAACCTGACAGGTAGCAGGTCCTTTTTTTAGTCTCCCAGCTACTACGCTTTTTAAAAGTCTATATTTGCTTATTCTCCAAATTAGAACTGGAAAAATATAGAAAGGTCAAAAAATGGAAATTTATTTTTCAAGTTTCATCTTTATAATTTAGGCATTTTATTTACTAAACATAACCTTAAAAACCCAATAACAATTTGGGTATTTGATTTGACCATAAACCCACTTAGGACAATGGCTTTTAACCATACCCAAGGATTAGCCAAGATTTTATACCCATCCCTTAATTTTCTCCGTTTAAAAAAAGAACTAAATTGAACCAAAAGACCTTATTTTAGGGAATCAATAAATATTCATATGTATTTGGAATTTGATAAAATGCCGGAACATTCCCGGATTTGGATATACCAGGCAGACAGAAAATTTACCACTCAGGAATTGGATTGGATTACAGAAAGATTGAAGACTTTTTGCAATCAATGGAATACCCATGGAACCCTAATGCCCACTTCCTTTACCATCAAATTCGGGCAGGTCATTATCCTTGCAGTAGATGAAAGTCAATTAGGTGCTTCAGGCTGTTCCATCGATTCTTCTGTACGCACTTTGAGAGAAATAGAACAGCAATTGGGTGTCAATTTATTGGATCAAGGAAAAGTCGGTTACCTGAAATCCGATGACCTTTTAGAGGTAAGTCCATTCCTGGGAATCAAATCCAAAGTAACTGAAGGAACCCTTCGGGCCGAAACTATCGTATTAAATCCTGTAATCAATAAAAAATCAGAATTGGATAATAATTGGTTGATTCATGCCAAAGAAAGCTGGTTGAACAAATACTTTATGAATTAATTATCATAATTATCCTATATTTAACACATTCAGAAAAACTTTTGTAAAGCTACATGAATAGATTGGCTATAATTCTTTTGGTAACCTTGGTGACATTAGGCTCCTGCACCAGCCTTTTTCAAAAAGGCCAAAATCAATTTCAGGCAGGAGAATATCAGCTCGCCATCAATACTTTTTCTAGGGTTTTGGAAGAAGATCCGGAAAATAAAGAGGCCAATCTTTATGTGGCCGAAAGCTATAGACTTTCCAATCGGGTAGAAAAATCTAAGGCCTATTATGAAAAATTGGTGGAAAATGAGGAATCTTTTGAATCTTACTACCGCTTAGGACTTAGCCTTAAAAGCCAAGGCAAATATAAAGAAGCAGAAGAAGCTTTTGTCAAAGCAAAGAATTTGACATTGGATGATAATTACCAAACATGGGTAAACAAAGAGATAGAAAATCTAAATAAAATTTCTGAAATAGAGGATGTTTTTCCTTTCCTCCAAGTTGAAAACTACAAATTACTCAATACCTCAGGGATTGATTATTCTCCAATTGTAAGCGAAGGCTTTTTGTATTTTACCAGCTCAAGGCAGGCCAGTGGACTCTATCCAGCCACGGGCCAACCCTATACCAAATTATTCAGAACAAAGGCAGATGGAATAAAGGTGGATGTACAGGGAATTCAGGCATTACCTGAATTCAGAAATGAAGAAGGTCTCAATCAGGGAGCAATTGCCATAAGTCCGGATGGCAATACCATCATTTATGCCAGAGGTAATTCAACTTCCGCCAAAGATCTTCCGGATGTCCACCTTTTTGTTTCCTATTTCAGGGGTGGCGGTTTTACCCAACCTATCTGGATGCCTGTCAATGAAGATGAATTTTATTACAATACCACTCCAGCCTACAGTCCTGATGGAAACGAACTGTATTTTTCTTCCAACAGGCCAGGGGGTACAGGCGGATTGGATTTATATCGTGCCACAAAACTTGCCAATGGGGATTTTGGCAATGCGGTAAACCTTGGTCCCCAAATTAATTCTCATGGAAATGAAATGTTTCCCTTTGTAGCCCCAGATGGTAAAATTTATTTTGCCTCTGACGGGCATCCAGGATTTGGAAAACTGGACATTTTTGTTGCAGAAAGAACAGATAAAGGTTGGGAGGTGAAAAATTTAGGGTCAAATGTCAACACAGTCGCAGATGATTTTGGCATAACCTTCACCAAATATCCCACAGAAGGATTCCTTTCGTCAAATAGAGAAGGAGGAGTTGGTGATGATGATATTTATTATTTTGAAGATAAAACACCTAAACCTAAAGTAGTTAATGTCTTCCTGAATGTGACTACAAAAGAGAAAAAAGATGACGGTTCTGAGGCTGTTCTTCCCCAAACCAGGGTTGTGCTCTATGATGCCTCAAACAAAAATATTGGCGGGGATTTCTCTAATCAAAATGGAAGATTAAGATTTACCCTTGCTCCTGATCAAAACTTCTCCATCATTGCTTCTAAATCTGGCTATTTCAGTAAGAGTATGACCTACTCAACAGTGGGTAAGACCCCAAGACCTGAAGAATTAATCCAGGATGTAACCAATGTGACCCTCGATACGACAATTGTTCTGGATGCGTTGATTCTGGAAAGGGCAATTGTTTTGGAAAATATTTATTATGATCTTGATAAAGCAGATATCCGTCCTGACGCTGCTCTGGAATTGGACAAGCTAGTGCAGATTCTTAAAGACAATCCGACTATCAGGATTGAGTTGAGTTCACATACTGATGCAAGAGCCTCGGATGCGTATAATGATGCCTTATCACAAAGAAGAGCCGAATCTGCAGTTGCCTACATAGTTTCTCAGGGAATAGATGCCAGCAGGTTAGTTGCTAAAGGTTACGGAAAGAGACAGCTGATTATCAAGGATGCCCAAACGGAAGAAGAACATCAGGTGAACAGAAGGACAGAATTTAAGGTAATCGAAATAACCAATTAAAGATTTTCGAACATTAAGTATAACAATCCCTGGAAAACAAACTCCAGGGATTTTTTTATTATTTTTAGGTATACGCTACCTTTTTACATGAATATTTATATTAATAATATCGACCATATATGCACCATTGAAATGGTTGAACGGAAAGGAATAGGCCACCCAGATACGATCTGTGATCAAATTGCCGAGGAGGTCTCTGTGGAATTGTGCAAATATTACCTGGAAGAGTTTGGCACAATCCTTCATCACAATATAGATAAGGCCCTTTTGGTCGGAGGACAAGCAAAACCCAAATTTAAGGGAGGAAAAATCACCCAGCCCATAGAATTATTTATTGCAGGAAGGGCTACTTTGAAAGCTCAAGGTAAAACAGTTCCTATTGATGAGATTGTCCAAAAAACGGCAAAGGACTGGTTAAAAAAACATTTGAGGTTTTTGGACATTGAAAAGGACATCCGGATTTTCCCAAAAATAAGAGAAGGAAGTCCGGAATTGGTGGAATTATTCCAAAGGTTTTCCACAGGAGAAATTCCCTTGGCCAATGATACCTCTTTTGGAGTAGGTTTTTATCCTCCCTCTTCCCTGGAGAAAAAAGTACTTGAAATTGAAAATCTCTTAAACAACACTAAAACCAAAGATAAATTCCCATTTATCGGGGAAGATATAAAGGTGATGGGTCTCAAGGAAGGAAAATCAACCCAGTTCACTATTGCCATAGCGATGGTAGATAGGTTTATGTTACATATTGAGGACTATCAATCCAAAATTTCTTCTATCAAACATTTCCTTAGCACTTCGCTTGAACTTAAAGAAGCCGAAATAAATATTAACACAGCAGATGACTATAAGAAAGAAAGTGTTTATTTGACTGTATCAGGCACGAGTGCAGAAAATGGGGATGATGGACAAGTTGGCCGTGGAAATCGGATAAACGGACTGATCACGCCTTACAGACCTATGAGTCTTGAAGCCACGGCAGGGAAAAACCCCATTTCCCATGTAGGAAAGATTTACAATTATTTTGCCTTTGAATTAAGTAAGGAAATCTGTCAACTTGGATTTGCAGATACTGCACAAGTGTTTATTGTTTCCAAAATAGGAATGCCGATCACTGAACCAACAATATTGGAAATCAAACTTGATCACAGAAATGCATCAAACGAAGATATCCAAAAATTAGCAAGGAAAAAACTGGAGGAATTGCCCCAAATCTGGAAGAAGATCCTAAATGCCCCCAATCCTTTCGAACCTTTTGGCAATTGAGCTTAATGATCATCTGTTTTAAAAAGGTAATTTACCTAAATCCACATTTCCTCCCGAAAGAATAATCCCTACCTTTTGGCCCTTGAAGCGTTCCTTATGCTTTAATAAAGCCGCCAAGGGTACAGCACAACTCGGTTCAATCACAATTTTCATTCTTTCATAAACCAACCGCATAGCATCTATAATCTCCTCTTCTGAAACCGTCAGGATATCATCTACAAATTGCATAATAATTTGAAAATTGATATTTCCCAGTGAGGTCAACAACCCGTCAGCAATTGTTTTGGGGCCTTCCATAGGTATTAGTTTTTTGGCTTGGAATGAACGAAAAGCATCATCAGCACCTGCAGGTTCCCCTGCAATCACTTTGGTTTGGGGAGAGATATATTTGGTAACCAAAGCTGTCCCTCCTAGAAGTCCTCCTCCTCCAACAGGAGCCATAATCACATCAAAATCAATATCCTCTTCCCACATTTCCAATGCACAGGTTGCCTGGCCTTCCACCACATCCATATAATCATAGGGAGGTATAAAGGTTGCGCCGGTCCTTTTAACTACCTCCTGTAGGGTAGTTTCCCTTGCCATCAGGTTGGGTTCGCATTCAATAATCTCCCCACCATATCCCTTGACAGCCTTTTTCTTGATTTCAGGGGCATTGGAGGGCATGACGATATAAGATTTGATTCCGGCAACCGTTGCAGCCCTTGCCAATGCAGCTGCATGATTGCCACTGGAATGGGTAGCTACCCCATTCTTTTTTTGTTCCTCAGTCAATTTGGCTACTGCATTGGCTGCTCCTCTCGCTTTGAATGCCCCCACCTTCTGGAAGTTTTCGCACTTAAAAAAAATTTCGCAACCCGCTATTTGGTTTATAGCCTCAGACTTCATAATTGGTGTTCGGTGAATAAAAGGCTGGATCCGTCTATGGGCCGCTTTTATATCCTCCAGGGAAGGGAATTTCATGTCTTCGTTCATAGAAATAAAGATAGTGGAAGGTATGAAAACTGACAAAATTTTTATCTTGCAGGCTATGGATTTATCATTGAACGAATTACTTGAAGGCGAATCTATCTTCCCTGTTATGGGAGAAAAACTTAATTCCCAAAATACCCTTCCCATGGATTTTTCTCCCAGAAACAAAGATTTGTTTCAGGTTGACCTAAACAATACGGAGATGTTAAGTAATTATGTGTTTGGCCAACTCAATAAAGCAGAAAAAAAATATGGAATAGGAGGATATTTTGAACATAGGGCTATTTACAGCAGAAGTGAGGTATTTGAAACAGAAAAAGATGACTTCCGGGATATCCACCTAGGTGTAGATATTTGGACCGAGGCCTTTCGCCCGGTTTACACTCCTCTGAAAGGAAAAATCCATAGCTTTAAAAATAATGCAGGCTTTGGCAATTATGGTGCAACGATTATCCTGGAGCATCAACTAAAAGAGGAAACTCTTTATAGTCTCTATGGACACCTTGCTCTGAAGGATCTGGAAAATCTAAAAATCGGAAAAGAATTCAATGCCGGGGATCTCTTATGCCACCTTGGCCCATTTCCTGAAAATGGAGATTGGCCTCCACACCTTCATTTTCAACTGATGTGGGATTTGTTGGGCATTTGGGGGGATTTCCCAGGGGTATGTTCTCACAGAGAGGTGGATAAGTTCAAGAGCATCTGCCCTGACCCTAATCTCTTGATTGGCTATTCGCCAAAGTAATCAAGCGGATTCCTTCCAAAGTTAGGTTCCGGTCTACAAGTTCAAATGAATCCTGAAGGGTGGTAAGAATGGAAGACAAACCGCCTGTAGCCACAATTCTACATTGATGGCCCAATTCTTTTTGAATGGTATCCAACATCCCTTTTACCAAACCTGTATAGCCATATAAAATCCCCGCTTGGATGGAATGGGACGTGCTCTTTCCCAATGCAGATTTTGGCAATTTCAATTCAACTTCAGGTAGTTTGGAAGTATTGGAAAACAATGCCCTAATGGCCGTTTTTAAACCCGGAACAATATTGACCCCCAATACTTGACCCCTATCCCCAACCACAGTAAAAGTCAAAGCTGTACCAAAGTCAACAATAATACAGGTAGATTTGAAAATTTCATAAGCAGCAGCCACATTGCACATGAGGTCAGAACCAATCTCATTGGGACGGGAAGTGCTCACCTTTAATGCAGAATAGCTCTTCCCACTGATTAAATAACAATTTTTTTCCAGGTATTCTTTACAAAACTGTTGAAGTACATGGTTGATTTCGGGCACAACGGAAGAAATACCAACATAGGTGATTTCATCTGTTTTTATCCCATTTTCCAAAAAGAAAAGATGTACTTCTTTTTCAAGCTTTAAGACGGAAAGCTCTTTATGGGTATTGATGCGGAGCTCGTGGGTCCACTTTTGATTGGCTTCCTGATAAAACCCAAATACAATATTGGAATTCCCTGCATCTATAGCTAAAAACATAATATTAATAGGATATTTTGCTGCTCCTGGTTGTGGTAATCACCAAATATATAAATTGATTTTCTCAAAAAGATCAGAATTAGAAATATGCCAAAAATAAAATTAGAAAATTTGGTTATTGTTTTTCAATCATATCAGCACAAACTATTTAAATAGTAGCAATCGAAAAAAAGTAAGCCTAATCTAACTTTTACTAATGTTTTATTCCTTTTGATTCACCGCTTAAAACAAACTTTCCCCCTTATTATCAATTTTTAATAAATTTCAGTCATGTATATCATTAGAGAAGGAAAAATCGAAGACCTCCCCAGAATTTTAGAGCTGATTAAGGAGCTTGCCATTTATGAAAAAGCACCCAATGAAGTCATAAACACAGTTGAGCAGATGCAAGAAGATGGGTTTGGGAATAATCCTGTATTCGGCTTTTTTGTGGCCATCAATGACCAAACCCAAGAAATCATCGGAACATCCATTTATTATTATAGGTATAGTACCTGGAAGGGTAAAAGGTTGTATCTGGAAGACTTGATCGTCACAGAATCTGAGCGTGGAAACGGGGCAGGGAAATTGCTTTTTGACCGAACTTTGCAAAAAACCTTAGAGGACAATTGCTCAGGTATGACCTGGCAGGTCTTGGACTGGAATACACCTGCCATTAATTTTTATAATAAATACGGAGCAGATTTGGATGAAGGCTGGATCAACTGTAATCTACAGGCACATCAGATCCGAACAATATTGCAAATGCAATAAATTTATTTTGTAAATAGCATGAAAATTAATAAATTTGGATATGGTCAAGAAATATAATTTACCTGGTAATTATCTTTTCCAAAAGGACATCCCTGGATTCTATCCTCCAATAGAAGACCAATATTTTTTTGCTGCCAAAATTACTACTGTAGAAGAGCCTCTAATCATGGAGGAACAGTTTAACCTATCTGAAGCCAAAGTTTTATTTGATTACCTTCACTTCAATCAGGCGGATGTTGCTGAGGTGTTGGAAATTGATCCCAGTACTCTTGTCCGTTGGAAAAAAGAAGACAAGCTCCTGAGCCGTTTATTGACTAAGACCATCAAAGACATGGACAAAATTATCGCCAAGGGAATAAGGATTTTTGGGAGTGAAGTTAATTTTCTACATTGGCTGAATACATCCAATGAAGCTTTGGGCAATCAAAAGCCCATTGATATGATGCGAAATCCAAATGGTTTGGAATGGATTGATCAGGCTTTGGATGCGCTTTCTTGGGGCAATGTCTTTTAAGTGAGATTAACTTGAATTATTTCAGACTCATAGAAAAACTTCCTGGTAGAACTGCCTTAGGTTTTGGACCTGGTTCGGGAAGGTGGAACCCATATGGAACTCCATTTATTTATGCCTGTAGCCATACTTCTCTGAATTTCCTTGAGCTATTAAGCATCAAAGGCCCAATAGTATCTTTGGCAAAATGGTCTTTGATACAGATTGAAATTGAAGATGATTTACCTTATTTGGGTATTGAAGACCTCCCAAATAACTGGGACAGAAGACCCTATTCCATAAGCACTCAATCTATTGGAAATTACTGGGCTAAAAAACAAGACTCATTTGCCCTAAAGGTGCCTTCTTGTAGAATTCCTCTGATCAATTACCCGGAGGAACATAATCTTTTGATCAACCCACTCCATCCAGATTTTATACATAAAGTAAAGTTCATAAAAGAATCAGAAGTTTCATTTACCCTCAATCCATCATGAACATCAACCTTAAATCCCAAAGAATTCTTGTCACCGGAGCCTCCAGAGGTATTGGAAAAGGAATTGCGGAGCAACTTTCCGCATCTGGGGCAGAATTATTACTGCATTTCAACAACAATTTGGACGCCGCAAAAGAATTGCAGGAATCCCTTACCAATCCTTCGCACCTAGTGCAATGTGATCTTTCCAATTTAGAAGCCGTAAAAGGCCTGATTCCGAAATTGATTGCTACCTATGGAAAAATTGATGCCATTGTAAATAATGCCGGTATTGCCATATCGGTTCCAGATAATGCACCTACAGATGATTGGACTTATATCTGGCTTAAGACTATGGATGTGAACATCAATGCCCTGGCAATAATTACCAAAGAATTTATCGAACATGCCAGAGAAAACAAAAACGGTAGAATCATCAACATTTCTTCCCGTGCTGCTTTCCGTGGAGACACTCCTGACTATTTAGCATATGCTGCCTCCAAAGCAGCTATCGTAAGCTACACCCGTTCTCTTGCCCGCTACTATGGTAAGGAGGGAATAAAGGCCTTTATCCTTGCCCCGGGATTTACCCGCACGGACATGGCACAGGATTTCATGGACCAATATGGGGAAGAATATGCGCTAAACGATATTGCCCTGAACGAGCTGACAGAACCTAAAGACATCGCTCCTATGGTAACTTTACTTTGCTCAGGACTGGCTGACCATGCGACGGGTTGTACCATTGATATCAATGCAGGGTCTTATGTGCATTGAGAGGTAAATTTCAATGTAAAATGAAGAATGGGGAATGAAGAATGGAGGATCTGGTTGTAGGGTCTGACCCAAGAGCCAAGGCAAAAGTAATAAGAGCCAAGTGGAAGCTTTAAAAGTTGGACGAGTTGGTGCTATTTGGTTTAGAAGTTTTCTAAATTCACTTTGATTCAAAGAAAAGAACCGAATTACTCAGAGGGGATATTGGGATGAGAGGTAGGCTTTGATTTTCTGATAAACCAATCTACCAAGAATCCTGTTAAAGGAAAAAAGCTTTCCATGCCTTCGTCCAAAGACAGTCTTTCCCCCGAAATGATCAAGATCCTGAAAATCTTTGGAATCGGGTCTTTACTTTTAGTGTTTTTACTTTCCTTTTTCAATGAAAGAAGAGCCAATAATTCTGGGGAAGAGGCCAGTTTGATGAGAATTACGGATGCAGATAGACTATTTTTTAAAAATATCCGTGCTCCCTATTATGACATTGAGGGAAGAAGTGATGCAAAAATGACTATTTATAAGTATGGCAAAAGGTTTGAAAGTGACTTAAGGCCGGTTTTGAACCTGTCAATAATTATCAATCAGGTTAAAGATGAGGCATATATTTATCTTGAATTTCCTGTAGAAGAATCACCGATCCGGATACTTTGGGAAAACAAGGAAAATGAAAAATCCGGTGAATTAGAATTTCATAATGGTGATAAACACGCTCACCTAGAATTTGTAGAAGGATTAAATCCTCTTTTAGAAGAAAATACCAAATTTCAATTATGGTATAACAATGAATGGGTCCCCATTCTTGAAGAAGAAAAAGAAAGAGAAGCTTTAAAAACACCTATTGCTGATTATTTTAGAATGATTAACTACCCATAAATAACCTTTTAAAATTTTTGGAAGAAAATGTATGTAGTCTGGTTTTCTAAAAAAAATGATCCCATGACAAATTTTATCATGGGATCGACTTTTGCTGCTTTGATACACTAATATCAAATGGTGATAGAATAAATCCAAACCTTGTTAGAATCTTACCTTCAGTCCTGCGAGGAAGTTGGTTCCTGCCTGGGGATAAAAAAAGTTTTCTGTTACCAACTCCCTTCCTCCTGCCCCTTCTGAAGGCACAAAATAACTGAAAGTGTAACCATTGGGCTCATATAATTGGTTGAATATATTATTGATCAATAAGGTGAGCTCTAAATTCTTTACAAACCTTGGTCTTATCGCATAATTTAACCTTAAATCAGAAGTCCAAAAGGCATTCAGTTTACGGTCTTCATTTTGTGTATTATCCAAATATTGACTGCCCACATATTTATTCAACAGGCTGATTTCAATATTTTTAATTGGCCTATAGTCCAAAATAGCAGCAGCAACAACATTTGGTGAAAACGCAATATCAGTATCCGTGTAGGTAATCACCTCCTGACTAAAGTCTGACCCTGAATAATCGTCCAGGTATTCCTGAAATTCAGCAATTTTATTCCTGCTCAATGCCAAGTTGCCCCCTAAAGTGAATTTTGGCGAAAGCATATAAGCTGCATCCAATTCCACCCCCAACCGGTAAGAGTTCTCCACATTATCCCGAACATAAGCTCCAACATCATTCAATTGACCTGTCAGTACCAATTGGTCTCTGTATTTCATATAATACAGATTTGCACTATAGCTAAAGCCTCTCCCTTGCACCTTGTATCCCACTTCAACATTTTGTAGATTTTCAGGTTTTGGAGCCCGGTCTACAATCGGAGAATCAGTAAAATCCCTTCTAACTGGTTCTCGATTTGCTACAGCATAAGAGGCATACCAGGATTTGCCCTCTTGTATCTGGTAAGTAAAACCGAATTTGGGATTAAAAAAATTATATGTTACCTCCCCTGAAATATCCCTTTGGTCATTATTGATCCCGGAAAAGCTGTAGTCAATTTTCCTCCACTGAAGGTCGCCAAATAGGTAGAAGCCCCTACCTGCCTCAAAGGTGCCTTTGGTATAAATATTATAATCATCTTTCACCGCCCTATTGTCATAATAACGGTCCCTGATATTGTTTGTACCTGCATATTGCATCCAGATTATTTCACCGAAGTGATCCCCGTCATATCTATTGGCACCACCCCCGACCAACACATCCCACTTTCCGTCATCGCTTAGATAATTCAAAGAAAAAACTCCTCCATAAAAATCATTATCCAGCCACCTCCTCCGGATGATATCCATTCTGGAGAGGGTGGAATCTCCTACCACAACAGGTGGCAATCCGTAACTGCTTAATCTATCATTAGGGCGGAACTGCTCAAAAAATCCCCTACCATAAGTATAATGTAATGCCCCATTTGCTTTCCAATTATCGCTTAATTGACCGGTATAAATTAATTGATAATGATCTTGTTTGTAATCGTCTACTTGGTTATCATAAGTATAAGGATTGAAAGTCCTATTGGTGGCCAACAAATCCTCAGGGACACCTTCCCATGCCTGGTAAGTCACTTCGGCACCTGAAAAAACATTTAACTTTACCACATGTTTCTCTCCATAATATCCTCCTGACAAAAAATAAGATTTCAAATCTGAACTGGCCCTGTCAATGTAGCCATCTGATGAGATTTGGGAAAGTCTCGCATCAAATGCCCATTTGTTATTGATCAGACCGGTCCCCACTTTCACCATATGTCTTCTGGTATTGAAGGAACCAAAGGAATTGTCTATTTCCCCAAACGCCTCATCTTGTTTGGTGTCGGTTTGGATATTAAGGCTGGCTCCGAATGTTGCCGCACCATTGGTTGAGGTCCCCACCCCTCTTTGAATCTGGATGTTGTCCACTGAGGAGGCGAAATCAGGCATATTCACCCAAAATACCCCATGTGACTCCGCATCATTGAGTGGAATTCCATTTACCGTCACATTGATCCTGGTCTGATCAGAACCCCTGATCCTCAAACCAGTATACCCCACGCCTGCCCCGGCATCAGAAAAAGAAACCACCGAGGGAGTGAAATTAAGCAAAATAGGAAGATCCTGTCCCAAGTTGAGTTTAGCAATATCGGATTTATCTACCTTAGAAAAGGTTGTCGGTGTTTTATCTGATGCTCTGGTAGCATAGACAATAAATTCCTCCGTCAACAAACTGCTTGGAGTCAGGAAAACCTCAAACAATTCAGAATCAGGCAAGGAAATTTCATTGGTAAAACTCTCAAATCCCAAATAACTTACCCTCAAGGTGTAATTACCATCAGGAACATTCCTAATCTGGAAATTACCTTGAAGGTCTGATGTAGATCCCCTTCCTGTGCCCAACAAAATTACATTTGCACCCTCCAACTCTTCTCCAGTGCTGCTTTTTACAATGCCTCTCAAATTGGATTGGCCAAATGCAGCAATTCCTACTAACCCAAAGGCCAGTAAAATCAATAATTTTTTCATGATAAATTAATACTCACCGAATCTTCGGTTTTTGGTTAAACATCAGAAAATCAAGGGGTGATTTTCTGTTTTTAGTTTACCCTTCTTCCCAATTAAACCAATCCAAAATTTTGCATGCATGAACCAATTAACCATAATTGGCGACTCTGAGTCTTAAGCCTACCGGCCTATTCTGGATTAGTGTTTTAATTGAACTCTCATTTCCCTTCGCCGGCACTACCCGGATCAGGTATTATGGGTATGATCTCAGCCCGATATTTTAAGGCACCCCTAATGATCTTGGACACGAAGGTAGATGGAGAGTTTGGAAAAAGCAAGTATTGGGGAAGGATTTGGAAAGATAAATGGATTTGGAAAGGGGAAGTCGAAAGTGGGATTTCGGCGATTGATCAACATTAAGATTACAGCATGAAGGTTTTCATTAAGGTGTTGAATTTTTTCTCAGATTGTCACAATGAAATTAAATTTTGATCAGATCTCATGCGCTTAAAAAGAAGGAACCCAAGAATGTTGGAAATCATTGAAAATAAAAAAGGAGCAACACCTAGCGTTGCTCCCTTGTATCAAAATGGATTATCGGATGTAACCGGTTATTCCCCTTAAAGTACTGCTTAAGATCTTCCCAGTTGCCTCAAATGGTTTACATGGGAAGCAAATGCATAGCGCATTTTTGGGTGTTCAATATAAGGTATTCCATATTCCCTGCAGGTTTCTTTAATGATCTTACTGATCGCTGGATAATGGATATGGGAAATATTTGGAAATAAATGGTGCTCAATCTGGAAATTTAGTCCACCTATAAACCAGGATAAGATTTTATTTCTTGTAGCAAAATTAGCAGTCGTCTTCAATTGGTGTACTGCCCAATCATCTTCCAACTTATTAGTAGTATTATCCAATATAGGGAAGTTTGTCTCTTCAAGAACATGTGCCAGTTGAAATACAGTACTCAGTATTATACCGGTAGCGAGCCCAAATAAAAGAAACCCGATTAACCATGGCATGAAACCTAGTATATATATGGGTATTAATACAAACAAAAACAAATGCAGGACCTTGAATCCCCAAAAGGAAACATGATCCCAAAGTTTCATTTTATTGATTGGAGTTTGGCCAACTTTACCTGTTACATATTTTTTATAATCAGTAAAAAATACCCAATAGAAATATAGAATTGAATATACAAGAATAAAATACCAATGCTGAAAACGGTGGACTTTGTATCTTTTTTGAGTGGGTCCCAACCTTAAAAAGGCTCCGGCATTCAGATCATCGTCATGTTCATCAATATTGGTAAATGAATGATGGGCTACATTGTGTTTGGTTTTCCACATAAACACATTGGCTCCCAGGAAATTGATCGTTATTCCAGCCAATTCATTAACCCACTTTTTGCGGCTAAAACTACCGTGCGCACCATCATGCATTACATTGAACCCAATGGTAGCAGTAAGTCCACCCAAGATGATGGCTTCAAATAAAGCGATATACCAGATAGGTGTAAAGAAAACCAAATGGACATATACCCCTATAAATCCTATCAACAATACACATGCTTTAAGATATAGGGAAAAGTTACCGGTTTGTTTTAAATTTTTTTCTTGGAAATAATTCTTAATTCTCGCTTTCAAATCTGCATGAAAGGAGCTTGCTGCTTGAAATCTTGGGGGACGCATTTAACTTAATAAAATTATTAATAATTAATAGAGAATGATAAACAGTCTGGGTGATTGTTAGGCATTCCTGATGTAAAGGTAACTTAATATTTCCGTGTATTTTTTACAAAAACAAAATAATACCAATTAAAATGTCAATTTAACATTTTTTACCATTTTATACCTCTAATAGGTTTAATAACATTTCTTCGATTTATTTTTAGGAAAAAGCTTGAAATCAACCCTTCATGAAGGTATCGACGGCGGCAATACTTTTCCTAAGCCTTTCTTCTTCTGACCCGGAAACAATAATAAAAGGAACTCCGGACTGCTGGATTAACCTTTGGTACCAATCAAATAAATAGCGCCTCATTTTAGGTTCAGGATGTTCTCTCAGCGGGTCTTCCTGCCAAGGAATATCAATATCAGTCAACAAATAGGCATCATAAATTCTTTCCCTGATTTGATCAAGAATCCATTCATCCACTTTGCCAAATTTATGCTCTGACCAAACTTTAATTACATGCAGGTCGGTATCACAAATAAGTAAATTTTTGGCTTTTTCGGCTTCCTTTTCTTCAAGTGCCACCTGACCCTTGGCGATTTTCAATAAGTCATCATATTGGTAAGAACGATCTAACTTTTCAAGATATTCCCGGGCATATTCCGGTACCCATGGAACTGAAAAATGGGCAGCCAAAGTTTGGCTCAATGTGCTTTTCCCTGTAGATTCAGGCCCTATAACTACCACCTTTTTAAGCATAAACTTCCTTTTTCGCCTTGGCAGACTTGATCCACTCGACCAGTCCAATGGTGGCAAGTACTGTAAAAAACAAAAACTGGAAAGAAGTCAGCATCAATCCTTTATAAAAATATAGTGGCACCGAAGCTATATCCGTGATAATCCAAGCAATCCAGTTTTCTACTTTTTTCTTGGCCATAAGCCACATTCCCACAAACGCAGAAGCTGTGGTGAAGGAATCCCAATAGGGCACATCAGAATCTGTGAAATTTGACAAGACGAAAAAAAGAACCACATAGGAACCCAAAAGCAGCAAAACAGATGTTGCAATTCCCTTTTTGTCCAACCAGGTAACCGGTAATTCCTCCTTGCCACCAGAAGGTTTACTCCAAACATACCAACCATAGATGGACATGGAAAAATAATAAGCATTGATGCCCATATCCGCATAAAGTTTATATTTCAAGCATATATAAACATATATCAGCGTTGAAAACATACCAGTCGGGAACACCAGGATATTTTTTCTGATAGAATAAACAACCGATGCTATACCGAAAAATACTGCAATGGCTTCCAACCAGCTCATTTCAGCCACTCCTTCTTTGACTCCGTCCCAGATCCATTGTATGTCCATAAGGCGAATTAAAGAGAATTTTTAGTATTGGAAAATTGTAGTGCCCAATATCTGCTCATTGACCTCGTAAAGGATATTTCTTCACCTCCAACAGGTTCTCCTTTACTAAAAACTCCTGAGCTGCCTTTTGGACCCTTTCAACACTTATTTGTTCAATAGAATTTCTTGCCTCCAAGATGGTCTCCCATGGCAATTCATAGGTCCGGATCCCAGATAACTGACTGTTCCAATAATTATTCCTCTTAAGGTTTTCTTCCAATGCAATTCTTCTCTTTTCCTTCACCTTATTGAGGTCTTCTTCTGTCGGACCATTTTCCTGAATCTTCTTAACCTCTTCCCATGCTGCCTCAATCAACTGATCCACCATGTCCGGGCTACAAGGAAATCCAATGGAAAAAGAGAAATTTCCAACTGGCTGAATTCCCATGCTGCCATTGGCACCTACCCCATATACACCCCCTATTTTCTCTCTTAAATTTTCAATCAGCTTAATGGTCAAAATCTCACCCAAATAGGAAATATCTGCTGCCTTATTCCTGTCATAGGTGGTCTCCCCTGAAAAATACAGGATAACCTGGCTCTTTTCATCCGTACCGACTTCAATGGTTTCGGATTTACCTCTTGGAGCTCTTATTCCCAAATCCCTAAAATTATCCTTATGTTCAGGGTCTGAGGGAAGACTTCCTAAATATCGCTCCAATAAGGGAATAAAAGTTTCTAAGTCAATATTCCCTGTAAAGAAAAATTCAAAATTTGCAGCATTCCCAAACCTGTCTGCAAATATTTCTAAACCTCTGTCCAGGTTAATTTTATCCAGGTCCTCCGGGTCATTGATACTCATGGCTCTGAGATTCCCATTGGCAATGATCTGATTCAACCTTTTTGAAAACAGGTAATCAGGATTAACCTGTGCTGAAGCCAATTGCGTCTTTTGATTGCTGATATAGACATCAAACAGTTCTTTGTCTTTCCTAAGAGAGGTGAAATAAAGATATATCAACTGCATTGCCGTTTCCAGATCCTTTGGTGATGCATTTCCCGTAATCGTCTGTGAATAGGTTCCAATATTTGGAATTACAGAAACTGATTTGCCGGCCAATACCTTTCTAAGGTCTGAGGGTGAAAAATCACCTACACCCATCACATTGACCATGACCCCGGCATAGCTTGCCGAATAATGGTCTTCATCTTCGTAGACAGAAACCCCACCTTTACCAACTCCTGAAAAAACAATTTCATCATTTTTGAAATCTGTTGTTTTTACAAAAACCTGAACCCCATTGGAAAGGGTAATTTCATGGATATCTATAGATTCAACATAATTGTTTGATACAATCTTTCCCGGATTTGGAGGCGTTTGAATCAGTTGTTCTGCCAATAATTTTTCCTCATAAGGAGAAAGTTCCATTTGACTGACTCCATCTATCAAGGACAGGACTTTTTCCTCTGAAGGTAAATTGTTCTTCTCCCCCTCAGGTGCCATTATAATAATGACCCTATTTTCTTCTCTCACTAAGGATTTGGCCAGGGCATTGATTTCCTGAAGGCTGATCAGAGGAATAATCTCATTGTAAAACTCATACTTCCAAGCCTCTCCTTCTGCAAAGTTGCCTTCCAAAAAATGATTGACGTACCGACCTACAATTGCCCGGCTTTCCACTTTGTCCATTTCTTTATAGGATCTTTCGGCATTATTTAAAACTGCTTTTTTTACCCTATCCAACTCACTTTGAGTAAACCCAAATTGGGCCACCCGCTCGTTTTCGATAATCAGTGACTGTATACCTGCCTCTACTTTACCTGGTGCTACTACAGCGGATGCCGAGAAATAATCCAGGTCACGGACAAAATTTCCATAACCGGTTCCTGCAAAAATAAATGGCGCATCAGGCTTTTGCCGCAATTCATCCAGTCGCTGGGTCAACATCCCACCATATAAAGTTCTTAAAAGGAAATTCCTGTAATCTTCTTTTGTCTTAGTAGGTAAGGCTTTGTGTTTATAAAAAAGTTGGATTTGAATACCTGGAGCTTCTTCATCTGTCACGATACTGACGAAAGTTTCCTTGTGCTCAGGAACTTTAAATTCCTCTCTTTTTGGCGCCTTTTTAGGATTTTCCAAAGTACCAAAATATTCCTTTATCAATGCCTCCAATTTTTCAGGCTCTGTATCACCCACAGCTATGACGGCCATGTTATCCGGACGGTACCAATCCTGGTAAAAGTTCTTAAGGGTTCCGTATTTGAAATTTTGTATAATATCCATTTTACCAATTGGTAATCGATCTGCATACTTGGAATTGTATAGCATGATAGGAAGATATTGATCCCGCATTCTCTGGGAATAACCCTGACCTGTTCGCCATTCTTCTACAATAATGCTTCGTTCGGCATCTATGTCCTCTTCTTTCATTAAAACACCTCCTGCCCAATCACTCAGCACCAGAAATCCACTTCGGAGCTTTTCCTCATCATCTGAGGGAATGGGGAGAATATAAACGGTCTCATCAAAACCGGTATAGGCATTTAGGTCTGCACCAAAGGAAACCCCTATGGATTGGAGGTAAGAAATCAGTTCGTTTTTTTCAAAATTCCTGGTTCCATTAAATGCCATGTGTTCTGTAAAATGGGCCAGACCTTGCTGATCATCTGTTTCCAAAATAGAACCTGCATTCACAGCCAATCGAAGCTCTACTTTATTTTCAGGTTTTGGGTTTTGTTGGATATAATAAACCAGCCCGTTTTCCAACACCCCAATTCGGACCCTTGGATCTAAAGGAACTTCATGAGAAAGATCCAGTTGGGCAAAGCTGGATGAAATGGAAAAAAATAAAAAAACTATACAGGTAATAGGGTATTTGTTGGTTTTCATTTTCATTAAACACTAATTCAGGGCAACAAATTAATAAATGAGATGAAAAATCATATCCTTTTATTTTAAATAAAATCATTATCCACCTTCTTACCTGAACTAAAAATATTGCAGAATCCCAATGAACTCAACGATATACTTATTTGGCGGTGATTGGAAAATTCACAAGAACCGCTCTTCTAACCCAACCCAATTGTTACAACAAGAAAACCTGGCTCCAAGTCAACCAGGTTTGTAACAATAGTGAAAGGTAATTATTATTAAACCAAAAAAACCGCTCCCAGAAATCTACCTGGAAGCGGTCCAAAAAATTCAATTAGCACAAATTACTGACCTTGCCCTAGGGAGTAAGCGGACTTCCCTTCGAAAGCATACAGATTTTCTGTTTTGATCACATCAATTTGGTTACTTTCCGCCAATTGAAGCAATTGTATAATATGCTGCTTAGAAATACTTTTACCTTCTGTAGGTTTGAAGCGGCAGCGCCAGTGATCAGTACAAAAAGTTTCAGGGAATCCCTCAGGCCATACCTTGATGCCTCGGTTGGTAATCATCGTCAATTTTACCTCACTTGAATTCATTACCTGAAGCTTTTCTGCCAATTCCTCGGCATCTGTCCCCGCCCAATGCACAAATATATCCACGCCTTCAAGTTCCTTTTTCAATGGGGTTTTACGGATGTATTTGGGAAGATTCAAGGTACTTTCTTTGGCATAAGATACAGCTTTAAGCTTTGATGGCTTGTGGCCTAAATTTCGGATCACTGCCTCGGCAAATTCTTTGGTTCCTACCTTTTGTTTACTTACACCTTCTTTATAAATGTCATAAGTATGAATACCTTCTTCGATGGTTTTTAACCAGGCATTTTGAACTTTCTCAGCCACATCACTTTGTCCGATATGGGCAAGCATTTGGATGGCTCCCTGTAATAATCCAGACGGATTGGCCATATTTTGACCTGCTCTTCGAGGTGCAGATCCGTGGATGGCTTCAAACATTGCACATTCTTCACCAATATTGGCAGAACCGGCCAAACCCACCGAACCTGCAATCTGGGCAGCCACATCACTCAGTACATCTCCATACAAATTAGGCATAACAATCACGTCGAAAGCTTCCGGAGTGTCCGCCATTTTCGCTGCCCCAATGTCAATGATCCAATGTTCATTTTCAATTTCGGGATATTCTTTTGCAATTTCATCAAACACCTGATGGAAAAGTCCATCAGTTTGCTTCATGATATTGTCTTTGGTAAAACAGGTCACTTTTTTCCTGCCATACTGCTTTGCATATTCAAAAGCATAGCGGACAATTTTTTCACATCCCGGCCTACTGATAAGTTTAAGGCATTGTACTACCTCATCAGTTTGCTGATGCTCAATACCTGCATACAGATCCTCTTCATTTTCCCTTACGATCACAATATCCATCTGCGGATGCTTGGTGTCCACAAAGGGATGTAAACTCATACAAGGACGGATATTGGCATATAGACCTAAAAATTTCCTGGTGGTCACATTCAAACTTTTATACCCTCCACCTTGAGGGGTGGTGATCGGGGCCTTCAAAAAAACTTTGTTTCTTCGGATAATATCCCAAGATTCCTTGGCTATACCGGAAGTATTTCCGGCTAAATAAACTTTTTCGCCCACTTCGATTTCGTCCACTTCTATTTGGGCACCTGCGGCTTTGATAATGGAAAGTGTCGCATCCATTATTTCCGGACCAATTCCATCTCCTTTTGCTACTGTTATTCGTTTCATTGCCTTTAAATTTTTTTGATGATGAGGCAAAGTTCTAAATTCTAACTCATAAGTTTTTATTTATGTTTAATATATTTATTATAATATTTTTTTATATTTCTTTTTGGTTTGCATTCTAATAATATAGATGCTATAGCTTATGAAATTTTCACTCCAAACCATTGAACATCAGATTAGTATAAATCAATCAAAGAATTCACAAACAAAATTCTTATTTTTAAAATTATCTTAAAAAATTTTCTTTGGATGAAACAAATTTTGCTTGTCGGGATTGGGGGTGGATTAGGAAGTATCCTAAGATATTTGATCAATGAGTTATCTAGAAAATTTTCCTGGAACACACTTCCCTTTGGAACCTTAACTGCTAACCTGCTTGGGAGTCTTCTTATAGGTATCTTGTTAGGCTACTTCACCAGAAATCAGGGAATTTCCCAGGAATGGTCTTTATTGCTTATTACCGGATTCTGTGGAGGCTTTACCACATTTTCTACTTTTTCAGCTGAAAATTTTGGATTTATCCAGTCAGGAAATTATACATCCTTTTTATTGTACACCATTGGAAGTGTTCTTTTGGGTATTATTGCTGTATTCCTTGGATTTTTGCTCACAAAATGAAAAAGTCCAAACTAAAAAGCTTAATAAAAGTATATTATACAGGAAAAGTAATGACATGAAAAATATTTTGATTTCCGGAGGTTCCGGATTGGTGGGGAAAAAAATTACTGAATTACTGGAAAGAAAAGGTTATGCTGTGGCCTGGCTTAGTAGAAGCCCTAAAAAAAACACCCAAAAGTCGTTTGTCTGGGATGTGGATGGCATGAGCATAGACCCACAGGCCATCCCATGGGCTGATGGTATCATCCATCTTGCAGGCGAGGGCGTAGCAGACAAGAGGTGGACAGCTTCCCGCAAAAAAGCCATCTTGGAAAGCAGAACCAAATCTACAGAACTACTTTTGCAGGCTATGGAGCAATCGGATAAAAAACCAAAAGTTTTTGTCTCTGCTTCTGCGGTAGGCTTTTATGGATTCAATACGGGAGATACCTGGATGGAAGAAAACTCTACCGCAGGAAATGATTTTTTAGCTCAAGTTGTTGTCGCTTGGGAAAGTAAAGTGAAACAAATTGAACTGTCTGGAATAAGGACTGTAATCCTCCGTATAGGGATTGTTTTAGACAATAAGGGCGGGGCCTTGGTTGAAATGTTCAGGCCCCCTGTGGCGGCTCCATTGGGCAACGGTAAACAATGGATGAGTTGGATCGCTATTCAGGACCTCGCAAGAATATTCCTCTTTGCCCTGGAAAATGAACAGGTGAAAGGGATATACAATGCCGTAGGGCCAAAGCCGGCAACCAATGAGGAACTGACCCAAAAAGCAGCACAAAAGGTAGGAAAGTTATTTTTAGGAATAGGAGTACCCGGTTTTGTGCTTAAGCTCATTTTGGGAGAAATGGCACAAATGGTCTTGGGGGGCAATAAAGTCTCTTCCAAAAAAATTCAGAAAGCTGGTTTTGAGTTCAGGTATCCCAATTTGAAGGAAGCCTTGGAAAAAATATATAATACACCCTGAGATTTGAAGCAAGGTACGATCACCAAGAGATAAGAATCAAGAAAATAATTTTTCGAAAGGGTAATATTGCAATTTCAAAAAGGGAAGTGACATCTGGTTACCCGTCCTCCCGAGGCACGATGGATCTCCAGCGATTTTATTCGTGTTTAATATCTATTTTCTAATCCTCTTGAGGTTCTTCCTGCCTACCATTGACAGAATTATTGACACCGTCACAATGAATGTAGTGAAGGGTCCCATCACTGGACCATTAAGGGATCTTTCAGTCGTTCCTCCTTCAAGATGACGCACAAAGAAATGTCATTTCCTTTCAGTAAATGTCATATTTTTAAAATCAAAATGACTTGCCAAAAAATCCCTTTAAATCGTAGTTTTTTTCCCCATTAAAAACCAGAGAATTGTTCCCAATAAAGGAAGGAAAAGGACCACCAAAACCCATACAATTTTGTCGTTTTGTCCTCCAAATTTACTGCTGACCACATCATAAATGGTGTAGGCATAAATTAATAATCCAATAACTCCTAATCCAAACATAGCGTATCATTTATCGGGTTCAAAGGGTTTGTTTTTTTGTTCTTTTGCCAAAATAAAATAAACAATCGGACCAATAGGATTTGCAAAAATAAGCACTACAGCCCAAATGAGTTTCATATTCTGATCTTTAAAAGAAGATTTGAGCATATCGACCAAGGCAATAATCCAAATAATCCCATAAATCAATCCAATGAGGGCCAAAATTCCTAATGTAAATACCGAGTCAATCCAGTTCATGTCATATACTTTAACTCTCTTTCATATCCAAAATAATAATTTTTTTTAGTTAATTGCTATTCCATCAAAATACATACCTCCGCCAATGCATGACCATCCTTTGATTGTATTCATGGCTGCAATTATTCTGGTTTACGGAATAGTTTCCAAACGAGCTGAGAAAACCATCTTTACAGCTCCAATGATTTTTGTACTAATAGGTCTTTTGGCTGGATTTTTTGGTTTTGAATTGCTATACCAGGGTCCAAAAGCGCAATTAGTGAAACCCATAGCAGAATTCACACTAATTTTAGTCCTATTTATTGACGGAACAACGGTTGACCGGTCCAAATTATTTGCCGAGAAAAGTATACCTATCCGGCTATTGTTCATTGGGTTACCACTTACCATGATCCTGGGATTCATGGCCGCTATTCCTTTGTTTCCTCAAGTTGGTATTCTCCCAATATTATTGATGGCTCTGATCTTGGCCCCTACAGATGCTGCACTTGGCCAAGCAGTAGTCACCAGCGATAAAGTTCCCTTGAATATCCGCCAATCTATCAATGTGGAAAGTGGATTAAATGACGGCTTCGCCTTACCCCCTATTTTGATCTGCATGGCCATTCTCTCTGAAAAAAGCAATGCAAGCTATGATTTTAGTTATTGGTCTACCTTCATTATAAAGCAATTCCTGTTTGGTCCCATAATCGGTGGATTCGTAGGTTGGCTTGCAGGTATAATGATTGAAAAGGCCTCAAAGGCAGATTGGATAAGCCATACCTATCAAATGTTGGCATCTATAGCCATAGCTGTCTTATCTTATTTCCTAGCTGAAACTTTTGGAGGAAATGGATTCATTGCTGCTTTTGTTGCAGGAGTCATGTTAGGAACCCAGACTGAAATCATAAGGGAGAAAATCCGGGAGTTTGGAGAAGCTGAGGCCCAAATATTCATTATGTTTATTTTTCTCCTTTTTGGATTGTTATTGGTTCCCATGTCCTATTCTAATTGGGACTGGAAGGTTCTACTATATGCTATTCTCAGCCTAACCTTAATAAGGATGGCACCAGTCGCCCTAAGCCTTTATGGTTCTGGACTTGATATAAAATCAATCGCATTTATAGGTTGGTTTGGCCCAAGAGGTATAGCCTCCGTTCTTTATCTTCTTATGGCTGTTATCCAACTGGGTTCGGAGGGATATGAAACCATTATTGCTGTAATTTCTTTGACGGTCTTACTCAGCATTTTTTTGCATGGCATCACTGCTGTACCCTTTTCAAAACTTTTCGAAAAAAATAAAAGTCTTTATTCCAAATAAAAAACACGGATTTCTCCGTGTTTTTTAAGAGGTCAAGACATTAAAATTTTTGCATATTACCTATACCCTGAATTAATGGCCTGAAGATTCTGCTCTCCCGGACATAATTCCGACTCATCAAGCCCGTTTAATGGCTTATGATAGGTATTGAAAGTTTCATGAAGGTCTTTCCATTCGGTATTCACATATAACAATCCTGTCAGGATTTCATTTTTTACCCTTGCCTGCTGAAGGGCATTCACAGCAGATATCCGGTCTTCTGGATCCCAATCGGTTTCAAGTTTATTCAATTGTATCAATGATCCATCATGCAGGGCAATTTTGGTGGATTTGCCTTCTTTGTAAGATGCCTTAATTTCCGGCATTTCAGGAACAAAATCCAAGGTAGATGTGGCTTCAATATGCTCCCTGACATAATCATAAGATTTTGTCGAGCCCGGGTTATTGTTGAAAGTAACACAAGGAGACACCACGTTGAGAAAAGCAAAGCCCTTATGGTGCATGGCCGCTTTGATCAAAGGAACAAGTTGCTGTTTATCCCCACTGAAACTTTGGGCAACAAAGGAAGCACCCAATTCAATAGCCAAACTGGCCAAATCTATAGCTTGAAAAGGATTGATGGATCCAGCCTTGCTTTTGGATCCCTGGTCAGCAGTTGCTGAGTCCTGCCCTTTGGTCAAACCATAACAGCCATTATTCATTACAATGTAAACCATGTTCAAGTTTCTTCTGATTACATGGACAAATTGGCCCATACCTATTGAAGCAGAATCCCCATCACCGGAAACACCAAAGTACACCATTTCTTTATTGGCCATATTAGCCCCAGTAGCCACTGAAGGCATTCTACCGTGGACGGAATTAAAACCATGAGAATTGCCAAGGAAATAAGTGGGTGTTTTGGAGGAACAACCGATACCTGAAATTTTTGCCACTTTATGGGGTTCTACTGACATTTCAAAACATGCCTGAACAATAGCCGCACTGATGCTATCATGACCACAACCTGCACAAAGCGTTGATAAGGATCCCTCATATTCCTTAAGGGTATAGCCTAATTTATTCTTAGGCAATTTTGGATGTCTAAAGAGCGGTTTTAGATAACTCATGATGCATTGATTTTTCTTTGATAAGAAAGTTAGTAATTTGATTCTTGATGGAATCAGCCGTTATTGGCATACCATCATAATTTAAGACTGGAATTAGTTTTGAAGGATCAGTCCCAAGCTCCATGATCATCATATTTCTCATCTGGGCATCCCTGTTTTGTTCAATAACAAAAATCAAACGATGTGAATTGACAAAATCTACAACTTCTTCTCCAAATGGAAAAGCTCTGATTCTTATGGCATCAACTTGAATGCCTTCTTCCTCCAACAAATCTTTGGCCTCTTCTGAAGAGAACTGAGAAGTCCCAAAGAATAATATTCCTAATTCTGAATGCTTAGTCACTTGATAAAGTTGAGCAGCAGGCACCAGTTTCTTTGCTGTTTCCCATTTTTTTAAAAGCCTGTCCATATTTCTTTTATAAGCTGCCCCATCTTCGGTATAGGCAGCGTATTCATCCTTGGAAGTACCTCTGGTAAAGAAAGACCCTTTGGTAGGATGTGTCCCTGGATAGGTACGGTAAGGAATCCCATCCCCATCTACATCCAAATACCTTCCAAAACGGCCAACATGCTCAAGCTCTTCTGAATTTAGAACCTTACCTCTGTCGTATTTCCTTTCATCTGTCCAATGAAATGGTTCTGAAATATGGTCATTCATCCCCAGATCCAAATCTGTCATGACCATAATGGGTGTCTGTAATCTTTCGGCCAGATCAAAACTTTGGGCCGTCATGTCAAAACATTCTTTTGGCGTGGAAGGAAGTAACAAAACATGTTTGGTATCTCCATGGGATGCATAAGCTGCCAAAAGCAGATCAGATTGCTGGGTCCTGGTTGGCATTCCTGTACTTGGACCTGCCCTCTGTACATCCACCAACACAGCGGGAACTTCCGCAAAATACGCAAGACCTAAAAATTCATTCATTAGGGAAACACCTGGCCCACTGGTAGCTGTAAAAGCTCTGGCTCCATTCCAGTTTGCTCCTATGACCATACCCATTGCTGCTAATTCATCCTCCGCTTGGATAATTGCATATTTATGTTCTCCCGTTTCAGAATCAATCCGGTATTCCTTACAGTAATGTTCGAATGCCTCGGCTACTGAGGTAGAAGGAGTAATAGGATACCAAGCCATAACAGTGGCTCCTCCGTAAACAGCTCCAAGTCCACAAGCAGTATTTCCATCCACAATGATCTTATCCCCAATAAGATCTCTTCTTTCCAAATGAAAAGAAAGGGGAGACTTGAAATGATCCTCGACATATTCAATTCCAAGTTTCAGGGCTTCCATGTTGGCCTCTATTAATTGTGCCTTTCCTTCAAATTGCTCTCCAATGAGCTTCTTAATCTCCTCTACGTCCATATTCAATAATTTTGAAAGGGCACCCACATAGATGATGTTTTTGAGCAATTGTCTCTTCCTTGGATCAGAAAATGCCTGATTGGACATTTCCATCATGGGAATACCTAGGTAATGGATATCCTCTCTCACATAGGCATCCGGAAGCTTTTTGGTGCTGTCATACATAAAATACCCACCAGGCTTTACATTCTTGACATCCTGGGCCATACTTTGTGGATTGACACATACCATTAGATCAATACCTTCTCTCCTACCTAAATAACCTTTTTCACTTACCCTTACTTCATACCAGGTGGGTAATCCCTGAATGTTTGAAGGGAAAATATTTTTAGGGGTTACAGGTATGCCCATCCTGAAAATGGTTTTTGCAAACAGGTAGTTGGCACTCGCAGAACCGGTCCCATTTACGTTGGCAAACCGGACTATAAAATCATTTATTGCATTTTTCATTTTTGTATCTGGGGAAGTGGTGCTGGCATTTGATGGGCTTTGGTAACGGAATAGAAGAATTTCTGCATATCCCAGGCTGAAGTTGGACACCTTTCGGCACATAGACCGCAATGCAAACAAACATCTTCGTCTTTTACCATTACCCTTCCTGTTTTAAGTTCCTTCGAGACTAAAAGATCCTGTTCTAGATTTTCTGCGGGAACCAGTAAATTTTGGCGGAGTTCAGGTTCCTCTGCATTGGCGGTAAAGGTGATACAGGAAGTTGGACATACATCCATACAGGCATCACATTCAATACAACGGTCTGCTGAAAATACAGTCTGAACATCACAGTTTAGACATCTTTGGGTTTCTTTGTAAGCAGTAGACACATCGAATCCCAATTCCACTTCTTTTTTTCTGTCTTTGAGGGTTACTTTTTTAGAAGCCTGCGGTACCGCATATCTTTGATCTATCGCCACACTGCTATCATAACTCCATTCATGAATACCCATTTTTTGACTGACCAAATTAGTATAGGGAGAAGGCCTTTTCCTTAAATCCTGACCTTGACAGAATAAGTGTATAGACACGGCAGCCTGATGTCCTTGGGCTACAGCAGTAATCACATTCTTTGGTCCAAAAGCAGCATCTCCTCCAAAAAACACTTTGGTTAAAGTTGATTGAAAAGTCAGCTCATCCACAACAGGCATTCCCCACTGATCAAACTCCAATCCCAAATCTCTTTCAATCCAAGGAAAGCTGTTTTCTTGCCCAATGGCTATCAAAACCTCATCTGCTTCAATAAAAACATCCGGTTCCGGGGTAGGCAATAATTGCCTTTTCCCTTTTTCGTCATAAACGGCTTTGACCTTTTGAAACTTCATTCCTATCAATTTGCCGTCTTCCACTTCAAAACTTAGAGGAACATGGTTGTCGATGATTTCAATGTCCTCATGCAAGGCATCTTCTTTTTCCCAAGGAGAGGCTTTCATCTCATCAAAGGGGCTCCTCACTACAACTTTCACCTGATTTCCCCCCAATCTTCTGGAAGTCCTGCAACAATCCATGGCTGTGTTCCCGCCTCCGAGCACTATCACTTTTTTGGATATGGATTTGGTATGTTCAAACGCCACGTTGGCCAACCATTCAATTCCGATATGGATAAACTTGTCCCCTTCTTTTCTCCCTGGCAACTTTGGAAGATCTCTTCCTTTGGGGGCACCCGTACCCACGAAAATGGCATCATAGCCCTGATCAATCACCTGCTTCATACTGCTTACATAAGTCAGAAACTGGGTATGAATGCCCATATCCAGAATATAGTTGACTTCCTCGTTGAGCACTTCCTCAGGCAATCTGAATGAAGGAATCTGGCTCCTCATCATTCCTCCACCAGCAACTTGCTCATCAAACAGGTGAATTTCATAACCCAATGGCGCCAAATCTCTGGCAACGGTTAAAGAAGCTGGACCACCTCCGATAAGCGCTATCTTCTTGCCATTAGGTATAAAAGGACCTTGGGGCATATGTTTTTTAACATCCCCTTTGTTATCCGCAGCCACCCTTTTGAGCCGGCAGATGGCAACAGGTTCCTCTTCAACTCTAACTCTTCGGCATGCGGGTTCACAAGGCCTGTCACAAGTCCGTCCTAAAACTCCGGGAAAAACATTGGACTCCCAATTGACCATATAGGCTTCTGTAAATTTTTCAGCTGCAATCAATCGGATATATTCAGGGACGGGCGTATGAGCAGGGCAAGCATATTGGCAATCTACCACCTTATGGTAGTACTCAGGATCTTGGGTATTGGTAGGCTTCATGGTCAATTGGGACTATTGCTCTATGGCTATTACTTTTAGTTTATAAATCTAATAATTTTCAGAATTTAATGCCGTTTATAAGGGAATAAAATTAGAATTAATTTTGATGGTCTATATTTAAGCAAAATTTCAAAATTTTGTATACTCAGATTTTTATGTTTTAAACCAAATGGAAAAACATTTATCATTACCGGCGCTAGCAGCGGGATGGGAAAAGCAACCGCATTAAAATTTGCCAATGAAGGTGGCAATCTGATTCTCAGTGGAAGAGATCAATCCAGAGGAACGCAAACATTGGAGGAAATTAGGAGAATTGGAGGAAATGCCGTCTTTCTTGCCGGGGATTTAAAGAAGATGGATTACAATAAAAATTTGGTGGAGCTGGCACTTGAAAATTTTGGGCAATTGGACGGTTTGGTGACCAATGCCGGGATTTTGGGCCTGGGTTCTATTACCGATTTAGATCCCGACCTATGGGAGGAAACATTTGGGGTCAATGTCACCTCGGTTTTCTATCTGCTTAAATTTGCAATTCCGGAAATGTTAAAACTACCCTCAGCTTCGGTAGTGATCAACGCTTCAATCGCAGCTTTTAAATCTTTTCCAAATCATCCCGCTTATTGTGCTTCAAAGGCAGCGCTTGTATCCTTGGCCAAACAAGCTGCTGTGGAATATGGTCCAACAATCAGAATCAATTGTATCTGTCCAGGACCGGTAGATACTCCATTGATCCATGCTTCCGCTGTGGCATTTCCGGACCCTGCAAAAGCTGTAGAAAATGCCGGGAAAAACACCCTTTTACAAAGATTGGGCACAGCAGAAGACATTGCCAAATTAAGTTTATTTTTAATTTCAGATGAGGCCTCATGGATTACCGGAAGTGTTTATACCATTGATGGCGGGATAATGGCAAAAGGGTAAAAAGGCACTAACTGGAACAGTTTTTTTTATTTTTTTACCTTTTTAGAAAAATTCCATATAAATTAAGGAAAAAAGTCTATGTATACGAATTTCATATTTGATGACCACTATCGGAGGCTCCTTGTCAATCTTTTTGGAGAGATGGAAGAGAATAGTCTCAAACAGATTTTTGAAAGTGGGAAAAAAATAGAACTTGATTCAGGAGAATATTTATTCAAACAGGGGGACAAAAAAAATGAATTGTATATCGTCCTTTCAGGAAGACTTAGGGCCATTAATCAGGAAAAGACCCATATAAGTGTTTTAGGCGATATAGCAGAAGGAGAACCGGTTGGTGAAATTGCTCTTTTTACAGGCGAACCAAGGATGGCTGGAGTTGTAGCCATCCGAAAGTCAGTCGTTTTAGAGATAAATCAGGATCATTATCATAGTGTTGTATCCAAAAATCCTGGATTTGCCTCAGCATTGACCAGATTTGTTATCAAAAGAATGCGTAGGAATGAACTTGAAAAGAATGTAGAGTCCGCTCCAAAAAATATAGTTCTCCTTCCCTTACAAAAAGACCTAAAGATCGGTTTTTGGATTGAGGAATTAAAAAAGCATTTCGCATCCCTATACCTACCTACCCAAGTTCTTTCAGAGGAATCCGACTTGGGTAAAAGTGCTAAACCCATAATGGAAGTTTTGGAATCTTTTCAAGGGCTTAATCTTTTGTTGTGCGATGGCAATGATTCAGAGTGGACCAAAAAATGCCTTTTAAATGCCGACTTGATCATTTTGGCATCTGATTTTCATGCAGACCCAAATCTTTACCCTGTAGAAATAGAACAGAATCTTTATGAAAATTCAATTCTAAATAGAAAAAAATACCTGCTTTTGCTCCATCCCGAGGATGCTGGACTGCCGGAAAATACGGAAAAATGGTTCAAAAATAGAAACCTATCCCTGCATATTCATGCCAGAAAGAATAATCCCAGGGATATTCGTAGGCTTTGCAGAATTATTTCCAATCAGGCGATTGGACTTGTCCTAGGAGGAAGCAATTCGAAAGGATATGCCCACATAGGTGCTGTGAAAGCATTATTAGAAGCCGGTCTTGAAATTGATTTTGTTGGAGGCTCCAGCGCTGGTGCCATTTATGGGATGAGCATGACTTTTGCAGATTTTGATTTTGAAAGCATCGAAAAAACCTGCAATGATTCTGCATCCATTGAATCTGGAATCAATGATTTTATGCTTACCTATTTTTCAAAAAACAGTTACAAAAAAATTGAAGAATTTACCAAAAAAACATTTCAAAATTCAAGTCTAGAGGACTTCTGGATAACCTCATATTGTGTTTCGACCGACATTTCAAACAATGAAGTTAAGGTTCATCGTACAGGTCCGGCCTGGCAAAAAGTCCAGGAAAGCTTTACTTCTCCCGGGATATTTCCGCCTGTTGTAATCAATGACCAAATTTATGTAGATGGCGCTCTATCAGATAAAATACCTATCGATCCGATGTACCGTTATCCAATCAAACATATAATCGCTGTTTCTTTGACGGGAACAGAGCCTGAAAAAGTAGATTTACATGCCAATCCATCGGTTTGGGATCAGATCAAAGAGAAATTCACCAAGAAAAAAGTGTATGATAATCCAGTCATCACCACCGTAATGGTCAATTCTATGACACTAAATCCACGTCAGAAGGCAGAAATCAATAAATCTAAAGTTTCTTTACTCCTAGACATCAATCTCCGAGCAGTTAGTCTCCTGGATGATAGTCAATGGAAGAAGGTGGTAAAAAAAGGACATGATCAAACCAAACTCTTCCTCAAAGGCTTATCGGAAGAGGAGAAATTCTGGTAGGGTTAAGCCCAAATATAATATTTAGGACGAACTTTGTTTAAACCTTTTAAAATAATATTCCTTTAGGCCAGAATAAGTCAAAAGAAAAGACCTGTTCACAACTATTAACCGATTTATTATGGGTATTGAGAATATCGCCTCTTTTATATTTTTGTTCTACCTACGGCAACAAGCAATTAAAGGGGAAATTCCATCTCATTGGAAAAAACAGATAAATATTGGGTTGGTAATCGTCATTTTTCTGATAGGATTACAGGGTTCCGGTATAGCGGGAAGTTTGATAGCCAAAACTCTCAGCATACTTTTCATCTCCTACATAGTTTCGACTATCCTCAATAATCCTGAATTCGCCAATACGAAGTCCTTGGTTTATGCTGCACTTCCGTTAATTGGTATCTCAATACTTGACGACATCCTCCAATTGGCATGGCCCACCATGCACGATTTTTTGGAAAATTGGTTAGATGTAGCCTCTTTCTTTGCCTTTTTCTGGATGATTTCTGCTTATATCACTTACAGGAAACAGAAAAAAGCGCTTGAAAAAGAAAGAATTAAAGCCGAAGAACGTGAAAAGGAGCTGGAAATAACAGAAGCTCTGAAGGCAAAACTGGAATTGGAGGTAGCTGAAAGGACAGCTGCATTGCGCCAACAAAAAGAGGCCCTTGAAAAAGCATTGGATGACCTAAAGGCCACACAGGCTCAATTGATCCATGCAGAAAAGATGGCTTCTTTAGGAGAATTAACGGCAGGTATTGCCCATGAAATCCAAAATCCCCTGAATTTTGTAACCAACTTTTCAGAAGTGAGTAATGAATTGGTTCAGGAAATCCTTGTTTTAAGATCTAAGAAGTCTGAATCCTTTCCAAAATCCCAACTTGATCAGGAGGAAGATGAAATCCTTTCTGATATCAAACAAAATTTGGAAAAAATCAAACATCATGGAAAAAGAGCAGACGCAATTGTCAAGGGAATGCTGGAACACAGTAGAAATAACACTGGTGAAAAAGTTCCAACAGATATAAATTCTCTGGCAGAAGAATACCTAAAGCTTTCCTTTCATGGATATAGATCAAAGGATAAGTCCTTTAATTCCGATTTCAAATCTGAATTGGATCCCAATATGCCCTTGGTCAAAATCATACCCCAGGATTTAGGAAGGGTTTTGTTAAATTTGATCAATAACGCCTTCTATGCCTGCCATGAACGCTCCAAAAAAGAGCTTATCGGTTCTGAGGGCGATATTGCAGACCCTGATATATACGAAGGAAAGGGATCTAAACCTTATTCTCCACAGGTAAAGGTTTCCACTAAAAATTTGGGAAGTAAATTTGAAATCAAGGTTTCAGATAATGGTTTGGGTATCCCCGAAGAAATTAAAGAAAAAATTTTTCAACCCTTTTTTACCACCAAACCGACAGGGCAAGGGACAGGTTTGGGCTTATCACTTACCTATGACATCATCAAAGCGCATGGTGGTGAAATTTCAGTCACCTCCAAAAAAGGAAAGGGAACTGAATTCAAAATTGTCCTGCCAAATGAGTAATCGCTTTATTCATTGTTTTGTAAAGGAAGAATAAAAACTAACCTTGTTTCTGAAAAATTATTCTTTCTCTTGAAAATATTCAGTTTTACTTAAAAAAAGTTTCTTACATTTATGTTTACCCAAATAATTATAATTCAATAAGTTTTGGTATTTTACCTACTATAAAGTTTTTTATGAAGGCGAATTCCTGGCAGTCAAAAAGTAAAATGGACCTGACCTTTATTGGAGGAATTGGGTTATTTTTTCTTTTTGTATTTGTTTCAGTCAATATCTCCTTTTCACAAATCAATTCCAGCAAAGGACTTCCAACTATTACAACTTACTCTCCGAGAGACTACAAAGGCCACAATCAGATCTGGAGTATTATCCAAGATGAAAGGGGCTTGATGTATTTTGGAACAAGTGCCGGAATAATTGAATATAATGGTGTCAGTTGGAATAAACTTAAATTTCCAAATTCCTCGATTTCTGTAAGCAACAGGGCATTTTTAAAAGATGAAGACGGAAGGGTTTATTATGGTGCTTTAGGTGATTTTGGCTATTTTGATCAGGATATAAGGGGAAATACAGTTTTGGTCTCCTTAGTATCATTTCTTCCTAAAGAAGAACAGATATTCAATGATGTATGGACTATTCAAAAAGTAAATGGCAAATTCTACTTCCAAACTAGAGATGTCATTTTCATTTTTGATTTTAAAAACGGGTATGATCAGCCTATCATTGATATATGGAAGCCGGATACGGCATTTATGTATACTTTTTATCATAATGGGGTTTACTATGTACACCAACAGGAATTAGGGCTTTTCAGGATGGTGAATGGAAAATTGGAATTGATTCCTGGAAGTGAATTTTTGGGCGCTGAAAGGTTACAGGTACTTTTGCCGTATGGAAATCAAGAAGAATTTATCGTAGGAATGTTTGCAAGCGGATTCTTTCATTACGATGGAAAGAACTTCAAGAGGTTCGACTCTAATGCTTACGAACCGGGAGAAAGTAACCGACTTTATAAAAGCATCCCATTAGGAGAAAATAAATATATACTGGCATATGCTGGAAAAGGCATATATATCATCGATAAAAAAGGAAAGGTTACCAATGTTTTCAACGTAAGCAATGGTATTCCTGATGATTCCATATACTCCATATATTTGGATAAATCCGGTCAATTATGGACAGGAACTGAAAATGGGCTCGCCAAAATCGACATATCTTCTCCCTTGAGCAGGTTTGTTTATTCAAAGACAGCCAATACAAATATTCTCTCCCTGAATTCTATGAATGGAGACCTTTACATTGGTACAGCCCTGGAGGTATTAAAATTGGATAAGGGAACCGGTATTGTTAACAATGTCCCTGGAGTCCCCTTTTCACAAATTTTTCAAATGACCTTGGACCGTGATGAACTACTGATAGCCACAGACGGACTTGTAGCAATAAAAGAAGATAAAGTAATCACAATCAAAGAATCCGTTGGGGGCAATTTCCAGCTTTTGGATGTTGCTATTTCTTCCAAATATCCCGATTTAATGTATTGCAGCGGTTCTCAGGGGGTCTCAGTCTTCAATAGAAAAATAATTCCCGGCAGCGGGAAATATGGGGATTGGGAGTATCTGGGGGATCTGAACGGAATTTCGATGGATGTCTATAATTTAGTTGAAGATGAAGATGGAATCTTGTGGGCCGGAACTCAGGCAGGAGTGGTCTACAAAATCCATTTGGCCAGAACCGCCAGTAACGAAATTGACCTTAAAAACAGTACCGCTGAACTTATTGGTACAGATCAAGGCTTAGTGGGTTCCCCAGGAAATGTTACTAAAGTTAGAAATAAGGCTTATTTTCCAACTGTAACAGGTTTCTTTACCTATAATAAAGCCACTTCCCAATTTGAAAGGGACACCATTTTAAGTTTTTCCACCCAAAAAGTTGATATAAGTGTTGAAAACACCAATCTTTTTGAGGACAATTTAGGAAGGGTTTTGATCCTTTATGGAAATGAAAAAAAACTAGCATTACCTACATCAGAGGGCAGCTATGAAATCAAAGATTACCCTCTTAATTTATTTACCGGAGAAGTTATCACTGCCTTTTTTTCTGAACCCAATGGGGTAATATGGTTAGGAACTGAGGAGGGATTGATTAGAATTGATGGGGAAAATACCATTGATCAAAAAAAGCAAACGCCAATTTATTTTACACAAATTATTGCAGGCAATGATACCTTGAGCCATAAAAAACAAATTAATGAAAATGAGGTTCCTGAATTGGCTTATGCAAATAATTCTTTGAGAATTGCTTTTGCAAGTCCGTTCTTTGAACACGAAGACCTTACTGAATACCAAACATTTCTGGAAGGGTTTGATAAAGATTGGTCCCAATGGAGCAAAAGTGCCTTCAAAGAATATAATTACCTTCCAGCAGGCCATTACACTTTCAGGGTAAAGTCAAAAAATATATATAATGAAGAAAGTGAAGAAATCACCTATGCTTTCCGTATTCTCCCTCCTTGGTACTTTTCCACTTGGGCCTATTTTCTTTACATAGTAACAGCTGCATTTTTGGTCTTTTTAGTAGATAGGTATCAAAGGAGTAGAATATTGGCCAAAGAAAGAAATATAGCCCGCGAGCGGGAATTGTCCCATGCCAAGGAAATAGAGTTAGCTTACAATGAACTGAAGGCTACGCAGCAGCAACTGGTACAACAGGAAAAATTGGCCAGCTTGGGACAATTAACCGCAGGTATTGCACATGAAATTAAAAACCCTCTGAACTTTGTTAATAATTTTTCAGAACTCAGTCTGGAGTATTTGGATGAAATTAATGAGCAACTCGAAAAACTTGAAGATAAAGAGATAACAGATGAAGTGAAGACACTAATGGAGGATGTAAAATACAACCTACAAAAAATACTGCAGCACGGATCAAGAGCGGATGGAATAGTCAAGTCCATGTTGATGCATTCCCGGGGAGGAAAGGGTATAATGGAGCCTACAGATTTAAATGAATTGGTCAAAGAATATGTCAATTTAGCTTTCCATGGGATGCGGGCCAATAAAAATCCCATCAATGTCAGTATCCAACTGGATTTAGATGATAAAATAGAAAAAGTTAATCTCAACCCTGAAGACTTCAGCCGTATAATCCTCAATCTTTGCAAAAATGCCTTTGATGCCATGAGAGATAAAGTTGAAGAGGAAAAAATAAAATCAGAAGAATTAAATCAAACTAATGGAAATTTGGTTGGTAAAGAAAACAGATCTTACCTCCCCAAACTGAAAATCAAAACCGAAGATTTGGGGACTGAAGTTGTCATGGTCATAGAGGACAATGGGCCAGGGATAGCTGAAGAAAATAAAGATAAATTATTAATGCCCTTCTTTACCACGAAAAAAGGGACAGAAGGGACTGGTCTGGGCTTGAGTATTACTTACGATATTGTCAAAAACCATAATGGAACATTGGAAATTGATTCTGTTCTGAGTGAGTTCACAAGGTTTAAAATTACCATTCCTAAAAACAATTAATTTAAGTGAGTATGAAAATTTTAATAGTTGATGACGAAAAGGATGTAGAAATGCTTTTCAGGCAAAAATTCAGGAAAGAAGTTAAAAATAATAATCTGGAACTGATTTTTGCTTTTTCAGGATCAGAGGCCCTGGAAATTTTGGGTGAATCTGATCCCCCAAGTGTGGTTTATGTATTTTCAGACATCAACATGCCTGGAATGACCGGACTTGAATTATTAAATAAAATTAAAGAACGGTTCCCACAAATCAGCGTAAGCATGATTTCAGCATATGGAGACAGTGAAAACTATGACAAGGCTATTAATTCAGGAGCCAAAGAATTTTTCACTAAACCCATTGACTTTGAATCTTTGAAAAAAGAAATCAAAGAATTACTAAATTGAAATTGAATTTTATAAAAAACCATGGCAAAAATACTGGTAGTAGATGATGAGGAAGATTTGGAAGTTCTGATTAAACAGAAATTCCGTCAAAAAATAAGACAACAGGAATATGAATTTGTTTTTGCCATTAATGGAAGACATGCATTGGAACAATTGGAATCGAATCCGGATGTGGATGTAGTTCTCAGTGATATCAACATGCCCGAAATGGATGGCCTGACTTTATTAAGCAAACTCAATGAAAAAAATACTTTGCTGAAATCTGTGATCGTATCTGCATATGGTGATATGGATAATATAAGGACTGCCATGAATAGGGGAGCATATGATTTTGTAACCAAACCGGTAAATTTTACAGATCTTGAAATCACAATTGAAAAAACCCTTAAGCATGTTCAAATGATAAGGGAAACCTTTAAGGCGGTAAAAGAAAACAATATTCTTAAGATGTATGTTGATGAAACCGTTTTGAATTTTATGGGAGGAAAGGAAATAGAAAATGCACTTTCCCATAATGAAATTGTTGAGGGTACAGTCGCTTTTATTGACATATGTGGATTCACCACTATTTCCGAAAATGAACCGGCTGATAAGGTTGTAAACATGTTGAATACCTATTTTGACATTATGGTTCAGGAAATCATTCAGGAAAAGGGTGTGGTGGATAAATTTTTGGGGGATGCAGTCATGGCAACCTTCAAAGGTGAATTCCATCTGGACAGGGCTATTGATGCCTGCCTGGCCATCAAGAAAAAAATACATCAGGAAGTAGTAGGGTTGGATGCTGGAACTTTTAAGCCGGATGTGTCCATTGGTATTAATACCGGGGATATGGTTTGGGGCAATATAGGTTCAACTACGCTAAAGAGGATGGATTATACCGTCATAGGTGATACTGTTAATGTGGCGGCAAGGTTACAGGCTGCAGCTGGTAAAAATCAAATACTGATTTCTGAAAAATGCTACCAAATTGTCAATGAATCTTTTAAAATAAAAGAAGTGGGATTATTAGATTTAAAAAACAAACAAAACCCGGTAAAAGCCTATGAGGTTTTGGAATAAAAGTATCTTTTTATTAAAAATAAATTAGCAGTGTATAAAAATTATCAGAAAAGCCCAATAAACGACTATAATGTTCATTTTATCCAAAAATTTTTATGTTTATTTCATAATATTTTTTATACTTGGTAGAAAAGAATAGGTTTAAATTGCCCTTTTCTGTCAATTTCAAATCAACAAATGGAGATATATAGCCAAATATTTGAAATCTTTTTTTCTAAACTGAAGGAGGAAACTCCTTCTTATTACACCTATCATACACCAGAACATACCCAATATGTAATCGAAAAGGCTATTATGATTGGAAAAGAGGAAAACATCCAAAAGAAAGAAATCGAATTATTAAAGATAGCAGCACTTTTTCATGACATGGGTTTTTTAAGAAGCAGAGAAAATCATGAAGAAACAGCCTGTGAAATGGTAAGTCAAGAACTTCCTTCATGGGATTTCAGTACCTATGAAATTTCCCAGATTTGCGGGATGATCAGAGCAACAAAAATTCCACAAAGACCAATTTCTTTATTGGATAAAATTATTGCGGATGCAGACCTTGAATATCTTGGGACCGATTTATATGAGGTTCAGGCAAATAATTTGTATAAAGAATTAATTTATTTCAACCCAACATTGACAAAAAAAGAGTGGCTTGAAATCCAGGTCAATTTTTTATCGACCCACCGATTTCATACTGAATTTTGTATCAATAACAGGGACCCAAAGAAACAAGAACATTTGAAAAGGTTAAAATGTAATTTTATTGAATTCTAATATTGGGCGATCAAATTTTTCTAAACAAATCACCAAAATCCTTAATACCTTTATTTTCAGCAGCTTTTAACAATTTCATCAATAATTGGGCAGTTAAAAATGCATCTCCCGCAGCCGTATGCCTGTCATCCAAAGTAATCCCAAATCTTTCACAAAGGTTATCCAGGGCATATTCCCCAGGTCTGGCCATAGAATAATCAAAATGAGGACCCTTTTCTAATCGGATGGCCAAATAATGGGTATCCAATACAGGGTTTAAGATTTTTTTTAATCCGAAAGGTCTAAGTGCCTTTTCCAGCATTGCCAGATCAAAACCTATATGATGACCTACAACAATATCTGAAGATATATAATCCAAAACCTCGTTCCCAAAATCCTTTAGCGGAATACTTCCCAAAGGCTGTATAATTTCATGCACCTTAATGCTTTCTCTGTTTTGTATTTTAAAATCTAAATAAAGCTCTTTAGCAGTATGCAAATTGATACTGTAATTACTGACCTTTATTCCCCCAAATGAAATTATATAATCTTTTTGAGGATCTAATCCTGTAGTTTCGGTATCAATAACTACAAAATTAAGTTGTTTGATTGGACGGACTGATGGAATTTTTCGCTCAAATAGTTCTTCATACTGCTGGACGAACGTTGACTTTGGAGCTTTTTTTTTGCCTAAAAAATCAAATATACCCATAATATTACCCCCCAAAATAATCCAACTGAAACCTGACTTTGATTATTTTTTGCAACTCATCAATAGGTGCAAAAGCATTTTTCAACAATTGGCGTTGAATCTTGCCTAATTTTTCGGGAGAAATATACCTTCCCGAATTACCTTCATTTAATCCTTCAATAGCTCTAATCCGCATTAATATTTCATATGCCTTCCCTGCTTCCAACATCAATTCCCTGTGATTGGGCTCCAATTCAGATAACCTCTCAAAGCGTTTGAACGTGTTGTTCACCCCTACGACCTGATGGCTCAAAACCAACAACCTGGCAATATCAGCTAATGGCATCATAGCCCTTAATTTGATGTCAAATTTATCTTTCTGTTCTCCGGATTTCTCCACTATGAAATTCCTAAAGAAACCCAAAGGTGCTGGGTTCAATAATGCATTTTTGGCCAGGAAATTTAAAAAAATGGATTTTCCCGAGATTTCGTTATAGATATGCTCTGTCAACTCTTCAGACAATCCCTTGAATCCGACAATTGGCCTAAAATCAAAAAAGATAGTTGCATTCAATAAAGCCTGTTGATTGGGAATATGAATCCAATCAGAAAATAATTTTTTCCACATGGAAATGGGTTGACAATACTTCCTATTATTGGCCATGATCTCTGCCGGACAAGCTTCAAATCCACAAGAAAATAAAATTTCCAAGACCTCTTGGGAGATCAGTAACATATAATCCTGGGTCTCCTTAATTTTGGACTCAGGAACATCCTCGAACACTATCGCATTGTCCAAATCGGTTCTAAGCAATTGTTCTTCCCGTCCCTCACTGCCCAAAGACAAAAAGCAGAATTTTACCTGAGATGCTTCAGGGAAATTTTCATCATGTTTCCTTTTGGCCATTTCAACAGCCCTTTTTATGATGATATCGTTAATTTCAGAAATGATATTGGCCACAAAATCCATGGCTACTTCATTTTCCAAATAGTAGGCCAATAATTTTTCAGCCCTATCCCTAAGTTTCGACATTTCGCTTACATCCCAAGTATTCAATAATGCATTGATCAATACAGCCGGGCTATTCCCTTGGGAAAGCAAAATGTCATGGTCTGACAGAATACCGGTAACTGGACTCCCTGGTGTTCCATCCTCTGTAAAAATAAGGTGATGCAACCTGTTTTTGACCATGGTAAGATACAGGTCAGGAAATCCTGATTCCTTACTCTTGGTATGAACAGGTGAGGTCATCAGTTCATCTACCGGGGTATCATAGCTTTTTTGCTGGGCTAGTAGTCTATTTCTCAGATCCTTATCTGTAATAATACCCAATGGATGGAATTTTTCATTCACAATAACAATAGAACCAACGCCGTTTTTGGCCATCATTGCAGCAGCATTCTTGATCAGGGTACCCTGGGGACAAGTAAGCACTTGTGGAGAGTAAGAGAAATCTGACTGTCCGGTAAATATTAAAAGCCCCTTGTCCCGGGAAACGTCCTTCATCAGGGACCTGGCCTTCTGGGAATTGGATAAATCCGAACGTACAACCACCTGGCCCGAAGCAAATCCTGCAGCGAAATAAAGTGCAACTTTGTTGTTTTCCTCCAGAATCTTTTCGAATATACTTACCGGGATGGCGTAAATTAAGCTTTCCTCTTTTGCCTGGGCACTTAAAATATAAGGTCTCTTTCCCAATAAAGCCAAAACTCCAAAAACATCCCCCTCATCGCAAACCTCCACTATCCTTCCCTTCCCTTCTTTTTGTTCCAATAAATGAACTGATCCTTCTTTAAGCACAAAAAAGAAATTTTGTGCAGGTTCCCCCTGCTGAAAAAGGAATTCATTCTGCCCAAAAAACCTGACTTCAACACCTCTGGCCACCACCTCAAGTGAAGCATCACTCAAAAAAGTGAAGGGAGGATAACGTTTGAGGAACTCTTTAACCCTATTGATTATGACGTTGGACATATTTTGAATTGGGAAGGCGGATTTCGGAAGTTGGAAAGCCCTACTTCCGAAATCCAAATTGATGCTTATTTTTTCCCTTCAATGATTTTGGTCACCACTTCCGGATCCAACAATGTGGAAATATCACCCAAATTATCTGTCGCTCCTTCAGCTACTTTCCTTAAAATCCTCCTCATAATTTTCCCGGATCTCGTTTTTGGTAAACCAGGTACAATTTGGATCTTATCCGGTTTGGCTATCGGTCCGATAATTTTGGAAACTGTATCCTTGATTTCATTGATCAGATTTTCCTCTGTCCTATGAGACATATCACAAATGACATAGGCATAAATTCCTTGACCTTTGACATCATGTGGATAACCAACCACTGCAGATTCAATCACCAAAGGATGCTCATTGATGGCATTTTCAACTTCTGCTGTACCCATTCTATGCCCGGAAACATTGATGACATCATCTACCCGTCCTAATATCCTGTAATATCCATCATGGTCTCTCTTTACCCCATCGCCTGTAAAATACATTCCCCTATAGGCTGAAAAATAAGTCTGCTTGCACCTTTCATGGTCACCCCAGGTGGTTCTGATCATAGATGGCCATGGAAAACGAATACACAAATTGCCTTCTACAGAATTTCCGGTCAGTTCATTCCCTTCAGGATCTACAATAGCTAGCTGTATCCCCGGTAAGGGTAATGTAGCAAAAGCAGGCTTGGTAGGAGTAATTCCTGCTATTGGAGATACCAAAATACCCCCTGTCTCCGTCTGCCACCAAGTATCTACTATAGGACATCGTGACTTCCCAATATGGGTATAATACCACCTCCAGGCCTCTTCATTGATAGGCTCTCCTACCGAACCCAAGACTTTCAAAGAATCCAAATTATTGGCATCAATGGGGTCTGTTCCATAGGCCATCAAAGCCCTTATTGCTGTAGGGGCAGTATAAAATTGGTTTACCTTATATTTTTCGACCACCTGCCAGAATCTCCCTGGATCCGGATAAGTTGGTACTCCCTCAAACATCAAGGTAGTCGCCCCCGCCAATAATGGGCCATACACGATATAGGAGTGTCCTGTAATCCAGCCAATATCCGCAGTACACCAATAAATATCTCCCGGAGAATATTGGAACACATTTTCAAAGGAATATTTCGTATAAACCATATATCCTGCTGTAGTATGCACAACACCCTTTGGCTTTCCGGTGGAGCCTGAAGTGTAAAGGATAAACAGAGGATCTTCACTATCCATTTCTTCCGCTACATTGGTATCATCCTGACCTTCAATGACATCATGCCACCAAAAATCCCTGCCTTCCTTCATGCTAATTTCCTGTCCTGTCCTTCTGCATACAATTACAGTTTCTACTGAAGATTTTTCCAATGCTTCATCTACCACCCCTTTGACGTCGATTTTCTTATTCCCTCTGAAATTACCATCTGAAGTTAAAATTGCTTTGGCTTCACAATCATTGATTCTATCCGCTAAAGCCGTTGAACTAAATCCTGCAAAAACTACCGAATGAATAGCTCCGATTCTTGCACAGGCCAGCATCGCGACAGCAGCCTCCGGAATCATTGGCATGTATATAATTACCCTGTCTCCTTTCTTTATTCCTTTAGCTTTCAAAGCATTAGAAAACTGACAGACTTGATGATAGAGCTCTCTGTATGAAATCTTTTTCCCTTCCTCAGTTGGGTCATTGGGTTCCCAAATGATTGCTGTTCGATCACCATAGGCAAATAGATTTTTTTCAAAAATATTCTCCGTTACATTCAGTTTTCCATTGACAAACCACTTTACATTAGGCCCTTCAAAGTCCCACTTCAAAACCTTATCCCATCTTTTTTTCCAATGAAAAGAATCTGCAATTCTAGCCCAGAAATTCTCAGGTTCTGCGACCGACTTCTGATATTCGTAGAAGTAACCGCTAAGGGTATGTATTCTATCACTCATATTTCTAATTATTTATAGGTTATTGTTATATATTTTAATTGATTAATCCCTTTACCTTATTGACCAGATCTTTGGTGGAAAATGGCTTGGTGAGGTATAAATCTGCGCCCATCTCCATTCCTTTTTGTATATCCTGTTGTTTACTTTTGGCAGTTAAGAAGACTACTTTTACATTTTTGTGGTTTTTTTTAAGATATCTACACACTTCATACCCATCAACTTTGGGCATCATGATGTCCAAAATAACCAAATCAGGTCCATTCTCTTTTATGATACCCATAGCCTCTTCCCCGTCCCGTGCAATAAAAACCCTGTACCCTTCCTTTTTGAATAGAAACTCCAGGGAAAGAAGGATATTCGGTTCATCATCTACAATCAATATTTTATTCATAGGTATTCTGAATTTTTTTTTGCTCACTTTCTTTCTCTTGAAAAGGCAAGTTGAATTCAAAACAGGTCAGGTCATTTTCCCTGAACACACGAATTTTGCCTCCATGATATTCTACGATTTTCTTGGAAATAGCTAATCCCAAACCACTTCCTATCGGCTTTTTACTTGTCTGATTCCTTGCTTGGAAAAATTTTTCAAAAATGAATGTAATCTCTTCTTCAGGTACCCCCTTTCCATCATCTAAGACCTGAACAATAAAGTTATTATTTTCTAAAAATGAATTTAATACCACCTTGCTTCTAGCAAATTTAGAAGCATTGGAAAGCAAATTTAGTATAACCTGCTTGATCCGGTCCTCATCCACAATCAACTCCATTTGATCAAATCCAAGCTTGATGGAAAAATTCAATCCCCTCTCCTTAAACAACTGAAGCATACTTTCAGTAGATTGTAATATCAAAATCCTTAAATCTACTTTTTCAAGGTTAAGTTTTTGCCTACCCGAATCAAATCGTTCAAGGTCCAGAACCTGATCAATCAATCTGGTCATTCTGTTTGTTTCTTGGATAATGATATCCAAAAATCGTTTCCTATCCTCTTCTGGAAGATCCTCATCCATTAAAATTTCTGAAAAAGCCCTGATTGAAGTAATTGGGGTTTTCATCTCATGGGTTACTGTAGATATAAATTCATCTTTAAGCATATCATTCAGACGGAGGGTTTCATTCATACTTTGCAACTTATTCGTTGCCTTTTTCAGGGCTATACTTTTTTGCCTGAGTTCCAAATTCAGGGATTTCAGTTCCTGTGTCTCACGCAAAATCCCTAAGACCTCCTCCATGCTGATTTCCTCCTCCTTTACCACAGACCCCACCATTATTCTTGCGGATGCCGTACCAATTATTCCTGATAGCAAACGCTCTGAATAATTCACCAGCTCAGGGTCCGCATACCGCTGGTTATCCAAATTTTTCCCTGAATTTTTTGAAAATTCACCCAAAGCAATTTCAGCTTTTTCTTCGCCCAAAAAATTAAAAAGAAGGGCTTTCAAGTCCGGCAAGTATGCCTGCCCCTTCCAAATAATGGAACTATCCAAGGTGGTACTGTATTTGAAAATGTCAACAAAAACCACTGCCTGATTATGCTCTTTGGAAGATTGGGAGGAAAATAATGAGACCAGAACATAGAGTAACAAATTTAAGCTTAGACTGAAAAAAAGGCCATGACTGATATAACCCAAGTCCTCCATACCAAAAAGATGCTGAGGTCTCAGCCCAAAAATTCCAAAAAGCCCTTCTTCCAATAAGGATTTCGGTAGATATCCAGCAGTAACTATGGTTGGTACCACTAGGGTATAAAACCAAATGATGAATCCTGCAATAATTCCAGACATTGCTCCTATTCTGGCACCCTTTTTCCAGAAAATGCCCCCGATTATCGCAGGGGTGAATTGTGCTATGGCCACAAAGGAAATAAGCCCAATGGAAACAATAGAAAAATGAGAAGAAACTTCTTTATAATAGATATAAGCCAAGAGAATGATTAGTAGTATAGTCGCTCTTCTTATCCATATTACTGTATTTCCAAGTTTTTGTTGGTACTTGCTTTTTAACTTATCATTGACCAAAAGTAAAGGCATGATCAGATTATTACTTACCATATTGCTTAATGCAATAGTGGAGACAATGATCATGCTTGTCGCGGCAGAGAATCCTCCCATATATACCAAAAGAGCAATCCATGGCTGCTCATAAGAAATAGGTAAGGCCAAAATGTATGTGTCTGCATCCACAAGGGCACCTGGAAAGTGAATAAGCCCTCCCAAAGCAACAGGAAGAACAAACACATTGATTAATAGCAAATACAAGGGAAAAAGCCACATCGCCTTATCCAGATGTTTTTCATCTCTATTTTCTATTACAGTCATCTGAAACTGTCTTGGCAAAAATAAAATGGCCATCATAGACAAAATGCTAATCCAGAACCATTCTGATACACCAGTATTTTCCTGTAGGATAAAAAGATGATCCAGTCCCCTTATTGAAGCCTGATTGAATATGTCCTGAAAACCATCGTAAACAAAATAAGTCACAAATACTCCCCCAACCAGGAATGCTATCAATTTAAAAATTGATTCAAAAGCAACAGCCATCACCATGCCCTCATGTTGTGCTGTAGCCTCAATATCCCTTGTTCCAAACAAAATGGTAAATAATGCCAAGGCAAGGGCAAGATAAAATGCCGTATCTTCGTAAAATGGAAGCTGAAAAAGATTAGGAGTAGTTTCTGAATATTGTAAAATATCAAAAGAAGTAGCTATAGCCTTGATTTGAATAGAAGTATAGGGCAGTATCCCTACCAGGCAAAAGACAGTTACCAAACCGCCTAAAGCAATATTTTTCCCATACCTGCTTGATATGAAGTCTGCAATCGAAGAAATCCTCTGAACTTTACTGATTCGGATAATTTTTCTCATTACAATCCACCAAAGTGGTGCAATTAGACTTGGTCCAAGGTAAATTGAGAGGAATTCCAACCCATTGGTTGCCGCACGCCCGACAGAACCATAAAAAGTCCAAGCCGTACAGTATACCGCCAAGGAAAGTGAATAAACATAAGGATTAGATGCATAACTTTTACCCTTTCCGGCAGATTTCTCCGAAAAATAGGCAATGGCAAAAAGTAATGCCATGTATCCAAAGGTAAACGCTATGATCAATCCATTGCTTAACATTTTATTTTTTATCTGCTTTCTTAATAATCCATCCTGTAAGCATAATTATCAAGGCCCAAAAGAAAAAAATGAATATGAAAAGAACTGGAATTCCCAGCCATCTTTCCTGAATGTTGTAGAGGTTCAAAATGGGATAATTGAGGAGAAAAATTCCCAAAAAAAATAAACCCCATAAATATTGACTTTTGAGTGATTCTTTCATCATGCTTGATTTAATATATTAAATTACAGCTTTTGAGGTGTTGAAAAAAGGGAACCCCCGACAATTACATTGCCGGGGACACTGTTCCCTCAGTTAACAATCGGATTAATGATCAATTGCTTTGCCTGCACCTCTTGGAATCCTGATTTCTTGAATCAAATCCTGAACATGCTGTGGTGGGGCAGGTGTGAATTTGGATACCAGGAAACAAACCAGGAAGTTAACCAACATGCCAATAGAGCCTATTCCTTCCGGAGATATTCCAAACCACCAATTATCAGATGCAACAGCTCCAGGAGACAATCCAAGCAGGGTTTGTCCAAACTTGAAATAAGTAATATAAGCCAAGGTAAAAAGCAGTCCGGAAATCATTCCTGCAATAGCGCCTTCTTTATTGATCCTACTGGAGAATATTCCCATAATAATTACAGGGAAAAATGAAGCAGCTGCAAGACCAAAAGCGAATGCTACCACTTCTGCCACAAAACCCGGGGGGTTGACCCCAAAATATCCTGCAAGGATAACAGCTCCAGCAGCAGATAACCTGGCTATCAAAAGTTCCTTCTTTTCCGTCATGTCCGGCTTAAAGGTTCTGAACAAATCCCTTGAAACCGATGTCGAAATTACCAACAATAGTCCCGCTGCAGTCGATAATGCCGCTGCCATACCACCTGCCGCCACCAAACCTACAACCCAATTAGGCAGTTTGGCAATTTCTGGGCTTGCCAAAACCATGATATCTTTATCAATAGACAATTCATTGGAGGATGGATTAGGTGTATACTGAACAATCCCATCTCCATTCCTGTCATTGACAGTGATAAGGTTCGTCTTTTGCCAATTACCTACCCAATCCGGCAAATCAGTGACAGGTTGCCCGCCTACAGTATCTATCGCATTGTAAATCCCAAAGGCGGCTACAGCTGGTGCTGTTGTGTATAGGATGGCAATAAATACCAAGGCATAACCCGCAGAGAGCCTGGCATCCTTAACTCTTGGAACAGTAAAAAATCTGACAATGACATGGGGTAATCCCGCTGTTCCCACCATCAATGCCAGGGTGATCGCAAACATATCCACCATACTTTTTCTTCCCGATGTATAGGCTGCAAATCCCAACTCAGATAATACCCCATCTAATTTGTCCAAAAGGTGGGTACCATCTGCAACCGTATCACCCAGACCAAATTGGGGGATAGGGTTTCCAGTCAATTGCATGGAAACAAATATTGCCGGAACCATATAAGCAAAAATCAAGACACAATATTGGGCAACCTGGGTATAGGTAATCCCCTTCATGCCTCCTAAGACGGCATAGAAAAACACAATACACATCCCTATAATAACCCCTGTATTGATATCCACTTCAAGGTACCTGGAGAAGACAATTCCTACCCCTCTCATCTGTCCGGCAACATAAGTAAAGGAGATAAAAAGGGCGCAGACAACAGCCACTACCCTTGCTTTATTGGAATAATACCTGTCCCCAACAAAATCAGGCACGGTGAATTTTCCGAATTTCCGTAAATATGGTGCCAACAGTAAAGCCAGTAAAACATAGCCCCCTGTCCAGCCCATCAAGTAAACAGACCCATCATAACCTGCAAAGGCTATAATCCCTGCCATCGAAATAAATGATGCTGCAGACATCCAGTCTGCTGCAGTTGCCATCCCATTGGCCAATGGAGAAACCCCTCCTCCCGCGGTATAAAACTCTTTGGTCGAACTGGCTCTTGTGTAAAGGGCTATCCCGATATATAAGGCAAATGAGAGACCAACTAATATGTATGTCCAGGTTAATATATCCATTTTGAAATCAGTTTAAAGATTATTCTTCGTTTACATCAAACTCCCTGTCCAGTTGATTCATTCGATACACATAAATGAAAATCAGGATGACAAAGGCATAAATTGATCCTTGTTGGGCAAACCAAAAACCCAATTTAAAACCTCCGATTTTGATGGCATTAAGGGGTTCGACAAGAAGTATCCCAAAGCCAAAGGATACGGTAAACCAAATGAGGAGAAGAAAAAGAAGGGTTCTAAGGTTCTTTTTCCAATAGGCTTTCATTTTTTGCTTGTTTTCAGACATAATTAAAGGGTTATTGTTAAAGGAAGATTTGTGTTTGAATTAGAAATTCCCCAGCAGATCCAATTCTTCTGTAATTTTCAAAGACCGGTCGATTACTGTATTGAAGCGTGATTTTTGCTTGGTGGCCATTGATGTAATAATTCATGCCAAGATCATATTGAAATGAACTATCATCAAAGAATTCGAAGTTTTTATGAGTAAGAGCTCCAAAAGGCTGAATTCTACCATGGTCTCCTAAAAGCGTTTTTGGCAACAGATAACCTGTTTGTGAATAAAAGATTTTGCCTGACCCAATAGTTGGCTGTGCATTTCCTGGTCCGTTCTGGGAAGTGCCCGGTCCAAAACCCACATTCATGATCCCAATATTTCGGATATAATTGGGGCCAAAGTCATAATGGTAGAAAACAGCATATGAAGTCAGTGCAGTACCTTTTACGTGATTTAACGGAATATCCAAAAAGGCATCCAGTCCAAAAAGCGCAATGTTATGATAATTAAGAGTTCCATTTGCGTTTTTAGAAGAAGTGGCATCTGGGTGAAAATGCCATCCCCCTCCAATATTGAAAACTTTTTTGGATCCCAAATATGACCCTACAAAATAGGGCAATTTATTGTTTTCTTCTTCCAGAAACTGATAAGCTATATAGCCCTGTGTCGCCCAATTATCATTTACCACATTAAATGCTTGGGGCCTCTGTCTGATTTCATTAAAGCTACCACCTGAACCAACGGAAAAGGGTTTGTTCAATGCCAACCTGTAATCAATCTTTTTTACCTGTCCTTTGGCATAGATTCCAAACTGTCGGGCAAATTGGTCTGTAACTTCAATTAAGGGCCAGTTAAAAATCGGGGCATCGATGGCCAAAAAGTTAATGGTACTATGACTGGACATTCTTGAAATTCCATTCCAGTAATGTAGACCTGTCCCAACATACAATTCATCCAAGACTTTAAATTCTGTCCAAACATCATGAAAAAACAACTGTGGCTTTTTAGAAGACTGACCGTTTGCTTCACCTATTCCGCTTTCGAGGTCAATATTTACCGGTATAAATCCCGGATTACCAGACATACCCCCTCCTGGTACACCCCCATTTGTAAAAGTCTGGTTATTGATCCCGAAATGGGAAAGTATTAAAAACCTCGGAGACACCTGGGCATAAGCCAATAATCTTGCCCGTCTGATGCCAATACTTGCTGAATGATTACTTGGAAGACCGTCTACTCCCAATGTACCGGGATTATTTTCTGTGGCTTTGATCCATATCTGATTCCAAATCAAAAACCTAATGTATTTGGAGCCATCATCACTTAACTTCAAAGTGAGTGGTTTATAATCATGGTTAATTTCCAGTTCATCTGTGGCCGTAGCAAAAGTACGCAGGGTATCCTGTGCATTTGCCTGAAATATGCAAAACCAACCTAAACAAAGACCACCTAAACAGGTCATGAAGGATTTCATTGAAATATGGGTTTCTTGTTAATGACTTTTGAAGTCGGGCCCGAACAACAATTGAATCCTAAATTGAAAAGATGATTTAAAAAAGAAAAAAAAGAGATATATATGTGTTAATTAAATATAGTAAACAGAATATTATTCTAAATTACCTGTTTTTAAAACGTTCCCATTTTATTATCATAAACTTATCACCTAATTCGGTAATCAACATTCCTGTATCCATAAGATTCTCCTTATGAGCCATATACTTCACCAATTCAGTATGATTGAGCACTTTATATGTTGGTCTATAATCATAATTTTCAGGAGATTTAATCTTGTATTGCTTTACCCAATTCATAACTGATACATGGCTCACACCCAATATTCTTTCGATTTCCCTATATGAAATCCCTTCAATATATAGCTGTAATGCTTTGACCACGTAGTACTTATCAATGGATTTTCCCAGCTTATTGACCGTAAAATGATATCCGCATTTTTTACATTTAAAACGTTGTCTACCTCCTATTACACCGCTTTTAACAACTTTTTGATGCTCGCATTTAGGACAAGTCGGCTTTTCCATAATGTTGATTTTGGGCTTAATATATCAAATTAGCGAAAATATAATATTTTACCAATATATACATTTGGCATTTAGATCCAAAATCAAAAACAAAATTTTATATTGGTTTTTAGGCTCTATGTAATATAAAAATACTAAAGTAACATTTCCAACGAAATTGCTAAACCGAAAGCAAGCATACTTACCAAAACTTTGTTGAGGTAAAACCTATGGTCCGGACTACTTTCAAAAAATATAGTTGTGGATATATGAAGAAACCCTCCGGCAACAATTCCATAGAACATATTTAAAGTTTCTCCTCCCAGGATTTTGCTTTCATATAAATAATTGCTTAACAACATTCCTAAAGGAGAAGCCAATGAAAATATCAGTAAGAGTACAAATATCCATCGTTTCCTCATCATACTCATCAACACGGCAACAAGGGCAAAGGCCTCAGGCCCTTTATGGAGAAGGATTCCAAACAATAAATTACCTCCACTATGGTGGTGATGGTGACTGTGTCCTGAGTGGTCATGGACATGGGCAGTCAATCCAGCTTCATTCCCTAATAAAGTACCCTCTAAAAAGGCATGCAAGAATAAACCAATCATAATTGTCCACACCCCTATGCTGGCTGTATGTTGGTGACCAGGATGATGATGGATATGCCCATGCTCAACCCCTGTGGATAACAAAGCAAGAATCTGTTGGATAAAAAAGCCCAATAATATGTACAAGCCCATCTGGGTTGCATTATGAGATTCAACAAATAATTCAGGCAAAATATGGAGCACGGTTATCGCAAACAGATAAGATCCTGCAAATACCAGCACTAATTTAAAATACCTTTCTTCCCATTTAGGAATAAAATATGCAAGTCCTCCGGCCAACATGGCCGTGATAAAGAGGAGGGTGAAATTTAATATCATTTAATTATTAATTTTTTAACCAGTTACTCCTACTCTTGAACAAATGAAAGAAATGGGATGATCCCTTCACTTGCATAGGATTTTAAATGTCCATTTTCATCATTATAAATTAAAAATATTTCAAAATCAGGGTTTTTCTTTTGCAGTTCAATGGCTTTTTCTGTTCCCATTACCATGATTGCAGTGGCCAGAGCATCTGCCCTCATGCAATCATTGGCAATTACCGTGGCACTTAAAAGCCCATGTCTCACTGGTCTGCCAGTAGCAGGGTCAATGGTATGGGATATTTTCATTCCCCCAGCTTCATAATAATTCCTGTAATTCCCTGAAGTGGCCATGGCCCTATTGCTGAGTGCGATAATGGAATACAATTCATCCGGTTTGGAAATTTCCTCGGGTTTATTTACCCCAACCCGCCACAATTCACCATTCTCATTGGTACCTTTTGCAACCAATTCCCCCCCAATTTCCACTAACATATTATCAATCCCCTTATCTTGAAGGAATCCGGCTACAATGTCCACTCCATAACCCTTTGCAATAGCACTGAAATCCAGGTACATTTTTGGTTTCAGCTTTTTGACTTGAACGCTGTCAAATTCAATGGAATTAAAATCCACCAATGCAAGCATGGTATTGATATTTACACTGTCTTTTAATTGTGGGCCTCCCGGACCAAATCCCCAAAGATTGACCAAAGGACCCACTGTTGGATCAAAGGCCCCCTGCGTTAGCATATGAACTTCTTTACTTGACTTCAATACTGGCAACAAAAAAGGCAATTCAAATTGTAGTGAATCACTTTGATTAAAACGGCTCAGTTCTGAATCAGCAATGTAGGTCGATAGCGATTGATTAAAGACCATTAACAACGAATCCACTGATTCCTGAAAGTCCCGGTTAAGGTCATCCAGATAAACTATCCTATAGGTGGTCCCCATAGTATTACCTGATAAAACCAATTTATTGGTAAAGTCTTGTTTAATTTCCTGAATATTTTGCTTTTGGTTTTGCCGGTACAGGTACACAATAGCCACCATCAGCAAGAGCACAATGGAATAAATAATGTTTTTATTGGCATTACTTCGCATAGAACCTTCTATTTTGGCGAAAGTTACGGCTATTTATCCAATTATTCTTCCAATTCTGAATTAAAACGCAACAAAATTGCAAAATAGACCTGGAGGAATTTATCTGTTTTGCCATGGTCTAAATTCCTATATTTGTAAATGCCGATCTGACAATTATGAGAGAAGATTATTTAAGTGGAGAAAAGGATAAATTGAATTCCTCTGATAAAGAAATTGAAAGGGCATTAAGGCCCCTGAATTTTGATGATTTTACAGGACAATTTAAAATCGTAGAAAACCTTAAAATCTTTGTGCTAGCAGCAAAAAGAAGAAATGAACCTTTGGACCATGTTCTATTACATGGACCTCCCGGATTAGGAAAAACCACACTAAGCCATATCATTGCCAATGAGCTGGAAGCAGGAATTAAAATAACTTCCGGGCCTGTATTGGATAAACCTTCTGACCTGGCCGGTTTGTTGACAAACCTGGAAGAGGGAGATGTGCTATTCATTGATGAAATTCACAGATTAAATCCGGTGGTCGAGGAATATCTTTATTCAGCCATGGAAGATTTTAGGATAGATATCATGTTGGACTCCGGTCCTAATGCCCGCTCAGTTCAAATTTCCCTGAATCCTTTTACATTGATTGGTGCAACCACAAGGTCAGGTTTATTGACCTCGCCCTTAAGAGCTAGATTTGGGATCAATTCCAGGCTAGAATATTACGACGCCAAATTGCTCACCGATATTGTCGGCAGATCTGCGGGGATATTGCAGACCCCCATAGATGAAGTCGCTGCCTATGAAATTGCCAGAAGAAGCAGGGGGACACCAAGAATTGCCAATATGCTTTTAAGGAGAACAAGGGATTTTGCAGAAATCAAAGGCACTGGTAAAATAACCTTAGATATTGCAAAAATTGCCCTCAATTCACTTGATGTAGATGAAAATGGATTGGATGAAATGGACAACCGCATCTTGATGACAATTATTGAAAAATATAAGGGTGGGCCAGTTGGATTAAGCACTATTGCCACCGCATGTGGGGAAGAAGCTGAAACGATAGAGGAAGTATACGAACCTTTTTTAATCCAGGAAGGATATCTCAAAAGGACAGCAAGGGGCCGAATGGCGACAGATCTTGCTTATAAACATCTGAAAATAAAACCTAATCTTAAGGGTGAAACAGGGAACCTATTCGGCTAGGTTTTTCCCATCCCTGAATAAATATGTCGAAAACCCCCATAAAATATGCTCAGATCATCAAAACTGAGGCAAAAAAACTCGGATTTGATTTCTGCGGTATAGCCAAAGCGGAATTTCTTGAAGAAGAAGCCCCCAAACTTGAGGCATGGCTCAACAAACATTTCCATGGACAGATGTCCTATATGTCCAACCATTTTGACAAGAGATTAGATCCCACAAAATTGGTGGAAGGAGCTAAATCAGTAATTAGTTTAATTTATAATTATTACCCCCCAAAAAAGCTATCCGAAAAACCTGAGGATTTTAAAATCGCAAAATATGCTTATGGCCAAGATTATCATTTTGTTATAAAAGATAAACTGAAAACATTACTATTATTACTTCAGGAGCAAATCGGGGATTTTGAAGGCAGGGCCTTTGTAGACTCTGCCCCTATCATGGAAAGACAATGGGCCAGAAAATCAGGTTTGGGATGGCTGGGCAAAAATAGTCTATTATTAAACAGACAGATGGGAAGTTTTTTCTTTTTGGCAGAATTGATAGTTGATCTGGAAGTAGCCCCTGATCCTCCAATTGTTAAAGATTATTGTGGAACATGCACCCGATGCATTGAAGCATGTCCTACTGATGCCATAATTCAGCCAGGTGTAGTGGACGGATCAAAATGCATTTCTTATTTTACAATTGAACTCAAAGAACAAATTCCTACAGAAGTAAAGGGTAAATTTGAAAATTGGATTTTTGGCTGCGACATCTGTCAGGACGTCTGTCCCTGGAACCGATTTTCAAAAGCGCATCAGGAACCTGCATTCCATCCTCATCCTGACCTTGAAGAAATGAACAAAAAAGATTGGGAAGAAATTACAGAGGAAACATTCAATAAGGTATTTAAAAAATCCGCCATCAAAAGGACCAAATTATCCGGTCTAAAAAGGAACATATTTTTCCAGAGTCAATAGTTCCAATTAATTTTTTATTAATTTTAATTTAAACCCAGCAAAATTATGAGTCTTTTAATGGTCACTTCAAAACAGGATGAAGCAGATTTCCTAAAGGTCCATCTAAACATTAACCAGTCTAATCCCAACTGGATCAGGCCCTTGGACCAGGATGTGCTGGCAGTTTTTGATCCGAAAAAAAATAAATTTTTAAAACAGGGAGAAATTGTCAGATGGGTGTTGAAAGACACAGAGCAAAAACCCATTGGAAGGATCGCTGCCTTTGTGAATAGGAAATACAAAAACAAAGGAGATAAATTTCCAGTAGGGGGAATTGGATTTTTTGACTGTATTGATGATCAAATTTCTGCTAACACCTTGTTTGACACAGCCAAAGAATGGCTTTCGGAAAAAGGCATGGAGGCCATGGACGGACCGATAAATTTTGGAGACCGGGATAAATGGTGGGGACTATTGGTAGAGGGGTTTCACCAGCCCATATATAATATGAATTACAATCCTCCTTACTACCAAAAGCTTTTCGAAACATACGGGTTTGAACCTTTCTATAATCAGATTTGCTTTTACCTTGAAGTGGCATCAGAATCTAAACAGCTTGATCCCAAATTTTATATCAGTCACGAGAAGTATTCCCAACTCCCTGAATTTAAGGTCAGTCATTTAAGAAAAAATGACCTTACAAAATTTGCGAATGACTTCAGTACTGTTTACAATAAAGCATGGGCGACCCATGATGGGAACAAAGAGATAGCTCCGGCACATGCTTTGAAATTATTCAATTCGATAAAGCCCGTCATGGATGAGAAACTGATCTGGTTTACCTATTATAAAGACGAACCTATTGCCATGTGGGTCAATTTACCGGATATCAACCAAATCATTAAGAATTTTAACGGTAAGCTTGGCCTTTGGGAAAAATTGAAATTTTTCTTCCTGAAGACTTTTGGGAAAAACAGCAATTTCGTAGGCTTAGTATTTGGAATTGTCCCTGAATTCCAAGGAAAAGGGATTGATTATTTCATGATTGTCGAAGCAGAAAAAGTAATTAAAAAATCCACAGCTTATAAGACATTAGAGCTCTTTTGGCAAGGGGATTTTAATCCAAAAATTTTAAATATTTCAAAAAACCTTGGAGGAAAACAAAGTAGAAGATTAATAACCTACAGGTATTTATTTGACAGATCCAGAAAATTTGAAAGGCATCCTATCCTATAAAAAAAGCTCCTTTCGGAGCTTTTTTCTTTATCCTGCAAAACTTACAAAGTATTTATTTAGGACAGGTTCATAACTGTTTGAAAATTTCCGGTAACACCAATCTTTGAATTCCTGAATCTCTGATGGCAATAAAAGATTGAGGGCCTTCCTTAACTCTTTCTCGAAGAGCCTTCTGTCAAAACTGACCTTCATCAGCACGGTTTTAACGTATTCTAACATATCTCAAAGAATTTATGGGTTAAACAAAACAACAATACCTGTTCATACGATACAAAGAAAGGTTTGTTGCGTTTAAAATATAAAGTTAATTTGCGGGCATTAAGCAAGAACACCAACATGAATAAAACGAAAATCACTTTCTTATTTGTATATTTTATTCTGGGATTTTTTTCATTAAGTGCATCTGCTCAAGATGTGGTCATTGAGTTAGGGCCTGACGAGATTGGATTGAACGAAACGTTTAGCATTAAAGTGACTTTATCCAACGACAAAATAAAGTCATATGATGAATTTCCTGATATTCTCGGCTTCCAAAAGCAAGGCATTTCCCAATCTACATCCATGAATATCATCAATGGACAGGTAAGTAGTACAAACAGTATCATTCAATATTATAAACCTTCAAGAAAAGGGGATTTTAACCTTGGGGAATTTTCTGTCAAAATCAACGGAACCATGTATTCCTCTCCCGGTAAAAAAATCAGTGTCATTGACTCACGCCCTACTCAAAGGCAATCCAATATTTATGATCCCTTTGATGACTTATTTGGCAGTAGGGACCGACAGGAACCGGAATTTATCGAGGTGGAAGATGATGCTTTTTTTGCCTCTTCCATAGATAAGGATGAAGTTTTTGTAGGAGAAGGTTTTAACGTGAGTTTGGCTTTTTTCATGTCTGAAACGAATCAGGCTCCTTTTCAGTTTTATGAACCTGGAAGACAATTGGATGAAATCCTTAAAAAAATGAAACCGAGTAATGCTTGGGAAGAGAATTTCAATATTACCAATATCCAACCCGAGCGTGTGACCATCAACGGGAAAAACTGGATCAAATACAAGGTTTATGAAGCTACATTTTTCCCTTTTTCTGAAGGGGAAATCACCATCCCATCAATTTCCTGGGAAATGATAAAATATAGGGTCGCAAAAAATCCGACTTTTTTTGGTAGCAACCGCCTGGAGGATTTTAAAACTTTCTATTCTTCAGAGAAAAAACTCAAAGTTAAACCACTTCCGCAGCACCCCCTTAGGAATGAAGTCAGTGTTGGGGTATTTCAATTGAGAGAAAACATTACCTCTTTTGAAGCAAAGACCGGCGAAGGGTTTTCCTATAATTTCGGAATCACAGGTGAAGGAAATATCAATGCTGTCTCAGCACCAAGGACCAAACAGATCCATAAACTCAATACATTTGACCCAAATGTCCGACAACAGATCAACAAGGGCATAGGTAAAATCCGTGGAATAAAAGAATTTAATTATTACCTGACCATTAATGAACCGGGTCAAGTAAAGCTAACAGATCACTTTGAATGGATATATTTTAATCCGGTATTGGCAAAATATGATACTTTAAGGCCTTCGGCTATCATTAATGTAACCGGAGAATCCAAGGTCAATCAGGCTATTTCAAACCAGCGTTTGGGAGGAATTTATGATTTAATAGAGGTTGAAAGTAATAAACTTTCATACCAGAGATATAAATATTATTTTTCAATCTTTATCAACTTACTATTGGTCGGCTCTGTGATTTTATTGGCCGTCCTTATTATGAAAAAAGACAATGGGTAATTCATTTGGAAAGATATTCAGAATAAGCACTTTTGGTGAATCTCACGGCCTTGGTTTGGGCGTGGTCATTGAGGGCTGTCCAGCAGGCCTCCCTATTGATGAGGATTTTATTAGGACTGAAATGCAAAGGCGGAAACCTGGCCAGTCCAAAATAACCACCCAAAGAAAAGAAGAAGATGAATTCCAGATTCTTTCCGGAGTGTTTGAAGGAAAAAGTACTGGAACACCCATTGGTTTGGTTATCATGAATACCGACCAAAAAAGTAAAGATTATGGTCATATAGCCGATAAATTCAGACCTTCACATGCGGATTACACCTATTTTGAAAAATATGGTATCAGGGATTACAGAGGGGGAGGAAGAAGCAGCGCAAGGGAAACTGCAGCAAGAGTAGCTGCAGGAGCAATTGCAAAATTATTTCTAAGACATTTTGGAATCTCTGTGCAGGCATATGTCTCTCAGGTTGGAGAACTGAAATTGGAAAAATCCTATTTGGATTTAAATCTGGAAAATACGGAAAATAATATTGTACGCTGCCCGGATAAGGACATGGCCGAAAAAATGATCCAGCTTATTGAAGAGGTGAGAAAAAGCAGGGATACAATAGGGGGAGTTGTAAGTTGTGTGGCTAAAGGAGTTCCTCCTGGTTTGGGAGAACCTGTATTTGACAGGCTTCATGCAGAATTAGGAAAGGCCATGCTCAGTATCAATGCAGTCAAAGGATTTGAATATGGAAGTGGTTTTGAAGGTGTAAAAATGAAGGGGTCGGTACATAATGATGCCTTTTATCAGGAAAAGGGAAGGATCAGGACCAAAACCAACTTTTCTGGAGGGATTCAGGGAGGGATTTCCAATGGTGAAGATATTTATTTCAATATTGCCTTTAAGCCGGTAGCCACAATCATGCAGGATCAGGATTCAATTAATGAAGCCGGAGAAACTGTAACCGTTTCAGGAAAAGGAAGGCACGACCCTTGTGTGGTTCCAAGAGCAGTTCCTATTGTAGAAGCTATGGCCGCCCTGGTTTTGGCAGATTATTTATTGATCAGTAGGACGAATAAGTTATAAGAACAAAAACAGTCGATATGTTTAAAAAAATACCTTTGCACACCCAGATAATAGGGGGATTGATACTTGGCCTTATAGTAGGTTTGGTAATTATTCAATTCAGGTTATCTCCTGAATTTACAATCAATTATATCAAACCCATTGGTACAATTTTCATCAATGCCCTAAAAATGATTGCCGTGCCATTGGTATTTGCTTCCTTGGTAATTGGGGTAGCAAACCTTGGAGATATATCAAAACTGTCAAGAATAGGGGGAAAGACGATTTTGGCCTATTTGATTACGACTGTAATCGCTATTACTATTGGATTGATCCTGGTCAATGTTATCCAACCTGGAGAAAGCCTCCCGCAGGAAACCAGGGACAACCTGATGTCATTATATGATGATGCAGTAGGTAGTAAAAAAGATATGGCGGCTGAAGTAACCAGCCAAGGTCCACTGCAACCCCTTATTGAAATTGTTCCGGAAAATATCGTTAAAGCAGCCGGAGACAACGGCAGTATGCTTCAAGTTGTATTTTTCGCCATTATCGTAGGCATTGCTTTGCTACAGATTCCCAAAGAAAAGGCCAAAAACTTTACTTCCTTTTTTGATGCATTCAATGATGTGATTATCAAAATCGTGGAATACATAATGCTTATCGCCCCTTATGGCGTATTTGCATTGATGGCTTCCTTGATTGTAGAAATTGCAGGTGAAAATCCGGATTCAGCAGTTGAATTATTGTTGGCTCTTCTGAAATATACCTTGGTTGTCATTGGAGGCCTGATATTGGTTATTGGAGGTATTTATTCTTTGATTCTAAAATCGTTTACTAAAATCAAATTCATAGACTTTTTCAAAGCTATGAGACCAGCTATGTTATTGGGATTTTCCACCTCCTCCAGTTCCGCCACTTTACCTGTCACTATGAAACTGGTTGAAGATGAGCTCGGTGTTTCAGAAGAAGTCAGTAGTTTTGTTTTACCTCTGGGCGCTACCATCAATATGAATGGCACCAGCTTATATCAGGCAGTTGCAGCAGTGTTCATCGCTCAGGCTTTAGGAATGGATTTAACCATCTCCCAACAATTGACCATAGTCCTTACTGCCACTTTAGCTGCCATTGGTTCTGCCGGAGTACCGGGTGCAGGATTGATTATGTTGATTATCGTTTTGGAAGCTATAGGGGTTCCTGGTGCTGGAGTTGCCTTGATCATTGCGCCCGATAGGATTTTGGATATGTTCAGAACTGTAGTAAATATCACTGGAGATGCCACAGTCTGCGTGGCTGTAGCTTCAACTGAAGGGGAATTACCGGATGGGCTGATCCGACAGTCCAACCCCTTTACTGCTGATGTCCAAACAGAAAGTAAATAATAAAATCAACTTTCAACAAAAGGTAAGGATTGGGGCAGCCCAATCCTTACCTTTTGTTGTATTTCCCCCAAAAATACCCTGGGAAAATCAAAGCTTTTAATTTCCAGTCATTCTTTTCCCTTATAGTCAAAGAGGGATCCTGATGGACTTTTTTATACATTTTCGCAGCCATAAGAGTATGCCCGATAAGCATCAGAAAAAGGATGGCATAAATTATCAATTCATTCATGGTTTCTTCATGACTAAAGCAGCCCAATTATCTTTGGATTTTTCATCTACCAATTCCATCCCATATGCATTTGCTTTTTTTAGTATATCGGCTATGTCATGTACATAAAATCCACTAAGTAGCAGGTGGCCACCTTTTTTTACTAAAGCGCTGTAAACTTCCATCTCATCTAAAAGTACATTTTTATTGATGTTTGCTAGAACAATATCAAACTCCCCTTTGGGATTGACCTCTCTCACTGTCCCTTTTCCCATTCTTACATGAGACATGCCATTGAGGTCAAAATTCTCATCGCCATTCTCCACACACCATTCATCAATGTCAAAGGCTTCGATTTCCTTCGCCCCAAGTTTCTGGGCCATGATGGCAAGAATTCCAGTGCCTGCCCCAATATCCAACACCCTTTTCCCTTGATGATCAAGATTTAACTGATGGGAAATCATCAGATAGGTCGTTGCATGATGACCGGTACCAAAAGACATTTTAGGATTGATCAGGATTTCATATTTAAACTCTGGTCTGGCCTGATGGAAAGATGCCCTTACATATACCCTATCCCCAACAGTAATTGGGTCATAATGTTTTTCCCATTCTTCATTCCAATTTACTTTGGCCATTTTCCCTTCCCTGACTTTGAGAGATGCCGATTCCTGATACCTATCTATAATCTCCTGATAAGAAGCTCGGACCAATTGATCTTCCTGAATATAGGCGTCAATACCCTCATCTGTTTCCAGAAAAGAATCAAAGCCGATTTCCGCGAGTTCTGCAACCATGATTTCCCGATAAGGTTCTTTACATGATATTTTAAATTCAAGGTATTGCATAGTATCTAATTTAAAGTGGGCATGAAAATTAAAATCCGGACTTCAACATTTGATTTCTTCAAACGATGAATTCCGGATTTTTAGAAACTCCATTTTGAGGATACTTTTTTCAATGCTGAAATGTATTCTTTATTCAAAATGATTTAACAATGTCCACAAAATCCCTTGATTTCAATGATGCCCCTCCGATCAAACCTCCATCTACATCAGCTTTGGAAAATAGATCTTTAGCATTAGAAGGGTTACAGCTGCCCCCATAAAGGATAGATATCTCATCCGCCAAATCTTTTCCAAATTTACCGGCCAAATGCGCCCGCAATGCTGCATGCATTTCCTGTGCCTGATCCGAGCTGGCCGTCCTTCCGGTACCAATTGCCCAAATAGGTTCGTAAGCAATGACAATTTTAGACATCTCCTCAGGACTGAATCCAAAAAGACTTTCTGTCAGCTGGTGTTTTACATATTCCTCTTGTGTGCCTGCTTCTCTAATTTCCAAAGGTTCACCGCAACAAAAAATGGGAGTTAGGCCATGTGCTAAAGCCTGTTTGGTCTTAGCTGTCAACAGTTCATTTGATTCCTTGAAATACTCCCTACGCTCGCTATGACCCAAAATCACATAATTGGCCCCGAAGGAAGCCAACATTGCCGCTGAAATTTCCCCGGTATAAGCCCCTGAGGTTTTATCTGAGCAATTTTGAGAACCCAGAAACAGATTTGGCGTATCTCCTATAAGTTTTTTCACCGGATACAAATGAACAAATGGAGGGTTGAGAACGACAGTCACATCCTTTACATTTTCATCTTTCAACATATTTACAATTTCTGAAGTCAACTTTTGTCCTTCTTCAAAATTGAGATTCATTTTCCAGTTTCCAGCTACAATTTTTTTACGCATGATGTTTAATGGTTTGATGAATAGATTTGAAAAAAATAACTGGTAAAGTTACTTTGGGATAAAATTACATAAAATGTCCTACCCACGAAAAGAATATAATCCCGATCAGCCTAAAAAGTATTGGACTATGCAGGAAGCAAAAATAAAAATTGCCGCTTATTGCGCCTATCAGGAAAGATACCAGGAGGAGGTAAGGAACAAATTATCCGAAAAGGGTATATTCGGAAACCCTGCAGAAGAGCTGATTTCTCTGATGATTGAAGAAGATTTTCTGAACGAGGAAAGGTTTGCCCAGGCCTTCGTTAGGGGTAAATATAAACTTAAAAAATGGGGGAAAAACAAAATCTTACAGGAACTGAAATTCCGTCAAATCAGTCCCAATTGTATCAAATCCGGTATGAAAGAAATAGACACTGAAGAATATTGGCAAAACCTATTTCAACTTACCGAAAAAAAATGGTCTTTGATCAAGGATAAAGACCTTCTCAAAAAAAAATATAAAGTACAGCAATACTTAATTAGCCGGGGATATGAAATTGACTTGATTCAAAGAGCTATTGATGAAATGATTTCAGACCAAAATCTTTAATATTTGGAAGTAAAAGCCTAATTTGCAAAAGATTCGTCTTTAATATGATTCAAAAATTATTCCCATTAGACAAAAATTATATTTTGAGGCAAGCCCAATCCCTTATGGAGGAGCACTTGTTGGAATTGATGGTTTTTGAATTAAAAAGATCTTATACCCAGCTTTACAATCCATTGATGTTGATGGATGAGACTTTTGCTAAAATTTTGGATACTTATGAATTTCCCAAAGATAGGATCAGGATGATTTATAGACAGCTTTGCGGGATTTACAGATATCAGAACGGCGATAACCAGTTGGAATTACTTTTTGATGGACGGACCCATTTAGACAAGTTTAAGGAGGAATGGGCCACTCAATTTGTCAGCTGGATCAGGGAATTGGGTATACATGAACCCTATGTGAAAAACATGTTGAGGATGACCTTGCTTTTTGATACGGATTCCAGGGCAGAATGGTCCGAAAACCACTGCAAAGCATTCATCAACCAACATTTCAATCTTAAAATAGTGAAGCGAAACGGAGAATTGAAGTTACTGAGGACCGCCTAATAGAGAGAAAAAAAGTAATATTTAAGCTGGATGTTTAAATCAAAAACATCCAGCTTTTTTTTTCCCCTATTCCTCCTCTAATACCCCCCCAAGTTTATCCTGCCATTCTTTTAATTTTTCACAAAATCAAAGAGCCATTCTTGCTTGTAATGGCCATATACAAATGATAATCTTTACCATTCAAATAGACCTTCATTCATACTTTTCAGGGCCTCATTTTTATATTTAGCGTCCAATAATAAAGAAACATTATGGCGGCTTCCCCCATAGGATACCATCCTGATCGGATAGTCTGAAATACTGCTCATTATTTTTGCCAAGGTACCTTTTGACTCAGCTATCATATTCCCAACCACTGAAATAATTGTCTGGTTTTTATCTACTTCCACCATTCCATATATTTCCAGCTCTTTTACAATCTCATCCAAATGGGACAGATCATCTATGGTGACCGACACTGCAACCTCTGAAGTCGTGATCATGTCAATGGAAGTCTTATATTTCTCAAATACTTCAAAAACTTTTCTAAGGAATCCATAAGCCAACAACATACGGCTGGATTTAATTTTTATAGCGGTAATCCCGTCTTTTGCAGCAAGGGCTTTTACCCCCGAACCTATCTCTTTCGCTGTAATGGTCGTACCCGGAGCATCAGGCTCCATAGTATTCAAAAGCTTTACAGGAATGTTGTATTGCTGTGCCGGCCAAATAGAAGCGGGATGGAGAATTTTTGCGCCAAAATAGGCCAGCTCTGCAGCCTCATCAAAGGACAATTGCGCAATTGGCCTGGTTTTGTCGACCACTCTAGGGTCATTGTTGTGCATTCCATCAATATCCGTCCAAATTTCCACTACATCAGCACTTACAGCTGCACCTATCAATGAGGCAGAATAATCTGATCCTCCTCTCTTTAGATTATCGACCTCATTTCGGTGATTTTTGCAGATATAACCTTGGGTAATGAAAATTTGATCCTCAGGATAATTAGCCAATATCACTTTGACCTTTTCGGCAATTTTTTTCAATTCCGGTTCGGAATTTTCATCAATGCTCATAAAATCCAAGGCGGGCAGAAATACTGCAGGTATATCCAACTCTTGTAAGAGGGTGAAGAACAATTTGGTTGAAAGCAACTCTCCTTGAGCCAAAATATCCCTGTTGATAGCTTCATTGAAGGAAATTTTCAGAATAATATTAAGAAATTCGAAATGTTCTTTTATAATTTTTTCTGCTTTTGACCTTGCTGCTTCAGTTTTGAGCAATTCTTTATAGAATTGCAAATAATGGGAATGAAGACTGTCAATCCTTTCTTTTGCCAGTTCCTTATTGGCTTCAGCAAGTGCTTCACCAATACCAACCAAAGCATTGGTGGTTCCTGAAAGTGCAGAAAGGACAACAATCTTCTTTTGCTTGTCTCTGGTGATTAGGTCTTTTACCTGATGCATTCTTTCGGGTTTGCCTACTGAGGTCCCTCCGAACTTCATTATTTTCATCATGGAAATGGTTTAATGGTTTGTAATCTTATTTATGTTAACTTCAGCATAACAGAAATAGTGCTTTATTAAAATTGGACTGGAACCAATACGACTGGCAGTACCTTCACTCCCAAATCTTAGACTTATTCCCGTTAAAAGCAAAGGTTTAAAAACCCAGCATTTTGATTGCTGTAATAGCGGCTTCATCCCCTTTATTACCATGTTTTCCCCCAGCCCTGTCTAAGGCCTGTTGCATGCTATTCGGCGTTAAAACCCCAAAAATAACTGGCTTGTTATACTTCAAGGCCACATTAGTGATACCATGAGCCACAGCATCACAGATGAAATCGAAATGCCGGGTTTCTCCCTGGATCACACAGCCCAAACAAATAACGGCATCAATTTCATTTAATTCTGCCAACCATTGTGCACCCAAGGTGAGTTCAAATGAACCTGGAACATTTTTCCTAAAAATGTTTTCTTTTTTTGCTCCATGCTTTAAGAGTGTATCCAATGCTCCTGAGAAGAGAGATTCAGTAACCTGGTCATTCCATTCAGAAACCACGATGCCAAATTTTTTATTCGAGATATCCAGTATGTTTTTGTCCGAATACTGGCTTAAGCTTTTCAATGAAGTTGCCATGAGGTATGTATTAAAATTAACAAAAAAGAGTAAGGCTTTTGGCCTTACTCTTCTTTAAATGCTAGTATATAACAAAGCATTACTTAGAGGCAAGGCCTTCCAAGCGTGCTTTATGCTTTCGTGCGTTTGTATATTCAAATGACTCGAAATATTGGTCTTCGATAACTCCATAGGTTTTGATAGCATTGGCAATATCACCTGCTTCTTCATAGGCAATGGCCAATTTATTCAAATACCTTGGAGCGAAGAATTTGTTTTCTTTATGATCTACTGCTTTTTTGTAAGCTGAGATTGCTTCTTTGGTATTTCCCAATTCAAGATAGGCATCTCCCAACAAAGCATATGCTCTGGCCTGTACAAAGTAGTCATCAGCAGAGAATTTTTTCAGGTGGTCCACTGCATCTTGAAATTTACCCTCAGATAAATAAATTGAACCAATATAGAAATGGGCCAAATTGGCTGCGTCCGTTCCACTGTAGCGGTCTACAATTTTTAAAAAGCCAACATTGGAGCCGTCTCCATTCAATGCATAATCCGTACTATCCTGCTCAAAATAATAAACAGCTTGGAACATTTCAGCTTGTGCTTTCTTATTCTTATTCTGCCTGTCTATTTGTACATACAGTAAGCCAGCTATAATCAGAATTACTACAATAAGTATCCCTCCAAAAATTTTGGAATTCTTTTTTACGAAAGCTTCTCCCCTTTCAAGTCTGCTTGCAATTACTTCCGGTTTTTCCAAAAGCTCATATTCTACTTCAGGAGCTTTTTTGGTCTGTTTCTTAGCCATTCTATCAAATTTTTCGCCCGCAAATATAAGGCTTTTAATTAATTCACAAATAGGAATAAAAAAACCAGTCATGGATATTACAACATATATCCATGACTGATTTATTTTATTTGATTTTATTCCATTACAAATGGATAATCTTCCTGCATATAAACATCTTTAAATGCATCCTGCCCGTCAGGCCATGGTGATTCTTCCGCAAATTTGACTGAATCATCCACTTGCTTTTTCACTCTTGCATCAATTTCAGCAATTTCTTCTTCAGAAAGAATTTTATTGTCAAGGATGGTAGCTTTTACCTGCTCAATCGGATCCCTTTGTTTATATTCCTCCACTTCTTCCTTTGTTCTGTATTTTTGAGGATCTGACATAGAGTGCCCCTTATACCTGTAGGTTCTAAATTCTAACAAGGTAGGACCATCACCTCTTCTCGCTCTTGCAGCAGCCTCAGAAACAGCTTCATGAATAGCTTCTACATTCATGCCATCTACCGGGAAAGCAGGCATATCATAGCCTTCTCCTATCTGATACAATTCCGTCACATTGGATGTCCTTGCGACAGAAGTACCCATGGCATATCCATTATTTTCAATTACAAATATAACCGGAACCTTATATAGCATGGCCAAATTGAAAGCCTCATGTACAGCTCCCTGTCTAACAGCTCCATCTCCCATGTAGCAGATACAAAGATTTTTGGTCCCTTTGTATTTCTCGGCAAAGCCTATTCCCAGACCCATAGGTACTTGGGCACCGACAATGCCATGGCCTCCCATAAAGTTTCTTTCTTTATCGAATATGTGCATGGAACCACCCTTACCTTTAGTAGTACCTGTAGCTTTACCATACAACTCTGCCATAACCGCACCTGGATCAGTACCTAAACCTAGCGGATGTGCATGGTCCCGGTATGCTGTAATCCATTTATCATCTTTTTCCAAAGCAGTGATTGCTCCTGAAGCACATGCCTCCTGACCGATATAAAGGTGACAAAATCCGCGGATTTTTTGCTGTCCATAAAGTTGACCTGCTTTCTCTTCAAATCTTCTCATCAACAGCATGCTTTCGTACCAAAATGCATAGGTTTCCTTGGAATATTTTGCCTTTGCCTTGGTAGCAGTACTCTTCTTTGCCATATCGTTTATTATAAAATATGCTAAATTTGGCCTCAAATATAATCAAATGGGCTGAATTTTCAGACCGAATGCAAAAATAGTCAAAAACCCAACAGTTTAATAAGATGTACCTCAAAAATATCCGCCTTCAACAATTTAAGAACTATCCAAAGGCAGAGGTACAATTTTCAAAAGAGATCAATTGCTTTGTCGGACTAAATGGAAGCGGAAAAACCAATCTCCTGGATGCGATTCATTATTTATGTCTGACTAAAAGTGCCATTAATGGCCTTGATAATCTGAACATCCAGCATGAAAAAGATTTTTTTACAATCTTTGGAGATTTTGAAATCAATGGCAAAACCCTTGAAATCCGCTGTATTTTTGAAAGCGGGAAAAAAAAACAGCTGATGCAGAATGGTAAAGCAATAGAAAGAATGAGTGAGCACGTGGGACTTTTACCTGTGGTCATGATCGCACCGGATGATACACAACTCATTACCAACGGAAGCGAAGAAAGAAGGCGGTTTTTTGATAATATGCTTTGCCAGATGTATAAGGAGTATCTGGATCAATTGGTTCGTTTTCAACATTTTCTCAAACAAAGAAATGCCTTGATCAAGCAGTTTGCAGACAATGGAAAATGGAACAGCAATTTTATAGAACCTTATGACAGGGAAATCATTCATTTATCCAAATCTATCTCAGCTAAAAGAAAATCTTTTTTAATAGAGTACGAACCCATTTTAAAAGAATACTACAGGATCATTTCAGGAAATCAGGAAGTTATCAGTATTTCTTATGAAACCCAGTGTCTTAATGAAAATTTCGAAATAGAATTCAAAGCTATTTCCCAAAAAGACTTCCTATTGAAAAGGACCAATATGGGAATCCATAAAGATGATTTTATATTTGAGATCAATGGATATCCAATTAAAAAATTCGGATCCCAGGGACAACAAAAATCATTTGTCATTGCCTTAAAACTTGCCCAATTCCAAATTTTTCAGGCACATAAAATGACAAAACCCGTCCTACTTTTGGATGATATTTTTGACAAACTGGATGATGGAAGAATAGAAAAACTGATGAATTTGGTCGCCACCCAACAATTCGGGCAATTGTTTATTACAGATGCCAGACCCGAAAGATCAAAGGAAATTTTGGGGAAAATTGATGCAGAAACCAAATTTTTCCTAATTGAAAAAGGAAAAATTTCAACCTGAAATCAATAATTCCTGTTTTTCCGTATCTGCGCATCTACTGAATATCGGCCAGGCCCTAAAAAGAACTGAACTACGAAAATCAGCAAAAAAAGTAAGGGTTTTTCCTGGACAGAAAAGGGATCATCAGCATGTACCAAAAAAGAAATTACTGCCATGGTAAAAATTAAGGGAATCAAAGAAAGCCGAGTCAAAAATCCCAATGCCAATAAAATTGCACAGAAAAACTCAGCAAAAATGGCTGCCTGTAAAGAAACCGCAGGTCCAAGACCAATAGGATCCCTGAAAGTTTCTAACCTGGAACTGAACTCCGCAATCTTGGGCCAGCCATGTGTCATAATCATCAATGCGGATCCTAACCTCAAAATCAATAATCCAAGATCAGAAAACAGGGGTGTTGTGGAGAAGAAGAGCTTTTTCATGGACTGGGATAATTTATTTAGAAATGGTCTATGGACAAAAATAATAAGATTTCCATAAGGATTTCCAAAATAGAACGATAATTGCTTTCTTCACGTAAAAACTTTCCAAAGCATTAATTATGATTAAAAAACTTTCTTTGTTCCTCTTTACTTTCATTTCTAGCTTTCAAATTTTTGCTCAAAATGCTTCTCCTGCTTACTTAGAATATATGAAAAGCCTGGAGAATCTTATACAAAATGAATTGTATAGCCAAGTTTCGGAAATATTATATGATGTAGAGGAAGTTCCTGATTATCAGAGCTATATTAACTTCTGTAAAGAGGTAGATGAGAAGTTCAACCAGCATTATGGACAATATGAGAAGGATATGGGAGATAGTGAGAAAAAAAGTGCCACTCAATTTTCCCAAGCCATGATGATACAGTTGGCAGAATTATATCTGGATAGGGCTCAAGAAATGGATTTAGAAGAAAGAAAGTCTTTTTTTAAAGAATACCTTTCTCAATTGGGATTAATTGAAAGCATCACAGAAGTTAATGAAGATATTTCTAGATCCATTAGCATGAATTTACATGCCGTATTGGGTATACCCTTTGGAATGCCCAATACGGAAGTGGGAAATTATGTTCAAACGGAAAGTGAACCTGTCAAAGAACTTTTCCAGGCAGCATACCTCCTCAATGAAATGTCCATGCTGACCCTAAGTTTTGGGGAAATTGAAAAGTTAGCTTCCAATTTTAAAGTTAGCTATCCTAATTCCCAACATCTGACGAAACTTGAAAGCACACTTCTTTCATTAGAAAATCTTAAGGAAGGGGCATTGGTTCAGGATTTTAACTTCGTTGACCTCGAAGGTAATTCTGTCAGTCTCTCCCGATTCAAAGACAAAATCATTTATATTGACCTTTGGGCAAGCTGGTGCGGTCCCTGTATCAACACCTTCAGAACCAAAACGCCTGATTTTGAAAGAAAATTAAGGGATCGCGAAGATGTGGTTCTGATGTACATATCTATTGATGAAAAGCAAGAACCTTGGAAAAACTATTTGGATAAAAACCCCATGAGAGGAGTTCACCTTTTTGCAGGAAAAGGATTCGAAGCTGATATTATGAAGTATTTTAAAGTCTGGGGGATTCCAAGGTACCTGATTATCGGGAAAGACAATAAACTGATCTCCCCAAATGCGCCAAGACCTGGAGATGAGGCATATGAACTACTTATTGCTCTGGATTAATTGAAAATTAAAATATCCCTTAACATACTTGGCTCAAACCCTGATAATCAGAATTTCTTGCTATTCCAACAATATCTCAGGAATTAGAAAAGAAATTAACTGCCATAATTTTTTAGTTTAAAATAATTATGGCAGTTAATTCATCAAAACCAAAGTTTGTTGGGATACTCCCCGGAATCATGCATTTTCTTCAAAGCTTCAATGACTATAGGCTTATCCTCTGTATAGGTAACTCCAAACCAGGTTTTGCCGCCCTCCAATATTTCAAAAGCTGCTTTACCACCTTGGATTAAGTTATTGGCGACTGTAGGAATAAAAAATTCAGATTTAAGATTATTTTTATTTGCCGGGAGGAATTCCTGCCACATATCCATGATATCTGAAAAAACGGCCTGATGGAATCCCCAGAAATTCATAGAAACCGGCGTACCTTCTTTAATCTCCAACTCTTCCCCTTCTCCCCTGGAGATTATTTTTTCTCCTTCCCTGGCAATAGAAGTCCTTTCAATCATTCCAATTAATTGATTGGCCTCATTCATAGTACAGACTCCTCTGCTTACCGTACCATGTTCTGATAAAACATTTTCTATCGCATAGCCCACCATCGCATGTAAATTTGGTTGTACCCCGTCCATTAAAAATTTACCCAAAACTTCAAAGGCTTCCTTACCATAAAAATCATCTGCATTGATTACCGCAAATGGCTCAGCAATAGCATCTTTAGCGCACAATACAGCATGGGCTGTTCCGAAGGGCTTAACCCTTTCCGGATTCTGAAATTCTTTTGGAACGAAGCTGTTCAGGGATTGTAAGACAAATTCAACTTCAATTTTTCCTTCCAGTTTCGGCAAAAACAAATCCTTTGCAAGGTCAAGAATTTCTTCTCTAACTATCAGTACTACTTTTCCAAACCCTGCGCGTATGGCATCATAAATTGAATATTCCAAAATGGTCTCTCCATTCGGTCCAAAACCATCAATCTGTTTATTTCCACCATATCTACTACCCATTCCGGCAGCCAATACCAAAAGCGTTGGTTTTCTTTTCATAAAATTAAATTTCTTTCAAACTGAGCCCAAAATTAGGTTTTTAGACCATTAAAGAAAGAGTGAAAGGTGAATAATTCAAAAAAAATAAAATTTCCATTTATTTTGATAGTATTAGTTAAAATTTAGATCATTTTTTGTTAAAAACTGATTTTTTTTCATTATTAAGGTTTTTATACACCCTATTTTATTAGAATTTTACGCATTTAAACAAAAAACGCGTTATTTTTTTAACCTTTTTTGCTTTTTCTTTAATTTTTGTCTTAGATTAGCGCATATTTCCTATTAAACCCATTGAAAAATTAATTAAAATGAAAAAAATCGAAGCAATTATTAGAACATCCAAATTTGAGGATATACACCAATGCATTGCTGGATTGGGTGTTAAGTTCTTCACCTTTTATGAGGTCAAAGGGATGGGAATGGAGCATGCAAAACCTCAAACTTACCGTGGAGTAGCTTATGAACCTGCCTATATTCCAAGAACCAAAATTGAAATTGTTGCACCTGATGAAAATGTAGAAGAGATTATTTCCTGCATTTTGAATCATGGAAGAACTGGTGAAGTAGGCGATGGAAAAATTTTCATCTACGAAGCACTGGAAGCTTACCGTATAAGAAATAATGATAAAGGAGAAGATGCGCTGTAGATGTACTTATCAATAGCACCATTTAATGCTGCTTTGGATTTTTCCATTGAAAAGTCCAGATCCTTTGTCGATCAAAGTAATTAAGAACCAAAACCTTTCAAACCTATGACTCAAGAATTATTTACCATCAATAACCTTTGGATGATGGTAGCAACAATCCTGGTCTTTATCATGCACCTCGGATTTGCCAGCCTGGAAGCAGGATTGACCCGGGCAAAAAATACTGTCAACATCCTTTTCAAAAATACTATAATCCCTGCTATAGGACTTCTTACATATGCCTTTATAGGCTTCAACCTGATGTATCCTGGTGATGAATTTGCCGGTAGTTTTTTTGGACTTTCCGGAATAGGGATTTCCTTACCGGAAGGCTGGAATACCTTTGCCTATAATGAAGGCTATACTTTCTTCACAGATTTTATATTTCAGGCTATGTTTGCCGCAACGGCAGCTACCATTGTATCCGGTGCTGTTGCTGAAAGAATCAAACTCGGTCCTTTTATTTTCTTCTCCATCCTATATGTAGGAATTTGCTATCCTATTGTAGGAATGTGGAAATGGGGAGGTGGCTTTTTGGACAGCTTGGATGTTCCGTTTTATGATTTTGCAGGATCTACAATTGTACATTCCGTAGGAGGTTGGGGTGCTCTGGTCGGAGCTTTTCTTTTAGGTCCAAGAATTGGAAAATATACTGAATCAGGGATGAGAGCTATTCCGGGACATAATATTCCAATGGCCACTATCGGTGTTTTCTTGTTGTGGTTCGGTTGGTTTGGATTCAATGGAGGTTCTGTTTTAACTGCAGATCCCGGTACAGTATCTCTTGTTTTTGTAACCACTGCCATTGCCGGAGCTTCCGGAGCATTCGGGGCATTATTAACCTCTTATCTGAAATTTAAAACCTACGATATTACCATGGTACTCAATGGGATTTTGGCAGGTTTAGTAGGCATTACTGCTGGAGCAGACCTTATGGGTATAGGAGAAGCGGCAATTATCGGATTTATTGGCGGTGCTATTGTTGTTTTGGCAGTAGTCTTTTTTGATAAAATAAAAATTGACGATCCTGTTGGTGCTATCTCAGTACACCTAGTCGGTGGTATTTGGGGAACATTGGCTGTAGGTCTATTCGGGGATCTGGCCGGATTCCAGCAAGTCATTTCCCAGCTCATCGGTATAGCGGCAGTCGGCGCCTTTTGTTTCTTAACTAGCTGGCTTATTTTCTTCTCCATGAAAAAAAGCATAGGTATACGTGTTCACGAAAAAGAAGAACTGGAAGGATTAGACATCAATGAGCATAGTATGCAGGCATATCCCGATTTTGCTCCAAAAGATTGATTTTTCATGCTGTTCACAAAAAAGCTGTTCTGGAACTCCAGAACAGCTTTTTTTACTATCTTTTCATTATTTCAGATTACATAATTCTTATTCCCCACTTGATCATTGACAATTGGTAATTAGTAATTTCAGAACGCTTTTAAACTGATATCCAGACTTCTGACCTGATGGGTCAAAGCACCGACAGAGATAAAATCCACCCCACATTCGGCAACATTTTTTAAATTATCTTCTGTAATTCCTCCAGATGCTTCCAAGGGATATCTACCTGCTACCATTTTCACCGCCTCTTGCATTGTATCATAATCCATGTTATCCAGCATGATATAATCTATCCCTCCCACATCCAAAACTTCCTGGACTTCCTCCAAGGTTCTCGTCTCTACTTCAATTTTGAGATTGAGACCTTTTTCCTTTAAATATGACTTTGTATTGAGTATCGCATTCATAATTCCTCCTGCAAAATCTATGTGGTTATCTTTTAACATAACCATATCATACAAAGCAAAGCGGTGGTTGAGGCCTCCTCCCAATAAAACAGCCCATTTTTCCATTAATCTAAAATTGGGCGTGGTCTTACGGGTATCCATCAATCTGGCTTTGGTATGTTTTATCAACTCAGTCAACCGGTTGGTTTTCGTCGCAATCCCACTCATCCTTTGCATGCAGTTAAGCACCAATCGCTCAGTGGTCAAAATAGATGCTGCTGAACCCTTAACCAATAAACCAATATCACCTCTGCTGACTATAGCCCCATCCTGTAATAAAAGGTCAACATGTAACGTGGGATCAAATTGTAGAAAAATCATCTTGGCAAGCTCCAAACCTGCTATAATACCATCTTCTTTAATCAATAACTGGGCCTTTCCCAAGCTTCCTTTGGGTATCGAACCTAATGTTGAATGATCTCCATCCCCAACATCTTCAATCAGGGCCTGCCGGATAAATTCCTGAATTTTTTCCTGGCTAAGGTAATTTGGTCTTTTCACAGCCCAAAATTAAAAAAATAAAGCTGCTTTAAACTATTTGATCCCTTTTACAATGTCCAAACTGTAAACTTTAATGGATTGGTCTTCTTTTTTGCCTTTAATAAAAACTCTAAAAACTGTTTCTTCTGATCGGTAATTTCCAATGTAATAAATGATTTGGTCTGTATTGCTGCCTTGCTGTAGAAGCTGAAAATCAACAGGAGGAAATTTCTTGAAAAAATCCCGCATCACCAATTCTGCCTGATTTTTGGAATAATCACCTTGATTTCCATTGATGTTGATATCTATTCCAGAATCAAAATATTTAGCCAATTCCCTACTTGAGCCAGATTGAAAAACAGTAACTATCCCTTCAATAGAATTGAAAGTGGAATCTGTTGATCTTGCTTGGGATAAGGAAAATACCAGAAACAAAAGTACGCCTATGTAAAGCAGTTTTTTCATCGGAAAATTTTTTAACAAATATTAAGCCAAAAAAATTTTCTTATAACACTCCCAAAATTCTAAGTGCTATTTAAGAATTAAAATTCCTCATTTATTGTTGGCTAAATAAAGAATGAGCATTTTTACGCTCCATTACTGAAAATAGGATTTCAAATTCCGGTAAATTAAGAATATGAACAAGAAAGTCATTCTGATGATTTTGGATGGTTGGGGAATAGCCTCGAATCCAGAAGTGTCCGCTATCGATAAAGCCAAGACTCCATTTATAGACAGTTTGTATAAGAAATATCCACATGCCAAGCTAAATGCATCTGGATTGGCTGTGGGCCTTCCAGAAGGTCAAATGGGGAATTCTGAAGTAGGGCATATGAACTTAGGTGCTGGAAGGGTGGTCTACCAGGATCTGGTAAAAATCAATAAGGCGGTGGAGGAAGGAGAACTCAAATCACATCCGGTATTGGTGGAAGCATTCCAATATGCAAAATCGAACCATAAAAATGTCCATTTTATAGGTCTTGTATCGGATGGTGGAGTACATGCCCATATCAAGCACTTAAAAGGGCTTTGTGATGCTGCAAAGAGCAATGGCATAGAAGAAGCTTTTATCCATGCCTTTACAGACGGCAGGGATACCGATCCTAAAAGCGGTGTCCATTTCCTGAATGAACTTAAGGAACACTTGCAACATTCTAAAGGAAAAATTGCATCAGTTATTGGAAGGTATTATTCCATGGACAGGGACAAAAGATGGGAGCGCGTGAAATTAGCGTATGATTGCATGGTACATGGTGAAGGTGAAAAATCAAAAGACATCATCTCAGCAGTAGTGAAATCTTACACTAATGGGGTTACTGACGAATTCATCCGACCTATAGTTCAAGTAAATGAGGACAATAAACCTTTGGCAGTAATTGCAGAAGGAGATGTTGTGGTAAATTTCAATTTCCGAACGGATAGAGGAAGGGAAATTACCCAGGTTCTTACCCAACAGGACTTTGAAGATTTCAATATGAAGAAATTGAACCTTCATTATATTACTTTCACCAGTTATGACGAAACTTTCAAAGGAATAAAAGTTCTTTTTGAAAAAGATAATTTAAATAATACCCTTGGACAGGTTCTGGAGGCCAATGGTAAAAAGCAAATACGGATTGCGGAAACGGAAAAATATCCTCACGTCACTTTCTTTTTTTCAGGAGGCAGGGAAAGGGAATTCGAAGGAGAAAAAAGAATTCTTTGTCCTTCACCAAAAGTGGCTACTTATGATCTACAGCCTGAAATGAGTGCTTTTGAAATTGCAAGTAAAATTAAGCCTGAGCTTAAGGAAAAAGAAGTGGATTTTGTTTGTTTGAATTTCGCCAACGCTGATATGGTAGGGCACACAGGGGTCTTTGAGGCAGCAGTAAAAGCTTGTGAAGCCGTGGATAAATGTGCAGAGGAAGTAATCAACCAAGCTTTACAAAGCGGATACACCACGATTGTAATAGCTGACCACGGAAACAGTGACATGATGATCAACGAGGATGGCACCCCAAATACCGCCCATACTACCAACCCTGTCCCGTTTATTATGGTGGATGACAAGGACAAAATTGAAGTCAAAGACGGTAAATTGGGAGACCTTGCACCGACTATCCTAACTTTAATGGGTTTGGAAATTCCCAAAGAAATGACAGGAGAGATTTTGTTGAAATAGCATAAAATTTCCCTTCCTTAACCTTGTATTCTTTCTCTTGTATAAAACATATTAAAACAATTCTAAAAATATGAAAATGAGATATTATTCCAGTTTACTGTTGATGCTATCTATATTTTGGAGCTGTTCGAATATTTCAAATACCAATGGTACAGAGGAAACTGCCTATTTCCCTTTTAAAGATTTTGTTGAAGTCCAGATCCCAAAACTTGAAGGAAAATCAGTTTACAAAGTCATCAATATCAATGGTAAGAAAGAAACTTCGCAAATTACCCCCACCCAAGAGGAATGGATGAAAGATCTTGATTCATTTCTTCAGGTTGATATCAATAAACCTGCACTGTCAGGGGCTTATGAAACACAGAAAAGTGAAAAATATCTAATTCATGAACTAAAAGAAGGGGAAAAAGGAAAAATCAAAAAAATTGTGGTTCAATATGAAGGAGGAGAAGTAAAACAAATAAGTTTTATTTCCAAAACTGAGAATCCCTTTTACAGTTCACAAAGCAGAGGGGTATTAATGTTCGATGGAGAAACCGGTGAAATTTTTCAATATTCCCTAGAAAATATCCAGGAAATCATTTTTTCAAAACCCAATAAGATGATCGTCAATGCATCAGTTGAATAATAAATTTTACTTGTAAAGAAAGAGGATGAAATAATGTGTCGTTTCATCCTCTTTTATTTTTAGAATTAAATTATATCAAAACCTAAATATGGCACTAAAACCTTAGGCATTTTAATCCCCTCCTCTGTTTGGTTGTTTTCTAAAATTGAGGCAACAATTCTTGGAAGGGCCAAAGCACTGCCATTTAGGGTATGGGCCAATTGTGTTTTCTTATCTTCGCCCCTGAACCTTAATTTTAGCCTATTTGCCTGATAAGACTCAAAGTTGCTCACTGAACTTACTTCCAGCCATCTTTCCTGTGCAGCGGAAAACACTTCCATATCATAGGTAAGGGCAGATGTGAAGCCCATATCTCCCCCACAAAGTCTCAAGACTCTGTAAGGCAATTCAAGCTTCTTCAAAAGTCCCTGTACATACGCGCTCATTTCTTCCAATGCCTCATAGGATTGGTCCGGATGAGATATTTGAACAATTTCAACTTTATCAAATTGATGAAGCCTGTTCAGTCCCCTAACATGGGCACCCCAACTTCCTGCCTCCCTTCTAAAACAAGGCGTATAACCCACATTTTTGATCGGAAATTCCAATTCGTTCAGGATTATATCCCGGTACATATTTGTAATCGGAACCTCTGCAGTAGGAATGAGATACAATTTATCCATGGTGGCCTCGTACATCTGACCTTCTTTATCAGGAAGCTGTCCAGTGCCATACCCTGAATCTTCGTTGACCAAAATGGGGGGCTGTACTTCTACATAACCGGCCTTCATCGCTTCATCCAAAAAGAAATTGATCAGGGCCCTTTGGAGCCTAGCTCCTCTGCCTTTATATACAGGGAACCCAGCTCCGGTAATTTTAACACCTAAATCAAAATCAATGATGTCGTACTTTTTTATTAATTCCCAATGGGGCAACTTATCCTCAGGCAATATGGGAATTTCCCCATATTGAAGCACAATTTCATTATCCTCTGCTGACTTTCCCTTTGGCACAGAAATATGTGGAATATTCGGGATCGTATACAATAATTGCGTCAAATCTTCCTCATAGGTATCATAAGATTCCTCCAGAGTCTTTATGCTTTCTTTTATATCTAAAGTGCGGGATTTTAATTTTTCAGCTTCCACTTTTCTTCCTTCCTTCATCAACAAACCGATCTGTTTGGATATGGAATTGGATTCAGCCTGGAGACTGTCTCTTTGAGCCTGGGTTTCCTTCCTGCTCTTTTCTATTTCTAAAACCTGGTGAAGCACAGCTTCAGCATTGGGAAAGTTTCGTTTTTGTAAGCCTTCCAATACAATCTCAAAATTATCCCTTATAGTATTGACTATTAACATATCCTGTACTTTGAAAATAACGTTCTTTGAAGCAAATATAAGGATGTTCATGGAATCAACGACCCCAAACACCTATTTTCAAATGGAAACTCAATCTAGATAATAAACCCGCTTTACACGACTGCTGATATTGGTCAGCAACTCATAGGGGATAGTACCGATCCTTTCTGCCAGATCCTTCAACGAAATATTTGGACCATAAATAATGACTTCATCCCCTTCCTTCACCTCCAGATTACTGACATCGATCATTGTCATATCCATACAGACATTACCAATAACAGGGGCCATTTTGCCATGGATCAAAACATAGCCCTTCCCATTGCTGAATCTTCTATCATATCCATCAGCATAGCCAATAGCTATGGTAGCAATTTGTCCATTTTCTTTCATTTTCCCTTTTCGGCTATATCCAATAGTTTCTCCTTGTGAAAGTTTTTTTACCTGCGATATAGTAGTCTTCAATGTACTGATAGGCTTTAAGTGCTTATCGTATTTTCCACTGACCTCCACCCCATAAAGACCTATTCCTAACCTGACCATATCCATTTGAAATTCAGGGAAACGGATAATCCCTGCTGAATTTAGTGCATGACGAAGGGGTTTATAGTCTAAATTTTTCTCAATCAGGCCACACATCGCAACAAAAGTCTGCAATTGAAATAAAGTATAATCCTGGTGTTCTTCTTCATCTGCACCTGCAAGGTGGGTATACAAACTTGCAATCTGAAGTTTAGGATACTTTTTAATTAAAGAAATTAATTCATTGATATGCTCTTCCTCAAACCCCAACCGATGCATACCCGTGTCCAAATCCAAATGAATTTTCATTCCAATTCCCTGAACTTCACAGAATCTTGCCAATTGTTGAAAAAAAGAAGGGCTATAAACCACTGGTTCCAAATCATACTCCTGAAGATGAATGAATGATTCCTGTACGGGATTAAGGACCATGATGGGCAATTTAATCCCTTCTTCCCTCAAAGCAACTCCCTCGTCTGTGTAAGCCACTGCAAGATAATCAGCCTTTAACTGCTGTAAATGGTTAGCTATTTCTGAGGCCCCACCACCATAAGCAAAGGCCTTTACCATCACCATTACTTTTGTATGGGGAAGTAATTTGGTCTTGTAGAAATTATAGTTATGAGTGAGGGCATTTAAATTTATTTCCAATGTCGTCCCATGAATCCTCTGCTGTAATCTATTGACGACTGCTTCAAAACCAAATTTCCTTGCTCCTGTAACCAATATGAGATCGTTGTCAAAATCTTCAGGTTGAATATTTTGCAATAAATGAGTAGTATCCTTAAAAAAATTTTGCGCTATGGCTAAGGTCCCTTTTAACACTTTAATTTGTTCTCCTACGCCTATGAGGTAATCAATTGAATAATACTCCAATAATTTTTTTACCTCTTGATAAACCCTTTGGGTGTCCCCAACTTGCAATAAATCCGAAATGATGAGTACTTTCCTTTTTTTAGGCCTTTGCGCTGCCAAAAAATCCAATGCCAGCCTTAATCCCGCAAGGTCATTATTGTAGGTATCGTCAATAATTAGGCTTTGATTGGCACCGGGTTTTAAAGTTAGCCTCATATCCACTGATTTTAGGTGATTGAGGCTTTCCTGTATTTCTTGGGCTTCCAAACCCAAGGTCAAAGATGCCGCTATAACGTGTCTTATATTTTCTAGAGAAGCTTCATCGGTAAATGGTAATAAAAATGTAAATACACTTAAATCTTGCTTGATCAATAGAATCTTAGTCCGGTCAAGCTCTTTTTTTGGGGTGAGGGTAATATCAGCGCCAAGCTTATCAGACCATGAAACTAATTTACTTTCTGGAAATTCCTTTTTAAGAAGCCGGGCAATTTCAATATGCTCTTTTCTAAAAACGATAAATTCACAAGATCTGAAAAGTCTGGCCTTTTCTTCCAGTTTTACCAATAGAGAATCAAAACCCTCTTCATGGGCAGTTCCAATATTTGTGAAAATTCCAAGTTGGGGTTTAAGCATCTCGTAAAGCTTTTCCATTTCATGAGGTCTGGAAATACCTGCCTCCATAATGGCCACCTGATGGGTAGGATCAATGCCAAAAATAGAAAGTGGAACCCCGACTTGGCTGTTATAACTCTTTGGGCTTTTCGCAACCGAATATTTTTGGGCCAATACCTGTCCCAACCACTCTTTGATGATGGTCTTCCCATTACTTCCTGTAATCCCTATTAAAGGTCCTTTAAAAAGTTCCCTTTGATATGCCGCCAAACGCTGAAGGGATTTAAGCGTATCCTCTACCTGAATAAAAGAGGCCTTATTTTCGAGATTTTGTGGAATTTTGAATTCACGATGTACTATAAAACATTTTACTCCCTGATCAAAAACCTCTTGGATAAACTGATGCCCATCGAACTTTGCTCCTTTCAGTGCCACAAAGCCAGTTGCTTCCGGTTGCAAAATATTCCTGGAATCTATGGCAATCTGGGAAATTAAAAAATTGTCCAAGCTCCCAACGTAACCCGCTGAAAGCAATTCCACAAGTTGCTTTGGAGTAAGGCTTTGAATCATTTCCTAAAAGTAATCAATTGCTTTTATTCTTCTTTCTTTTTGAAAAACACTTGCTTAATCCACCTTGGGAGGAAAATAGCTCCTAAAAGCAGATATGGATAATAAGAAAGCAACCTCCACAATATACTGGTAACAAATGTGTATCCATTTAAAAATTGGGCAAAAAACTGGGCGAAGAAGAATTCCGCAGTTCCGCTGCTCCCGGGTGTCGGGGAAATCATCATCACAATCCACATGATCACCTGTCTTGCAAAAACAATGATGTGCTCGTTCAAGGTAAGTGAATCATATGCGCCAATAAGGGCATTTAACATTAAATATCTTGAGCTCCATATAAAGATTGTAGCTACAATAATTGGAATCCAGTATTTATAATTTTTCCCGATTAATTCTTTGGATGCCTCGATAATCTGGTTGCCATATTCATTGGCTGAATGCTTCCATTTTTTTAACCATTTAATGGAATAAATTTTCAGCAAGACCCATTTAAAGACCCTAGGTTTGTAAAATAAAGCCAAAGCCATTACCAAAGAGTAAAAAGCATATAATCCATAACTGGTCCAAAAAAGCAATTCTAAACTCCTTCCCAACTTCATTTCCATAACCCGACTGGTTGGAAAAATATTTCCTTTGGCAAAAAACAAAATAACCGGTGCACCAATCACAAAGAATAAATTATCCAAAATTGCAGTAACCATCACAAAGGCAATGGCCTTACCCAATTTTATACCCTCCTTGTTTAAAATAAAAACAGCAACCGCGGTTCCACCTACCACGGAGGGCGTAACCGCTGATGCAAATTCCCAAAGAATGATCACATAAAGTGCTCTTGTCCAGGTAAGCTGCCTGTCTGTGATTTCCCTTATTCGGTAAATATAGCCTATGTCTCTACCAAGAATTACAAAAATAGCAAGCACAATTCCCCATATAGAAGCATCAAAAACACCTTTAAGGGTTTTTGCATTTACACTTGGGTCCAAATAAAACATAAGGAAGACAATCCCCAGACCAATGAGCACAGGAATCCAAACCTTATTCGGGTTAAGGGTCTCAAAAATCTTTTTGTTATCCAGCTTCATACTTTATTCGGTAGGCACAGTTTCTTTTTTCTCCACCCAAAAATTATTGAATCCTTCTCCTATGGTAATGGAAACCAAAGATAGCTGAAGTAGTTCCAAAATTGCCAAAAATGTATATATCACAAAAATTTTATCGGGTTTGTAGGTAATGAAATCAGTAAATGGTACCCGGTCTTTAAAGCTGATCTTCTCCAGTACAAAATCCTTTTGTTGTTCGATTGTATAAGGATATTGCATTACAGTATGCTTGGTTTCATCAGTTCTGGAAGCATACTTGGACATTACTTTTTGAAATACTTTGAGCAGTTTAAAAAGATCAAGATCCTGCAATTCAGCATCCACATCATCTATTTTGGCCAATTGCTCCAATTCTGCAACAATATTTCCCCTTTTTTCTTTCGAAAGCCGGGTTTCCTCTAGCTGAGCGAGTTCTGATATGACAGACTTGTATTTCTTATATTCCAAAAGATGCCGTATTAATTCTTCCCTAGGATCCACTTCCTCCCCATTTTCATCCAATTCCGGTCTTGGAAGAAGCATTTTAGACTTTATTTTCATTAAAGTAGCAGCAAAAAGGATAAATTCACTGGCCACTTCAATCTCCATTTTTTCGAGATGATGGATGTAATCCAAAAAATCCTGAGTAATTTTGGCAATCGGAATATCATAAATATCCAGCTCATCCCGTTCAATAAAGAAGAGCATCAGATCAAATGGTCCTTCAAATAATGGTAATTTGATTTCGAAACTCACTGGAAACTGTTTATTTATATTATTTTTGCACAGCAATAAGACCCAAAGATATTTAATTAATGGTAAATTAATCGTTGGAACACCAAAAAGACTTGTAGAGTTTTTGGAATTCTAATTGTTTTTAAAAACATTCGAGATCAAATAAATGTTATTTACCTTTATAAATGAAAAACTTCGCTAATGGTAATCCAACCCGGTAAATTACTCTCCCAGATCAACACCCCCGATGATCTAAAAAAGTTTTCGAAAGGCCAATTAGTTCAGATCTGCGATGAACTGAGACACTTTATTATTGATAATGTATCGGTTTATGGTGGGCATTTCGGTGCTAGTTTAGGAGTAGTAGAACTAACCGTTGCACTACATTATGTGATGAATACTCCTGAAGACCAATTGGTCTGGGATGTTGGGCATCAAGCCTATGGCCATAAAATCTTAACCGGTAGAAAAGAAAAATTTCACACCAACAGGATATATGGTGGACTTTCGGGTTTCCCAAAAAGAAAAGAAAGCGAATATGACACTTTTGGAGTAGGTCATTCCAGCACTTCTATTTCTGCCGCTCTCGGTATGGCCATGGCCTCCAAATATAAAGGAGATAAATTTAAACAGCATGTTGCGGTCATTGGAGACGGCTCAATGACAGGAGGCATGGCCTTTGAGGCAATGAACCACGCTGGTGTATCAGATACCAACCTGCTCATAATCCTCAATGACAACTGTATGTCCATAGATCCCAATGTGGGGGCATTGAAGGATTACCTTACTGATATTACAACCTCCCATACTTACAACAAGGTAAAAGACGAAGTCTGGAACCTTTTGGGAAAATTCAGCAAATTCGGCACCTCTGCTCAAGAAGTCATTTCAAAAGTGGAAGGGGCGATCAAATCGGCTGTACTTAAACAAAGCAATTTATTTGAGTCCCTCAACTTGAGATATTTCGGACCAGTAGATGGTCACGACGTCAATCATTTGGTGGAAATACTTGCTGATCTAAGGGATATTCCAGGTCCAAAAATCCTTCACTGTGTGACAGTCAAAGGAAAAGGTTATGAGCCTGCAGAAAAAGGAAATAAAACTACCTGGCATGCCCCGGGTCTTTTCGATAAAGTAACAGGAGAAATTTATAAGAAGGTTACCACTTCTCCACAGGCACCCAAATACCAGGATGTATTTGGTCATACGTTAGTAGAACTGGCCAAAGAAAATGATAAAATTATGGGTATTACCCCGGCTATGCCTTCCGGTTCTTCATTGAATATCATGATGAAGGAAATGCCGGACAGGGCATTCGATGTGGGCATAGCTGAGCAACATGCGGTTACATTCTCTGCAGGTCTTGCTACTCAAGGCTTGATTCCTTTCTGCAATATTTACAGTTCTTTCATGCAAAGGGCCTATGATCAGGTTATCCATGATGTAGCTTTGCAGAATCTTCAGGTTGTTTTCTGCTTGGACAGGGCCGGATTCGCAGGTGCTGATGGACCCACTCACCATGGGGCCTATGATATAGCCTACTTCAGGTGTGTTCCAAATATGGTTGTTTCTGCACCAATGAATGAAGAAGAATTGAGAAACCTGATGTTCACGGCTTCCCAGTATGAGGGACCCTTATCCATCAGATACCCAAGAGGACAAGGAGTGATGCCAGAATGGAGAACACCCATGCGGGAAATCCCTATCGGTCAAGGTAGAATTGTGAAGGAAGGAGAAGAAGTTGCCATTTTGACCATAGGCCATATTGGAAATTATGCAGTGACAGCATGTGAGCAACTTACCAAAGATGGTCTAAATCCAGCGCATTATGACATGCGATTTGTTAAACCATTGGATGGAGAACTATTGCATGAGGTATTTGGTAAATTCAAGAAGGTCATCACGGTCGAGGACGGCTGTCTGATGGGTGGCTTCGGTTCAGCTGTGTTGGAATGGATGGTGGATCATGGTTACCAGGCCCAAGTAAAAAGGTTAGGCATTCCTGATGCCATCATTGAACATGGTGAGCAGATTGAACTGCATAGAGAATGCGGATTTGATCCGGAAGGTATAGCCAATGCTGTAAGGGCATTCGCTGAAATAGAAATTCCAGGAAAATAAAATAATTTAATCTTGATATTTAGATAAAGCCTTGTTGAATATCAGCAAGGCTTTTTCAATTTTTGAATGTTTGTTATACACCAAATACCCATCATCATGATTGCATATACCCAACAAGGCTCAGGTCCAGCACTGATTTTGATCCATGGATTCTGTGAATCAAAAGAAATGTGGAAAACTTTTGCCGCGGACTTATCGACAAACCATACGGTTTACTGTCCTGATCTTCCGGGTTTTGGAGAAAGTCCTTTGGCTGACCATCATATTTCTATGGAAAAAGCAGCCGTATCTCTTCAGGAGTGGATAGAGGAGCAAGGTATTTCAAATCCGATTGTTATTGGACATTCTTTAGGGGGGTATGTTACATTGGCTTTGGCCGAATTGATGGATCATGGATTAAAAGCCATAGGACTTTTCCATTCCACAGCTTTTCCCGATGATGAGGAAAAAAAACATAACCGTAACAAGACCATAGAATTTATCAAAAAGCATGGTGTGGATAAGTTTGTAGAGTCCTTTGTACCTCCATTGTTTTCAGAACAGCATAGAGCCGAACAAAATGGTCAGATAGCTGAATTGATCCAATTCGGTAAAAAGAGCTCCAAAAATGGCATGATTACCTTCACAGCTGCCATGAGAGACCGAAAGGATCGTTTTGAATTGTGGAAAACTTTTCCTTTTCCCAAATTGATGATTGCAGGGGAATTGGATACTGCTGTCAAAATTGAAGCCAGTAGAAAACATCAACCCTATGCCATGCATTACCATGAACTCATAGGAACAGGCCACATGGGGATGTTTGAGGAAACAGACACGACCTTACAAATAATTAAGAATTTTTTAAAGGATGTTGAAAAGTAGAAATAAGGAAGAATTTGAAAGGCGGATTCGGATATGAACTATAGTTCGAAGTTGCCGTTTTGAAGTTCAATTCACATTCTACCAGTTGAATGATATTCTTAACAAATCAATCTAAACTCTAATCAGGTTTATTTATAATTTCATTTATCCTTTTGTTGTCTTGATGATCAAGGAATCGGTTAAACTCTAGAAAGTATTTACCAGGATCCTGGCCTACAAAAGCTTTATAGCGATCCTCTTTACCGGTATACATATCTTGATGTAAGGAAAATGGTTGATGTTGCTGAACATATCCATACCAAGCTTCAAGATCCCTGATGATAAAAGAAACACTGCTTCCCTTTTTTTCAGTAAAAGTATTCATTCCTCTCCTGCCATCTACCAAACCCAGATAACTTGATCCGGAAACCTGATATACTTTTGCCCAGCCCTGATCAACAATCTCCCTGAAACCGATTTTTTCTTTATAGAAGTTTTCTGCGCCCAGCATATCTTCATAATAGAGCCAGGTAACAGCACCATAGAACCCTTCCTTTTTAGACCACTTATCTGTAGCACCGCTGATGGCGTCGTACTTTGGCAATAAAGGCATAAGTTTTTCATTTTCGGGATGTTGCTTGAACATCTCAAATTCGAGCAAATAGCCTTCGGGATCTATAGCCACAAAACCATCATGGGCATTATTTTCTCTGGGTTTATATTCATATTTGATGGGAATGTTCTTCTCTTTTAAGTAGGAATACCACTCGGAAAGATGGTTGGTGAGAAGGGCCAAAGCTACTGATTTGGGTTCACCGGCTTTATGTCTTCCCACTGAAGCATCTACTAAGGTAAGCCATGCATCCTTGGTTATTTTTACTGTTACTGCAAAACCATAATCCGAAAGGATTTCCAAACCCAAGGTTTGATGGTAAAAGTCCTTAGCGCGATCGAGGTCTTTGTAATAGAAAAAAATATTGGTCCCCTGAATTTCAAAATCAACTAACGTCCTGAAATCAGAATTTTTTGCCAATAATTCATTGATAAAGTGTGGTGGATAACCTAATAACCTACCAAATCTTCTCGCTTCTTCCTCTCCATTTTGACCGGATTGAATTGTTTTTTTGAGATCCCGATAGGCCTTAATAGCATCTGGCCGATGAAAGATCAGAACTTCTTTCCCCTCTGCAATATCTGAGGGAAACAATTGTGTTTTAACTAAATCCGTTTCCCGGAAAACCTCTATTCCGTAGTAACTTGAAATAATTTTGGCTTCATCCCAAAGTTTATCCACCTCTTCTTTGACCATGGGTTCACTTAATGCCAAAGGTTTCACATCTGCTGCCACCATTTCTGCAAAGGCCTTCATTTGACCGATTTGTATATTTTTTGCGTTGTCAGTAGTCTGTGAACATCCAATTAAAAAAAAACATAGAAGTAGGATCCAAAGAAAGGCTCTCATATTTAAAGCATTAAAATTTCTATTAAATATAATCAAAATCAAGCAATTCATGCTGGCCTTGACCTTTTCAAAATTGTGTATGATTTAGGTATTTTCCATAACCTAGGACAACTAGGAAAAAATAAGCTCAACCAAGCTATCCATTGTAAATCAAAAAATGATCCTAATAAAATATCAAATCCAAGCTTTGTATTTAACCATTGGATGTGGATAAGTTATACCCAGTGTAACTTCGTATTCTTTTAATTTTGATGTGGATATTTCAAATGGCTGATGGATATCAAAACCAGGGATATTTGCAATTTCATGAATCCAATGGCGGACATATTCCCCTTTTTTATCATAATTCTGTGCTTGTCTCAAAATGTTGAAATAGCGGTTTTCTCTAGGGTCATTACCCACTCCGGCCACGTACAACCAATTCCCCCAATTGCTGCAGACATCATAATCTATCAACATGCTTTCAAAATAAATGGCGCCCCAGCGCCAATCAATATTGAGATCATTGACCAAAAATGAGGCTACATTCTGTCTACCACGGTTGGACATAAAGCCCGTTTCATTGAGTTCCCTCATATTGGCATCCACAAAAGGAATTCCTGTCTCCCCATTTGCCCATTTCCAGAAAAATGTTTCATTTCTGCTCCACTTATCCACAATGTTTTTTATTCCTCCCAATTTAAAGACTTTATTGCCGTGCTTTTTACAAATAAATCTAAAATAATCCCTCCAAATCAACTCAAAAATAAGCCAATAGGTTGATTGGTTCTTCTTCCGTTCTTTTTCATAGCGAAGGATTTCCCCATATATAAACCTTGGACTTAGACATCCTAATGCAAGCCAAGGGGAAAACTTGCTACTGTAGTCTTCACCGAGAAGCCCGTTACGGGTTTCTTTGTAAACTTTTAATTTATCCCTTTCCCAAAAATAAACTTGAAGTCGCTTGATGCCCTCTTCTTCACCACCCTTAAATTCCAATACTGACTTCGCAGACAGGTCAGGATCCTTCAATCCTAATGTGGATAACTCAGGGAAATTTCCAATATTACAGTTTAAATCAGGGAAATTGATAAAATTTGGAATAGGTAAGGTCTTTTGTATTTTGGAGAATTTTTCACATTCTTTCCGAAATTGGGTAAAAACTTCCGGTAATTGACTGATTGGAAAAGGTAAGTCCTGAATGTGGAAAAGTGTACTATGCCAAAAAGATTCAGTCTGGATTCCATGCTTCCAAAGATTTCTCTCTAGCAATTTTTCTACCCTAGTTTCTTCCTCAGTCACCTCTTCAGCGTAAAAAATAGCTTCTACCTGATTATTCAACGCAAATTCAACCAAAGCTTCCTCAGGCTTTCCTTGAAGAATAACCAAGTTCCCACCAAGTTTTTGGAGTGTAGCACTAAGGTTATCCACAGCCTCTTTTAAAAATTTGGCCCTGTAATTCCCAGTCTTGTTCAATCCAAAGGGTAATTTCCCAAATTGACGTGGATCTATACAATATACAGGAATAACTTCTTCAGATTTTTCAGTAGCAGAAAATAGGGGTGCATGGTCATGCACCCTTAAATCATTCCTAAACCAAACTACAACTCTCTTGAATTTCATTATAAATCAAACAGCCTGTTAAATAAAAGTGTTTGATAAAAACCTTTATTTGTGGTTTATTCGGCCTTCTTTTATTTAATCTCCAATTCTTAATTACATGAAAAAATTCCTACTATTTGTTTTTTTACTTGCCAGTTTGCAGATTTCTGCTCAAGAAAAACCTGGAAATCAACAATTTTGGGAAAATTTGAAAAAACATTGTGGAAAGGCCTATGAGGGAGAAAATTTAACTCCATCTGAAAATGACCCTTTCTCAGGAAAAAAATTGGTTATGCATGTAGTGGATTGTGGGGAAGATTTTATCCACATTCCATTTTTTGTTGGGGATGACAAATCCAGAACTTGGGTTTTGACCATGGAAAATGAACTAATTAAACTTAAACATGACCATAGGCATGAAGACGGTTCTGAAGATAAAATAACCCAATACGGAGGTATAGCTTCAAATACAGGGATGGCCGGAATTCAAGTTTTCCCTTCGGACCAGGAAACAGCTGATCTGATTCCATATGCTTCTAATAATGTTTGGTGGATAACGCTGGACGAAACTTCATTTACTTACAACCTTAGGAGAATTGGCTCAGATCGTTTTTTTTCAGTTAAATTTGACCTAACCAAAGAGGTGGAAAGCCCAGGTCCAGCTTGGGGATGGTGATCCATTTGGCCTACACCCATTTACCAATCATCTAGGTACTTAAATCCATGAATGTTTTCCCTTTACATTTTTTCAAAAAAGTTATCCACAGAAATCCTTGATGGAAAAATAGGAAAATAAAGAAATGCAGTGACTTTTATTTCTTTGTTTAAGGAACTGCGTATCTTTAATTAATGGAAGTCATTGCAGAAATAAAAAAAATTTGCTTCTTGATAGTAGTTATACTATTACCAAATCTTGCCCTTGCACAAGATTCGCAACTTTTTGAAAATGATGATGTCTTAGAGATTACACTTTCGGGGGACTTAGATGGACTTTTTAAAAACCGGTCCGGAGAAGCCAAATATTTTGAACTCAATCTTATTTACCAAGACTCTGAAAATCAAAGGATTAATATCCCCTTAAAAGGTAGAACAAGAGGAAAATTCAGAAGAAAAACAGGAATTTGTAAATACCCACCAATTCTACTGAATTTTAACAAAGAAGGTGTAAAAAATACCCTTTTTGAAGGACAGGACAAATTGAAACTGGTAATGCCATGCAAGGGTGACAAGTATGTTTTAAATGAATATTTTACCTATAAAATATATAACCTGCTTACGGATTATAGTTTCCGGGTAAGGCTTCTGAAAGTAAATCTTGAGGATTCAGACCCTAAATCCAAAAAAGAAGAAATTTTTTATGCTTTTGTTTTGGAGGAAGAAGAACAAATGGCTGAACGCAATAACATGGTTGCCTTAGGACAGGACCTAATCAGACCAAACGATCTCTATCCAGCAGAATTTTTAAAAATGACCCTGTTTCAGTTTTTAATAGGAAATACAGATTGGTCAGTGCAGTACAGACAAAATATTAAGCTTCTAAAAAATGAGTCAAATGGCCTAATGATAGGAGTTCCCTATGATTTTGACCATGCCGGAATAGTTTCTGCACCATACGCAAAGCCTGCAGAAGAATTGTTGCTTCGCGACACCAAAGAAAGAAGGTACAGGGGGTATTGTATACCGAACATGGCTTCATTTGACGAAGTTTTTGCATTTTTTAATGATAAAAAAGAAGATATTTATGCTATTTATACAAAAAATTCATTTTTGGAAGAAAGCTACATTAAATCTACCATAAAATTCCTGGATGAATTTTACAAAACCATCAATAATCCGAAATACGCCCAAACAGCAATGCAATATCCTTGTGATCCTGACGGTACAGGAAATGTTGTCATCAAAGGTCTTAGAGAAAATTAGCTTAGAATTAACTTTTAATATTATTCTTATTCAATGAAATAAATACAATAATTCATATAATAGCTAATCGTTTATACTTTAGAAAAACCAAAAAATATTACCTAAAAATAAGATGAGAAAGTTATCCACATTGATCCTTCTGATAATTTGTACAAGCACATTTGCACAAGAAAAAAGCTTGGCAGAAAAACTGGGATACAGTAAAACCGATAAGCTGCTCATAGTCCATGCAGACGATATCGGAATGGCACATTCAGAGAACATTGCAACTATAAGTGCCCTTAAAAATGGGATTGTCAATTCCACCAGTATTATGATGCCATGCGCTTGGTCTACTGAAGTGGGCAAATTGATCAAGGATATGCCGGATTTGGATATTGGGATACATATTACTCTAACAAATGAGTGGCATACCTACAAATATGCACCAATTGCCTCCAAATCAGAAGTTCCAGGATTGGTTGGCCCTGACGGCTTTATGTATAAAGACTGTGCTTCGGTTGCTCAGAATGCAAGCCCTGAAGAAGTGGAAAAAGAAATGAGGGCTCAAATTGAAGCAGCCTTGAAGATCGGAATTAAACCTTCACACCTTGACTCCCACATGGGCTGTGTTTTTTACGGAAGACCGGAATACTTGGCATCCTATATTAAACTCGCCCAGGAATATGGGATTCCTGCAATGTTAAATGGAGAAATAATTGATGGGGTCATAAATCCAAATCCTCAGATATTCAAAGGTATAGATGTGGATAATTTGATTTTGATTGACAGGGTAGCCATTGCCTCTCCCCAACTTTATGATGAATTGGGAATGGAAGCTTTCTATACAGAACTATTGAATGATCTTAAACCGGGAATAACTGTATTATTGAACCACATCGCCTTTGATGATGCAGAAATGCGTGCCATTACTACCGGGTTTACCCATTGGCATGCCAAGTGGAGGCAGGATGATTACAATTTTTTCACCAGTCAAAATGCAAAAGATCTAATTGAAACCAACCAAATTAAATTAATTACGTGGAAAGAAATTGGTAAAGTATCAAAATAAGAATTATTATTATCAAAAATCCAAAATTATGGCTGTTCAACCCAGTTCTTTTAAATTTATTATTATTATCCTAATACTTACGGCTTCTTTTATTTCTTGTAGCAGTCCTAATTGTTCTGACACCTTATATGACGTAACATCTGTGGAACTTACACCTAGAACATGGGATTTAAGTTCAAATGGAAACTCTCCCTGGGATAATTCAGCTGGGTTACCAGTGACTAGGCTATTGGTTAGAATAGATATGGATAAATCTTACAAAAGCATCCCAGATTTGGATTCTGATTGTTTTCCTAAATTTAGAATTGAAAATAAAGCAAAAAGTATTAAAATATTCAGCAATCAAAGCTTCAGCTCCACTTTACCCGCAGGACAGGATTTATCCTCAATCTGTGCATTTACCTTCAATCCCGGAAATTTTATTAGTACTGAAGATTTTCTCAACAGTTATTTTAATGAATCCAACTTTACCACATTTTATTTTGTATTTAACCAAAATCCCCAGCTTGAAGCAACCCACTTAATTAGGATGGTGGTGGATTTTGAAGATGGCTCACAATTAGAAACTTTACCTATAGAAGTTCTGATTAAACCAATTGAGACCGATTGATAAAATAAATTGATAAAAATAGAAACTGACTTGCCACCAACCGGTGAGTCAGTTTTTTTTAAGCTCATAAACTTAACTTGAATCTATTTTGATTTTTAAGCCATTGATCTCTGGGCTTTATTGAAAAAGGAATCTATCTTTAATAATATCAAGATTCCAAACCAAGTATTATGAGAAAAATATATTTCTTAAATCTATTTTTTATCCTTTTGGTAAGCGCTTGTAGAAAAGAAAGTGTTGATTCAGATTTCACATCTTTTATTCAAGATGTAAAGGGTCTTTCAGGAAAACCAGATTACCTATCAAGCCCATTTGTCACAGCGGGAGATAGGGTTTATATGGTAGGCCATCAAGATGGCAGTTTCCCTGACTTGGGATGGCATGTACCTGGTGAAATGGGAGGTATATGGAATCACCCTATCAAATTAATGGATGGCTTTACAGCAGCTTTAATGACGAAAGAAGGTGCATTCTGTCTGGATAAAGCAGATGAATTCATCAATCTCCCTTTCGCCAATTTGCAGGAGTTCAAGAATTCAGTTCCTGGAATCCATATTCAAAGATTCCAATTTGTCCCAGAAGGACAAGAAGGAATGGTCATTGAATTTTTATTTACTAATACGGATAAATCCAAAAAATCATTTGAGTTTGAATTTACAGGCCATACAGAATTGATGCCTGTTTGGCTAGGAGAGGAAGCAGGAATGATAGATCATATTGACCAATTATTTTATGATGATTCAAGAAATGCCTGGAGAGGGGAGGACGATGGAAATGATTGGTATGTTTTGTTCGGATCAGATCAAAAAGCCCAAAAATCTGAAGATACCTCCATTATTTGCAATTATACCCCTCAAGGAAATGGAAAAACAGGTAGGCTTACCTATGAACTTACCCTTCCGGAAAATGGATCTACATCTATTCGCATTTTTATTGCCGGCTCCTATTTGAATCAAAATGAAGTTGAAAAAAACTTCGATTTACTGGTTAATCAAGCAGAAAATTTCCTGCAGGAAAAAAGAAAACATTATGAGCAAATTGCCTCAATGGCAAGATTATCCATTGATGACAAAGAATTACAAACTGCTTTTGAATGGGTAAAATACAATACAGAATGGTTGGTCAGAGAAGTTCCCGAAATAGGTAGAGGCCTTGGGGCGGGCATGCCTGATTACCCTTGGTGGTTTGGTGTAGATAATGAATATACCCTCAAGGGGGCAATTGCAACTGGGAGAAAGGACTTGGTTTATCAAACAATTGAACTTATTCACAATCTTTCCAAAGCCAATAAAAATGGAAGAATCATCCATGAAGTCAGTACAAATGGGATAATTTTCAATCCTGGAAATATTAACGAAACACCCCAATTTGCTTCTCTGATATGGTGGGTTTACCAATGGACTGGGGATAAAGAATTTTTATCAAAGTATTATCCTACCATCATGGAAGGACTAAAATGGCTAATGGAAGAAAATGATAAGGATAACAATTTATTCCCCGATGGTTACGGCATGATGGAAATCCATGGTCTTGAATCAGAAATGATTGATGTGGCAGCTTATACCCAAAAAGCTTTTGAAGATGCTGGAAAAATGGCTTTGGTAATGGGAGATCAAGAACTTTCTGAAAGTTATCAACAAAAGGCAGAATGGCTAAAAGAAAAAATAAATAATGACTTTTGGGTGGAAGAATTCAACTCTTTTGCAGATTTTATTGGAACAACTTCCGAAGCCCTACATTTAATTGATGCTGCCATAATTAGGGCAGACACCCTAAATAAACCCTGGGCAGTTGAGGAATTAAAAACAACTAAAAAAAAGTTATCCACATACCCTGAAAACCAAAAACAAGGCTTTGTTATTTTCCATAATTGGGTGGTGAATACTCCAATGGAAATGAAAATTGCTGACCCTGAAAAAGCCATCAAAGCCTTGGACAAAGCAAATAGATTTGTAAATCCATTTGGTGTTTTTGTAACAGGCATTGACAGGGATCAATCTTCTGAAAATGATGATGGATCCTTTTCCGGAAGCAAGGTTTTCTCTTATACAGGAGCAGTAATGACTTTACCAACAGGTGTACAAGCTATTGCAGAAAACAATTATGGAAGACCGGACGAAGCATTGGAATATCTTAAAAGAATGACCCGCTCGTTTAGCTTTGCTTTACCGGGCTCAATTTATGAGGTTTCACCAGATTATGGTATGATGACCCAAGCATGGAATCTTTATGCCTATGCTGTTCCTATCATCACCCAATTTTTTGGAATTCAGCCGGAGGCTTATAGCAAAGTTATCCACATTCAACCTATGCTACCTAAATCTTGGCAAAATTCTAAATTAGAAAATGTGCATGTTGGAGATAATATAATAGATCTTTCATATGCAAATTCAGAAGCTGGATTTACTGCCCAGATCAACCAGATTAGAGATGATTGGAAAATACATTTTAAAATACCAAAGAAGGGTTTTACTCAGGCTTCTATCAATGGAAACATCGTAGAATTTGGGGAAGATGATTGGATAGAGATTTTTCTTAATGAAAAATCAAATAAGGTTGAATTGATAAAATAATTACAAGAATCTTTATTGTATTGAAAGTTTTGTTTTCGAAACCTTATTTTTGCAAATCTTTGTTCTAAGAAGAGATAACCCTATGAAAGTTCCGAAATTTCCTTTTTTATTTTTCCAAATGCCGTTTTGGGATAGGATTATTGAAATCCTAGGCTTTTCTGCATTGATTATTTTATGGGTAATGACTTATCATTTCCAGCAAGTAGGTGCTGAATTGATGCCTGAAGGTTATGATTTTTTTAAGAATCCAAGCGAATATTGGGCTAGCAAAATGACTTACACCATTCCCATTATTGCCACCATACTTTATGTCGGCATCACTGCATATAACACCAAAAAGAAATATACCGATTATCCTATCAGTGATGACCCTAAAAAAGCAGAAAAATTGTCTCAGATCAATCAGAAGCTTTGGAGGTGGCTTAAATTCATGCTGATTTTAATATTCCTGTTAATTGAGTATTTCTCTTTTCACAGTGGTTCCGGTTTTGGAACAGGGATTCCAAATTGGTTTATGGTAGCCTTTCCTTTGATGCTTTTTGGCCCTGTGATTTATTTTTTTATTGAATTCTCTCAGAACCAGCTGGATTGAACTAAATATTAAACCAATAATTGAGTTTCATGATTAAAGCCCTTTGCTTTGGCATAAAAGTAGAAGGAAAATAGTTGTCTGTATAAACAACAAAAAAGTCTGAAACAGGAGCATAACGCCATTGAAGTCTGGTATTGATATTCAGGTTATCAATTTGATTATTATATTGAATAAATGTGGTCCAGAATAAACTTTTTGTAAAAGTTAAATCAACCCTTGGTCCGATAAGAAACAGATTGGCTGAATTTTGGGGTTCAGGCAAATTGATATTGTTATAGCTGAAATTCATGGAAATATTCGCAAGATATCCCATTCTATAATTCATAGTCCCACCAATTGATTTAATGTTTCCTGTAAAATACTCACCAAAATCGCCCCTAAGGGTAAGATATAGTGTCTTTCTTGCATTGCCCAAATATCTGAATCCAATGAAAGTATTTCTGTAATCTGTACCGCTTTCAAGTGGAATACCACCAGTTCTCGTAGGGTCAAAAGGTGCAAAAAGATAGGTGTACCTGTTGTTTAAATTAATAGTCAATCGGGAAAGGGATTGAAACTGGGCAGTATAATAAGCAGAATGCAATTCATCTGTAATTCCCAAAGTTTCATTCCACAAAACTTCCGTTTCAACCCCTGGTCCATGTCGGTTAATAAACCTTGAACTTGGAAAGAAAAGATATTCGTATTTCCCGGCTATTCTTTGATAATCTCTTCGAGGAGTAAAACCAACTTCCGGATTGAAATTCTCTCCAATATTCGTATACGCAAGACTGGCCGTTATATGGATATCGTTATAATTCAATTGGCCGTGTACTGCCATTGAATTTTCGGGATCTTCATATTCAAAGGTTTGGTGATAGAAGAATTTACCGGTCCATCTGTTGTCTTTAGAAGCCAAATTATAATCCAAACCTATCAATCTATTATACTCAGTGGGATTAAATAAAGGTAGGTTACCTTCCGAATTTAATGTTTCCCGGTCAATAAAAATAAGCCCTACATTGGATCGTGTAAACACTTTTTTTTGCACGGCAGCCACGGTAAAGTTCTTCCCTGTAATACCTCTTGAATCATCTGTGGCTGTTTGCATGTTCATCAGGCCTATTCTCCAATCTTCATTTAACTTCCCACTTAATCTACCCCCAAAAAGAATTTGATTTTGAACATTTTGACCAGTGGTTTCATCCCTATCTACTCCAATTCTTCTTGAAAAAAATGGCCTTACATTTAAAGTTCCAAAATCCGCAAAGAGATCTGCATTTTCTAAAAAAAACTGCCTCCTCTCCGGAAAGAAAATTTCAAAACGGTCCAGGTTGGTCACTTGTTCATCCACTTCTACCTGGGAAAAATCAGGGTTAATGGTCACATCCAAATTTAATGCTGGCCCAACACTTATTTTGGCATCTCCTCCAAATGAGGGTTTAACCGGATTGGAAGTCCCTTCGATGAAGTTTTTATCTGTGGCAATAGCAGCATAAGGAATTAAGGAAAGATTTGCTCCTTCTTTCCTAAGAGGCTCAGTAAAAATCAGCTTTCTGGAAAAAGCCAAAGCAATTACAGAAAAATTTCGGGGAATAGGCGTCCAAGTACTACGCTCATTGTATTTACTGTCTATTCTATAAAAATTGACATTCCAATTGGAGGCACCGTCATTATACCTCAAGGTGGAAAATGGAATAGCAGCTTCAACTATCCAATGGTCTTCATATATTTTTGCCGAGGAATACCACTTATTGTCCCAAGCAAGATTAAGATCTGTCTGAAGCATACCTCCGTTGGCAATCAATGATTCACGCTGTACTCCATAAGGATTGACACCAAATTGAAAGGCATTGGTATTGTCATTGAAGGTATCAAAAACGAAGCTGATCCCATCATTCTGTTCACCCCTATAATCTCTTCTTAAAGAGGTACTGATGTATTTATCCCTTGGCCCGAGATTATACATAACTGCTGCTATGTAGATAAACTTATCATCATAAACAATCCTGACTTTTGATTGTACATTGGCACGGGAAGTATCTGATGGGAAAAATTGATGAAAATCTGTTGCCCAATTTCCTTCCTCCCAGACAGATTCATCCAACACACCATCTAAGGTGATGGGAATGTTTATTTTGTCGGCTATCAATGCAGGATATTTAAAGGCAATATCTTCCTGTTGTGCAGATACAGACCAATAAAATAGAAGTAAGATGATCGAAAATAAGGGCTTCATTCAGGAAATGAAATATTCCCTAAATTAGCCACTTAGCAATGGCTGTTTGCCTTGGAATTATATCAATGGTAAAAATCTCGTTTAATGGTTTCAATTATTATAATGCCACTGAGGTAAACTATACGCCTAAAACCGTAAGTACTAAATTTCTCGGTCCGCCATAATTTCTGAATTCACATAAATAAACACCTTGCCAGGTACCAAGCATTAATTTGCCCCGAGAAATGGGTAGTTGTACACTACTTCCGAAAAAACTGCTTTTGATATGGGCAGGCATATCATCAGGCCCTTCATAATTATGTATAAACTTGGAATATGCATCAGGAATTAAATCATTAATAAAAGTTTCAAAATCTTTCCTTACCGTAGGGTCTGCGTTTTCATTTATGGTAAGGGCAGCAGATGTATGCTGAATAAAAATATGTAAGGTTCCAATCTCAATTTCCTTCAATTCAGGTAACTCCCTTAAAATCGATTCAGTAATTAAATGAAATCCCCTTGGGTAAGATTTCAACAGGATTGATTTTTGAAAACTCTTCATATCAGATTGAAAATAAAACCTGGTACATTTCATCAAGTTTTGTTACAGGGAGAATTTTTATCTTATACTTATCTAAATCCAAACCTTTTACAGCGTATTTTGACACCATAATCCTTTTAAACCCTAATTTTTCAGCCTCAGCAATACGGTTTTCCACTCGGTGAACAGCTCTGATTTCTCCACCCAATCCCACTTCCCCTGCAAAACACAGATCATTTGGAACGGGATTGTCCTCATATGATGAAATCAAGGAAGCGCAAACCGCCAGATCCAAAGCAGGATCATCTACCCTAAGACCACCGGCAACGTTCAGAAAGACGTCTTGTTGACCCAACCTCATGCCTCCCCTTTTTTCCAAAACTGCCAATAACATGTTCAATCTTTTGGCATCAAAACCTGTGCTGCTTCTTTGCGGTGTTCCATAAGTTGCGGGACTGACCAAGGATTGGATTTCAATCAACAAAGGCCTGTTTCCTTCCATCATAGCCCCGATAGCTACCCCATTCAGAATTTCCTCTCTTTGGGTCAACAAAATTTCTGAGGGATTGGAAACTTGTCTTAGCCCTTCAGATCTCATTTCATAAATTCCAAGTTCATTGGTAGACCCAAACCTATTTTTGGAAGTACGCAGGATCCTATAGGACAAATGTCTGTCCCCTTCAAACTGCAATACCGTGTCAACCATATGTTCCAGCACCTTTGGCCCTGCAATAGACCCGTCTTTTGTAATATGACCTATCAAAAATACAGGTGTACCTGTTTCCTTAGCAAAACGCATAAGTTCAGCTGTACATTCCCTAACCTGGGAGACTGAACCTGCTGCAGACTCGACGTATTTGCTATGTAAGGTTTGAATGGAATCGATGACTAAGATCTCTGGGCTCAGAAGATTGATCTGCTCAAAAATATTTTGGGTATTTGTCTCAGAAAGTACATAACAATTATCAGAATGAACATCCATTCTTTCTGCTCTCATTTTGATCTGGGATTCGCTTTCTTCACCTGAAACGTAAAGCACCTTCAATGCAGATAAAGTAAGGGCTATCTGAAGCATCAAGGTAGACTTTCCTATCCCCGGTTCTCCCCCGATCAATACCAACGAACCCTGCACTATTCCTCCTCCCAAAACACGGTCCAGTTCTACATCATTTGTGATGATTCTGGGTTGCTGCTCAAAATCGATTTCTTTTAGTTTTTTTGGCGAAACAACTCTCTTAACTTTTGATAAACCCTCTTTCCAGCCTCCACGACCACTTTCTTCTTTGTGGATAAGCTCCTCTACATAAGTATTCCACTCCCCACAAGAAGGGCATTTACCTATCCATTTTGCACTTTCAGCCCCACAATTTTGACAGAAAAATGAACTTTTTATTTTCGCCATCATCCAATACTTATTACCAAAATTAATGAGCTTCCAACCAATTTTCCCCTACACCTGTCTCTACAACCAAAGGAACTTCTATTTTCACCGCATTTGCCATGAGCTTGGGGATTTCCTTCTTCAAAAGTTCTACCTCTTCTTTATGAGCATCAAAAACAAGTTCATCATGAACCTGAAGAATCATCCTTGATCGAAGATTTTCCTTTTTCATCCAATGATGTACATTGATCATGGCTACTTTTATCAAATCAGCTGCAGAGCCCTGTATAGGAGCATTGATGGCATTTCGTTCAGCAAAACCCCTCATTGTCATATTCCTACTATTGATATCTCTTAAATACCTTCTCCTACCAAGTATTGTTTCTACATATTCATTTTTCCTTGCTTTCTCGATACAGTCATCCATATATGCCTTCACAGCAGGAAACTCTTTGAAATAAGCATCAATTATTTCTTTAGCTTCAGTCCGTGAAATATTCAATCTTTGGGCAAGACCAAATGCTGAAATCCCGTATATGATCCCAAAATTGGCTGTTTTTGCCTTCCGTCTCATATCTGAAGTTACTCCCTCCAAGGGAACCTGGAAAATCTTGGCTGCTGTAGTAGCATGGATATCCCTTCCATTCTTAAAGGCCTCTATCATGGATGCATCCTGTGAAAAAGCCGCCATTATCCTCAGTTCAATCTGTGAATAATCTGCTGCCAAAAGCACATAATCCTTATCCCTGGGAACGAAAGCTTTTCTGATCTCCCGGCCCCGATCAGTTCTTATGGGAATATTCTGAAGATTAGGGTTGATAGAGGAAAGACGGCCTGTTGCGGCTACAAATTGGTTGTAGGTTGTATGGACCCTTCCAGTTTTGGGGTTGATCATTGTAGGCAAAGCATCCACATAAGTTGACTTCAGTTTGACCATCTGTCGGTAATCCAAAATTGCCTGTGCTATTTCATGCTCCCCTGCAAGTCTGCTCAAAACTTCCTCTCCAGTAGCATACTGACCTGTTTTGGTTTTTTTTGCTTTGGGATCCAATTTAAGTTTTAAAAACAAAACATCCCCTAACTGCTTGGGCGATGCAAGGTTAAATTTGACCCCTGCCAACTCATAAACCTGCTTTTCGATTTCCTTGCTTTCCTCATCCAAAATTGTGGATAACTCTGATAAACTATTTGTATCAATCTTTACCCCTTCAAATTCCATTTCTGCAAGAACCTCAATAAGGGGGTTTTCCACCTCATTCAGCAATTTTTCCAAGCCATTGTTCTTGATCAAAGGATCAAATTTTTGCTTGAGTTTCAAGGTAATATCAGCATCCTCAGCAGCATAAGCTACAACCTCATCTACATCCACATCTCTCATGTTACCTTGGTTTTTCCCCTTTTTCCCAATAAGGGACTCGATGGACACCGGTTTATAGTTCAGGTATTGCTGTGCCAACCAATCCATGGAATGTTTTCCTTCAGGTTCAATCAGATAATGGGCAAGCATGGTATCATAAAGCTTACCTTTTACTTCTAATCCATAATTTTTCAACACCAGAATGTCATACTTTACATTCTGTCCAATTTTTGAAATGGATTCATTTCCAAAAACTTTTCGGAATAATTCCAGTTTTTCTTTCGCTTTCATTTGATCACTAGGAAAAGGAATATAAAAAGCTTCTCCAGGTACATATGAAAAAGACAGACCGACCAATTCCGCCTCGTTAGGATTCAACGAGGTGGTTTCAGTGTCAAAACAAAATTCACGCTGCAATTCCAAAAATGAAATCAATTCCCTGATGGCTTCTTCTCCATCCACTTTCTGGTAATCATGGGCAGTGGTTAATATACTGTCGTGCATGACAGGTTCGGGCACGGGACTTTCTTCTATTGCAATTTCTTCCTTTTCCTGGTCAATTCCTGCAAACAATCCCAATTGCTCAGAAACCTTTGCCTGTGGCTTTTTCATCTTTTCCCCAAACACCCTTTGGGTGAGTGTCCGAAATTCCAATTCAGCAAAAATTGCCTTTAATTTTTCCTCATCAGGCCCATCGTACCTCAATGCCACTTCATCAAATTCAACTGGAACATCTGTTTTTATGGTAGCCAACTCTTTGGAAAGCAAACCTTGTTGGGCAAAGTTTTCCACATTTTCTTTCTGCTTACCTTTAAGTTTGTCTGTATTCTTGATCAATTCCTCAACAGTTCCAAACTCTTTAAGTAATTTAACAGCTGTTTTTTCCCCTATTCCAGGAATTCCTGGAATATTATCCACAGCATCCCCCATCAGTCCAAGAATATCCCTTACCTGGTCCACATGTTCAATATCCCATTTTTCACAAACCTCTTTTGGCCCCATGATATCCACACCATTTCCCATAAAAGCGGGTTTATAAAGAAATATATGATCTTCCACAATCTGACCATAATCTTTGTCAGGCGTCATCATGTACACCTCAAAACTGGTTCTTTCTGCTTTTTTTGCAATTGTGCCAATGATATCATCTGCCTCAAATCCGTCCATTTCCAGCACAGGAATATTGAAAGCCTGAACAATTTGCTTAACCCAAGGAGTCCCGAATTCAATATCTTCAGGTTGTTCCTGTCTGTTTGCTTTATATGCCTCAAATTGGGTATGCCGAAATGTCGGGGCTTTTGTATCAAAGGCAACCGCGATATGGGTAGGTTTTTCTTTTTCCAAAACCTCAAGCAAGGTATTGGTAAAGCCGAGCATGATGCCTGTATTTAGACCTTTCGAGTTGATACGCGGGTTTTTACTGAACGCAAAATGGGCCCTGTATATCAAAGCCATTGCATCCAGCAGAAAGAGTTTCTTATCTCCTTTTGAAGACATATGATTCAGTAGTTAATTGGATTTAAACTTAATGGAAATACTTTTTCCGAAGGAGGGCTAAATTACAAATAATAATCAAAAGGAGCGCCTTTAATAAAATTTGTAGTAATCCACAAAAAGCCTCCTGATCAATATGGTAATTTTTGTTTCTTTACGTCATAAAAATTAAATGACTTATCCACATGAAAATCTGCTTCGCCACCAATAACTTAAAAAAAATTGAAGAAGTAAAGGCAGCACTTGGTCAAAATTTTACTATCGTATCCCTGCAGGAAATCGGATGTTTTGAGGAACTACCCGAAACCGGAGATACCCTAATCCACAATGCCTTTGAAAAGGCAAGGTTTGTACATGACAATTATGGAGTTGACTGTTTTGCGGATGACACCGGCCTGGAAGTTGATGCATTAAACGGTGCTCCTGGAGTTTATTCAGGCAGATATGCCGGTGAACCGAGAAGTGATGAAAGGAATATTGGACTTCTATTAAAAAATCTTCAAAATGTGGATAACCGTAAGGCCAGATTCAAAACGGTCATCGCATTGATTTTAAACGGCAAGGAATATGCATTTGAAGGAGTGGCTGAAGGAGAGATTTTAAAAGAAAAAACAGGTTCGGGAGGTTTTGGTTATGATCCGGTTTTTAAACCTTTAGGTTTTGACAGAACATTTGCAGAACTCAGCTTGGAGGAAAAAAATAAAGTCAGCCACCGGGGAAAGGCTGTCAGGGCTTTGGCAAGGTTTCTAAAATAATTTTTTATTTTTGTCACCCATGAAAAAACCGTTATTCGTTGGGATTACAGGAGGCAGTGCTTCAGGAAAAACACTCTTCCTGGACAAATTGCTGCACTCATTTGAACCCGGTCAAGTCTGTTTGATTTCACAGGACAATTACTATAAACCCAGGCACCTACAACCAATAGATGACAAAGGCGTCCACAATTTTGACACCCCTAATTCCATAGATTTCGAACAATATGCAGAAGATATTAGAAAAATAGGTGAAGGAGAAACCGTCTATCGTCAAGAATATACATTCAACAACCCCAATAAGAAACCAAAAATTCTGGAATTTTCACCTTCCCCTGTAGTAGTTGTGGAAGGTATATTTGTACTGTATTATCCTGAATTGGCCAATCTCTTGGATTTAAAGATCTTCATTGATGCCAAAGAATATATCAAGCTAAAAAGAAGGATTGTCAGGGATAAGGTAGAACGTGGATATGACCTGGACGATGTACTTTACCGGTATGAAATGCACGTAATGCCCACTTATGAAAAATATATAGAACCATTTAAACACGATGCAGATTTGATCATACCAAACAATAGAAATTTTGACAGAGCTTTAGAAGTGATAAGAACCTATCTAAAGATCAAAACCGGGTAACTAATTGATTATTAAATCTTTGATTAACCTTAATGGAAACATATATTTTTTAATCATAAAGTGTTTGTATTTATAAAACTTCCTATATTTGCTCCCCGTGAGAAAAAAGGGTAACCATATCGAAATCTGGAAACAACGCGCCTCTTTATTATTGGTCCTGTTTTTTTGTATGCTTATTTCAGGTATTGAGTACCTTCCTCAAGAGATCTCTGATTCAAAAAATCCCAAAAAGGAACTGAACCAAGATGCATCAGATCAAACTGAAAACCAGACTTATTTAAATATTGCGGTAGATGCTGTGGTTCCTTTTGTTGTAGTACTTGGACAACAGGTATTCCATTTAATTTTTGAAAGTATCAAATTTGAAAAACCAAATGAAATTGGACCAGATGTATCTTTACCTTTAAATTTACCTTATTGGGAAATCCTTTTTGAGCAGATCATTTCGACCAATGCTCCCTGATTTTTTTCTTTTTCCGCAAGCTAATCATTAGCATTTATCCATTAATTAAAAATCAATCAAACTTTAAATATCATGCGTAACCAAGGTGTCGTAGTGTTTTTGACTGTGATAATTACAGCATTGTGCCTGTATTATCTGTCATTCACTTTTGTATCAAACAACATCCAAAATAAGGCCATAGAATATGCCACTGATGAGGCAGGAAATGTGGATTTTGGAAAACAACAATCTTATCTGGATTCTATTTACAGAGAACCGGTTTACAATTTCTTAGGGGCAAAATTCACCTATAAGGAAATCAAAGAAACTGAATTAGGGCTTGGACTTGACCTTCAAGGTGGTATGCACGTCACTTTAGAAGTTTCTCCAGTAGAAATTGTAAAAGGCCTTTCCGGAAACAGTAAAGATGTGGCATTCAACACTTCTTTAGATCAGGCAACAGAAGCGAACAAGACCAGCAATGAAAAATTTGTGAATCTATTCTTTTCAGCTTGGCAGCAAAATGCGCCTGGTAGAAAGCTAAGTGAGGTTTTTGCTACCGCCGCAAACAGGGGAAGAATCTCATTGGAATCCTCAGATTCTGATATTTTAGCAATTCTGGATACTGAAGTTGAAAATGCAATTGAACGTTCATTCAATATTCTGAGAACAAGGGTGGACCGTTTCGGAACTTCACAGCCAAACATTCAAAGAATCCAGGGTTCGGGTAGAATTCAAATTGAATTACCAGGTGTCAGCAATGCGGAAAGGGTAAGAAATCTATTGCAGGGAGTTGCAAAACTACAGTTTTGGGAAGTTGCAGAAGTTAACGAATATTTAGCTGAATTAGAGACTGTAAACAATCTTTTGGTAGCTGAAGCCCAGGCTTCTAAAACTGTTGCCTCTACCGAAGAGGAAGTAAAGGAAGAAGATCTGGCTTCCGAATTGGAAAAGCAATTGGCAGAGGGAACCGATTCCTTGGATCTTTCCAGCCAAGTATCTCCCCTATTTTCTTTATTGAAATCAAACCAAGGTTTGGTTTATGAAATCAGAGATACCGTTGCCATTAACAGGATTTTGGCAAGGGAAGATGTAAAATCCCTTCTCCCCAGAAACGTCAAATTCCTATGGGCAGTTAAACCACAGATTATGGACAACATGGAGCTTTTGGAGTTGTTCGGAATCAAATACAGCAGAACAAGTGATCAAGCTCCATTGGAAGGTGATGTTATTACCGATGCAAGACAGACCCTGGATCAGACATCAAGACCAGCTGTGAGCATGCAGATGAATGCTGATGGCGCCAGAAGATGGAGAAAAATCACCTCCGAAAGTATAGGAAGAAGAATTGCAGTTGTATTAGATGATTATGTATACACTGCTCCAGTGGTACAGAGTGAAATTCCATCTGGTCAGTCTGAAATCACAGGAAACTTCACTTTAGAAGAAGCAAAAGACCTAGCCAATATTCTAAAATCAGGGTCTTTGCCAGCTCCAACCAAAATTGTTGAAGAGGCAATTATCGGGCCTACATTGGGTAAGGAAGCACAGCAGCAGGGAATTATTTCTATGGTTGCAGGTTTGGTTTTAGTGGTGTTATTTATGGTGGCATACTATTCTAAAGGTGGTTTTGTGGCCATCGCAGCCTTGGTATTTAACATCTTCTTTATCTTGGGAATTCTTGCCCAATTAGGAGCTGCTTTGACCTTACCAGGTATTGCAGGTATCGTACTTACAATTGGTATGTCCATTGACGCCAATGTCCTGATATTCGAAAGGATCAAAGAGGAGTTGAAAAATGGTGCTGGAATAATAGCAGCTATCAATGAGGGTTATAATAAAGCATTTTCAGCAATTCTTGACTCAAACGTCACCACATTCCTAACCGGCGCCATTCTTTATGCATTAGGCCAAGGTCCGGTCAAAGGTTTTGCCATTGTATTGATGATCGGTATCGCTTCTTCTTTTTTCTCTGCCGTATTTATTACAAGAGTGATCGTCCACTGGATGTCCAAAAAAGGAGATAAGAGTAAAATTTCATTCTCCACACCATTTGCAGGAAACGTATTGAGCAATCTCAACATTGACTTCCTAGGAAAGAGAAAAATTGCATACCTTATTTCCTCATCCATCATAGTAATCGGTCTTGCTATTGCTGCTATCAATGGATTGAAATTTGGCGTAGACTTTACCGGTGGCAGATCTTACATCGTGGAATTTGCAGAACCTGTAACAGCAACTGACTTAAAAGTAGGATTAGATGGTGAATTTGAGGGTTCTGTGGAGGTCAAGACTTATGGTGCCAACAACATCATGAAAGTAACCACCTCCTATCTGATCAATGAAGATGATGATGCTTCTAATGCTGAGGTAGAACAAAAAGTAAAAGAAGGAATAGCTACAATTACTGGTTGGACCTTCACATCAGATGCTGCCAATTTAAAAGATGGACAATTTGCAATTACCGGTTCTTCAAAAGTTGGGGCAACTGTTGCAGATGATATCAAAAAATCATCAGCGGAAGCAATGTTCTTCGCTTTGGTTGCTATATTCTTATATATCTTGTTAAGATTCCGTAAATGGCAGTTCTCTTTGGGTTCCATCATAGCATTGGTCCATGACGTTTTCTTCGTCATTGCAGCCTTTGCCATTGCATCTGCACTCGGGGCAACTTTTGAAATAGACCAGGTATTCATTGCAGCTGTCCTTACAGTAGTCGGTTACTCTATCAATGATACAGTGATTGTATTCGACCGTATCAGGGAAAATATAGAAAATAGAGGGACTTCCAAACTGGTAAAAATGTTTAACGATGCCATTAACCAAACCATGGCCAGAACATTGATTACTTCCTTTACTACTTTAATCGTAGTCTTGGTTCTCTTAATCTTCGGTGGTGAAGTATTGAGAGGATTCTCATTTGCATTACTGATTGGTATTGTGGTTGGAACCTACTCTTCTATTTATATCGCTACTCCTGTAGTGGTTGACCTCATGAAAAAAGAAATCGCCTCTGAAAATCAAAAGGAAATTTCAGGTAAAAAAACAGCCTGATGATATCATAAATTGAAGAAAAAAGGGCCACTTTTTGAATAAGTGGCCCTTTTTTTTGTAGTATTTCTTGAAAAATCCCCTCTACAGGGTATTTTTTGGTTTTTTATTGCTTCCTACCTTTGTATTGGTTAATTAAGGTTCATGTTCGGGAGTATTTATCTTTTAATTATTGCAATCGGTTTGCTTTTTTCTTTATTCCCTTTTCCTAAAAGTAAAGGAATAGAAACCACCGCCCAAAATTGTATTATCGTTATCTTATTTCTCGCTTTAGTAATGGAGTTAGCCGGGGCATATACTGCCTCAAAAGGTATCAATAATTCCCTGCTATATAATTTTGGATGGGTATATGCGGAATCACTCTCATTAATTTTTTATCTATGCCTTCTTGAAGTCAATCGTGCATTCAGAAGAAGAATCGGTTGGATTAGTTTGGGCATAGTATGCTGGGGCTTAGTCAATTCTTTGTTTTTTCAGCCCATTGACTCTGTTTTTCAATATTTCACCTTTTTACCTTTTGCCTTATTGATTGTTTTTTTAGTGTTTAGGTTTATGATCCAGCTGATTCAAATGAAAACTTATGCAGACAGTGATTTGATTCAATTGCCCCATTTTTGGATTTCTTGGGCCATATTGCTGTTTTATATTGAAGCCATTTTGTTGTTTGGGACCTATCAGTTCCATCCAGTTTTTGTCTTGGATCATTTACATTTATTATTTACCATCAACCAGTTGGTTGCAGGCTTGATGTACCTGGTGTTCGGTTTGGCCTTTATGTTGCCCTGGCTATACAGGAAAAGTGTAGCTTTTATTAAATAGCCCTATTTAAGGTTAATAAAACCTTTGACCCAGCCAAAAAAAAACTTTTTGATTACCAGGTATTTTTCATGTATTATTATCCAAGGCAAAAAGATAAAATACTTTGAACTGGGAATTACCTTGGACATTTTACAATTACGTCATTCTATTGTCTTTCGGAATTGGGATAATCCCTTTTTTTATTGACCAAGAAAATAAAAAGGCACACAGGATTTTGTTTTCTGTGATTTTTTTGGGCATGATAACTGAGGCTGTAGGAAGGTATTATGGAAGTAGGGGAATAAATAATTCCTGGATTTTTAACTTGGGCTTTTTGTACTTGGAAACCATTGTGATTTGGTTTTACTTCTTGGCCTTATTCCGGAAGCGGCATTATCAAAAGATTTTCATTTTGGGTATTGTTTTATTTTCTATTTGGTTTGTATTCAACTCCTTCTTCTTACAGGGTTTTTGGGAAACTTTTCAAACCTATACTGTGATTATTTCATCCCTGTCCATCATTTTGTGCTGCCTTTGGTTTTTTTATTCTATTGTAGTAAAGAATTGGTTAAGTGAAAAAAGCTTGCTATGGTTTCCAGCTTTTTGGGTGGTATGCTTTGTGTTATTCTTTTATACTGCCTCCTTCATGTATTTTACCTCTTTCCTGACTTCGACAGTCGTCAGTCCCATTTGATTATAAGTAATTGATATTTAATATTTTGTAATTTTCGGGTTGCTGATTTGGGTGTCCCAGATATGTTTTTTATTATTTTTAGACATGTTTGTAC